>NZ_NEIU01000001.1:0-595149 GCF_002113595.1 Pseudomonas sp. B3(2017)
TCCCCTCGCTCCGAGATTCATCCGGGGGCATCGGCTACGGTTTGCTTCGCTGCACCTCCTTGCGATGTGTTTGGCTGCGCCAAACGGCGCTGCGCGCCCACCCCCGGATGAACCCCTCCGCTCAGCCTTCCGAAGGGGCCGGCAGATCAAGATCAAACGCTAGGCGAGCTGACACTCGGCCTTTTGAGAGGCGCGCGATGGCGGCCTGACAGCCGACCTGTTTCTGACTGCCCGACACAATTCCCTGTGGGAGCTGCGGTGCGACGACTCGCCTTGCCAGCGATGACGGCCTACCAGCCGACCAATCCCTCCCAGACCACCTCAATCTTCTGTGGGAGCCAGCCTGCTGGCGATGACGGCCTGGCAGCCGACCAATCCCTACCTGGCACACCCACTCCCAAAAGGCTTGCAGTGTTCCGCCGCCAACAAAAAAGGCGATGCCCACACCGGGCATCGCCTTTTCCTTATTGCCGCTGACGCTTATTCGGACAGTTTGTAGGCAATCACATAGTCACCCATCTTGGTGCCCAGCGAGCCGTGGCCGCCGACCACCAGCAGGACGTATTGCTTGCCGTCCTTGCCGGTGTAGGTCATCGGGGTGGCCTGGCCGCCGGCCGGCAGGCGGGATTTCCACAGTTCCTTGCCGGTGTTGACGTCGTAGGCGCGCAGGTACTGGTCCAGGGTGCCGCTGAGGAAGCCGACGCCGCCGGCGGTGACGATCGAGCCGCCCATGCTCGGCACGCCCAGGGTCAGGCCGATCGGCAGCGGCGAGCTGTCGCGGCTGGTGCCGTTCTTGCGTTTCCACACGACTTTGCCGGTGGTCAGGTCGATGCCGGCCACGTAGCCCCAGGCCGGGGCCTGGCACGGTACGCCGAACGGCGACATGAACGGGTGCATGATCACGGCGTACGGTGCGCCGGTGTTCGGCTGCACGCCGGCGGTCTCGCTTTCGCGCTTGCTGCCGGCGGCGACTTGGGCGCGCGGCACCATCTTCGAGACGAAGGCCATGTAGTTCGGGCTGGTGAACAGCATCTGGCGAACCGGATCCACCGAGACGCCGCCCCAGTTGAACACGCCCACGTTGCCCGGATACACCAGGCTGCCTTGCTCGGACGGCGGGGTGTACTGGCCTTCGTAGCGCAGTTCCTTGAACTGGATGCGGCACAGCATCTGGTCGAACGGGCTGGCGCCCCACATGGCTTTTTCGGTGAGTTCCGGGGCCAGCAGGTTCAGGTCCGAACGGGCCTGGGTCGGCGCGGTGCGGTCACCCTTCACGGCGCCCTGCGGCACCGGGATTTCGCGGATCGGGATGATCGGCGTGCCGTCGCGGCGGTCGAGGACGTACAGGCTGCCTTGCTTGGTCGGGGCGATCAGCGCAGGTTTCACGCCGTCGGCGGTTTTCATGTCCAGCAGGGTCGGCTGGCTGCCGACGTCCATGTCCCACAGGTCGTGGTGGGTGAACTGGTAGTTCCAGCGCACCTTGCCGGTGGCCAGGTCCAGCGCGACGACGCCGGCACTGAACTTCTCGGCGCCCGGGGTGCGGTCGGCGCCCCACTGGTCAGGGGTCTGGTTGCCCAGCGGCAGGTAGACCATGCCGAGCTTCTCGTCGACGCTGGCCAGCGACCACATGTTGGCCGAGTTGCGGCTGTAGGTCTGGCCCGGCGCCAGCGGTTCGGTGGCGTCCGGGTTGTTGCTGTCCCAGTTCCACACCAGGTGGCCGTCGCGCACGTCGTAGGCGCGGATCACGCCGGACGGCTCGTTGGTCGATTCGTTGTCGGTGACGTGACCGCCCATGATCACCAGATCGCGAGAGATCGCGGCCGGCGAGGTGGCGTAGTAGCCGCCCGGGGTGAACGGGCCGATGCCCTGGGTCAGGTCGACCACGCCGTTTTTGCCGAAGCCTTCGCAGACCTTGCCGGTGTCGGCGTTGAGGGCGATCAGGCGGGCGTCGGCGGTCGGCAGGTACAGGCGGCGCGGGCAGGCCTGGGCAACGGCCTTGCCGGCCTCGGAGATGACGGCGGACGCTGCGCCGTCAGCCTTGGCGTAGGCGGCTTCGTCGTAGTACGACACGCCGCGGCAAGTCATGTGGGCGAAGCCTTTGAAGCCCACCGGGCTCTTGATCTGCGGGTCGAAACGCCAGATTTCCTTGCCGGTGTCCGGATCCAGCGCCAGCACCTTGCTGTGGGCGGTGCAGGCATAGAGCATGCCGTTGGCCTTGAGCGGGGTGTTTTCGTTGGTCAGTTCCACCGGATCGTCGGCGGTCGGCAGGTCGCCGGTGCGGATGCGCCAGGCTTCCTGCAGCTTGCCGACGTTGGCCGGGGTGATCTGCTTGAGCGGCGAATAGCGGTCGCCGAACTCGCTGCGGCCGTAGGCCTGCCAGTCGCCTTCAGGCATCTGCGGCGCGGTGCTGGTCATGTCGGCGGTGTCGCGGCCCAGCTCGCCCAAGGTTTCGCCCGGGTGGGTGAACTGGCTGGCCACGGCGCTGGCGCCGGCCAGGACGACGGCCACGCTCAGGGCACCGGTGCCCAGCGGAGCAGGGCCATCCAGCAGCAGCGGACGGCGGAACCACGGCAGCAGCATGACCACGCCGAGGGCGAACCACAGCGCCAGGCGCGGCACCAGTTGCCACCAGTCCAGGCCGACTTCCCACAGGGCCCACGCGGTGCTGGCCAGCAGCACCACGGCGTACAGGCCCAGCGCCGCGCGGCGGGCGCGCAGCAGCAGGATGCCGGTGACCGCGATGCCGAGGCCCGCCAGCAGGTAGTACAGCGAACCGCCGAGCAGGCTCAGCTTGATCCCCCCGGCCAGCATGGCCAGGCCCATCAACAGAAGCAGAATGCCGAGCAGGCTCGGCAGCAGACGGCTTCGACTCGAGGCACCTTCAGTGCTCATAGTGTGATTCTCCGTGACGTTTCAAAGAGACCCGCGCTGTAGTCACTGTAGATGACGATCCGGCGCGGGCATGGTTCAGATAAATCTGTCGGGGTGATGCCTGTTCCTGCAGGGATCGGCCTGCTGGCGATGGCGTCAGCGAGGACGGCTTCCACAGGTTCTTTGCGTGTTCCTCAGAACGACGACTGGATCTTGATCCCGCCGATCAGCGCGTCGTCGACCTTGTCCACGCCACCGGGGTGGCGGATGTACTGCAGGTTCGGGCGCACGGTCAGCCAGTTCGCCAGGTGCACGCCGTAATAGAGTTCGGCGCTGTATTCGGTGTCCTGGGGCGGCAGGAACGACGGGTCGTCGTAGTCGTAGACGGCGCGGGCCTGGTTGCTGGCCTCGGCGTTCTTGCGGTAGGCCGGGTTGACGTGCACGCGGGCCAGGGCGAAGCCGATGTCGTCCTTGGCGCGGGCGTCGAACAAGCCTTTGTAGACCAGGCCGGCCTGCACGTAGTTGTCGATGGCGTTGGTTTTCTTGTCGTGCATCGTGGCGTTGGCGAACAGGCTCAGGCCACGGCTGTTGTCGCTGGCGACGCTGGTGACCTGCTGCTGCGCGCCGAACCACACGCCGTGCTTGCTGGAGGCGCTGCGGTAGGCCTCGCCGCTCAGGGCCGCCGGCTGGCCGTTGCGGTCCTTGTAGGCGTCGGTGGCGTTGGCGCTGCTGTAGTAGTAGCCGGCGCGGTATTCGCCCGGCAGGCCCGCCAGCTTCGGCGTCCACACCAGTTCCACCGGCAGCACGGCGCCCTGGGTGCCGCTGCCGCTGAGCTTGAAGCCGTTGCCGCGGTCCAGGTTCGACGGGTTCTGCTCATAGGCACCCACCTGGGCGTACAGCTCCGGCGTCAGGTGATACTTGACCCGCAGCGCCCACTGGCTGACCGGCCAGTTGTACCAGATGCCGCCCACCCAGTTGCCGACCTGGGAGCCGCAGAACGCCAGGTTCTGGAAGTCGCAGGGGAAGCTGTTGAAGTCTTCGCCCTCGCCGAAGCGGCCGACCTTGATGTCGAGCTTGCGGTCGAAGAACTTCTGCTGATACCACATCTGCGTCAGGCGGGTGGTCTGGCCCCGGCCCCAGACTTCCTGGGCCGAGGTGAAGCCGCCCACGCGCGGGTCGTTGATGCGGTCGTTGCTGATGTTGTTGCCGCTGCGCTTGGTGATCGTCAGCTGAAATTCCGCGTCGTCCCAGCCGAGGATCTTTTGTAGGTCCAGGTGGGTGCCGAGGGCGAACTGGTCGCTGTAGCGCGCAGTGCGGTCGTGGTCGTAGCCGCCGTGCAGGTTGCTGCCCATCTCCCCGGTGTAGTCGAGCTTGAAGTCGTAGCCCTTCTGCGCGAGTTCGCTGCGGGTGCCGTTCCAGTCGCCGAGCATCCACGGCGAGTCACTGTCGAAGGCCGGAGCGGCCTGGGCGCAGGTGGCAAGGCCCAGGGCGGTGCAGCCGCCGAGCAGGCGGAGGGTTGGGACAGCGCTGTCTCTGAGGGGCGGAAAATCAGGCATGAAGAGGTCTTTCTTGATCGTTTTTGGGGATTGGAGGGGCCGCTACGATATGTCGCAGGCAGTGAAGCGATTCAGCGGCCGGGCGGCAGGATAATGTCCTGTTACAAAAACACAAAGCGCTTTTGCTGACATGGATCATTTCGGATTCGGTAACAGTCCGCTAAGGGCGCCCGGCCGGTGGCGCATCACCTACATTTAAGGAAGCCGCGCTTCCCCCAGCCCGAGCCCTCGGCTAAGGTGCGCGGCTTCTGCGTCTTCACTTCGCCCAAAGGCCCGGCATGAACGAACACAACCCCGATCCGCTGCACGGCGTGACCCTCGAACAGATCCTCACCGCGCTGGTGGCCCATTACGAATGGTCGGGGCTGGCCGAGCGCATCGACATCCGCTGCTTCAAGAGCGATCCGAGCATCAAGTCGAGCCTGACCTTCCTGCGCAAGACCCCGTGGGCCCGGGAAAAGGTCGAGCGCCTGTACGTGAAGCTGATGCGCACCAAGCGCCCGCTCTGACATGGACGCCGTGCTGCGGCGACGGTGGGTCACCCTGGCGGCCGTGCTCGGCTGGGGCGGCCTGGGCATTCAGCTGTACCTGATCCTGTTCGCGCGCTGGAGCGTCGGCGCCAGCCTGCTGGGCGGTATGGTGAGCTACTTCAGTTACTTCACGATCCTCACCAACACCCTGGCGGCGACGGTGCTGACCTGCGCGGTGACCCGCCGCGAGTCCGCCGCCCGGCGCTGGTTCCTGCAACCGTCCGTGTGCGGTGCGGTGGCGGTGAGCATCGCGGTGGTGGGGCTCGCCTACAGCCTTCTGCTGCGTCACCTGTGGCATCCGCAGGGTTGGCAGTTCATCGCCGATGAACTGTTGCATGACGTCATGCCTTTGGTGTTTCTGGCGTACTGGTGGTTTTGCGTGCCCAAGGGGACGCTGCGTCTGAAGCACCTGCCGCTGTGGCTGATCTACCCGCTGGGGTACTTCGCCTATGCGCTGTGGCGCGGGCATCTGCTGGGGGCGTATGCGTATCCGTTCATCGATGTGGCGACGCTGGGTTATCCACAGGTGTTCATCAATGCCGGGGAGATTCTGGCGGGGTTTGTGCTGATCGCGTTGGCGGTGATCGGGATCGACCGCTGGAAGGGGCGGGGCTTGCGGGGCCTGGACTGACGCCATCGCCAGCAGGCTGGCTCCCACATTTGTTCTGCGGTGACCGCAAATGCTGCGTCCAACCGAGCTCCCTGCGGGAGCCAGCCTGCTGGCGATGACGACGGCACATCCGGCATCGATGTGTCAGGCAGACCGCCATCGCCAGCCGTTGGGCGTCACTCCGCTTCGGAGCCTTCGGCGCGCCAGTAGCCGACGGCCTTGACGAACTGCTCGTCCAGCCCGTGATCGTCGAGCAGCACCCGGCGGATCTGCCGTGAGACTTTGGTTTCCGTCGCGACCCAGGCGTACAGATTGTCCTTGGGCACCTGCAACTGACGCACGGTGGCCAGCAGGTTGTCCTTGCCGCCTTCGCGCAGCACCCAGATCACGTTGACCTGCGCCGGGCTTTCCAGCGTCTGCTGTTCCTTGCCGTTCTCCACCTCGACCACCACCAGGGCCTTGCGGTTGGCGGCCAGGCCTTCCAGGCGCCGGGCGATGGCGGGCAGGGCGGTTTCGTCGCCGATCAACAGGTAGCTGTCGAAGATGTCCGGCACGATCATCGAGCCGCGCGGGCCGCCGATGTGCAGGAACTGGCCGGGCTTGGCCTGCTCGGCCCAGGTCGAGGCGGGGCCGTCGCCGTGCAGGACGAAGTCGATGTCCAGTTCCAGCGAGTCGAGGTCGTAGCGGCGCGGGGTGTAGTCGCGCATTTCCGGCATCGGGCCGTCCTTGCCGGCGCCGAGCACCAGGGTCTCCAGCGCGGCCGCCTGTTCGGCGTTCTGCGGGAACAGCAGCTTGACATGGTCGTCGGTGCCGAGGCTGACGAACCCGGCCAGTTCCGGGCCACCGAGGGTGATGCGGCGCATGCGCGGGGTCAGGTCGACCACCCGCAGCACTTGCAGGCGGCGGCGTTTGATTTCGTGCATGACCCGGTGGATGGCGGGCGCGGTCACTTCAGTCATTCGGTTTTCTCCTGGACGGGTTGAACGGCCGGGCCGTCGACGATGGCCTTGGCGGTGTCGTTGAGCAGGGCGGCGACGCGGTGGATCTCTTCCGGGCTCCAGCGTCCGTGGTGCATTTGCAGGGCATGGCGCAGGTTGTGCACCGCTTCGTGGATCTGCGCCGGGCGGTCATGGCCGCGCAGCGAGCGTTTGCTGACATCGATGCGCACCCGCACGCCTTCAAGGGCGACGGCCTGATCGCTCAGGGACTGACGGCCGGCGTCGGTCACGCTGTAGCGTTTTTTCCCGCCTTCGGCGTCGCCCAGGATCAGTTCGCTTTCCTCCAGGAAGGTCAGGGTCGGATAGATCACGCCAGGGCTGGGGCTGTAAGCCCCGTCGAACATGCCTTCGATCTGTCGGATCAGGTCATAGCCGTGGCAGGGCTGGTCGGCGATCAGCGCCAGCAGCAGCAGTTTCAGGTCGCCGGGGGCGAACACCCGCGGGCCGCGGCCGCCGCGTTCGCGGCCGGGTCGCCTTTCGAAGCCGTCGTGGCCGTTGCCGTGTTCGCGGTGGGGGGAATGATGGTCTCTCATTGGGCTTTCTCTCGTCGTGTTTAGATACAACTTAAGATATATCTTTGAGGTTCTGCAAGCGCGACCGACCGAAGGCGTGGCTGTCGATCAAGGAGGGGTGGCGAAAATGTCGTTTGAAATGGCGCTTTCGTCTCTCTATAAAAAGCCGGATGCGGAGGCAAAAAAACCGAGATTAGTGTTAACTCTCTAAAACATCCGTTTTCGCCTTTATTTATTGAAAGTGTCGTATCCGTCTGACAGAAGTTCCTGAGGCGTTTGCGCAGGTTTTAATTTGTGAAGTGGCTTCGTGTAGTCTGGCTCTTACAGTTGCTCAGTGTTTTTCTGAATTTTCCAGTATTTTTCTTTCTGCTTCCGTGGCACACGGGCTACGCCACTGTGGGAACTTGCCTGCTTACTTCAAAGATGAATTGCTTGAACATTGTTCGGCGTTGGAAGTTCTGCGGAACATAAAACTGCTCGTGACGGTTTTTGTTCTTTTGCAACTTTCAATGAACCGAAAACCTTATAGAGACAGGTACTGAAATGATGTTCAAGAAATTCGCAATCGCCGCTCCACTGGCCGTTCTCGCGCTGGGTTCCTCCATGGCGTTCGCCGCGGGTGAGGCCCGTCATTCGATCAGTCTGGTCGCCCATGTTCCCACCAACGGTTTCTATGTGGTTCCGACCGACTTCGACTTGGTCAACAAGGATCAGGACATGAGCTATCAGCCGAGCACTGGCAAGATGCGCGAAGTCAATGGTTTCTTCGACGTACGCAATAACAACGGTTCGGTTCATGCGAGCCTTGAAAGTGTTCCGCAACTGATCTACGGAAACGAAGTCATCGACCTTAAAGTTGAGTTCAACAATAAAGAGCTCAACCAGACCCCGCAAATGGTGGTCGGTGAGTCCGAATCCGATGTCAACTACCGCGCGCCGCTGAAAATCAGTGCCAAAGGCAACAACTTCCAGCCGGGCGATTACACCGGTGTCGTCGCCATGACGTTTGACGCTGTCCCTCCTGTGATCACGCCTTGATCGGGCGATCTGCGCTGACGGCTCAGTAACGTTTTCGGCGGGACGAACCGACCGGTTTGTCCCGCCGGACTCCAACCCGTTCGAAATCAGAGTAAGCGTTCATGTTCCCGATGACACCCATCGCGGTTGCACTTGCGTTGTTGTTTTGCGGTAGCGCGGCGGCAGCCCCCGTTTCCTTGGGTACGACACCTCGCGGTCTGCTGGCGCAAGCCAAGGGTTTGCCGGCGGATTTCGAGCAGCATTTTTTTGATGTGCCGCTGGCGGTCAGGGTCGAACTCGATCAGCAACCCCTGGGCGAGGCGCTGGTGGTGCTGTCGCGCGACGACCGCATCACGCTCCTTGAATTCACCGACACCAGCGAGAACCGCTACGGCCCCGCCGAGCGGGAGAAGTGGGCGGCCTACCTCAAGGGCGGCGTGTCGCTGGGGGATTGCACCGGGTCTTGTCCGGATCAGGTGCTGGCGGTGCACTACAACCTGCAAAGCTCGCTGGTCTCGATCCTGACCCGCAACGCCGAGCGCGATCTCGAAGCCAAGCGCTACCACGATCAGCCCGAGGAAGGCAGCAGCGGCCTGATGTTGCGCAACCAGCTCAACCTCAACGGCGGCCAGGGCCAGGACACGGGCGGTCGTCTGGGCCTGGAGGCCAGCGGCAGCCTGGGCAACTGGAGCCAGACGTTCAACATGCAGATGGCCCGCATGGGCGGCCCGGACGACAAGCTGTACCACGCCGTGCATGAGCTTTACACCCAGCGCGAACTGCAAGGCAGTTTCTTTCGCCTGGGCTATTTCACCCCAAACTCCGAAGGCCTGACCCGCCAGCCCCGTACGTTCGGCACCAGCCCCGACACGGCGGTCGGTGTGATGTACGGCAGCTCCGACAGTCTGGCCATCAACAGTGCGATGCCCAGCGTCTACCCGATCTACGTCACGGCCAACCGTCAGGGATCGGTGGAGATCTACCGCGACGGCTTGCTGATCAACACCCAATCGGTGCCTGCCGGCCTGCAGACCCTCGACACCCGGCCTTTGCCCGGCGGTATCTATGAAGTGGAAGTGCGCCTGGTCGAAGACGGCCAGATCACCTCCAGCACCCAGGAACTGGTCTACAAGCCGAGCAACTGGCGCAACCTCGACGAGCGCTGGCGCTACAACCTGTTCGCCGGCGAGGAAAGCAAACTGCTGAGCAACTGGGATCGGCAGGCCAGCGGCGACGTCACGGCAGGCGCATCGGTCAACTACCTGGCGCACCCGCGCGTGATTCTCGGGCTGTCGGCACGCCAGATCCGCGAGAAGCTGCAGTACGGCACGTCCATCGACTGGACGCTGGCCGACCGCATCAGCCTGTACGCCAACGCCTACCGGACCCAGGACCACGGCACCGGCCTGGATCTGCAGAGCCTGTTCAACTACGGGGCCGGCAGTGTGATCTTCAGCCACACCCGCAGTTGGCTGGACACCACCGACCTGTACGAAACCTTGCCCGACGGCACGCGGGTGCGCCAACGCAACGTGTTCGTCGGCCAGACCAGCAACTCGTCGCTGGCGGTCAACCACCGGCTCGACCAGCGCAATTCGCTGAACGCACGGGTGTCGCACAGCGAAGGCAACGTCGAGGGCATGGGGCTGGATCTGGGCTGGAGCCGGCGTGCGGTGCTGTTCGGCAACGACGCCAACTGGCGCCTGTCGCTGTTCGACCGGCCGGGCAGCTACAGCAGCGGCCAGGATCGCAACCGGGGCGTGGACCTGAGCCTGAACCTTGCGATCGGCGCACCGGGCCAGCAGTTGACCGGCAGCCTCGGTTCGCGCACCGCCCGTGACGGCGGGCGGGACAACAACGCTTCGTTCGGCTGGCGCAAAGACTTCAAGGATCACGTCCTGCAGAACGTTTCGGTGACGGCGCTGAGCGACACCTATGGCCTGGGCCTGACGAGCCTGGCCAATTTTCGCACCGACACCGTCAACGGCGACGGTTTCATCCAGCGCTCCTCGTACAACGACAACTTCACCGGCGGCCTCAACCTCGACAGCACGCTGGTGGTGGGCGGACAGACACTGATGATGACCAGTGAATACGAAATGCGCGGGGCCGGGATGATCGTCGATGTGGAATCGGACATCGAAGGCATCGTCCTGCGCGCCGATGACCTCAGCGGAGGCGGCGCGGCGCTGAAGCCGGGGCGCAATTTCATCCCGTTGACCGCGTACCGCAACAGTTCCGTGAGCTTCGATTTCGAGGGCAACCACGTGCCGGCCGCCACCATCGCCCCGGCGCGCACCCGTTACCACTTGAACAAGGGGGGTGTGGATTACCGCCAGGTCCGGGTGATGAAGACCCTGACCGTGCTCGGTCGCTTGGTGGACGGGCAAGGCCGGCCGCTCAAGGGCCATCACGTGATCAACCACGCCAGCCGCGGCGTCACGGAAGTCGACGGGTTTTTCTCGATGGAGATGAACGCCGGGTCGCCGACCCTTGAGGTGCGGCGGGAGAACAATTTGCTGTGCCAGTTCCGGCTGAACGAGAAGGATCATCGCAGCGAGAACAACGTGCTGATGATCGGGGATCTGCGCTGCACGCCGGACACCCTGGCCGATCTTTCCTCCACCGAGCAGAAAGCGGGCTGACCCATGAGACGATTGAGGGAGAGGCTGTGCCTGATGGCGGTGCTGTGGACGTCGTCGGCGCAGGCGGCCAACCACGAAATCAGGGCAAGGTTTCAGCCCGACTCGTCGCAGCCGAACAAGAATGAGTTCGTCAACCAGACGCCGAACAGCGGGTACTGCGCCACCTACCCGGACATTTGCAAGCGTGACGGCATATTCAGTATTCAGATGCCGGTTCGTTTCGATTCCGCCCGGCCGCTTCCTGTCGGTGAAACCGTGGGGGTGAAGGTGCCCGCCGACTGGCGGCGTTTGACGGTCACCCATCGGGACACGGGGCAAACCGAAACCGTTGAGATACGCATCAGCGGTGTCGGATCGACGTATGTCCTGAGCGAGTCGGCCGAGAGTCTGGTGGGGGAAAGCGGCACGCCGATTCTGGGGCACTGGAAACTGTGGAGCGGCACCTGGGTCAATGCGCCGGCGCCGTGCGTTGTCACTGGCGTGGGCGCCTATACGCCCACCACCTATCGGTTTTTTTGGCGGACTCCGGTTCAGGAGGCGTGCATCAAGCAGCCGGCTTACCCGATCCCGCACATGTATTTCAGTATGCTCGATATCGCCTACGAACTGCGCACGCCGAACCCGCTTGGCATGTCGTCCGGCGAATACACCGGTTCGCTGGCCTACAGAATGGGGCCTTCAGCCGCAGGCGACGGTTTCGAAATGGGGGCGCTGGTTCCGGACGACGATACGTTGGCCCTGGACTTCGTGCTGGACGTGCAGCACACCCTCAAGGCCGAATTGCCGCCGGGCGGCAACAAGGTCGTGATGGAGCCGGTGGGAGGATGGCAGCGCTGGCTGGAGTCCGGGCAGCGTCCGACCGAGATCTACCGCGACCAAGCGTTTTTCCTGTCCGCCTCGTCGCGGTTCAAGGTCATGCTGGTCTGCGACATCCAGCCTGTTTTCCAGGGGCCGTGCCTGTTCTCGAACCGCGACGGCGCCTATTCCAGTTTTCAGGTCTCGCTCACGCTGCCGGCAGGCATTGGCGGCCCGGGCGGCGGCGACCGGTGGAGCGGTCCGCTGGCGCACAATCAATGGACAGGCCCCTTCGAGCCTGCCCGCTACATCGACCGGAAGCCTGCAGCCCTGCGTTTTTTCGTCGTTCCCCAGGCCATTCCGGCACTGATCGGTTACGGCGGCACGTTCCAGGGCGGCGTCACCATCATTCTGGATTCGGAAGTGTGAATCCGGGTTCTTCCCTCTCATTCTCAAAGGATCGAAGACGATGAAACGTCTGTGTTTGCTGTGGGTGTTCGGCGGATTCTGCGCAACGGCAAGCGCCGGCCCGCAGATCAATGTCGGCACGGTGTACGACTATCTGGACGGCGCCCAGAGCACCTACCTCAAGCGTGTGTTCAACAGTGGCGACAGCACCGCGTTCGTCAAGGTCAATGTGCTGGAGATCGTCTACGACAGCGACGGCACGCCCAGGGAAATCCCGGTCGAGGCCGCCTCCGGCGGCAGCCTGCGCAACGGGCTGATGGCCAGCCCGGCGCGGCTGATCATCCCGGCGGAGGGCATGCAGGGCACCCGTTTGCTGTACATGGGCGAGCGTGACCGTGAGCGCTATTTCCGGGTGCGCTTCGTGCCGGTGGTGCCGGAGAAGGAAGATGATTTCGTGGTCTCCAGCGAGGAGCGCGAAGACTACAAGAAGAGCCTGTCGGCGGGCGTCAACGTGATGACCGGGTTCGGTACGGTGTTTTTCGTGCGACCGGCCAGCACACGGTATGACACGGTGCTCAACGATACGGACACCCGCTATGAAGTGCGCAACAACGGCAACACGGTAGTGGTGGTCGATGAGTTCAAGAGCTGCTCGCTGAGCGACGAGGCCGATTGCGGCGCCACCGTCAAACACCATGTGATGGCCGGGCGTACTTTCGGCTTCGACAAGGAAAAGGGGCGCGAGTACCGCTTCAAACTGGTCGAGGGCGAGCGCCGGCAAGACATGAAGGTTGTCAGCCGATGACCTCGGCGCATGACGCAACAGGGAGCAACATGAACAAACCCTGCGCTTTCGCCCTCCTGGCGGCTATCGCCGGAGCGTTCGCCACCCACGCTTGGGCGGCTCGGGAAACGCTCGACATCGACGTGTCGGTGACCGTCCCTACCCGTGGGTTCTACATCCTGCCGGCGGAGCCCGACTGGATCCATCGCCAGCAGATCCTGCAATGGAACTACCCGGACTCGACGCTGGGTGGCTTGAGCAAGAACTTTGATGTCCGGCACGACACCAGCGCGATCGAGGCGCGCCTGGAAAGCGTGCCGTACCTGTCGACGGGCAGGGCGGGCGAGGAGATCGGCCTGCGCGTGCGCTTCAACAGCGTCGAGCTGAGCGCCGATCCGGGCTTTCGCCAGGTGCTGACCAAGGACGAAGCGGCGGCGGGCAAGCGGGTGCCGTTGGAGATCGACCCGATCATGCCGGCCGGCGGCTACAAGTCTGGCGAGTACAGCGGCAATGTGCTGCTGCTGTTCAACGCCAATGCACCGGCAGGCTGAGCAGGGCCGACCGGCCGTGGGTGCCGTCGGGGAGACGGCGTGCGTATCGATGCGAGGGAATTGACATGATCAAGCAAGTGACCGTTGCCGTGTCCGTAGGCGTTTCGGCATTGCTGGCCTGCGCGGCATTCGCGGCGCAGGAGAAACGCCTCTTCGAAGTGTCCATCGACATTCCGGCCCTGGAGTTCTACGTGATCCCCAGCGAGTCGGACTGGATCCACCTTGCGCAGCACCTGCCATGGCGTCCGGCCACATCGACGCTGGGCGGCTTGCGCAAACAGTTCGATGTCAAGACCGACAGCAGCGCCATCGAAGCGCGGCTGGAGAGTTTTCCCGTCTTGTCCGGCGGACAGGACGCCCGGGATGACATCAGCCTGCACGTCACCTTCAACGGTACGGAGTTGAGCAACAACCCGGTTCCCCGCCAAGTGGTGTCCCGCGAGGAAGCGGTGGCGGGCAAGCGCGTGCTGCTTGAAATCGTCCCCAGGATGAATGCCGACGGCTACAAGCCGGGCGACTACCACGGCAGCGTCAACATCATTTTCAACATAGCGGCGCCGGCGGGTTGACCACCGGGACGCACGAAACCATTTGCTCACCAGGAGCTGAACCATGACTTCACCCTTGAACAAGGCGAACCGGCAAGCCGGTCCATGCGACGGACCGCCACCGGAGGTGGCTTGCGGGTTGCCCCCCATGATCCATGCGCCGCAGACCCCGGCCGATATGACTGCTACCGAGCAGGAGGCAGGCTGACCCATGAAACGATCGAGTTGCTGGCTGGGACTGCTGGCGGTGCTGTTCCTGTCGCCGGCCCAGGCGCTCAATCTGGAGATCCGGGCGCTGTTTCGGCCTGATCCGTCACAGCCGAGTAAAAACCTGTTCGTCAACCAGACGCCGAACAGTGGCTACTGTGTGATTAACCCGGTCGAATGTGCGAACAACGGTATGTTCAGCATTGAGATACCCACCCGCTTCCATGTCGGGCGCGCGATCGTGCCGGGTGAGGGCGTCGGGATACAGGCACCGGCCAATTGGCGGCGGTTGACGGTGACCAACGCCATCACGGGCGACAGCGAAACTGTGGAGGTGCGCATCATCGGCATTGGCTCGACCTACAGGCTGTACCAGTCGGCCGCCAGCCTGGTGGGTGTGACCGATCCGCTTGAGGGGCACGAGAAACTCTGGTCCAGCAGTTGGGTCTACGCTCCCTCGCCGTGCACCTACAGCGGTGTCGCGTACTATTCGCCCGAGACCTACCGGTTCTTCTGGAAAGTCCCTGTCGAAAGCGCCTGCACGAAGGTGGCCGCCTACCGGATTCCGGCGATGGCGTTCGATAACCTCGATTTCGCTTATGAACTGCGTACGCCCAATCCTCTGGGCATGTCGTCGGGGCAGTACACCGGCTCCCTGACCTACACCCTGGGGCCTGCGGGCGATTTCCAGATGGGTTCGACGATGCATCCGGTCGACACCACGCTGACCCTCGACTTCGTGCTGGACGTGCAGCACACCCTCAAGGTCGAGCTGCCGCCGGGCGGCAACAAGATCGTGATGGAGCCGGCGGGAGGGTGGCAGCGCTGGCTGGAGTCGGGCAAAAAACCGGTGGAGGTTTTCCGCGAGCAGAAGTTTTTCCTGTCTGCCTCGTCACCCTTCAAGGTGATGCTGGTCTGCCACTGGTCCAGCGGTGGCCCCTGCAGCATGGGCAACGGCCAAGGGGGCGCTACCGAGTTTCAGGTGGGCTTGACGGTTCCGGGAGGCATCGTCGGCCCAGGCAACACCGACGGGTGGTCGGGCACATTGATGCATAACACTTGGTTGGGGCCCTTCGAACCTGCCCGCTACATCGACCGGCGACAAGGTGTCCTGCGTTTTTTCATCAAGGATGCCATGGCTATCGACCAATTGCTTTACACCGGCGGAACGCATCAGGGCAGCGTCACCATTATTCTGGATTCGGAGGTGTGAACCTCGGGGGGGACCGCCAATGGGCAGGGAACCGTTTACTCAGCAGGGAGCTGAATCATGACTTCACCATTGAACAAGGCGAGATGGCAGGCCGGCCTGTGCGGCTGGCTGCTGTCGACGGCGGCTTACGGGCTGACTCAGGAAATCCGTGCCGTGTACATTCCCGATCCGGCTGATCCGCAGACCAACAGGTTCGTCAACCAGACACCGCAGAGCGGTTACTGCGCCATCGTTGCCAACGATTGCAAGCCGATGTCAGGGGTGCGGATTCCTGTGCGTTTCAGTTCGGTGCAGGCGATGGAGCCGGGCCACACCTTGCGCGACGGCGCCATGTTTAATTTCCCGGCACAGTGGCGCAGCCTGGAAGTCAGGCATGTGTTCACTGGCGAGACGGCCACCGTGGGCATGCGCATCGGCGGACTCGGCTCTGAATATGTGCTGAGCGACACAGCCGCCAACTTGACCGGCGATCATGGGGGGATTCCCAACCGGGCCCACGATACCTTGTGGGGAGGTCGCAGTTGGGGCTCGGCGCCTCCACCGTGCCTGCCCGCAGCCGCGGCGGTCGCTGGCGACGACAATTACCGTTTCTTCTGGTTCACGCCTGTCATCGGCACTTGCGCCAAACAGACAGCCTTCACGATCCCGTGGATGACCTACAGCTACCTCGACGTGGCTTATGAGTTGCAAATGCCCGACCCGTTGAAAATGTCGGCGGGCCTCTACACAGGTGAACTGACCTACGGCGTGGGGCCCGGCATGGATTTCGACACCGGCGACAACCTGCTGCCCGACAGCTCGCAGGTCACCTTTCGCTTCGTGCTGGATGTGCAGCATGTTCTGAAGGTCGATATTCCACCGGGCGGCAACAAGGTCGCGCTGGTGCCGCAGGGCGGCTGGAGCGCTTGGTTGCTCCAGGGTCGCAAGCCGGAGCGGCTGTTCCGCGACCAGGCCTTCACCATCACCTCCTCGTCGCGGTTCAAGATGTTTTTCGAATGCCAGCACGGCGGGCTGCAGTCGTGCGGACTGCGCAGCCAGAACGGCGGCGGTGCGCCCGCCCAAGTGTTCCTGAGCGTCAGCCTGCCCGACAGCATCACGGACAGCGACGGCCGGCCGGTGCGCCGCCAGCCGCTGTCGGCAAACCCCGATGCTCCGGTCTTCCAGCCGGGGCGGTTCCTGGATCGCACCATGGGCACCCTGCATTTCGAAGTGCCGCGCAGCTACGTCGAGGACATGCTGCAACCCGGTCAGGCCAACCGCTACGTCGGCAACGTCACGGTGATCTGGGACTCGGAGGTCTAGCGGTCTCCCGTCACGGCCACGGTCGGTGTTGCGGGCGGCTGACATTGGGTGTGGGTACCCGGTTGCAGGTATGGCGTGAGGATCGGCGCCATGCCCTTGAGTACCTGCACCGGGAGGGCCGAGGTGAAGGTGAAGCTCTCTGCCGAGCGCCCAGGCACGAACGCGGTCAGGGTGCCGAAATGGTTGCTGCCTATATAGAACACGAACGTGGCAGTGCGGTTGAGCGACTTGGAACTGAGGATGCGCCCGCCGGAGCCGATGGCCTCGATACGGTTGTCGCCGGTGCCGGTCTTGCCGCCCATGGTCAGCGGGCTGCCGTCGGCCAGTTTGAAACTGCCGGAGACCCGTTTGGCGGTGCCTGAATCCACCACTTGGGAAAGCGCTTCGCGCATGGCGGTGGCAACCTCGGACGGCATGACCCGTTTGCCCACGTGCGGGTCACTCACCAGCCGTGTTTCGTAAGGCGTGTCGGCGGCGAAGTGCAGGCTGTCGATGCGCAGGGTCGGCATGCGCACGCCGTCGTTGAGGATGGTGCCGATCAGTTCGGCCAGCGCCGCCGGACGGTCGCCGGAGCTGCCGATGGCGGTGGCCAGGGACGGCACCAGGTGGTCGAACGGGTAGCCGACCTTCTGCCAGCGCTGGTGGATCTCCAGGAACGCCTCGATCTCCAGCATGGTGCGGATGCGGCTGTCGCGGGCCCCCTTGTGCTTGCTCTTGAACAGCCAGCTGTAGACCTCCTGGCGCTCGAACTGGCTGGCCTTGACGATCTGCTTGAAGTCGGCGTCCGGGTGGTTGAGCAGGTAGCCCATCATCCACAGGTCCAGCGGGTGCACCTTGGCGATGAAGCCCTGGTCCGGCAGGTCGTAGGTGCCGGGCCCGTAGGCCAGGTAGAGCCGTTCCAGGCGTTCGTCGGTGAGTTTCTCGGTGAGCTTGGCGCCCTTGAGGTGCGAGCGCACGAAGGTGTTGAAGTCTTCCTGGCTGGCGTTGGGCAGCAGGTAGCGGTGCACGGCGGCCATGCGGATCGGGGTCGGGCGCATGCTGTCGAGGAAGGTGTCGAGGCGCGCCTGGGTGTCCTTGTTGCGGTATTTCTTCCAGAACTTGAGCAGGAACGAGGTGCCTTCGCGGTCGGCAAAGGAGGCCAGGTATTCCTGGCGCCGGGGGTCGCGGTCGTCCTTGAGCAGCTCGGCGCTGTTGTTGGGGCCGGAATAGGTGGTGTAGCGCACCAGGTCGCGCATCAGGCGGATGAACGGCAGGTTGATGGATTCGCGCAGGGCATCGCGCAGGGTCGGCATGCGGCCGTTGTCTTCCTTGCGGAAGTTGTGGAACACGTGCAGGCCGCCGCCGGTGAAGAACGCCTCGCCGGGGCTGGCCGAGTACTTGCGGTCGAGGGCGGCACCGAGCATTTTCGAGAGGTCGCGGTCCTTGTTCTCGATCAGGTAATCGACCGCCCAGCGGCTCAGGCGGTCCTGGTCGGGCACGTCGACCTTCTTCAGCTCCGGCACGCTCAGGCCGGCGTACTTGTCGTGCAGCTCGGCGATGATCTGCAGGTAGGTGGTCAGCACGCGCATCTTGGCCGTGGAGCCCAGTTCCAGTTTGCTGCCTTCGTTGATGTCGAAAGGCTGGTCGGTGCTGTCGGTCTGCACCCGCACGCGCGAGCCGTCCGGGGTCAGCTCGAACAGGGTGAAGCTGTAGCGCACCTGGGTGGTGCTGGTGGGCGTGAGCAGGCGCTCGCCGATCAGGCCGATCTGTTTGGCGAACTCGGGGTCGGCGAGTTTCTTCAGGTACTCGGTGGCCTGGGTCTGCAGATCGCCCTGCAGGGTGCTGGTGGCCGACAGGTCGAGGCGGTCGAGATCGTACAGCGGCCGGTTGAGCATCGTGGCCAGACGGCTGCGGGCGACGCTGATGCCTTTGTTGGTCTCGATCGGCTGGATGGTCGGCTGGGTCTGCCAGTCGCGGTAGCTCACCTTGCTGGCCAGCGCGGCTTCGGCCAGCGGGGCGTCGATCACGCCGTTCTGGCGCAGCAGGCGCAGGTGGCTGTCGGTGAGGTCGGCGAGTTCTTCGCGGCCCTTGGTCAGGTAATGGGACGGACGGCGCTGGGCGATCATCAGCGAGAGCATCTCGCGCAGGGCCAGACCTTTGGCGGCCATGGTCTTGGCGTCGGCGGCGGGGCTGTTGAGCTGTTCGTTGGCCTCGGCGAAGTCGCTGCCGTACCACACCCGCAACCCCTCGGCCATGCCGTGCACTTCGCCGTGGCCGGGCACCGCCGACAGGGGCACGCTGTTGAGGTAGTCGCGCACGATGTTCTGCCGCGCCGCCAGGGTTTCAGGCCCTGCCTGATAGGCCCGCACGCTGGCGGAGATCATCTGGCGGATCTTCTCGGCGCCCGACACCGTCAGGCCGTCCGGCGAATGGCGGTATTTCTCCAGTTGCGTGGCCAGTGTGCTGCCGCCGGCGGACTGGCCGGGCAGGTGGAGCATCTTGGCCACCTGCGACCACGCGGCCATGCCGAAGCGCGGCCAATCCACCGCCGGGTTGGCCAGCGGTTGTTTGGGGTCGAGCAGGAAGCGGTTCTCGATGAACAGCAGGCTGTTGACCACCACCGGTGGAATCGAGTCGAAGCTGGCGTACAACTGTTGTGGATAGTTGTACTGGTACAGCGGTGCGGCGCGGCAGTCGGTGATCGACAGCCCCGCCTGGATCTTTTCGGAATAGGGCACGAACAGGCCCTTGTCGGTGTAGCCGAGCAGGGCCGGTGAAAAACGGGTCTGCTCGGTGATCACGTAGGAACGCTTGAGCAGGCGCGGCAGAAATTCGTCGAGGGCGCTGTAGCCCAGGCGCAGGTCGAACGGCCCGTTGCCGGGATAGCGGATCGCCTCGCTGGGGCCCTGTTCCAGCGTATAGGTCAAGGATTGCGCGTACTGGCTGACCTCGCGGGACTGAAAGCGCGAGGTGCGGATTTCCTTGGTCGCCGCCAGGCCCACCACCACGGCAATGATCAGCACCAGCAGCCAGAACGCCTTCCAGCCATGCCGGGTACGGCTGCGGGGCGGTTTTTCAGGGACAGGCGCTTGATCCACACGGTCAGTCGGAATCACGTTTTCACTCGAATCGGTCTGCAGCAAAGCGCCCATAGTCGATTGATCCATTCACGCAGATTGATCGGACTTGTCTGAAGCTTAGACGGTGGTTGGAACAGGTGAAAATTTTGTGATGGAACGAGCGGTGGCCGCTGCCGACCGGTCGGGGGTGACCGGAAGCAGCGGCGTCGGGGATCAGCGTGTGGGCGCGCTGTCGTTTCCGAGCAGGTTGTGCTTTTCGAGCAGCGCTTTCGTCTTGTTGCGACGTGATTGCTGTTTCTCGTACCTGATGTCCTTGGATTTTGCCTCGTACTCGTTCTCCGTCAGTTCTTTGCGTTCGTACTGATCATCAAGCTCTGCCAGTTTTCGGGTGTATTGGGCGACGTCTTGATCAAGAGTGTCACCGTATTGTGCCTTGAGAAAATTTTCCCAGAATTCGAGTTCGAGCATCCCGTTGACCAGGCCGTCGCCCGCCTCCAGCGAAAGGACGGTCCTGTAAGCCGCGTCGAGCATGTCGTGGCTGACCCCACCGATTTGCCGGTACAGCATGCGCTCGGATTGCCAGGGCAATCCCAGACGTGCGCTAAGACCGATCTGGTAGGCGAGATAGATTTCAACCTCTTCCGCTCGGCTTGGGCGTTTGCGGACTTCTTCCCGGGCGATGGTGTTCACGCTTTCCAGACGTGCGGCCCCCTTGGCCAAGGCCAGGAGACGGCGTTCCAGTTCCTCATGGGACGTCGAGTAGTCATACGCCTGTGACGCGAGCACCAGTACCCCTATCTTGTTGAACTCCTCGGTGACGGCGTCGACGCAGGTTTCCGGGTTCTCTATCGTTGCGAATACGTCCTCACGCAACTGCGTATTCAGATCCATTGCCTCGATCACATTCCAGACCCGGCGCGCGAGCTGCTTGCGTAGCTCTTCATCTGCGGCGGTGTAGTCGGCGGATCGGGTCAGCCGGTTGATGACCTTGAAAAAGCCTTTGCTTTTCTCTTCGGCCTTCAGGCTTTGCCAAGCTTCCTTGCGCTGCTCACCCAGCCCCGGATCGGGTTTGAACAGCAGCGAGTCGGTCTCCAGCGGCCACTTTTCAATGTCGTTTTCGGTGGGCTGCTCAACGTTGACTTCTTTAGGTCTGCCTACTTTTTCGCGGTAGTCGAACAGCCGTTTACGTTCATCTTCCGGCAGTTTCCACTGGGAGATCCGTGTGCGGGCCAAGATCCACGCTTCGGGTGAGTCACGCGTGACGTTCAGTACCTTCGGTACGGTCTGGATCGGACTGCCGGTCAAATCGACATTAAGGCCACGAGGGCGGGGTCTGCTCAACAACCCGACCGGCCAGTCCGTGAGGTTGGTCCTGCGCAGTGACAGCACCCTGAGATCGGGCATGTCGCAGACATCGGGCGGTAGGGTCAACGGGTTACTGTCCAGTTGCAGGGTCTGCAGTGCGGTCAGCTGTCTGAGGCCCTCCACGGAGGCGTCCGTCAGGACAATCCGGTTATCGTTCAGGCGCAGGGTTTCCAACCCCTTCATCGAGTAGACCGCTTCAGGCACCTCGGTCAGGTCACAGTTGCGGGCGCTGAGCCGGCGCAGTCGGGGGAAGTCCTTCAGCATCCCCGTGGCGCGCGCGGAGAATCTCATGTTGTCCAGGTTCATCACAGTGATCTGATCCAGGTATGTCTTGATGTCCATCTCAAGCAATTTTTTCCACCAGGATTCCAGCTCAAAGCCAAGCAGTTCCTTCGACAGATCCAGGATGTATCCGTCGTCGAAGCGGATGTTGCGTACACCGAACACGTTGGACTCACGCCTGAAACAGGCTTTCATCCTTTGGATGATGTGGTGGGCGTTGCGGGGCGGGATCGACGGCTCGTCAGGCAGGGGGCTGGACATCCGTACGCCCCAGTTATCCAGCGCCGTATCAATCTCGCGCAACTGGATCTCCAGTTTTTCCACTACTTCGATGGGGTCGGTGCCGACGGGCAGGGACCGTATGAACGTATCGCGCTCTGTCTCTCTCAGCCGCGGATACAGGCGTTGCACGCGTTTCTCCAGCACCGTGAATGTTCGGCCGGGACGGTGGAAGAAGGAGACGATCCAGTTCCAGGTGGCGCGCAGCATCCAGTGGGTTTCTTCGGCGGCCACCGGGCGCAAAGGCGCCGTCAGCATCGCCTTTCGGCGCACCTCGGGCGAGAGATTCTTGTCCGTCAGCCACTGGCGAAGGATCGGGCCGTCCCCCGGCTTCAGATTGAATCCCGATTTTTCGGGCAAGGCCTGCAGGATCGCTTCGTATACGGTCTGGGCGTCGAACAGCGGGTTGCGGCCACCATCGAGGACAGCGTAGTCGCCCCGCTGGCGGCGCAGCAGCACACGGCGGTGGGAGGCGTCTTGGGGGCCGACGCTGCTGCGCAAGGTGTTGTCGAGATTGTCGTCACGGATCTCGATACGCACATCCTTGAGCGCCTTGCGATCCATCACCGTCTCCAGGGCCAGGCGCTCGGTGTCGGCGGTCAGCGGACGACTCTTGTAGAACCCTTCATACGCTCGGGCGAGGCGGATCTCGAACGCGCATTCACGGGCCTTGACCTTGAAGTCGTGTGGCAGGCGGCGTCGACTGGCCAGCGCCTCCAGGGCAGCGGGCGGTGCTTCCCCGATCAGCCGCTCGGCGATGGCTGCAGACAGTTCAGGGTGCAGCCCCTGCAGGCGGCGAGCGTGCGGGTCCTGGCTTTGCTCGCGACTGCCGTAGGTGTGGTCCGCAATCGACTCGGCGCGCGAATCCAGCATGTCCGCCAAACGATTGCGCAGCGCCGGCAATCGTTCGCTCACCGGCACGTCCGGTCCGAGCAGGCGTTTCATCTGCGAGTCATCGAGGAACCCGACCACGGCCACCGGCAGATCGCCGTTCAGCACCTGCGTCTGGCTGACGGACAAGGTGGAGTGCGGACTGGCCTTGGGATTGCCGTAGCGGTAGTGGCCACCGTTGAAGTCGGATCCGTGAAACACTTTCAAGGCGCATTCGGGCGGCCATCCCGGTAATTCGGTGACTATCTGGGGGAACCACGTATCTCTCGGGTCAAGCGCCGCGCCTGTGCGAATCCGCCGTTTCGCCAGACCGACATCCTCGAACGCCTTGAAACGCTTGAGGGTATCGTCCAGGAGGAGCGGGGGCGGAGCGTTATCGGCGTGCATGCGTTGCAGCGTCTCGACATCCGTGGCACTGATCCGGCGTACGTGTTCCAGCTGCTCGGCACTGAGCCCGTCGGTGCTGTGGCCGAGCCGGCGCATGAGCGTGGCGCTGTCCCACTCGTAGGGGTTTTCGCTTTCGTACCGCCAGGCGCCACGGCCGTTGTGCTCCAGCCTGGGCTCGTAGGCGTCGGCGCGATTGGGGTGGCGGATGCGGTACTGCCCGCTGGCCGGATCCTTGTGCACTTTCAGGTGACGGTTTACGAGGCGCAGTACATTGTCCCCCTCATGCCGGTACAGGCCTTGGGCGTCGGGCGTCAGGGTGTCGGGCAACGCCAGACTGTGTTCGTAGGGCGCGATGTCCGGGTACCACAGGCGTGTCTCCCCGTTGGGCAAGGTCACCGCATGCATGGATTCGATTGTCGGTGACAGTTTGAGCTTGAACTCCCGGGCGATCGGGATGCCGGCCCCCATCGCGCCCAGCTGAACGATGTCGCTGACCACACCGACAATGTGCTCCGTGCCCTCGCGCCAGACACCTTCGGCCAGGTCGACCACGCCCTCGAGGGTTTCATTGGCCAGTTGATAGGCGGTGTAGGCCAGCATCAACTCGCCCAGGCCCGGCACGAAGGGAGCGACGACCATCACGGCGACGTTGAGGATCTCCAGGGCGATTTTCTCGATTCTGTCCCACCATGCCTGACGTTGCAGACGGTCGACGTCGGCGGTCGGGACGGCGAGCGTGCGCGCATCGTTGAGAACCTTGTTGGCCAAGCGCCGGTAGAGATATCTCCAGAGGGGTTGGGTGACGGGAAACAGCTCGAAACGCAGCGCCCTCAGATCCGGCGGATTTTCGCGCCAGGCCGGACGCGGGTCGCCCGCAGCCCAACCGTGAAAGGTAACGGGCGCCAGGTGCTGCGCCAGCCTGGCAAAGAATTGGCCGCGCTGCCCATGGTCGACGAACTGACTGAAGAACTGAAGGTAGCTCTGGCCGCTGGAGGCAAGCGTCTGGTTCTCCCGCAATTGCCAGAACAGTTCGTCCCTGAAGACGTTTGCGTTGCGGTATTGCTTGAGCGGATGCCGAGGGTCGTGGGGAACGTAGGCAATGACCGTATCCGAGATCAGCGGCTCGCCGGGCGTGGGAGCGATGAGCAGGATGCCGGTAAGCCTTGCCTCCAGCAAGCCCAGTTCGAAGAGCTGCATCGCCTGGCCTTTGAGCGCCAGGTTTGTCTGCCCGGAATGCAGCGCATTGATCAGGGTGAAGGCTTCAGGCGTGATGTCTCCGCTCGCCAGGGCCATTCGTGCGGCGGCCTTCAACGCGGTCCTCATGTTGTTCTGGACGCTGGTTTCCAGATAGGTGCGGGCGACGCGGTTAGTGGTGAGCAGCAGCGCCTCCAGACGCTCCTTGTAGCGTGCGCCGATGTCCAGGTCCCGGCACAACCGCTTGAACTGGTCGATGCTGATCAATTGCTTGATGGGATAAATGTCGTAGAGCCCCTTGTTCGGATCGGTCGAGATCAGGAAATCGGACGCGGCGTCGAATGTTTCATTTTGCGGAAAGTTGTGCAGGGCAGCGTCAAGTAATGAAATGGTCGTGGGTTTGAATCCACCAAGTTCAACTTTTTTATAGAGTCTTATGTGGATGTTTCTCACGTCGACATCAAGCTTGTACTGCTGAAGAAGTTTGTCCTTCAGCAAGGGTTCGGCGAATGTCCTCACATCCCTGAGTGAGGAGAATAATGTGTCGACAGCGTTTTGCGTCTCCCACGCCTGGCGGTTGCTGTAGGCCAGGTTTCGCTTGAGGCTGGCGTCTTCCGGATTCATCCAGGCGGCACGTTGCGGCCGGATGTTGCGTAGTGCTTCGCTGCGGTGCAATGCCATATTGGCGAAGACCGGAGGGATGCGCGACTTTATCAATTCGTGATGTTTCCCTGAATAACTATTTGTTTCGCTCATGGCGTGTGCCCGTAATTAGGATAGGGGCTTCAGGCTAACGCCAGTGTTCAAGAAAAATAATTCAAAAGTTGGTGGGGTCGACGCGTCGGATAAAGAGGAAACATTTAAATCTGATATTTAAAAAGTAGGTGGCTACTACCTTTGTGCGCATCAGGATGCCTGTGCGCGCGATGGGGCGTTGGCGATTGTTTCTCTGCCGTGCGCATGACCGCCCCGCGCCGGGCGTGCGATACTCCGCGGCGTCCCGTTCACGACATTTTTTGCAAAACAACAGGTAGTCTGTTCTGTCGAAAGACGGTTCTGCAGGTTGTGTGGCTGTTTTCTGTGGTTTTTAAAGCGAAACTCTCTGTGGCGGGCTTTTTATACTGCATGCCCCGCCGATCCCGCAGGCGATGCCTGGGGGACGCCTTTGCCCACGAGGCAGACGCGGCACCGGCAAGCCCCGGCCCATCGGCCAAGGCTTCGCCGCTCGGTGGCCCTATCCAATAACAAGACGAGGATGTCTCCCATGCCAGTCGGCAACCACTCACCCCACGGCGAGACCGCCCAAGGCGGCCCGCTCAAGCGCGAGCTCGGCGAACGGCACATTCGCCTGATGGCGCTCGGCGCCTGCATCGGCGTCGGCCTGTTTCTCGGTTCGGCCAAGGCCATCGAGATGGCCGGCCCCGCCATCATGCTGTCCTACATCATCGGCGGCCTGGCGATCCTGGTGATCATGCGCGCCCTCGGCGAAATGGCCGTGCACAACCCGGTGGCCGGCTCGTTCAGCCGCTACGCCCAGGATTACCTCGGCCCGCTGGCGGGCTTTCTCACCGGCTGGAACTACTGGTTCCTGTGGCTGGTGACTTGCGTCGCGGAAATCACCGCCGTGGCGGTGTACATGGGCATCTGGTTCCCCGACGTGCCGCGCTGGATCTGGGCCCTGGCGGCGCTGGTCAGCATGGGCGGGGTCAACCTGATCGCGGTGAAGGCCTTCGGTGAGTTCGAGTTCTGGTTCGCCCTGATCAAGATCGTCACCATCATCGCCATGGTGCTGGGCGGCATCGGCATCATCGCCTTCGGCTTCGGCAACGACGGCGTGGCCTTGGGCATCTCCAACCTGTGGAGCCACGGCGGGTTCATGCCCAACGGCGTGCAGGGCGTGCTGATGTCCCTGCAGATGGTGATGTTCGCCTACCTGGGCGTGGAGATGATCGGCCTGACCGCAGGCGAAGCGAAGAACCCGCAGAAGACCATTCCCGACGCCATCGGCTCGGTGTTCTGGCGGATCCTGCTGTTCTACGTCGGCGCGCTGTTCGTGATCCTGTCGATCTACCCGTGGAACGAGATCGGCACCCAGGGCAGCCCCTTCGTGATGACCTTCGAGCGGCTGGGCATCAAGACCGCCGCCGGCATCATCAACTTCGTGGTCATCACTGCGGCGCTGTCGTCGTGCAACGGCGGCATCTTCAGCACCGGGCGCATGCTCTACAGCCTGGCGCAGAACGGCCAGGCCCCGGCCGGCTTCGCCAAGACCTCCGGCAACGGCGTGCCGCGCCGCGCCTTGCTGCTGTCGATCTTCGCCTTGCTGCTGGGCGTGCTGCTCAACTACCTGGTGCCGGAGAAAGTCTTCGTCTGGGTGACCTCCATCGCCACCTTCGGCGCGATCTGGACCTGGGTGATGATCCTGCTGGCCCAGCTCAGGTTCCGCAAAGGCCTGAGCGCCGCCGAACGGGGCGCCCTCAAGTACAAGATGTGGCTGTACCCGGTCAGCTCCTGGTTCGCCCTGGCGTTCCTGGTGCTGGTGGTGGGCCTGATGGCGTACTTCCCGGACACCCGGGTGGCGCTGTACGTGGGGCCTGCGTTCCTGGTGCTGCTGACGGCGCTGTTCTATGTGTTCAAGCTGCAGCCGAACCCTGCGGAGCAGGGCGCGGTGCGTTCGGCTTCATAAGCCCTGACGCCTGAAACACCTGAGCCCCGGCCCGCAAGGCCGGGGCTTTTGCGTTTGGGCAACGCGCTGGCGAGGGCAGCAGTGCGACCGTCGGTCTGAAAGGGGAGTGCGCAGCGACTTCCGGTGCCGGGCCATGCTCCAAACTCTATCGCTGTCGATTCCGCCAGCGATGGGAGGCGCAGGTTATGAGGATGACCGATCTTGTCGACCGCGAGCTGAGCCGCCATCAGGTCATGCGGTTCTTTGTGTTCGCGGCCTTTCTCTATGTCCTGCCGCTGATCCTCGCGGACTACCCCTACATCGACGACAACTGGCGGGCGCTGGCCGCCGGCAATGCCTGGGCCGGGCAAGGGCGGCTGTTCGTCGACTGGCTGTACAAGGCCCTGACGTTCAGCGACGCTGCGCCGAACATCTTCCCGCTGCCGTTGCTGCTGGCCACGCTGGCGATGGCGGCGGCCCTGACCCGGCTGACCTTCCACCTTTTCCCGCAACCTTGCCTGGCCGCTTGCCTGGTGCCGTTGCCGCTCTGGTACAACCCGTTCCTGCTGCAGAACCTGTCCTACCAGTACGACGGGCCGGCCACGGCGCTGAGCCTGGCGGCGGTGATCTGGGCGATCACCTACCGCAGCGGTTCCCGGATACGGCGCTGGCTGGCGCCGGCGGCATTGTTGGCGCTGGCGTTCGGGCTGTACCAGATCAGCGTCAACGTGTTTCTCGGCCTGTGCGCCGTGGAGCTGATCCGCGCCGTGCAGGCTCGCTTGCCCTGGCGAGACATCGGATGCTTGATCGGCGGCAAGCTCGCGCAGTTGCTGCTCGCGGTGCTGATCTACGGCGTCACGGTCTTGCCGTTCACGGATGCCTCACGCACTGAAATGCTGAACGGGGGCGCCAGCCCTCTGTCGCAGGTCGGCATCAACCTCGGACGGGTGGCGGAGAAGGTCGCGCTGCTGTTCAACGGCGGATACCTCGGGGTGTCCGTTGCGTTGGCGCTGTGTGCGCTGCTCGGCGCGGTCCGTGTGGGGCAGCGCCTGGCGCAGCGGCAGGAACCTGCCTGGAAGGACTCGCTGTTGGGTGCGGCTTGCCTGCTGACGTTGCCGCTGGCGGTGCTGATGGTGCCGGGCATGACCCTGGTGTTCCGCGACTTCAACGAGGGCGCGCGTACCCTGATGGGGTTCGGCGCGCTGCTGACATTGCTGGCCTATCTGGCGTACCTGGGGCTGGCGCCGCTGCACCGGCGGCTGCCGCTGCTGCTGGCGGTTGCGCTGTCGGCGTCGCTCTCGCTGTCGTTCGCCTACGGCCGGGTGCTGACGATGCAGAAGACCTTCGCCGACAGCGCCCTGCACAGCCTCAGCCAGGACATCGCCTCCCGCCCGGCGCTGCGCGAAGCCAAGCGGATCTACCTGTCGGTGACTTGGTCCGACCGCTGGCTGGCCGCCGCCGGCGGTTCGTTCCGCACGTTGCCGGTGCTGCGTTACCTGCTCAACGTCGACTTCTACATGCTCGCCGAGAACCTGCCCTCGGCGGGCATCACCAACGTGATCGCCGAACGCGAGCGGCGCAATGCCACCCATGTCGGCCAAATGGGCTATCCGCCGCTGGTGGACAGCCTGTACTACCGGATCTACCTGATCGGCGACTACGGTTTCATCGTCATGAAGGAGCCGCCCCACGGCCGTTCGCTGCAATGGTGAGCGGGCGCCGACCTGTAATTTCTGTCAGTAGACCGAGCGTTGCGCATGCCCTAGCGTTGGCCCGACATCGGGAGAGGCGGCGGCATGAACATGTTCTGGAAGGGAATCCTCACTCAGGTGGCGATCGGCGCGGTGGCCACGCTGATTCATTGGCAGGTGTTCTTTGTGTTGCTCACGGCGGTCCAGCTTTCCCAAGCCCAGGGCAACGTGGCGGCCTACGGCGTGGCCGCCTCGTTCTCGTTCTACATGAACGTGCTGTACACCTTCGAGCTCAATACGTCGCTGACGGCCTATCTGCTGTTCATCGCCGTGATGGGCGGGGTCAGTTACGGCGTCGGCCTGGTCGCCGATGAGCGGGATCTGCCGGGGCTGGTGACGGCGGTCGCGTTCACGCTGCTGAACCTGTTGCTGGGCTACGGCTTCTTCCGGTTCGTGCTGTTCCGCCCAAGCGATGGCTGATGCGCCGGCCCGTCGGGCGGACCGGCGCCGGGTTCAGGCGACGGCCGCGTCCTGCGGCTCGAAGCTGTCCGCCCGCGCCATCTGCCACATCCGCGAGTAGAACTCACCGTTCACCTCCCCGGTGAGCAGTTCCCCCGGCTTGAGGAACACATGCAACTGCGAGAACAGCTTGATCTCGGTGGCCGACATGCGCCGCACCAGGTGCTTGGCCGACAGTTGCGAAGGGTGCTCCAGCCCGGCGGCGGCGAGCATTTCGGCCAGGGCCTTGAGCGTGTTGCGGTGGAAGTTGTAGACCCGCTGGGCCTTGTCCGGCACCACCAGGGCGCGTTGGCGCAGGGCGTCCTGGGTGGCGACGCCGGTCGGGCATTTGTTGGTGTGGCAGCTCTGCGACTGGATGCAGCCGATGGCGAACATGAAGCCGCGCGCCGAGTTGGCCCAGTCGGCGCCGATGGCCAGCACGCTGGCGATGTCGAAGGCGCTGACGATCTTGCCGCTGGCGCCGAGCTTGATCTTGTCCCGCAAGTTCAGGCCCACCAGGGTGTTGTGGACGAACAGCAGGCCTTCGCGCATCGGCACGCCGATGTGGTCGGTGAATTCCACGGGGGCCGCGCCGGTGCCGCCTTCCTTGCCGTCCACCACGATGAAGTCCGGCAGGATGCCGGTCTCCAGCATGGCCTTGGCGATGCCCATGAACTCCCACGGATGGCCGAGGCAGAACTTGAAGCCCACTGGTTTGCCGCCGGACAGCTCACGCAACCGCTTGATGAACTGCATCATCTCCAGCGGCGTGGAGAAGGCGCTGTGGCGCGACGGCGAGATGCAGTCCTCGCCCATGGAGATGCCGCGGGTGTCGGCGATCTCCCGGGTCACCTTGTGCTTGGGCAGGATGCCGCCGTGGCCGGGCTTGGCGCCTTGGCTCATCTTGATTTCGATCATCCGCACCTGCGGGTTCTGCGCCTGGGCGGCGAAGCGCTCCGGGTCGAAGCGGCCGTCGGCGGTGCGGCAGCCGAAGTAGCCGCTGCCCAGCTCCCAGGTCAGGTCGCCGCCGTGTTCGCGGTGGTAGGGGCTGATGCTGCCTTCGCCGGTGTCGTGGGCGAAGTTGCCCAGCTTGGCGCCCTGGTTCAGGGCGCGGATGGCGTTGGCGCTGAGGGAGCCGAAGCTCATGGCCGAGATGTTGAACACTGACGCCGAGTACGGCTGGGTGCACTGCGGGCCGCCGACGGTGACGCGGAACGTGTTCGGGTCGCTCAGCGGCGCGGGGCGCATCGAATGGCCGATGAACTCGAAGCCGGACTGGTACACGTCGATCAGGGTGCCGAAGGGCTTGTCGGCGGTCTCGTTCTTGGCCCGGGAATACACCAGCGAGCGCTGGGCCCGGGAGAAGGGCAGGGCATCGCTGTCGGACTCCAGCAGGTACTGGCGGATCTCCGGGCGGATGCCTTCGACCAGGTAGCGGATGTTGCCCAGGATCGGGTAGTTGCGGCGCACCGCGTGGGGGCTCTGCATCAGGTCGAACAGGCCCAGCAGGCTCAGTACGCCGGTGACGGCGGTGAAGGGCCACAGCCAGTCATGGTCGAGGAACGGCAGGCTGGCGAGCGTGAAGATCACGCAGGCGGCAAAGAAGGCGTAGCGGCTCAGGAGGGACAGGCTCATACGGTTTCCTTGGGTTCGGACTCGGTATCGGTCTGCGGCAGGCAGGTTCTTGCGGTGACGGAGCGAGCTCCCTCGCCGCAAAGACATCTCCAGGTCACGGAGCGGTGCTGCATGCCGAGGGTTTTCAGGCGTTGTGCGCCTGAAGAACGGCTTTTTTATGGGCTTGCACGGTTTCGACGGCGATTGGCAGCTTACGGGCGATTTCGTTTGTGGAGCAACCGTCGGGCATCGGGCGGCCATTGAACGGGATTCGGTCGGCCATGGCATTGCGACGAAAGTCGCGCTGGCCATGCTCGTCCGGTCCGGAATGTGTTTTGTGGGAATGCCGGTCTGTCCTCAGGCAGCCGGCCGGTTCTGGCGCAGCGGCAGCTCCACGCGGAAGGTGGTGCCGGCGCCCAGTTCGCTGCGCACCGAGATCTCCCCGCCGTGTTTTTTCACGATGCCATAGGACAGGGACAGCCCCAGCCCGGTGCCCTGGCCCACCGGTTTGGTGGTGAAGAACGGGTCGAAGATCTTTTGCAGGGTGTCGGGCGCGATCCCGGAACCGGTGTCGGCGACCTCGACCCAGGCCGTGTCCGCCCGTTGCCCGGTGCGCAAGGTGATGGTGCCGCGTTCCGGGCCCATGGCCTGCGCCGCGTTGACGATCAGGTTCATGATCACCTGGTTGATCTGCGACGGCAGGCATTCGATGTCCGGCAACGGCTGGTACTCCTTGACCACGTCGGCCTTGTACTTGAGTTCGTTGGCGACGATGTTCAGGGTCGATTCGATGCCCTGCTGAAGGTTGGCCCACTGCCATTCCTGGTTGGTGTCGACCCGGGAAAAGTCCTTCAGGTCCTTGACGATCCGGCCGACCCGGCCGATGCCTTCCTTGGATTCGCCGATCAGCTGGGGAATGTCCTCCAGCAGATAGTCCAGCTCCAGCCGTGCGCGCAGTTGCTCAAGCTGTGCCGCAGCGCCGGTGTCCAGCGTCCGGCTGGCGGCGGCGTAGGCGTCGAGCATCTCCAGCAACTGCTTGATGTAGCCGTCCAGAGTGCCGAGGTTGGAGGAAATGAACCCGATCGGGTTGTTGATCTCGTGGGCGACCCCTGCCGCCAGTTGCCCCAGCGAGGCCAGTTTTTCCGACTGCACCAACTGCCCCTCCAGTTGCCGGCGCTCGTCGATCTCCCGCTGCAGGGCCTCGCTGGCCTGGCGGAACTGGGCGGTGCCTTCGTCCACCAGGTGTTCCAGGTGATGCATCTGGATCGATGCCCGTTCGGTCATCTCCCATTTGGTCAGCAGGGTGTTGGCCATCTGTTGCACTTCGATGTTGTCGAACGGCTTTTTCAGGATCAGCAGGCGGTCATGGGCCTGGAGGCGGTCCAGCAGTTCGTCCCACGAGTAGTCGGAGTAGGCGGTGCACACCACCACCTGCAGTTTCGGATCCTCCTGCCACAGGTGCTCGATGGTCTTCGCCCCGTCCCAGCCGTCGGGCATGCGCATGTCGACGAAGGCCACGGCGTAGGGACGATGTTCCTGCAGGGCCTGCATGAGCCTGCCCAGGCCTTCCTGGCCGCCGTAGGCCGAATCCAGCTCGAAGGCCGGCCGGGCAGCCTTGATCTCGCTGCCGAACAGGGCCGCTTCCATTTCATCCAGCTGCGCCGAACCGGCCCGTGCCGGGGTGAGGATCTTGCGAAAGTCGTCATGGATCGACGGAGTGTCGTCGATCAGCAGGATGCGCCGGTTGGACTGTTCGCTCATGCGTCCTCCGTGACCCGCACCAACGGGATCTGTAAGGTGAACAGCGCACCCTGGCCCGGTCCGTCGCTGTGGGCGGTGAGATGGCCGTTCATTTCGATCGCCGCCAAGGCGCAGCTGTGCAGGCCGAAGCCGTGGCCGTCCTTTCGGGTGGTGAAGCCGTGGGCGAAGATCCGAGTCATGTTCTCCGGTGCGATGCCTTCGCCGTCGTCCTTGACGCTGATCTGCACAACGCTGTCGTCGACGATCTCCACCCCCAAGGTGATCTGCCGCGGGCGGTTGCTCAGGTCGGCCATGGCGTACTTGGCGTTGCTGATCAGGTTGATCAGGATCAGCAGCAGGCGGTGTCTGTCGCCCATGATCTGCGGCACGTCGGCATAGGCCTTGACCACCGTGACGTGGTGCCGGTTCAGCGCGCCGGCGTTCATGCGCAGGGCGTCGTCGAGCAACCGGTCGATGTACAGCGGTTCGGTCAGGCTGTTGGCCCCGGCGTAGGATTGCTGGGTGGCGACGATGTCCTTGATGTGATCGACGCTCTTGCTCATCTGCGTCAGTTCGTCGGCCATCTCCTGCTGTTCCCGGGCGATGGCCTCCGCCAACTGGTTGAGGTAGCCGGGCAGCAGCTTGCCCTTTTCGTCCCGGGTCAGGAACTCGCCCAGATCCTCGGGGTGGGCGTTGATCAGTTGCATCGCCTTGCCCAGGCCTTGGGCCTTGCTGCTGCGCAGCCTGCGCGAGATCAGGTCGGAGGAGATGTTCACGCTGTTGAGGACGTTGCCGACGTTGTGCAGCACGTTGGTGGCGATCTCGGCCATGCCCGCATGGCGTGCGGCGTCGACCAGTTCGCTCTGGGCGCCCTTGAGCTCGCGGGTGCGTTCCTCGACCCGGCGCTCCAGTTCTTCGTTGGCGGTCTGCAGGGCCTTGTTGACCCGGTTGATCTCGCTGAAGCTGCGGATCAGGCGGATGGTCAGCCACACCAGGGTCAAGACCAGCAGGCCGGAAAACACCAGCAGGTAGAAGTGGTAGCGCTGATCGATCCGCTCGACCCGTTGCTGATCGCTGTCGAGCAGGCCGGTGATGGTGTCCAGCCGTTCGGCCACCGGCACCGCTTCGATGTCTTGCAGCAGGCTGTTGACGATCGGCTGCTCGCGCAGGATCAGCGCCACATGGTTGCTCAGGATCCGGATCGGATCCTGGAACGCTTGCGGCAGCCGCTGCGCATTCACCGCCAGCTTGTTCAGCCCCAGCTGGATGTCGACGGCCTTGTCGTCGGAGGCGACCTGGGCGAACTCCAGGCTGCTGAGCAGCAGGTCGTAGGTGTCGCTGGCGATGTTGAGCAGGCGCGACGGGTCGGTTTGGGGCACGTTGGCCAGTTGCGCCTGGATGTCGTCGTCGGCGGTGGGCAGAAACGCCAGGGAATTGCGCAACAGGGCATTGTGCGACTTGAACCGCTCCACCAGCCGGGTCTTTTCCTGCATCGCCCCGAGGAAGCCCTCGTGGGCATCGTTCCACAGCCCGGAGTCGTTGCGGCCATGGCCCGACTCCATGCTGTCGAAGCGCTCCCACAGGCGGTTCATCTCGTTCATCGGCGCCACCAGCGGGTCGTAGTTGTGGGCAATCGCCACCCGCGCCTTGAGCACCTCGGTTTCCCATTGGGCGTCCTGCTGCTTGATCTGACGGATCAGGTCCCGGGACTCGGTGTAGGCCGCCGTCTTCTCGGAGCTCGACTTCAGGTACAGAAAGATCAGGATCGACGCCAGCACCAGCGCCATGACGGCCAGCAGCAGCAGGCTGGTGCGGCGCGAAATGTCGGTCATGGCTGGCCCTCCCATTGTCCGCTCAGGGTCTTGAGGAAGCGGATGATCAGATCCTTGTCCTCGCCGCTGGGCTGGCGCCCCAGCTGATAGCGGAACATCACATCGACGGCCTGTTCGAGCGTGGCCGCCGAACCGTCGTGAAAGTACGGTGCGGTCAGCGCGACGTTGCGCAGGCTCGGCACCTTGAACACGGCGCGGTCGCTTTCGTCGCCGGTGACGTTGAAACGCCCCAGGTCCGCCTCGGTCGGGTTGCCGCGGTCGGCCACGTAATCGCCGAACACGCCGAACTTCTGGTACATGTTGCCGCCGATGTTCACCCCCTGATGGCAGGCGATGCAGCCGTAGTCCTTGAAGCGCTGGTAGCCGTACTTCTCTTCCAGGGTCAGGATGTCCGTGTCCCCCGAGAGGTAGCGGTCAAAGCGCGAGCGCGGGCTCAACAGTGTGCGCTCGTAGTCGGCCAGGGCGCCCTGGATGTTGGCCGGGGTCACCGCATCCGGGTAGGCGGCGGCAAAGGCCCGGCGGTAGTCGGGATCCGCGCCGATCTTGCGCACGACGGTGTCCCAGTCGCTGCCCATTTCGACAGGACTGGAGACCACGCCGTGGACCTGTTCCTCCAGCGTCTTGGCCCGGCCGTCCCAGAACTGGCGGAAGTTGAGGCTGGCGTTGAGCACGCTCGGCGTATTGACGCTGACCGGCTTGCCGTCGAACCCGATGGAGAGGGCCCGGACGTCGGCGCCGCCCTTGTCCAGGTGATGGCAACTGGCGCATGACAGCGTGTCGTTGGCTGACAGCCGCGGATCGTTGAACAGCCTGCGGCCCAGTTCCACCCGCGCCGGATCCAGCGGCGGCGCGTCCGGCAGGGGCTTGAGCGGTTCGTCCAGCGGCTCCGCGCCGGCGCCTGCACACAGCCCGCACAGCAGGGCGGCCAGCAGAAGGGGAAGCGTCCGCCGGCGGCTCATGGCTTTGCCCTGCCGCCCAAGGGGCCGGCGGCCAGCAGCCGGGCGAAGTCGTCCGCCGGCACGGCTTTGCTGAAGTGATACCCCTGGCCTTCCTCGCAGCCGTGGGCCTTGAGGACGTCCAGTTGCCGCTGCGTCTCGACCCCTTCGGCGATCACGTTCAGGCGCAGGCTCTTGCCCAGGCTGATGATCGCGCCGACCAGCGCGTCGTCGCCGCCTTCGCTGTCGAGGGTGCGGGTGAACGACTGATCGATCTTCAGCACGTCGACCGGGAAGCGGTGCAGGTAACTCAGGCTGGAATAGCCGGTGCCGAAGTCGTCGATGGCCAGCCGCACGCCCAACGCCTTGATCCGGTCGAGGGCGGTCATGGTGGCCTCGACGCTCTGCATCATCACCCCTTCGGTGATTTCCAGCTCCAGCAGCGAGGCCGGCAGGGCGCTGGCCTGCAGCACCTGTTCGACGGTCTCGACGAAGTCGCCCTGGCGAAAGTCGATGGCCGACACGTTGACCGACATGCGCACGTCCGGCAGCCCCGCCTGCCGCCAGGCCTGGGCCTGAAGGCAAGCCTGGGTCAGCACCCAGCGGGTCAGCGGCACGATCAGGCCGCTGTCTTCGGCCACGGGAATGAAGTCGGAGGGAAAGACCCAGCCATGCCCCGGCCGGTACCAACGGATCAGCGCTTCGGCGCCGATGACCTTGCCGCTGTCCAGTTCGACCTTGGGCTGGTAGTGCAGCTCGAATTCCTGCCGCGCCAGGGCCTGGCGGATGCCCGACTCGATGCTCTGCCGTTCGCGGGCACTCTGGTTCATGGCCTCGATGAAGAAGCCGATGCTGTCCGGGCCGTTGTCCTTGACGTTGCGCATGGCCGTCTCGGCCTTCTTGATCAGTTCGATCGCTTCGCCGCCGTCGTCCGGGTAGATGCTGATGCCCAGGCAGGCGGTGACGGTCAGGTCGTGTCCGGCCAGGGTGTGCGGGCTGCGGATGGCGGCCAGCAGCTTTTCGGCGATGCCGCGGGTCTGCTGGGGATGGTTGATGTCGCTGAGGATGACCACGAATTCGTCGGAGCCGTAGCGGAACACCGAGTCGGATTCGCGCACGCTGGCCACCAGTTGGCGGCCCGTGCGCTTGAGCATTTCGTCGCCGACCGGATGGCCCAGGGCATTGTTGATCCGCTTGAACCGGTCGAGCCCCAGGAACAGCACGGCCAGTTGCCGGTCGTGGCGGCGCGCGCGGGCCAGGGCCTGGCTCAGGCGATCCCCCAGCAGCGTGCTGTTGGGCAACTGGGTGAGCACATCGTACTGCAGCAGGTGCGAGACCTTGAGCAGTTCATGGACCCGGGCCTCGACGGTCTTCTCCAGGCTCTGCAGCTTCATCGCCGCGTCCTGGGCCAGTTGCCATTTCCAGGTCAGGGCGTTGGCCATCTGGCGGATCTCCAGGGCGTCGAAGGGCTTCTTCAGCACCAGCAGGCGATCGCCGAACTCCAGCCGTTCGGTCATGGCTTCCCAGCTGTAGTCCGAATAGGCGGTGCACAGGGCGATCTGCAGGTTGGGGTCGGCCTGCCAGAGCCTTTCGACGGTCTCCAGGCCGTCCCAGCCCGGCGGCATGCGCATGTCGGTGAAGGCAAGCGCATAGGGGCGGCCGTCGACCAGCGCCTGCTGCACCAGTTTCAGCGCTTCCTGGCCCTGGTAGGCGGAATCGAGCTCGAAGGTGACGTGGGGGGGCTGCCGGGTGCCGAACAGCGTGTGCTCCAGTTGGTCCAGGCTGGGCTCGAAGGTGTCGTCCGGGGCGAGGATCTTGCGAAAGTCCTGATGGATGGCCGGTGTGTCATCGACGATGAGAATGCGCCGGTTGGTCTGGGCGACAAGCGTCTTCATCACTCATCCTCCGTGGCGGGCCCCGGCGGCAGCAGGTCGGCCTCTCTGAGCAGGCGCGAGATCTGTTCCAGGCTCGACGGCACCGCCGGCACGCCGGACGAGACCTCCACGGGCAGCGCGGCGAGCCGCTGCGGCCCGGGCTCGCCGAGGCCTTCGGCGATGATGCCGATGCCCAGGTCGCGGGCGAAATTGACGATCGCCCGCAACGCCATGGCGCCGGCCGGATCCCGGGCGGCGTTGTCGATGAATGCCTGGGCGAGCTTGAGGTGGTTGACCTGATAGGTCTTGAGGTACTCGAACGACGAGTATTCGGTGCCGAAATCGTCGATGGCGATCCGCACCCCCAATTCCCGCAGGCGCGGCAGCACGTCGTTGTGGGTCCATTTGGTCTGGGCCAGCGTCGCTTCGGTCACGTCGAAGCGCAGGTCCCACGGGCACAGCTCCCAGCGGGCGGTGGTGCGCAGCACCTCGTAGATCAGGTCCGGGCCGCTCTTGAGCTGGGCCAGGGACAGCTTGATCGCCATCACCGGCGGTGCGGTGCCTTCGTCGCGCCAGCGGTGCATCTGCCAGCAGGCGTGGTCCAGCATCCAGCGCCCGAGGGCGATGATCGCGCCGGTCTTTTCCGCCGCCGGCAGAAAGGCCGACGCCGGCAGCAGGCCGCGCTGGGGATGGTGCCAGCGGACCTGGGCCTGCATGCCGAGGACCTTGCCGGTGGAAAGGTCCGTTTCCGGCGTGTAGTGCAGCTCCAGTTCGCCTTTGTGGATGGCGGTCTGCAGCTCGTTGGCGATGGCCAGCCGCTCGGCCACTTCCTGGTTGATCTCCTCGGAATGGAAGTGGAACTGGTTGCGGCCGGTTTCCTTGGCGCGGTACAGCGCCATGTCGGCCTGCCCCAGCAGGTTGTCGGCGTGGGTGCTGGCGGCGCTGTAGAGGCACACGCCGATGCTGACCGAAATGCGCAGGACATTGCCGGCCAGGTCATAGGGCAACAGCAGGACGTCGCGGATCTTGGCGGCGAGGGCGGCGGCCTGGGTGGGGTCGCTGACCTCCAGCTGCAGGATCGCGAACTCGTCCCCGCCCAGGCGGGCGATGACGTCGTTCTCCCGCACCGAAGCCTTGATGCGTTGCGCGACTTCCTGCAGCAGCAGGTCGCCGACCGGATGGCCCAGGGTGTCATTGATCCGCTTGAAGTGATCCAGGTCCAGGTAGAACACGGCGAACGGCATCGCGCCGCGGCGGGCGGCGGCGAAGGCCTGGTGCAGGCGCTCGATCAGCGTGGCCCGGTTGGCCAGGCCGGTGAGCCCGTCCGTGCGGGCCAGCAGGGCCATCTTTTCCTCGGCCTGGCGGCGTTCGGTGATGTCGAGGATGATCCCTTCGACTTCCAGCAGGCGCCCGGCCGCGTCGCGCACCGGGATGTAGCGGTTTTCCACCCAGCGCCAGTCGCCTTGCCCGGTGCGCAGGCGGAACTCGATGGACGCGCCCGAGGCGTCCCGGTCCAGCACCCGCGCCATGGCGGCATCGACCTTGGCCCGGTCGTCAGGGTGGATCAGTTTCTCGATCCACTCGCCGCCCTCCACCAGGTCGGCCGCGGCGTGGCCGTAGCGGGTGATGTTGTGGGAGATGTACATCAACGGGAACGACGGCTCGCCGCGCAGCCGGTAGAGCACGGTCGGGCTGTTCTGCACGATGATGTTGGCGTCGGACAGCTCCCGGGTGCGTGCCTGCACCGCTTGCTCCAGTTGGTTGAGCTTCAGCGCGGCGTCTTCGGTCATTTGCCATTTGACCGTCAGGGCGCTGGCCATCTGGCGGATCTCGATCGCGTCGAAGGGTTTTTTCAGGATCAGCAGACGGTCGCCCAGATCCAGGCGCCGGTCCAGGTCTTCCCAGGAGTAGTCGGAGTAGGCGGTGCACAGCGCCACTTGCAGCCTGGGATCGGCCTGCCAGAGCCGTTCGATGGTTTCCAGGCCGTCCCAGCCCGGCGGCATGCGCATGTCGATGAAGGCCACGGCATAAGGCACGGCGCCGGCCTGCGCGGCCTCGACCCTGTCCAGGGCTTCGCGACCCTGGAAGGCGAAATCCAGCTCGAAACGGGGGGCAGAGCTGGGGGCAGGCGTGCCGAACAGCAGGTTCTCGGCCTGCTCCAAACCTTCGTCATCGGCTGGGGGAACGCCGAGGATCTTCGCGAAATCGTCGTGGATCGACGGCGTATCGTCGACGATGAGCACGCGGCGGTTGACCTGCGCAGGCGGCCGGTTCATGCCGCAAGGCCCGATGAATGCACGGCCGTTGTCGGGATCATCCTTATTCCCTCGTCTCAGAGCGGCGCAGGGGCCGGTCGCGGATCAATGAACCAAGCATAGTTGCCCCGCGCGAATTCGCCCGGACGCCGTCGGGCGATCATTTGCGCCGCCTTGGAGAAAATCATCTAGCCTTTGGGGCAGGCATGGACAAGCGACGCGGTCTGGGCATGCCCCCCACGACAGCCGTTGCGTTCGAGGCCCAGCCATGGAAGAGCAAACCGTCCCCACGCCCGCGAACCGTCCCCAGGTGCTGCTGGTGGATGACGAGGAACCGATCCTCAACAGCCTGCGCCGCCTGCTGCGCGGCCAGCCTTACGATGTGCTGCTGGCCGACAGCGGCGCCCGGGCGCTGGAGATCCTGGCGCAGCAGCCGGTGGACCTGGTGATGAGCGATGCGCGCATGCCCAACATGGACGGCGCCACGCTGCTGGCCCGCATCCACGAGGCCCATCCGTCGACGGTGCGGATCATGCTGACCGGCTACGCCGACCCTTCGGCGATCATCAAGGCCATCAACGAAGGCCGGATCCACCGCTACATCAGCAAGCCCTGGAACGACGAAGAGATGCTCCTGACCCTGCGCCAGGCCCTCGAGCATCAGCACCTGGAGCGCGAGCGCCAGCGCCTGGAGCAGTTGATCCGGCTGCAGAACGAGAAGCTCAAGACGCTCAACGGCAACCTTGAGAAGCGTGTCGCCGCCCGCACCGCCGAACTGCAGCAGACCGCCGACATGCTCGACCTGGCCTACGAGGAGCTCAAGCGCAGCTATGTGACCGGCACGGAAGTGTTTTCGCTGCTGGCCAACCTGCGCCTGCCGCCCGCCAAGCAGACCAACCGGCAGATCATCGAGCTGATGCGCGCCTGCTGCCGGCACTTCGGCCTGGACGAGGCCGCAAGCCGCGACCTGACCATGGCCGCGGCGCTCTACAACGTCGGCAAGCTGAGCTGGACGGACAGCATGATGGTGACCCCCTCGGACCTGCTGCACCATGTCGAGCGCGAACGTTACCGGGCCTACCCCAAGCAGAGCGAATCGGTGCTGATGGCCCTCGACCCGATGAAGGATGCCGCCCGCCTGATCCTGCATCACCAGGAACACTGGGACGGCGGCGGCTTTCCCGACCGGCTCCGGGGCGAGGCGATCCCGTTCGGCTCGCGCCTGCTGAAGCTGGCGGTGGACTTCGTCGAGCTGCAACGGGGCCTGATCCTCGAACGGCAGATGAACAGCGACGAGGCGCTGCTGTACCTGCGTCAGTACGCGGGGCGGCTGTACGACCCGGGGCTGATCGAGGACTTCATCCTGGTCTGCGCGCAGGTGATGAACGACGTCGTGCTGGCGGATCCGGCGGTCAAGGTGCTGAGCACCCGCGAACTGGCGGCGGGCATGGTGCTGGCGCGCAACCTCAATGCCGACAACGGCATGCTGCTGCTCAACGCCGGCAAGGTGCTGAGCGGGCCGCTGGTGGACAAGCTGATCGCTTTCGAGGCCATGGAGGGCGGGCAGTACAAGGTGTTCGTCAAGGTGCCGGAGGAAACCGGGGCCGCGCTGGAGGCCCAGGGTGGATGACGGCGTTCCGCCGGCATGGGATCCTTGCGGTTTTCGCCAAGGCCCCGGCTGACCCATGACTTCTGCTTCTGCTGTCCCGTCCCGCATCATCCGCATCGCCGCCGCCCTGCTGATCGGCCCCGACGGCCGTACCTTGCTGGTGCGCAAGCGCGGCACCATCGCGTTCATGCAGCCCGGCGGCAAGATCGAGCCCCATGAGTTGCCGGTGCAGGCCCTGGCCCGCGAGCTGGAAGAAGAGCTGGGCCTGGTCATCGATCCGGCGCAGGCCGGCTTTCTGGGTCGGTTCGACGCCCCTGCCGCCAATGAGCCGGGGTTCACCGTGCAGGCGGACATCTTCCGGCTGGACATCGCCGCCCAGGTGTCCCCGGCGGCGGAGATCGAAGAGGTGAGCTGGATCGATCCGCAGACTGACGGCGGGCTGGCGCTGGCGCCATTGACACGGGACCTGATCCTGCCGTTCTATCGGGCCTCGCTGACCGTCTGACCGCCCACGCAAGGAGCCCGCCATGATCCCGTTGCACGATCTGCTGATTTTCGCCGCCGCCGCGCTGCTGATGGTGCTGACGCCGGGGCCGAACATGATCTACCTGATTTCCCGTTCGATCTGTCAGGGGCGCCGGGCCGGGGTGACGTCGTTGCTGGGCGTGGTGGCGGGGTTCTTCGTGCACCTGTTCGCGGCGGCGGCCGGCCTCACGGCGGTGTTCCTCGCGGTGCCGATGGCCTATGAGGCGCTGAAGTGGGCCGGTGCGCTGTACCTGCTGTGGCTGGCCTGGCAGGCGGTCAAGCCCGGCGCCCGTTCGCCGTTCGAAGTGCAGGCGCTGCCGGCCGACTCCCCGCGCAGGCTGATCACGATGGGTTTTCTCACCAGCGCCCTGAACCCGAAGATCGCGGTGTTCTACCTCTCGGTGTTTCCGCAGTTCATCACCCCGGAGCACGGCTCGGTGTTCAGCCAGAGCATCGTGCTGGGCCTGACCCAGATCAGCGTCAGTTTCAGCGTCAACCTGATGATCGCGCTGTCGGCGGCGGGCATCGCCTCGTGGTTCGCCCACAACCCGACCTGGCTGGCGGCCCAGCGTTACTTCATGGGGTTCGTGCTCGGCGGGCTGGCGCTGCGCCTGATGCTTGAGCAGCGCAGGACGGCGTGAGCATGTGGATCGAGCGGCTCGATGCCAGTCACGCCCTGGCCTACCGGGGACTGATGCTTGAAGCCTACGACTGCCACCCGCAGGCCTTCACCTCCAGCGTGCGCGAACGGGCGGCGATGCCTCTGAGCTGGTGGGAGTCGCGGCTCAGCGGCAAGTTCGATGTGGTGCTCGGCGCGTTCGAGGCCGGAAGGCTGGCCGGCATCGTCGGGCTGGCGTTCGAGTCCCGGGAAAAGGCCCGGCACAAGGTCACGCTGTTCGGCCTGTACGTGTCGGCGCCGTATTGCCGCCGGGGCACGGGCCACGGGTTGCTGCAGGCCGCCCTGGCCGAAGCGCAGAGCCGCCCGGAACTGAAACTCATCCAACTGACGGTCACCGCCGGCAACGACGCGGCGCTGAACCTCTACCGGCGCTGCGGCTTCATCCAGTTCGGCCAGGAACCCATGGCTGTGCGGGTGGGCGAGGACTACTTCGACAAGCTCCACCTGTGGCGCGAGCTCTGAAGCCCCTTGGGCTCAACCCTGCCTCCGGGAACGACCCGGAACCTGTGGGAGCCGGCCTGCTGGCGATGGCGTCAGTGAGGGCGCCGCAGGGCAGGGCCGAGTTCGCCCGCAGCGCCTTCAGCGCACGGCGCTGACGCCGTCCAGGGTCGAGAACGAGGTGTCCTTGGCCGTCAGCAGGAAGTCGCGCATGTACGGCGCATCCAGCATGTCGGCGCGGATCGCCGCGTAGAGGGTGGCAAACAGGCCTTTCTCCCCCAGCCGCTTGGCCTTCACGTAACCCCGCGAGCTGTACTCGTGCAGCGCCCAGTGCGGCATGCCGCACACCCCCCGGCCGCTGGCCACCAGTTGCATCATCATCACCGTCAGTTCAGAGGTGCGCACCTGCGCCGGCTCGATGTCGGCCGGTTCCAGGAAGCGGGTGAAGATGTCCAGCCGGTCACGCTCCACCGGATAGGTGATCAGGGTTTCGCTGCGCAGGTCTTCGGGGACGATGTACGGTTTGCCGGCCAGCGGATGCTGGTTGGCCACCGCGAGCATGGCTTCGTAGGTGAACAGCGGCACGTAGGTGAGCCCGGCGATTTCCAGCGGGTCGGAGGTGACCACCAGGTCCAGGTCGCCGCGGGCCAGGGCCGGCAGCGGCGCGAAGGAGAACCCCGAGGCCAGGTCGAGCTCCACTTCCGGCCAGGCGTCGCGGAACTGGTCGATGGTCGGCATCAGCCATTGAAAGCAACTGTGGCATTCGATGGCCATGTGCAGGCGCCCGGCGGTGCCGCCGGCCAGGCGGCCGATGTCGCGCTCGGCGGCGCGCAGCAGCGGCAGGGTGGCGTCGGCCAGTTGCAGCAGGCGCAGGCCTGCGCTGGTGAAGCGCACCGGTTTGGTCTTGCGCACGAACAGCGGCATGCCCATGCGTTCCTCCAGCTCCTTGAACTGGTGGGACAGCGCCGATTGGGTCAGGTGCAGGCGGTCGGCGGCATCGACCAGGCTGTCGGCTTCGCGCAGGGCGTGCAGGGTTTTCAGGTGACGGATCTCTAGCACCGCAGGCTCCATGAGTAAAATTTGTAATCAACACGAAAAGGTTGAGTTTGTCTCATGTTGCCCGGGCTGTCGACAATGGCGCCATCTTTTACCGATGGAGCAACTTCGACATGGCCGTGGCCCACATCCTTGGTTTCCCGCGCATCGGCGCCGACCGCGAACTGAAAAAGGCCCTGGAGGCCTACTGGAAAGGCGATCTCGACCGGGCGAGCCTGGAACGGGTCGGGCGCAGCTTGCGCGCCGCCCACTGGCAATTGCAGAAGGACGCCGGCATCGACCTGCTGCCGGTGGGCGACTTCGCCTGGTACGACCAGGTGCTGACCCACTCGCTGACCTTCGGCGCGATCCCCGAGCGTTTCGCCGGTGCGCTGGACGCCCGCGGCCTGCCGACCCTCGACACCCTGTTCGCCATGGCCCGCGGCGCTTCCGCCAGCTGCTGCGGCGGCGGGCACGGCCAGACGCAGTATGCCCAGGAGCTGACCAAGTGGTTCGACACCAACTACCACTATCTCGTCCCGGAATTCACCGCTGACCAGGCGTTCAGGCTCAGCTGGGAACAGCTGTTCGAAGAAGTCGACGAGGCCCGGGCGCTGGGTCACAACGTCAAGCCGGTGATCATCGGCCCGTTGACCTACCTGTGGCTGGGCAAGGCCAAGGGCGAGGGCTTCGACAAGCTGGATCTGCTGGAGCGCCTGTTGCCGGTGTACGGCGAGATCCTCGGCCGCCTCGCCGCCCAAGGCGTGGAGTGGGTGCAGATCGACGAGCCGATCCTGACCCTCGACCTGCCGCAAGCGTGGAAGAACGCCTTCGAACGCGCCTACAACATTCTTCAGTACTCGCCGCTGAAAAAGCTGCTGGCCACCTACTTCAGCGGGCTTGAGGACAACCTCGGCCTGGCCGTGAGCCTGCCGGTGCAGGGGCTGCACATCGATGCGGTGCGGGCGCCGGAGCAGTTGGGCCAGGTGCTGGACCGTCTGCCCACCTACAAGATCCTGTCCGTGGGCCTGGTCAACGGCCGCAACGTGTGGCGCTGCGAGCTGGAACAGGCGCTGGCGCAGTTGCAGACGGCCCAGGAGCGTTTCGGCGACAACTTGTGGGTCAGCAGTTCCTGCTCGTTGTTGCACAGCCCGGTGGATGTCGGACGGGAAGACGAACTCGACCCTGAGCTCAAGCGCTGGCTGGCGTTCGCCGTGCAGAAGTGCAGCGAGATCGCCGTGCTGCGCGATGCGCTGAACGATCCGCAGGCGGCCGGCGTGCAGGCCGCCCTGGCCGACAGCCGCGCGGTGGCGCAAAGCCGTGCGCAGTCGCCGCGCATCCACAAGCCGCAGGTGCAGGCCCGGATCAAGGCGATCGGCGCCAAGGACAGCCAGCGCCGTTCGCCGTTTGCCCAACGCATCGCTGCGCAACAGGCGCACCTGCAATTGCCGGCGTTTCCCACCACCACCATCGGCTCGTTCCCGCAGACCGGTTCGATCCGCCTGGCCCGGCAGGCCTTCAGGCAAGGCAAGCTGTCGGCCAACGACTACACCGATGCCATGCACAGCGAAATCCGCCACGCGGTGCAGGTCCAGGAGCGCCTGGGGCTGGACGTGCTGGTGCACGGCGAGGCCGAACGCAACGACATGGTCGAGTACTTCGCCGAGCAACTGGACGGCTACCTGTTCACCCGTTTCGGCTGGGTGCAGAGCTACGGTTCGCGCTGCGTGAAGCCGGCGGTGATCTACGGCGACCTGAGCCGCCCCGACGCCATGACCGTGGACTGGATCACCTACGCCCAGAGCCTCACCGACAAGGTCATGAAAGGCATGCTGACCGGTCCGGTGACCATGCTGATGTGGTCGTTCCCCCGCGAAGACGTGCCGCGCAAGGTGCAGGCGCAGCAATTGGCCCTGGCCCTGCGTGACGAAGTGGCGGATCTGGAGAAGGCCGGCATCCGCATCGTGCAGATCGACGAGGCCGCATTCCGTGAAGGCCTGCCGCTGCGCCGGGCCCAGTGGCAGGACTACCTGGACTGGGCGGTGGAGGCGTTCCGCCTGTGCGCCGGCGGCGTGCGCGACGAGACGCAGATCCACACCCACATGTGCTACAGCGAGTTCAACGACGTGATCCAGGCGATCGCCGCCATGGACGCCGACGTGATCACCATCGAGACCTCGCGCTCGGACATGGAACTGCTGGAGGCCTTCGAAGCGTTCGACTACCCCAACGACATCGGCCCGGGCGTCTACGACATCCACTCGCCGCGGGTGCCGGAAACCGCCGAGATGGTCAAGCTGATGCACAAGGCGGTGAAGCGTATTCCGGCCGAACGGCTGTGGGTCAACCCCGACTGCGGCCTCAAGACCCGCGCCTGGCCGGAGACGGAAGCGGCGCTGGTCAACATGGTGGCGGCGGCGCGGCAGTTGCGCCGTCAACTGGCCTGATGCCGGGACTGCACAGCGCGACGGTCACAACGCGGAAAAGTGCTTGAGCACCGTCGCTCGACTGAGATCGCCGCGCCAGATCGGTTCGACCTTGCCGCCGCCTTTGGCCTGGGCCTGCTGCCATTGCAGGCCCAGGTTGCGTTGCTCCGGCAGTTTCAGGTGGGCCTTGCTGAAACCGGTCAACGGCGCTTTCGCCGAAGGAAAGTGGATGTGCACATACCACAGGGTCTGCGCTGGCTGGCGGATCAGGTCGCGCACGGCGTACTCCTGCAGGAAGTCCCGGGTGCCGCCCGGGCGTTTCCCCAGGTCGCGCAGACCGCCTTCCTTGACGAGGTCCGCCACGTTTTGCTCCAGCAGGTAATCCAGGTAACCCTCGGTCGGGGTCTTGCTGCCCATCGATTGCCGGATGCGCAGCGAGCGGGCGTCCAGGGTGAGTTGCCGGGCCTGGTCGGTGAGGCGCCGGACCATCGGTTCGTGGGGTGAGCGCCGCTCGATGATCTGCGCGCGGATCGTCAGCTCCTGCGCCTCGCGCAGCAGCATGTCCTCAAGATCCGCCGGCAGCATGTCCTGGCGGGCGTAGCCGTGAACCCTGTCTTGATGGGCAGGCAACGCATCGAGCCGCCTTCGGGCTTCGTTCAGCAACGGTTGCAGCGGCGGTTCGTGCGCCGGCTGCGTCGGGGCAAGCGTTTCGTGCAGCCGGTACTTGCCGTTGGCCTGCGGGATCCAGGTTTCGTTGTGCCCATTGATCCCTTCGATGGTGAAGCGGGTGCTGCGGGTATCGGGATCCGTCAGTTCGCTGCCGATGAGCAGCCGGTCGTCCTCGGCCCTGAACAGTCTCTTGCCCGGCGCCCGTTCCGCCGGCACGACGGGCGTCACGTTGCGCAGCGCGTTGCGGGTGCTGTGCTCGATCTGCGTCAGTTGTTCGAGAAACGCCGAGAGGTGCTCCAGATCCAGGTGCTGCGGGTAGCCCAAGCGCCAGGCGTTGAGGCGGCGGCGGAACTCGGTGTACGCCGTCAGGGCCGCTTCAAGGATTTGCCGGCGCTGCGCCTGGCTGGCCTGCACCTGCGGCAGGTTGTGCTGGACGTACAGGGTGCGGCCGACTTCGGTGCGGGCCCGCTTCAACTGCACGTGAAAGTACATCCAGGCGGGGTCGTCGACGGCATCGGCGCGGGTGATCAGCTCCAGCAGGTGGGCGGTCTTGAGGTAGTCATGGTTGGCCCGGCTGAACTTCTTGTTGACGGTGGCCACGTCGGCGGCCGTCCTGGCCCGGTGCTCGCGGCTGGTGATGCGGGCCTGCCAGCGATTGAGCTCCTCCGTGAGGGCATGGGCCTGTTCGTACTCCTTGAGAAAGGCCATGCGCACGGTCTTGCGCCGATCCATCAGCGCCAGATGCCGGGGAGTGTCGGAGGCGGGCGTGGTTTCGGACTGCCTGAACAACGTGTCGATGCTGTCCAGGTGCTCCACCAGCCTGTCCTGGGCGAACCGGATCCGGTGCACGGTGCGTTCGACCACCACCCAGGCGTTGCGGCTTCGGGTGTCCTCGATGTGCGCGCGTTTTCGCCCATGGCTCAGGGGGTGCAGTTCGGTCAGGGTCTGGTGGCTGTCGCGGGCGGTTTCGATGTCGCGGATGAAGGCGTTCTCCAGCGCCGGCCGCAGGGTCTTGCGCTGCTCGGGCGTGCTGTCATAGAAGCGCTGCAGCTGGACGTTGGTGCTGCGGGTCTGGCTGTTGAGCTGCCGGGTGAGCGCGTCGGCGGTGTGGGTCAGGGTCAGTTGGCGGCGCAGGTGCCGGTCGGTCCACCAGCGCGGCAGCCATTGCCGGATCGCTTGCGGCCACAGCGGATCGAGGCCGTCGGCCAGGTGCCCGAGAACCGCGCCGCCGCCCAGGCCGCCGCCGTCCATCAGGGTGCCGTGGACCGCGTAGTGGGTGTCCCAGTGGCCGTTTTCGTTCAGCGCGACGGGCATTCTGTAGCTCCGCGCCTGGGTGCCGGACAGTCGCCAGTGGCGGGCGTCATCGCTCAAAAAGACGCGGTACGGGCGGCCTGCGCGGAGGATGAAGTCCCCGTCGGCGTGCCGGTACACGTTCCGGTAGACGCCGTGGTTGAGCGGCTGCAGGCCTGCCAGGGAGATGTCGTGTTCGTACTCATAGCCCTTGAACGGGTCAGGCAGGCCTCGGCCCCTGGCGCGGTGGGCTGAGCGCGGTGCGCGGGCCTGATGACGCAGGCGCGTGGCCGAGCGGGCGGCGGAGGGGGCGGCCGCAGCGGCCGGCAGGATATCCATGGCCGCATCGATCAATGACAGCAGCACGGATTCGACCCCATCAAGGCCCTCCGGGACATTGCCTTGCAGAAAGGCCGCCGTTGCCCGGTTGGCGTTGCCCCACGCCTCGTGAAGCGCAATGGCCGTCCCCACGAACGGCACCACGCCGAGGGCCATCTTCAGGTAATTGAACACGGAGCCGTCGGCCAGCGCATGGCGCTCCGCGGCGAGGGCATCGTTGGAGCGGGCGCTGCAGCGATGGGCTTCGAGCAGGCGGCCCATGTGCACGTGGATCAGGTGGCCGGCCATTGAGGTGGTGGCCGGCCACTTCGGCCCGACACCGATCAGACCGTCGAAGTTGCGCCGCACCGCCTCTTTGATCCGGCCGGCATGGCGTGCAGGCTCGCCCGCCAAGGCACGCCCGGCCAGGTAGTCGACCATCGTGCCGGGCACGCAGCGGTTGAACAGGTCCAGGCGGGCATCCTCCAGCGAGCCGAACTGGCGCAGGCAGTCGCCGTCAGGGGCGTCAGGCAAGTATTGCAGCGTCAGCCCGCTGACGCGCTCGACGATAAAGGTCACGCCGGTCAGCGTGCTCGGCCCCTGGGCCGGCGTATCCTTGCCGCCCACGGTCAAGTGCGCCGGCCGCAGTTCGATGCGCTTGCCGTCTACGGCGTAGGCCGCAGGATCCGACGCGTCGGTGGCGATCTCCAGCACCTTTCGGCCGATGTGGTCGATCCGGCCTTGCAGCAGGGCACGTTCGCCTTGCAGGCGCAGCATCAGCCTCCAGGGTTCGCCCAGGCATTCGCGGCGCCAGGCGCTGCTGAACGCAGGTTCTTCTGAGGGGCCGAGGAAGGTGGCGACCAACTGGCGTTCATAGTGTCCGGGCAGGTCGAGATCCGGCACCAGCGTGCGCAGGTAGGCAGACGTGATGCCGCGCTCCAGGGTGCTGCGGTCCTGGTCGTCATCGGCGTCGATGATGACGTTCAGGAACGCCAGCCGCTGCTGCATGGCCTGGTCGATGTTGAGGCGGGCGAGTTCGACGAGCGTCAGGCGCGTGCGCTCCCGGCCGGCCACCAGGACCAGTTCATGCGGGGTGCCGGGCCCGGGGGCCGCCACCGTACTTTTTTGGTAGGCCGTGGCGACCGGCAGATCCAGCGTGACCGCAAAGCGCTGCCGGAGCGCAAAGTCCTTGCGCAGGCGGGCGTCGATCCGGGTCTGGAAGAACACGTCCCTGGGCGGCAGTTCGCGGTCGATAAGCGCCTGGCAACGGTGCGCGGCATCGAGCCACTGGTGGATCAGTCCCCTGAACCGTACGCGTTGCGCCTGGGTCAAGTGACCGAGCCAGGGCGGCAGCTTCTCGGCCAGCGCCGCGCTGCGCTCCTGTTCCAGCCGCTGCGAGAGGGCCAACTCGCGGGCGGCCGGCATCGCCACCGTCAGTTTCGCCAGGCTCTCTTCGCGCAGCTTGGCCAACGCCTGGGCCCGTTCGGCGGCACGGCCGGGCAGTGGACAGTCGCGCAGGATCTTCAAGGCTTGCTGCTCGCAGGCATAGAGCTGCTCCTGCAAGGCCCAGGTGAACGGATCGCGGCTCAGCGGCGTCAGGTGCAGCGTCGCCTCGGGATCGTCGGCCGATTGCCTGAACAGGTTCCGCTCCATCGCCTGGCGCGAGCCGAAGCGCTGCAGGCCGCCGTCGCGGCCGGGCCAGTGAAGCAGCAGGGGCTCTTGCGATCCGGTCTCAAGGGCCGAGGGCGCCGCGATGACCAGCACGCCCTCAAGGTCCGCCGCGTGTCGGACGCCGTCTTGCGGCGCGACGAGGGTGATGCGCGCGACGGTCACCTGCGCAGGCCAGTCCTCGGGAGCGGTGTCGAGCACGGACGAGAGGCGGTGGACATCGTCGTCATCGAGGTGGCCGAGCAGCCGTTGCAGTTGCGCTTCTGTCCGCAGCCCCTCGAGCCGGGCCAGGTGCAGGGCCCGGTAATGCGTGTTCGAGGGTTGGTTCCATTGTGGAATGTCCAGTCGCTGCGGTGCGCCGAGCAACGCCGAAGCGGCCTGATGGCTGGCTTGCCCTGCGCTCGCCAGGGCATCGGACAGGCGCTTGAGTGCTGTGAGGCGCTCACCGTACTGCGCGCCCTCCGGATCGCTGCCCAGCAGCGCATCGAGGGCGGCCTGTTCCCGAGCCAGCGCCTGACGACACATGTCCCAGGGAATGTCCGGCGTCATCAGGCCGAAAGGGGAGGCTTGCGTGTCGTCCGGGGTCGCCTGCGCCACCGGATCCGGCGTTTCGGCGAACAGTGCCTCAAGCGTGGCCCGATCCGGGTGGTCGGCAGCGGGCGATGCGCCGGTCAGCAGCGGCAGGAGGCTGAGCCGCAGGGGATCGTGTCCGAGCCCGATGAGCTCGACCCCGGTGGTTTGCGCAGGCACCGGATGTTGCCCGACCAGCCAACGCTCCAGCGCCTGCCCGTTTGCGAAGCGTCTCAGCGCCGGCGAGCGGGCGGGCGAGTACAGCAGCGCCGGCGCATCCGCCGCCTGGAGCGCAATCGTCATCACGCCGAACAGGCGCCGGCTTTCGCCTTCTCGGACGGTGAGCAGCGGTTGCGTGATTGATGCCGCGTGATCATCGGTGGCCGTCGGATCCGACCGTTTCAGCAGTTGCTGCCATTGCGCGGTGTCGATCAGTCCCTCGGCACGGGCCAGGTCGCAGGCGCCCTCGAAATGCTGGCGATACAGGCTCAAGGCGTGATCCCGGCGCGACAGCGGCGTACCGAGGGCGCGGGCGGTCCACCAGCCGGGTTCAGGAGCCGCAGGACACTGCGCCATCAGCGCGAGCCACTGCCGGCGGCAATCGTTGCAGCGTGCCGTGGCCTGGAGGCAACGGCGCTGATCGGTGTTCGGCGGCAGCGGATGAAACGGATCGAAACCGGTCAGGTCGGGAACGGGCAGGTCGAGCATGATGAGGGGGCTCCGTGAAGGGTGGGCGGCAGGCAAGCCGTCTTCACGTCATTAGAAAGCCCTGCGGCGAGGCCTTGGCGGTATCGGGTTATCGCGGGCGCTTTGTGGAGGGGCTCGTCTGGATAACGCCCGGAAGACCGTTCGGCGCCCTTCATCAAACTGTCACGCAACTGTGGCAGCGCGCTTGAACAAACTTCATCAGACTCGCGCTCTACTGGGGTTCTGCGTTTCGGTGTTTTTCATGCGTGTATTTTTATTGCTGGCCGCGCTGGTGTTCGGCCTGCCTTCATGGGCCGCCTCGCGTTGCGATGTGAACGTTGCGACCGAGCGGGTCGACCTGGCGCAGGTGAGCCTGGCCTACCAGAGCATCGGCCGGGCGTCGGATCCGGCGCTGCTGCTGGTGATGGGCCTGGGCGGGCAGTTGATCCATTGGCCCGACGAGGTGGTGGTCGCCCTGTGTCAGCAGGGCTTTCGGGTGATCCGCTACGACAACCGCGACGTGGGGCTGTCCGCTTGGCGGCAGGCGCCGGCCGAGGCCAACCTGACGTTCGAGGTGCTGCGCTACAAGCTCGGTCTGCCGGTGTCGGCGCCCTACAGCCTGACCGACATGGCCGACGACGCGCTGGGCCTGATGGATGCGCTGCACGTCGAGCGGTTCCATGTGCTGGGGGCGAGCATGGGCGGGATGATCGCCCAGCACCTGGCGGACATGGCGCCGCAGCGGGTCGAGAGCCTGACCCTGATCATGACCAGCTCCGGCGCCGAAGGCTTGCCGGCGCCGAGCGCGGCGCTGGTGCAGTTGCTGTCGCGGCGCGGGGCGCCGAGCCGCGAGGTGGCGCTGGAGCAGCAGGCCGACCTGCTGGCGGCCCTCGGCAGCCCGACGGTGAAAGACGACCGGCAGGTGTTGCTGCAACAGGCGGCGGTGGCCTATGACCGGGCGTTCAACCCCGAAGGCGTCAAGCGCCAGATCATGGCGATCCTCGCGGAGCCGAGCCGGGTGGCGCTGCTCAACCGGTTGCGCGTGCCGACCCTGGTGGTGCACGGCACCGCCGACCCGCTGCTGCCGGTGATGCACGGCGTGCACCTGGCGGCGCATATCCAGGGCAGCCAATTGCGGCTGATTCCGGGCCTGGCCCACCGTTTCCAGGAGGCGTTCAAGGCGCCGTTGCTGGCGGCGGTGCTGCCGTACCTGCAGGCGCACCGCGAGGACGCCTCGCACTGGGCGCAGATCGAACCGGCGGCGGGCAGCAACCTGCTTTGACCGGGCGGCAGGGCGTGAATCGGGCGGGCGCGCCAATTTTCGGTCGTCAAAAAAGTATCAATGTGCCACTATTGCCGTCTGTCCGCTGCCGCAAGGGCCGCGATGATTTCACGCATAGGGACTTGATTCATGACGTACCGCACTTTCCGCACCTGGGCTGCGTTGACGCTGCTCGCCTGCCTGACGCTCACCGGCTGCGCCCACGTGCAACCGCCCGTGGCGCTGGACAACCAGTTCTGGGACGCCAAGGAGCCAACCATCGGCGTGGCGATCAACGCCGTGCCCGTACCGGTGCTGGCCTTGACCGGCAATCAGGGCCTGCTGGACCTGGCCATCAACAAGGGCGTCAACAGCAAGCTCAGCGACAACGTCGAGACCTGGCAGGTGCGCGACTTCAACACCCTGCCGGAGGCGATCGTCGCCAAGCTGCAGGCCAAGGGCTACAAGGCCAAGCGCATCGAAGAGCCGCTGAACATCGCGTCCTACAAGGAAATGTCGTTCCGCGAGGGCTACATGACCCGCGACCTGACGTCGCTCAAGGCCGCCTACGGTGTCGACCGTCTGGTGCTGGTGAACGTGTACGCCACCGGCGCCGTCCGCAGCTACTACAGCATCGTGCCGACCAGCGCGCCGATGGCCCATGTGAGCGGGGAGGGCATGGTGGTGGACCTTTCGGACAACCGGCTGCTGTGGTTCAAGCCGTTCACCGTGACCCAGGCCGCCCAGGGCGAGTGGGACGAGCCGAACTACGCCAACCTGTCCAACGCCTTCTACCAGGCCATGGACGACAGCCGTCAGCAAATGATCAGCCCGTTCGCGCAATGAGGCACCGCATGGCGGCGGGCCTTGCGCTGGCCCTGTTGACGCTGGCCGGATGCGCGCAGAAGCCGCTGCCGCCGGCAGGCTTCAATGACCCGACCGCGTTGCCCTACGTGCAGGCCCACGGGCTGAAGGTCGAGGTGCAGGTGCCGCCGGAGTTCGTCGGCGCCAGCACGGTGATCGATGCCAAGGCCGCGTTGAAGGCCCAGTCCTCCAGCCACAACCTGGTCGCCAGCTCCGGCAACAGCGCGGGGTTGGCCGGCATCATGGTCGCCAGCCTGATCAATACCCAGATGGGCAGCGGCACCTTGCAGCGCGATGCGCAGAAGGCGGCGTTCAACGAGTCCCGGCCGATGGCCGACCTGCTGGCCGGCATCCCGGTGCAGGAGCGCCTGCAACGCCGCTTCACACAGGCTTCGCAGGCGGCGGGGCTCAAGCAGGGCGAGGGCCAGGTCACGGCGCGCCTGTTGATCGAACCCCGGCTGATGCTGACCGCCGACCGCGGCAGCTTTCTGTTGGTCAACCAGGTGCAGATCCAGGACATCGCCGGCTCGGCGCTGTACCGCATGAGCATCGAAGTGGCCAGCCAGCCGTTCCGCCGCTGCGGGCAGCAGTGCATCGACGACGGCAGCCTTGAGCTGGCCCGGGTCACCGCCGCCCTCGACGCGTGCATCGACGAGGCCATGCGCGTGCTGGCCACCGACCTTGCGCTGCCGCCGGCGCCGGCCGCCGCCCAGGAAACCCTGCGCTACGTGCTCGACGGCCAGCGGGTGGTGGAGCGCGGTTACCAGTTGCAGCGCAGCGGCGACTACTGGCGCTACCGCAACCTCTACGGTGCGGTGAAGTCGGTGCCGGTGCCGTTCGAGGATGCGCTGACGCCGGCGCAGCTCGATCAGGCCTACGGCCGCTGAGACGCACCGGCCGGCTCCTGGGCCGGGGTCAGCTGTGCAGGCGCACCCAGACGCTGACCAGCACTGTCGCGGCCATCAGCCACGCCACCGCCGCCACGGCCAGGGAGGCCTCCAGGCGCATCCGGTCGACCATCACGTACAGCGTCGCCAGGTAGACGAAGTACGGAATGATCGACCACATGCCGAACACGATGGTGGTCTTCAGGTCGTCGATCGAGCGGCCCTTGCCGACGATGTAGTGGGCGATCAGGGCGAAGGTGGGAAACAGCGGCACCAGCCCGGCGATGTAATAGTTCTTGGTCTTGGACAGCGCGGCGAGGATCACCACCACCGCCGCGCCGATTGCCGCTTTCAGAATCAGGTCCACTGTGATCTCGCTTAATGGCTCAGGCCGTACTTTTTCACTTTGTCGAACAGCGTGGTCTTGGCCATGCCCAGTTCCTGGCTTGCCTGGGTCAGGTTGCCGCCGCTGCGCTGCAGCGCATCGCCCAGCAGGTTGCGCTCGAAGGCTTCCACCGCTTCGGCGAACGCCAAGCCCTGGCCGGCGCTGCCGGCGCCGGACTTCTTGAAGGCCGGCAGGCCCAGGGCGAAGCGTTCGGCGACGTTGCGCAGTTCGCGCACGTTGCCCGGCCAGTCGTGGCTCATCAGGCTCGATAGCGTCTGGTTGTCCAGCTCCGGCGCCGTGCGGTCGAAGCGCAGCGACGACTGCTGCAGGAAGTGCTCGAACAGCTGCAGGATGTCTTCGCGGCGCTCGCGCAAAGGCGGCAGTTCCAGGGTCACCACGTTGAGCCGGTAGTACAGGTCGCTGCGGAATTCCCCGGCCTTGCTCGATTCGTCGAGGTCCGATTTGGTGGCGGCGATCACCCGGCAATCCACCGCCACGCTCTGGTTCGAGCCCAGCCGCTCCAGGGTGCGTTCCTGCAGCACCCGCAGCAGTTTGATCTGCAGCGGCAGCGGCATGCTCTCCACTTCGTCGAGGAACAGCGTGCCGCCGTCGGCGTGCTCGATCTTGCCGATGCGGCGCTTGCCGGCGCCGGTGAAGGCGTTGGCCTCGTGGCCGAAGATTTCGCTTTCGAACAGGTTTTCCGGCAGGCCGCCGCAGTTGAGGGCGACGAAGGCCTTGCCGTGGCGCCGGCTGAAGTCGTGCAGGCAGCGGGCGACCAGTTCCTTGCCGGTGCCGGTCTCGCCTTCGATCAGCACGTTGGCCGAGGTGTCGGCCACGTTGGCGATCAGTTCGCGCAGGTTCTGCATGGCCGGCGAGCGGCCGATGATCCGGCCCTCAAGGGAATCGCGCTCGGCCAGTTGCCGGCGCAGCGACGAGACCTCCCGCGCCAGGCTGCGCTGCTCCAGGGCGCGGCGGGCGACGTCCACCAGGCGTTCCGGGGAGAACGGTTTCTCCATGAAGTCGTAGGCGCCCTTCTGCATCGCGCCCACCGCCATGGAGATGTCGCCGTGGCCGGTGATCAGCACCACCGGCAGGCTGCGGTCGCGGGCCTTGAGCCGGGTCAGCAGCTCCAGGCCGTCGATGCCCGGCAGGCGGATGTCGCTGATGACGATCCCGGCGAAGTCGTCGCCGACCCGCGCCAGCGCCTCTTCGGCGCTGCCCACGCCGATGCAGGGAATGTCCTCCAGGGCCAGGGCCTGCTGGCAGCCGAGCAGCACATGGGGGTCGTCTTCGACGATCAGCACACTAAGGTCGTTGTTCATATCGGCTCGTCAGGTGGAGTGCCTGCCAACGGCAAGCTGAGGACGAAGGCGGTGCCGCCGTCGGCCGGGTGTTCGACGCCCAGGTGCCCGCCGGTGGCGGCGGCCAGGCTGGCGGACAGGGTCAGGCCCAGGCCCAGGCCCTGTTCGCCGGGTTTGGTGGTGAAGAACGGCTCGAACAGGTGCTTGCGCGCCTCGGCGTCGATGCCGTGGCCGTTGTCGCGCACCCGCAGGCGGTACTTGCCGTCGAACGTTTCGCCTTCCAGCCACAGCGCCGGCAGCGGCTGCGCCTGCATGGCGTCCAGCGCGTTGCCGATCAGGTTGACCAGGATCTGCTCCAGGCGGGTCTGGTCGATCTGCACCTGCACGTCGTCGAACCGGCGGTGCAGTTGCAGGGCGGTGTTCTCCAGGCGGGCGCCGAGCACCTGCAGCGCCGCGTCCACGGCCTTGCCCAGGCTGGCGCGGCCCTTGTCGTCGCCGCGGCGGGCGAACGAGCGCAGGCTGGCGGTGATCCGGCCCATGCGGTCGATCAGGTCGTTGATGGTCTTGAGGTTGGTGCTGGCCACGTCGAGCTGGCCGCGCTCAAGGAAACGCACGGTGTTGCCCGACAGCGTGCGCATCGCCGCCAGCGGCTGGTTCAGTTCGTGGGCGATGCTGGTGGACATCTGGCCGATGGCCGCCAGTTTGCCGGCCTGCACCAGTTCGTCCTGGGCCCGGCGCAGGGTTTCCTCGGCCTGGCGCCGTTCGCGGATCTGGCCCTTGAGCCGGTCGTTGCTGGCGCGCAGGTCGGCGGTGCGTTCGGCGATCCGTCGCTCCAGCTGATTGTTGGCTTCCTGCAAGGCTTCGCGGGCGGCGAGGCGGGTGGCGATCACCTTGCGCCGTTCGTTCCAGGCGATCAGCAGGAACGCCACCAGCGCAAACGCGACGGCCACCAGGATGCCTTGGTTGATGGCTTCGCGGCGCAGGTCCTGCAACGGCGTGAGCAGGGTGAAGTTCCACGGGGTGTCGCTCAGCGGCCGGGTCTGCGCCAGGTAGCTGATGCTCTCTTCGTCGCTGCCCAGTTCGCTGTTGGCCGGGAAGGTGAGCTTCTCCACGCCTTCGGCCAGGGTCTCGCGGGCCAGCGGTTGCAGTTCGTTGAGCGGGAACCAGTAGTACTGCAGGCTGCGGGCGAGCTTTTCCTTGGTCTCGTCGCTCAGCGGCACCACGGACTTGAGGCGCCGGGCCGGGTCGCTGGAGAGAATGATGATGCCGTTCTCGTCGCTGACGAACGCCTCCAGCCGCGCCCGTTGCCAGCGTTCCTCCATGGCTTCCAGGCGCACTTTGACCACGGCCACGCCGATGATCTTGCCGTGCTCCTCCAGGCCGTGGGCCAGGTAGTAGCCGGGTTCGCCGTTGGTGCTGCCGATGCCGTAGAAACGGCCGGGCTGGCCGCGCACGGCGTTCTGGAAGTAGGCGCGGAAGGACAGGTCTTCGCCCAGGTAACTGTCGACGTCGCGCCAGTTGCTGGTGGCCATGACCCGGCCGGTGGTGTCCATCACGTAGATGGCCCGGCTGCGGCTGCGCCGGTTCAGGCCTTCAAGGTAATCGTTGACCGTCTGCCGGTGTTCCGGGGTCGGGTCGTCGAGCAGCTGCGAGACGCTGGTCTCAAGCTCCAGCAGGCTCGGCAGGTAGGTGTATTTGCTGATCTCGCTTTCGACCGCCCGGGCGTGCAGTTCCAGCTGGCGCTGGCCGTTCTCGCCGAGGCTGCGGATGCCGAAGTGCTCGCTGGTCCAAAAGCCCAGGCAGCCCAGGCCGACCATCAGGGCGATGACCAGCGGCGGCAGGAACAGATGGCGGATCAGACGGGGTTTCACGGCAAGTGACGGCGGCGCTGCGCGATAGAGATTGGGGTCGCATTTCATCACAGATGCCTTGGGTCAACCACAACACAAATCAGCCCCTAGAAGAGCGGACTTGCCGCGAAGGCGGTGGATCGGTCAACGGTGAGGTTGAATGTTCCGGCCTCTTCGCGGGCAAGCCCGCTCCCACAGGGTCAGCGGTGCTCCTTAGTGCTGCAGGATTTTCTCGAGGAAGTGCTGCGCGCGCTCCGAGCGCTGGCTCACGTCGCCGAAGAATTCCTCTTTCGGGCAGTCTTCGATGATCTTGCCGGCGTCCATGAAGATCACGCGGTCGGCCACCTTGCGGGCGAAGCCCATTTCGTGGGTCACGCACATCATGGTCATGCCTTCCTGGGCCAGCTGCACCATCACGTCCAGCACTTCGTTGACCATTTCAGGGTCCAGGGCCGAGGTCGGTTCGTCGAACAGCATGACGATCGGGTCCATCGCCAGCGCACGGGCGATCGCCACGCGCTGCTGCTGGCCGCCGGACAGTTGGCCCGGATGCTTGTGGGCGTGGGCCGAGAGGCCGACGCGATCGAGCAGCGCCAGGCCTTTCTTGGTGGCTTCTTCCTTGCTGCGGCCCAGCACCTTGATCTGCGCGATGGTCAGGTTCTCGGTGATGGTCAGGTGCGGGAACAGCTCGAAGTGCTGGAACACCATGCCCACGCGCGAACGCAGTTTCGGCAGATTGGTCTTCGGGTCGGCGATGGAGGTGCCGTCGACCACGATGTCGCCCTTCTGGAAGGGCTCCAGCGCGTTGACGCACTTGATCAGGGTCGACTTGCCCGAGCCCGAAGGGCCGCAGACCACGATCACCTCACCTTTCTTGACCTCGGTGCTGCAGTCGGTCAGCACCTGGAAGTCCCCATACCACTTGTTGACGTTCTTGATAGAGATCATACGGCGAACCTTTTTTGCAGACGCTTGACCAACCGCGAGGCGGCGAAGCTGATGATGAAGTAGACGAGACCCGCGAAGATCAGGAACTCATTGGAGCGGCCGATGATGTCGCCGCCGGCGCGCGAGGCGTTGAGGAAGTCCACCAGGCCCACGGTGTAGACCAGCGAGGTGTCCTGGAACAGGATGATGCTCTGCTGCAGCAGCAGCGGGGTCATCTTGCGGAACGCCTGGGGCAGGATGATCAGGCGCATCATCTGGCCGTAGGTCATGCCCAGCGCCTGGGCGGCGCCCATCTGCCCCTTGGGGATCGACTGCACGCCGGCCCGCACGATTTCGCAGAAGTACGCCGCCTCGAACATCATGAACGCCACGATGCAGGAGGTGAACGCGCCGATCGGGGTGTCTTCGCCGGTGATCCAGCGCAGCACGAACGGCACCGCCAGGTAGAACCAGGTGATCACCAGCAGCAGCGGGATCGAGCGGAAGTAGTTGACGTAGGCGCCGGCGACGTTCGACAGCACCTTGTTGTGGGACAGGCGCATCAACGCCAGCACGGTGCCCAGCGCGATGCCGCCGACGACGCCCAGGGCCATCAGCTTGAGGGTCATCAGCATGCCGTTCCACAGGCCGGGAATGGCCGGGACGATGCCACTGAAATCGAATTCCATCATTTACCCCCTACGGAGATCAGGCCCGGCACGGCGACTTTCTTCTCGACCAGTCGCATCAGCAGCATCAGGCTCATGTTGAGGGTGAAGTAGATCAGGGTGGCCAGGGTGAAGGCCTCGAACAGGTTGGCCGAGAACTCGGCGGTCTGCTTGGTCTGGGCCAGCAGCTCCATCAGGCCGATCAGGGACGCCACGGAGGAGTTCTTGAACACGTTCAGGAATTCCGAGGTGAGCGGCGGAATGATGATCCGGTAGGCCTGGGGCAGCAGCACGTTCCAGTAGATCTGCGGCAGCTTGAAGCCCATGGCGCGGGCGGCGGACTCCTGGCCGCGCGGCAGCGCCTGGATGCCGGTGCGCACTTGCTCGCACACCCGGGCGGCGGTGAACAGGCCCAGGCACACGACGACGCTCAGGTAGGCCGAGGTGGTCGGGTTCAGGTCCTGCTTGTACCACTCCTGCAGGTCCGGCGGCAGCAGGTCGGGCACCAGGAAGTACCAGATGAACAGCTGAACCAGCAGCGGCACGTTGCGGAACAGTTCGACGTAGCAGGTGGCGATGCCCGAAACGATGCGGTTCGGCACGGTGCGCATGATGCCCAGCAGCGAGCCGAGCAGCAGGGCGATGATCCACGCGACGATGGCGATGGCGATGGTCCAGCCCAGGCCGGAGATGAACCAGTCGAGATAAGTCTCGCTGCCCACGCCGGTGGACTTGAAGAACACGCCCCAGTCCCAGTTGTAATTCATTAGGGTCTCCCCTCGGATTCGATCATGTACAAGTGCCCGCCTGGGGAAACTCCGTTCCCGCCCCGACCGAACGTCGGGCACACACGATCGGCTCGACAGCCACCGGTTCGAGTGTTCCAAAAATGTGCCAGCAGGGAGTGACCATCCCCTGAAAGGGCCGTGGCCCTTTCAGGGGATAAGGTTAGTCAGAAATCAGGACTTCTTGTCGTCAGCCGCTTTGTCGGTCGGGTTGGCGATCAGGGCCTTGAGTTCGTCGCTCATCGGGAAGTTCAGGTTCAGGCCTTTTGGCGGGATCGGCGACTGGAACCATTTGTCGTAGATCTTGTTGATCTCGCCGGACTTGTACAGGGCGACGATGGCGTCATCCACGGCCTTCTTGAACGGCGCGTCGTCCTTGCGGACCATGCAGCCGTAGATCTCGTAGGACTGCGGCGTGCCGGTCACGGCCCAGTCGGAAGCCTTCTTGGCCTTGGCGGCTTCGCCGGCCAGCAGGGCGTCGTCCATCATGAACGCGACGGCGCGGCCCGACTCCAGCATCTGGAAGGATTCGCCGTGGTCCTTGGCCGAGATGACGTTCATCTTCATCTGCTTGTCGGCGTTCATCGCCTTGAGGATGCGCTCGGAGGTGGTGCCGGCGGTGGTCACGACGTTCTTGCCGGCCAGGTCCGGGAAGTCCTTGTACTGGGAGCCGGCCTTGGACAGCAGACGGGTGCCGATCTCGAAGATGCCGACGGAGAAGTCGACCTGCTGCTGGCGCTCGACGTTGTTGGTGGTGGAGCCGCACTCGACGTCCACGGTGCCGTTCTGCACCAGCGGGATGCGGGTCTGCGAGGTCACCAGGTTGTACTTGACCTGCAGGTTCGGCGCGTCCAGGTCCTTCTTCAGGGCTTCGACGATGGCCAGCTGGATGTCATGGGAGTAGCCGACCGGTTTGCCGGAGGCGTCGGCGATGTAGGAAAACGGAATGGAGGCGTCGCGGTGACCCAGAGTGACGGTGTTCGACTCTTTGATCTTCTTCAGGGTGCCGGTGAGCTCGGCGGCGAAAACTGGTGTGCTGATCAGAGCGGCAGCAATGGCTGCGCCCAGGATATGGGGAACGATGCGCATCAAATTTTCCTCGACATTGTTTTTTTTATGGAGCCGGTTGAGCGGGCCCTTTTGTGCTTCGAATGCCTGACGGCTCCTGTCGTGTCGGCACGGCAGGCATTCGTCGGAAGAGTGTAGAGCATGAGTCGTGCCAGACCAGTTGCGCTGGTTCAACTCATTGATTTGATTGGGGATTAACTTTTTGTGATGGCGTTTTTTTGCCTTTCTGATCCGGTTAACCGAACCGACCGTCGGGTCGCGTTCGGAAAACCGAATGGCAGAGGGTCAGCGCCACACCGGCAACAGATCCAGGGTGTACAGCAGGTGCGACACCGCGCAGGCCACCCCGAACAGCAGCACCAACGCGATCATCGGCGTGCCGCCCCATACCCGGTAGCGCGGGCTGTCGAAGCGGATGCGCGAAGCACGTGCCAGCAGCGCCGGGGTGATGACCGCCCAGACGGTGGCGGCGAGGCCGGCGAAGCCGATGGCGTGGAGAAAGCCCTCCGGCCACAGGAACCCGCACAGCATCGGTGGCAGGAAGGTGACGGCGGCGGTCTTCAGGCGGCCGGCGGGGCGGTCGTCGAACTTCAGCACGTCGGCCAGGTAGTCGAACAGGCCCAAGGTCACGCCGAGGAACGAACAGGCCACGGCGAAGTTGGAGAAGAACGTCAGCAGCAGGTCGACGTTCGCGCTGTCGAGCCGCGAGCCCAGCGCACTGATCAGCACGTCGATGTTGCCGCCTTGCCGGGCGATGTCCTTGAACGCTTCGCGGGGGATGTTGCCCATGCTGCACAGCATCCACACCAGGTACAGGCCCAGCGCGATCAGGGTGCCGCCCACCAGGCAGGCGCGGATGCGCCGCGGGTCCTTGCCGTAGTGCTTCATCAGGCTGGGCACGTTGCCGTGGAAACCGAACGAGGTCAGGCAGAAGGGCAGCGTCACCAAGAGGTACGGCCAGTAGCGGTGGTCGCCGGCGTCCGAGTCGAGCAGCGTGACGGGCTGCACATGGCCGAGCAGGCCGCCGAAGGTCAGGAAGAACGCGAGGATCTTGGCGCCGAACACCAGGGTGGTCATGCGGCTCACCGCCGAGGTGCTGAGCCAGACGGTGAAGGCCACCAGCACGGTGAACCCCAGGCCGGCGACCCGTGCGGACAGCTCGACGCCCATCGATTGCGCGGTGTGGTGGATCACCGAACCGCTGGCCGAAATGTAGGCGTAGGTCAGGGTGTAGAGCACGAACACGATGCTCAGGCCGTTGAGTCGGTTCCAGGTGCGGCCGAGCAGGTCCCGGGTGATGGTCGAGAAGCTGGCGCCTTCGTGGTAGTTGAGGTTGGCCTCCAGGATCATCAGGCCCGAGTGCAGGGTGCAGAACCAGGCGAACAGCAGCACCGCGACCGAGCCGTGGAACCACAGCCCGGACATGACCACCGGCAAGGAGAACATGCCGGCGCCGACGATGGTGCCGCCGATGATCATGGCGCCGCCGAGCACCGAGGGCGAACGTTCGAGTGCGGCGGGTGAAGCGGATGAAGCAAGTGATGTGGCACGCATGGCGGGGCCTGCATAGGTATTGTTATGGAGGGTGCGGTGCATCAGTGACATCCCTGATGGCCGATGCACCGCTTTCGCGGGCAAGCCCGCTCCCACAGGGGCTGGGTTCAGCTGATGCCCAGCCAGGGCGACAGCCGGCGTACGTGCGCCAGCAGCACCTCGTCCTGCCCCGGCAACGCATCGAACGACAGGCCCACCGGCAGCGCCCCTTCGGCCGCCACCGGCACGCTGATGCTCGGCGCCGCCAGGTTGCTGGCCGGGTCGGTGTTGCGCACGAACCGCTCGAAATGGCTTTCGTCCGCGCAATCGCCCAACAGCGGCGCACTGCACGCCACCGTCGGGTAGGCGATCAGGTCTAGCTGTTTCCCGGCGAACAGCGCACGGTATTCCTGCTCCAGCCGCACTTTGCCCATCAATGCCTGCACGTAGTCGGTGTAGGAGATCGCCGGGCTTTCCAGCTGGGCGGTGAGGGTCCTGCGGATGGCCGGGTCGGCGATCTGCGCGAGGATGTCGAGGAACGCCCCGCCGCGCCCTTCCTTCATCAGGAAACGCGGGAAGTCGATGAAGAACTCATAGATCGGCAACGGAAACTGGATGCACTCGTTGATCTCGCCGAGGGCCGCGTCGTTGACCGGCACGATCTCCGCGCCCCGGTCGGCCAGCGCGTCGATCGCGCGCCGGCAGTCGCGGCGCACGTTGTCATCCAGGTCCGACCAGAAGAAACGTTCCGGAATGCCGATGCGCAGCGGCCGGTTTTCCGGCTGTGGGGCAGGGCCGCGGCCGGTCAGGTGATGGTGGACGAACTGGCAGTCTTCCACGGTGCGGGTCAGCAGGCCCGGGGTGTCCTTGGTCTGGGAGACCGGCACGATGCCGTCCACCGGGTAGGCGCCGGTGGTGGGCCGCAGGCCGACGATCCCGCAGAAGGCCGCCGGGATGCGCACCGAACCGCCGGTGTCGGTGCCCACCGCGCACGGCACCAGCCCGGCGGCCACGGCAGCGGCGCAACCGCCGCTGCTGCCGCCGGCGCTGCGGCGCTCGTCGGCCGGGTTGGCCACCGCGCCATGGGCGTGGTTGGCCGAGGTCACGCCGAACGACAGTTCGTGCATGTTGTTCTTGCCCACGACCTGCGCACCCAACCGGCGCAGATCCGCCACGATGCCCGCGTCCGCCTGCGGCACGTAACCATTCAGGCCCGGCGTGCCGGCGGTGGTCGGCAGGCCACGGACATTGATGTTGTCCTTGAAGGACACCGGCAGCCCGTAGAGCGGTGCGCTGCGGTCCGCCGCAGGCGATGCCGGGTCGAAGGTGATGAAGCTGTTCAGGTGCTGCGCGTCCTGGTGCCGTTCGCGCAGGTCCTGCCGCCAGGCGTCGGGGCAGAGGTCGCCGGCGCGGAAACCGGCGACGAGGTGTTCAATGGATAAGCGACTGTTCATGGAAAGTCTCGGCGAAAGGGAGAGGGGCCCGGTCAGCAATAGCGGTACTGGGGCATCAGGCCGTCCAGGGGATTGCCGTCGATCAGGTCGCCGCCCAGGCTGCTGATCACCGCGCAGGCCGTGTTCAGGGCGGTCTGGATCGAGCCTTCGGCCCAACCGCCGGTGAACGAGGCGCCGCAGCCGGCCAGGTACAGGCCGGTGTCTTGGCTGGCGTCGAGGGCGGTGCGGAACTGGTAGAACAGGCGCTCGGAATAGATGTCGTCGCCGGGGAAGTTCAGCTTGAACGCGCCCAGGGCGTGCTTGTCGGTCAGCCAATCGTATTCGAGCACGTAGCGCCCGTAGTCGCCGTCGAGCGGCACCAGGTGGCGGGCGAACTCCGGCGCGCTCATCGCCAGCTCGTCCACCAGGCGCAGGCAGCGCTGCACCTTGTCGGTCATCGAGACCATCTTGTGCGAGTCGTCCTCCCACGTGTAGCTGATCAGCACCACGCCCCAGGAATCCGGATCCTGCGGGGCGTAGTCCAGGCAGTACACGCCCTTGACCAGGGTGTCGGTCTGGATGTTGTGCGCCAGGCCATGCTTGAGCCAGAACTTGTCCTTGGTGAGGATGAACAGTTTCGACGAGCCGACCATGTGGGTTTCGTTGATCGCCCGGGCCACGTCGCGGTTCACGAACGTCTGGTCCTGGGTGAGCTTGAGGTTGACCTGCAGGGCGCGGGTCGTGGCGGTGGTGATCACTCGGTCGCAGGCGTAGGTCTCGCCGTTGCTGCCGGCCAGCAGGATCTGGCCGTCCGCATCCTTGTCGATCGATTCGATGCGGGTGCGGCAGATCATGTCGCGCAGCTGCATGCCGTTGAACGAGGTGTCGGCGATCAGTTCCGCCAGCGTCGAGATGCCGTTGGGCACCAGCCGTTGGTTGACCTCCAGCCCGTTGACCACCAGGCGCAGGATCTCGGTGAAGGACGCCCGGTACACCGACTGGAAGCCGCCGGAACCGATCCCCAGGGAACCGAACAGGTGGAAGTCCTCCGGCTTGCGCCAGGCCTTGCCGCCCGGCGGGTTCTTGCCGGTGAAGATGCGCACCATCGCCGAGTAGAACGAGCTGTCGCCGAAGCAGTCCAGGTAGCGTTGCCATTCCGGCTGCACTTCGCAGTAGTTGTGCTGCTTGAGCAGTTCGGTCAGCAGCAGGGGCGGGGCCAGGCGGGTGCCGTCGTCCAGGGTCGCGCCCTCGCTCAGGAACGCGCTCCAGCCCTGGTGCACGGTGCGGAACAGCGCCGGCGGCGGCTGCATCGCCGGCCAGTGGTGGGTTTCGCCGCGGTAGTGCAGTTCGGTGTCGACCACGCCCGGGTCGGGAAAGGTGTTGGTGGTGTGGATGCCGAAGCGGTTGAGGTAATGGAACAGCCCCACCTCGCTCGGCGGGAAGCGCATGGCGCCCATCTCGGCGATGAACTGCGGTTGCTCTTCGTCGAAGCACTGGGTCAGCAGGCGGCCGCCGATGTGGCTCGGTTCGGCTTCGAACAGGGTCACGCGGCGGGCGCCGGCGCGCAGCAGTTCATAGGCGGCCACCAGCCCGGTCAGGCCGGCGCCGATGATGCCGATGTGCTTGTCGGCGCTTTCAGGCGGCAGATGCCCGATGGCCTTGTCGGCGTTGCGCAGGAACTGGCCGTAGTCGTACAGCAGGTCGACGTAGGGGAAAGACAGGCACGCGGCGCCCTGGCTGGAGTCGTTGTTCATGGGAGTCACAGGGGGAATTCTCGGTCGGTCAGATGATGAGTTGCAGGCTTTCGAGGGCGCGGGCGGGGTTGAGCAGCAGGATCTTTTTGCCCTGGATCTTCCACTGGCCGTCGAGGTGGATCAGCCGGTGCTCGACGGTGACGGGGTAGTGCCATTCCTGATCGCCGCGGGCCTCGCAGTACATCAGGTTGCTGCTGGCGGTCGCGCTGTAGGACGGCTCCTCGACGGTGATCCGTGGCCGCTGGGCGATGTGCAGGCAGCGGCTTTTCGGCTGCTGGGAAAAGTTGCGGGCATTGGCCAGGCGGTTGATGCGCAGGGTGGTCAGGAAGCGGTCTTCGTACACCAGCGAGGACTCGTGCAGCGGGCTCCGCTGCTCACGGGTCATGGGGATCCAGTAGGTGTAGTCGTCGCTCAGCAGCTTTTGCCAGGCGTCGAAGTCCTGTTGGTCGAGCAGGTGCATTTCGGTCTCGAGCAAGCGCTCGACGGCCCGTTCAGTGGGTTCGTGCATGGTCGTCCCGCATCAGGTTTTGCCAGTGGTCGTAGAAGTTGCGCATCGCCCGTTCGCTGGTGCCGGACACCACGCGGGTCTCGTCGTGGGCCTCGCCCGGCGCGAACAGGCGGGCGACGTTGACCCATTCGTTGGCGTCGCTGCGCAGGCCCTCGGTGGCGCGCTCGTACATCTCCACGTCGTCGTGGGCGACCATCGAGCACGGTGAGTTGATCAGGTTGTTGTACTGCACGGTCCGTTCGAGCAACTGCACCGGGGCGCCTTGCAGTTCGAAGATCCACGACTCGACGATGGTCTCCGTCGCGCTGACCGGGCGGATCACCCGCAGGGTCTGGATCGGGCCCTTGACCATCAGGTTGGGGAAATAGACGGTGTTGTGCCGGGTGTCGTCGAGGATCGCCTGGGCCTGTTCTTCGCCGTAGCTCTCGACCATCAGGTCCCAGTAGCCGGGAATGCTGGTGTAGGCTTTGTGGATCGAGTTGCTGACCCCGGTGTGCCCGTGGCCGTTGGGCCAGACGCGGATGCCCATGCCGGCGAAGAATTCATAGGAGCCCATGAACGGCGAGAACAGTTCCACCGCCATCGGCACCGGAAGGTTCTGGTCGCCGGTTTCCTTCCACAGGCGGATGGCTTCGCCGGCCGAGGATTCGTGGGCGATCATCGGGTGGCAGGTGTCGGTCTGGTTGTCGACCACCATCTTCCAGTTGCAGCGGTGGCGGTGCAGCAGCGGCTGGCCGACCACGCGCAGTTCGCCCTTGGGCGAGCGCATGACCATGTTGTCTAGGGTCGACAGCGACTGGCCGAAGAATTCCTCGAAGCCGATGCCGGTCTCGTTCAGGCGCACAAACACGAAACCACGGTAGTTGCGTACCGCCGCCACCTGGCGCATGCCTTTGCCGGCCGAACAACTGCTCAGGTCGCAGTCGTCGTATTCCTTCTTCACCGGGATGCTCATCAGCTCGCCGTCGGTCTTGAACGTCCAGGCGTGGTACGGGCAGCGCATGAAGCGGCCGACGTTGCCGCGGGCTTCGGCCAGCACCTTCACGCCCTTGTGCGGGCAGCGATTGTGCAGCACCACGATGTCGCCGTTCTTCTGGCGCACCATGGCCAACGGCTGGGCGGCGAGGGTGGCGGTGAAGTAGTCGCCGGCCTCGGGGATCAGGCTGTCGTGGCCCAGGTAGCACCAGCTGGCGGCAAACACCCGCTGCTGTTCCTGTTCGAAAAGTCGCTGATCAAGGAACAGAGACTTGTGCACTTCTCTGCCATTGAAATAGTTGTCCAACGGGGGTGTCCTCTTCAGATCGCCAGCTTCAGGCGGGAGCTCTTCGCCCGGGAGACGCAGGGATACATCCGTGCGCTGCAGGCCGCTTCTTGTTCGCTCATGATGAAATCGCGGTGATCGACGTCGCCTTCGAGCACGTCCAGCGCGCAGACGCCGCACTCGCCCCGGCGGCAGTCGTAGATCGGATCGAGGCCGGCGGCCTCCAGGGCTTCGAGCAGGGTCTGGCCGGGGCCTACCTCAAGGCTCACGCCGGACTCGGCGGCCTCGACCGTGAAGCCTTGCGCACCGTCGTCCTTGGCGAGGTTGAACACTTCCAGGTGGATGCGCTCGCGGGGCAGGCCGGCGCTTTGGGCGTGGCTCAGGATTTCGCTGAGCATCGCGGCCGGGCCGCAGACGTACAGGCGGTCCTCGGGGGTGAGGTCGGCGAGCACTTGGCCGAGCGCCGGACGCTGGCCGGACAGGTGCAGGTTCATCCGATCCTGCAGCAGCGTGCGCAGGTCGTCGGCGTAGGCCGCGTCCTCGGCGCTGCGGGCGAAGTAGTGCAGGTGCGCAGTGCGCTCCAGCGCCGTCAGGTGGCGCAGGATGCCGGTCAGCGGCGTGATGCCGATGCCGCCGGCGATGGCGATGTCCCGGCCGGCCTCGACGCTGAGCGGGTAGTCGAAGGTGTTGAACGGGCCGTCGAGCTCGACGGTGTCGTCGACCTTCAGCGAGCGGATGTAGCGGCTGCTGGGCGAGTCGTCCGAGAGGCGGACGGCAAAGGTGAAACGCCCTTCGGCGGCCTCGTCCAGCTCCACCGTCGAGTAGTGGCGCCAGTCGCCGGATTCAGGCATCCGCCATTTGAAATGGGCACCGGCATGGGCCGAGGCGGCGGGGGCCGCCGGGCCGCTGACGGTGATTTCCTTGATGGACGCCGACAGCATCCGGCAGTGGGTGACGGTGAACTTCATGCCGGGGTTTCCTGGGGCAAAGGCGTTTCGTGCAGGTACAGCCATTGGGTGCTGTGGTGGTGCACGCGCAGGATCGCCACGGAAATGCGCGAGGTCTCGCGCTGGTTCTGGTGATGCGTTTCCTTGTAGCGCAGGGCCACGGTCGCGCCTTCGCGCCAGACGGTGTGCAGGTCGCTGATGACGATCTCCAGGCCCGGACGGGCGCCGACCGCGCCCTTGAACAGTTGTTCGACCTGGGCCCGGCCGACCACGGCGGCGGAGGTGGTGACCATGCTGAAGTCTTCGGTGAAGACATCCATCAGCGGGGCGATGGCGGCTTCGCCGGTGCCGTCGGCATCGGTGAAGACGCGGTGGATCAGCTCATGCACGTGATGGACGCTGTGGCGCGCTTGTTCAACCGGGTTGTTGTTCATGGCATTCCTTTGGAGGGTTCAGTTGGCTCATGTGGAACAGTGGGAACAGCCCGGCCAGCGCGGCGATCGCGAAGGTCGCGTGATAGGCCGGGGTGGAGTCGAGCTGTTTGAGCAGCAGGTTGTAGATCATCAGGAACAGGGCCGCGCCGACGCTGAAGGACATCTGCCGGTTGATGTTCCAGATCACGCTGGCCTTGTGCGTGTCGCCGCCCTTGAAGTCCATCAGCGACGTGGTCTGCGCGGTGTTGGCGCCGATGCCGCCGCCGGTGCCCATCAGGCAGTAGGCGATCACGATCACCCAGGTGTCCGTCGGCGCGTCCACCAGCATCAGGGTGGCGATGCCGGCGCTGTGCAGGAGCATGCCGAGGGTGAACAGGCGCTTGGCGCCGACCCGGTTGTAGACCCGGCCGCAGACCGTCATCGCGATGAACGCGCCGGCGGCGTAGAGGATCATGAACATCCCGGTCAGGCGGGCGCTGAAATGCAGGGTGTTCTGCAGGAAGAAGATGCTCATCAGGTTGACCCCGGTGAACACGCCGGGAATCGCGTAATAGATGAAGATCGAGGTGCTGAGCTTTTTGCTGCGCAGCAGGCTCAGGTCGATGATCGCGTCGCGGGTGCGGCGGTAGTGCAGCAGGTACAGCGCGACGAACATCAGGCCCGCCGCCAGGCAAGCGAGGGCGGTGGCGGCCGGGTAGTCGCCGCCGTACAGCGACATGCCCATCAGCAGGCTGCCGAGGGCGGCGCTGACCAGCAGCAGGCCGACGATGTCGGGGCGGGCCAGGCTGGTCGGTTTGGTCTCCCGGATCCAGAACCACGACAGGCCGGCGGCGATCAGCGAGAACGGGATGTTGCTGTAGAACACCCAGCGCCATGAACTGGTGTCGACGATGATGCCGCCGACGGTGGGCGAAATCGCCGGGGCGATCAGGGCCACGGCCATCACCATCGTCGAGATCTTGGCCCGCTGTTCGCCCTGGAACAGGTTGAAGGTCAACGCCTGGCCCACCGGAATCAGCAGGCCGCCGCCGATGCCCTGGACGAAGCGCCAGATCACCAGTTCATGGAAGCTGTCGGCCAGGCCGCACATCCACACGGAACCGGTGAACACCAGCATCGAGAGGGTGAGGATCTCGCGGCTGCCGAAGCGGCCGGCCAGCCAGGTGCTGACGGGAATGATCAGGGTCAGGCCCAGTATGTAGGCGTTCGCCACCCAGGCCACGGAAGAACTGCTGACCTGCAAAGTTGCCGATATGCTCGGCAAGGCCACGGCCGACATGAATATGTTTATGCAGTCAATAAAAAAGCCGATCAGAAAGATCAGCGCGATTTTGTAGCGATAGTTCATGTTGTTTCCTCTTTCCCGTCAAGCATAGGGGCGATGGACTTGGGGTGTCGATACGACTATGCTTAAAACAATGTTTGAAAGGATTGAACAGTGAACTCTACCGCCATGCATTCTCATCTTAATCGGGTTCAGACATTTCTCGCGGTGGTCGATTTCGGCTCCTACACCAAGGCCGCGAATTACCTGAGTATCAGCAAAGCCATGGCCAGCCTGCATGTCAAGGCGCTGGAGGAAGTTCTTTCGGCGACCCTGCTGATCCGCAACACCCGCAGCATATCGCTGACTGAAATAGGCCAAGACTTCTATGAAGAGTTCAAAGGCATTGTCGCGGATATCGACAATGCCTTTGACAATGTATTGAAGGGCAATAACCGGGTGTCCGGAAAGTTACGAATCAGTTCGACCAGCGAATATGGCGAGCGCTATATATTGCCGTTGATTCCCTTGTTTATAGAACGTTATCCGGAAGTGCGCCTGAGCTATAACTTCAACTCTTCGTTGAATGATCTGGTGGCCGAAAAACTTGATCTGGTGATACGCCTCGGCAACCTGGCCGACTCGGCGTTCAAGAGCCGCAAGCTGGCAGACTACGACATCGTGCTGGTCGCCACGCCCGCGTTCCTGGAGCGTCATCCTGTGGCGCAGCCCCAGGATCTGAACGGTGTGCCGTGGATCGCCAACAGCAATCTGCAGGCGCCGACCCAATGGCTGTTGCGCGATGCCCAAGGCATCGGCAGCGAGATTCACGGCACCAGCCATTTCGAATCCAACTCCTCCACGGCGATCCGCTCGATGACCTTGTCGTCGCTCGGCGTGTCGGTGCTGCCGGGCTGGGTGGTCGAGGACGACATCGCCAGCGGTCGCCTGGTCCGTTTGTTGCCGGATCATGCGCTGCCGTCGCAGTCGATCAACGTGGTGTTCCCCAACACCGCGCACCTGCCGCACAAGTCCCGGGCGTTCATCGATTTCCTGCTGCTGCACCTGGCTGACTGACGAGGCACAAAAAAGCCCCTGAATCCTGCGATTCAGGGGCTTTCGTTTGAGCGCTGCCCGGATCAGGCCGCTTCGGTCTTGCTGCGGTTCTGCTCGACCTTGTTCAGGTAGGCCGCCAGCTTCTGCTGCTCGTCGGCGGTGGTGAACAGGCCCAGCTTGCTGCGGCGCCACAGGATGTCCTGGGCGCTGGTGGCCCACTCTTCGCTGCACAGGTAATCGACTTCGCGGGTGTAGAGCCCGCCGCCCAGGTGCTCGCCCATGTCGGTCAGGGTCTCCACGCCTTCGAGCATGCGCCAGGTGCGGCTGCCGTAGGTGGTGGCCCAGCGACGGGCGATCTCGGTCGGCACCCAGTCGTACTTGTCGCGGATCAGCGCGCACAGCGCCTGCGGGGTGGTCATGTCTTCGCCGCCCGGCAGGGTGGCGCCGGCGGTCCAGCTCGGGCGCATCTGGGTGAAGTACGGCATCAGTTGCGCCATCGCCGACTCGGCCAGCTTGCGGTAGGTGGTCAGCTTGCCGCCGAACACCGACAGCAGCGGCGCCTCTTCGCTGCCGCCGGACAGCGCCAGGGTGTAGTCGCGGGTCACGGCCGACGGGTTGTCGGACTCGTCGTTGCACAGCGGACGTACGCCCGAATACGTGTGCAGGATGTCTTCGCGACCGATCTGCTTCTTGAAGTGGGCGTTGACCACTTTGAGCAGGTAATCGGTTTCGCCGTCGGTGATCGCCACCTGCGCCGGGTCGCCGGTGTATTCGCGGTCGGTGGTGCCGATCAGGGTCAGGCCGTTGAGGTACGGAATGGTGAAGACGATGCGCTGGTCCTCGTTCTGCAGGATGTGCGCGTGATCGCCTTCGTACAGCTTCGGCACGATGATGTGGCTGCCCTGGATCAGACGGATGCCGTAAGGCGATTCCATCTTCAGGTCGTCGCGGATGAACTTGGCGACCCATGGGCCGGCGGCGTTCACCAGGGCCTTGGCGGTGATCGAGAACAGGCTGCCGTCGGCGCGTTCCAGGTGCAGGTGCCACAGGCCCTTGGTGCGGCGGGCGCTGACGCAGCGGGTCTGGGTGTGGATGTGCGCGCCTTTCTCGCGGGCGGCCATGGCGTTGAGCACGACGAGGCGGGCGTCATCGACCCAGCAGTCGGAGTATTCGAAACCCTTGCTGATTTCGCTCTTCAGCGCGCTGTCGGCGCCGAACTTCAGGCTCTTGGAGCCGGCGAGCTTTTCCCGCTTGCCGAGGTGGTCGTACAGGAACAGGCCGGCGCGGATCATCCAGGCCGGACGCAGGTGCGGGCGGTGCGGCAGCACGAAGCGCATCGGCTTGACGATGTGCGGCGCCTTGGCCAGCAGCACTTCGCGTTCGGCCAGGGCTTCGCGCACCAGGCGGAATTCGTAATGTTCGAGGTAGCGCAGGCCGCCGTGGATCAGCTTGCTGCTGGCCGAAGAGGTGTGGCTGGCCAGGTCGTCCTTTTCGCAAAGGAACACCGAGAGGCCGCGACCGGCGGCATCCGCTGCGATCCCCACGCCATTGATCCCGCCGCCGATCACGGCGATGTCGTAGACCTCGGAAAGAGGGGGCGTAGGCAAGGTAGAAGTGGGCATCGGCGGGCCTCGGGATCTTTTAGTTTTCTGTTTGGAAATCGAACATAAATGTTCATTTGCGAAAATGGTAGCCCATAAAGTCGCGCGCAGCCAGTCGCCTTCGATTGAAAAAACTCATCGAAGGGCGGCCAAAAGAAAATATTCGAACATGAAGTGCGCGTTAGAGCGCGGATGGGGGCGCCTGTGAGATCGCCATCGCGGGCGAGCCCGCTCCCACAGGGCTTTCGTCGTTCACAGAGCTGACGAACACAGCAGACACTGCGGGAGCGGGCTTGCCCGCGATGGCGTCAGTGAAGACGCCGAGCAACGAAGGGGTCAGACGACTTCCAGGCGAACCTTGTGCTGGTTCAGCAGTTGCATCAGCGCCGGCACCGGCTGCTGGTCGGTGACCAGGCAATCGATCAGGCTGATCGGGCCGAGGCGGATCATGGCGTTGCGCCCGAACTTGCTGGAGTCGGCCGCCAGGATCACCTGCCGGGCATTGGCGATGATCGCCTGGGACACCCGCACTTCCTGGTAGTCAAAGTCGAGCAGGCTGCCGTCCTCGTCGATGCCGCTGATGCCGACCAGGGCGAAGTCCACCTTGAACTGGTTGATGAAGTCGACGCTGGCCTGGCCGACCACGCCGCCGTCGCGGCGCACATTGCCGCCGGTCAGCAGCACGTCGAAGTCATCCTTGGCGCTGAGCATCGAGGCGACGTGCAGGTTGTTGGTGATGATCTTCAGGTGGCTGTGGTTGAGCAGGGCACGGGCGATGGATTCGGTGGTGGTGCCGATGTTGATGAACAGCGAGGCGTGATCGGGGATCTGCGCGGCGATGGCTTCGCCGATGCGTTGCTTTTCGTCGCGCATCTGGTCGGCGCGCATCGCATAGGCGGTGTTTTCGACGCTGGAGTCGTAGGCGGCGCCGCCGTGGTAGCGGCGCAGCAGGTTGGCTTCGGCGAGCTGGTTGATGTCGCGGCGGATGGTCTGCGGGGTGACTACGAACAGCGTGGCCATTTCCTCGATGCTGACATAGCCGCGTTCGCGGACCAGTTCGAGGATTTGCTGCTGACGGGGAGGCAGATTCATGGGGCTTCCTTTGGGCTGCCGTGCAAAATTTGCCCATGATGCCGCAGGAATCACCTCCCGGCCAAGTTCGGACCCTATCGGGATCTCAAGCTTGGCTTATTCAGCGTCTTCGCGCTCCCAGTCGCGGGTGCGGCTGACGGCCTTTTTCCAGCCCTTGTAGAGCTTTTCCTTGGCGGCTTCGTCCAGGGTCGGCGCGAACTCGCGTTCGATCACCGCCTTGTCGCGCAGCTCGTCCAGGCTGCCCCAGAAACCGCACGCCAGGCCGGCCAGGTAGGCGGCGCCGAGGGCGGTGGTCTCGCGCATTTTCGGGCGCTCCACCTGGGTGCCGAGGATGTCGGCCTGGAATTGCATCAGGAAGTTGTTGGCCACGGCGCCGCCGTCCACGCGCAGGGCCTTGAGGCGTTCGCCGGAGTCCTGCTGCATGGCGTCGAGCACGTCGCGGGTCTGGTAGGCGATCGACTCCAGCGCGGCGCGGATGATGTGGTCCACGCGCACGCCGCGGGTCAGGCCGAACAGGGCGCCGCGGGCATACGGATCCCAGTACGGCGCGCCCAGGCCGGTGAAGGCCGGCACCAGGTACACGCCGTTGCTGTCCTTGACCTTGTTGGCGAAGTATTCGGTGTCGTGGGCGTCGTTGACGATCTTCAGCTCATCGCGCAGCCACTGCACGGTGGAGCCGCCGTTGAACACCGCGCCTTCCAGGGCGTAGGCCACTTCGCCGCGTGGGCCGCAGGCGATGGTGGTGAGCATGCCGTGCTGCGACTTCACCGCTTTGTCGCCGGTGTTCATCAAAAGGAAGCAGCCGGTGCCGTAGGTGTTCTTCGCCTGGCCTGGCTCCACGCACATCTGGCCGAACAGGGCGGCTTGCTGGTCGCCGGCGATGCCGCCGATGGCGATGCCGCTCTTGGTGCGGCCGTAGATTTCCGACGAGGCCTTGACCGGCGGCAGCATCTCGCGCGGGATGTCCAGCAGCTCCAGCATCTTGGAGTCCCACTCCAGGGTGTGGATGTTGAAGAGCATGGTGCGCGAGGCGTTGGTGTAGTCGGTGACGTGGACCTTGCCGCCGGTGAATTTCCAGATCAGCCAGCTGTCGACGGTGCCGAACAGCAGCTCGCCGTTGCGCGCGCGTTCGCGGCTGCCTTCGACATTGTCCAGAATCCACTTCAGCTTGGTGCCGGAGAAGTACGGGTCGGTGACCAGGCCCGTGGTGTCGCGGATGTACTGCTCGTGGCCGTCGCGCTTGAGCTGCTGGCAGATCTCGGTGCTGCGGCGGCACTGCCAGACGATGGCGTTGTACACCGGGCGGCCGGTGTTCTTGTCCCAGACCACGGTGGTCTCGCGCTGGTTGGTGATGCCGATGGCGGCCACCTGGTCGTGGTGCAGGCCGGCCTGCGCCAGGGCTTCGACCATCACCGCGCTCTGGGTGGCGAAGATCTCCATCGGGTCGTGTTCGACCCAGCCGGCTTGCGGGTAATGCTGGGCGAATTCGCGCTGGGCGGTGCAGACCACGTTCGCGTCGCGGTCGAAGATGATCGCGCGGGAGCTGGTCGTACCCTGATCGAGGGCAATGATGTAGTTCTTGTTCTGTGTGTCGGTCATGTCGATTGCCTTGGACGATAAAAAGGGAGAGTGGGCCGGGGCGCAGGTTCGCAAGGGGCAGGAACCTGCGCCGACGGGATCAAGAGGTTCTCGGTTTGCCGTCAATGGCCGGTTCTGCATCCTTTGTAGCAGGTGTGGCGCCGGTCAGGTGACGGGCGATGAGCCCGCGGTACCCGGCGGCGCCGAGGCAGGCACCGACGATCGGTGCGAAAACAGGAATCAGGAAATACGGAATGTCGCGTCCGCCGGTGAAGGAAATTTCACCCCAGCCGGCAAAGAAAGTCATCAGCTTGGGGCCGAAGTCGCGGGCCGGATTCATCGCGAAGCCGGTCAGCGGGCCCATCGCGCTGCCGATCACGGCGATCAGCAGGCCGATCAGCAGCGGCGCCAGCGGGCCTTTCGGCAGGCCGTTGTTGTCGTCGGTCAGGGACATGATCACGCCCATCAGGATCGCGGTGATGATCACCTCGACCAGGAACGCCTGGGCGGTCGACAGCACCGGGTTCGGGAAGGTCGAGAACACGCCCGCCAGTTCCAGGCTGGCCGGGGTGCCGCGCACCATGTGGTGGGTCTGTTCGAAATCGAAGAACAGGTTGCTGTACAGCGTGTACACCAACAGCGCGCCGCAGAACGCGCCGGCGACCTGGGCAAGGATGTAGAAGGGCAGCTTGCGCTTGTCGAAGTCGGCGAACAGGGTCAGCGCGATGCTCACGGCCGGGTTCAGGTGCGCGCCGGACACGCCGGCGGTGAGGTAGATCGCCATGCTCACGCCGACGCCCCAGATGATGCTGATTTCCCACAGGCCGAAACTGGCGCTCGCGACCTTGAGCGCCGCGACGCAGCCGGTGCCGAAGAAGATCAGGAGTGCAGTACCCAGAAACTCGGCCAGGCACTGGCCCGAGAGTGATGGTTGCCGTAACGCAGTTGTCATTGAAAACCTCGGTTCTTTTTGTTGTCTGGCGCGGTTGCCGACGGGGCAAGGCGCGATTTTCACCGGGGCAGGATCCCCATCCTGTTCCCGGTCTGCTGCTGGGTGCTGCGGTGAAGACATTTGCTGCATTATTCAGATTCGAAAAAATATAGACAAGAAACACTGCTGTCAAAGGTCGAAAGTGAACCGTCGGTCACAAATAAACTATCAGTCGCATGAATGATCGGGCGGGCGGTTTTCCGCCTGCGCGTGAAACGTGTCTGCAGGCCACAGGAATCGTGGCTTGTGGTAGAGCCTTTTGCGCTTCGATGGCCTAGAATCCGGCGCATCGCTTTTCCCTGACCGCCGAGCCTGGAGCTGCCATGACCCCTGCGTTGGACTTGTTGAAAAAAGTTCGTGCCGAACATCGCGTGCACAGTTACGAACATGATCCCAAGGCGGCCTCCTACGGGCTGGAGGCCGCGGAAAAGCTGGGGCTGGATCCGGCTCAGGTGTTCAAGACGCTGCTGGCGGCCAGCGAAAAGGGTGAGCTGCTGGTGGCGGTGGTGCCGGTCGTCGGCAGCCTCGACCTCAAGGGGCTGGCCCACGCGGCGGGGGTGAAGAAAGTCGAAATGGCCGATCCTGCGGCGGCGCAACGCTCCACGGGATATTTGCTCGGCGGCATCAGCCCGCTGGGGCAGAAAAAGCGCCTGCGCACGTTCATCGACAGCTCGGCCCAACCTTTTGCGACCATTTATGTCAGCGCTGGCCGCCGTGGGCTGGAGGTCGAACTGGCGCCGACGGTGCTGGCCGAACACACCCAGGGTCGGTTCGCCGACATCGGCCGCGCGTAAGACGCATCGACTCTGTATGACGGAAATCGGCGGACTCTGTCTCTGGCGCGGAACCGGTCGCCACGGCATGCTCGGCCGACAGACAAAGGGAGAAGGTTATGCAGCTAGCGTTTCATCAGGTCGATGCGTTCAGCGATCGGCCGTTCAGCGGCAATCCGGCGATGGTTTACCGGCTCGATGCCTGGCTTGCGGACGATCTGATGCAGAAGATCGCCGCCGAGCACAACCTGGCGGAAACCGCGTTTCTGGTGCGCGAAGGGCAGGCCTGGCACATCCGTTGGTTCACGCCGACCACCGAGGTTCCGCTGTGCGGCCATGCGACCCTGGCCAGCGCCCATGTGCTGTTCGACATCTATAAGGAAACCGTCGAACGTCTGGACTTCACCTGCAAGTCCGGGCCGTTGAGCGTGAGCCGCGAAGGCGACACGCTGTGGCTGGACTTCCCGGCCATCGAAGCAGTGGAGCGGGGCGTCACCGTGGAGATCGAGCGGGCGCTGAACGTTCAGGCGGTGGATGTCCTGAGTTCCAACGAGTTGATGGTGGTGCTGGAGTCGGAGCAGGCCGTGCTCGACTGCAAACCGGACATGGCCGCCCTGGCCAAACTGCCGTGGCTGGGCGCCATCGTCACCGCGCGGGGCAGCCAGCATGACTTCGTCTCGCGCTACTTTGCCCCGGCCATCGGCATCAACGAAGACCCGGTCACCGGTTCCACCCATTGCAGCCTGATTCCCTACTGGTCCAAGCGGCTGGGCAAAACCCGCCTGACCGCCTGCCAGCGTTCGGCGCGGGGCGGGGAACTGTTCTGCCGGCTGGAAGGCGAGCGGGTGAAGATCGGCGGGCATGCGACGCTGGTGGCCAGCGGCACTTTGACGCTGAAGTAGCCTGCAAGCGATGGCGTCGGCACTGCCGATATCTGGGTGACTGACTCACCGCCATCGCCAGCAGGCTGGCTCCCACAGGGATCACGGTGTTCGCAGAATCCCTGTACACCACAATAACCTGTGGGAGCTGCGGTGCGACGACTCGACTTGCCAGCGATAGGGCCGGCACTGCGGAAAAGGGATTGGCTTGATTCAGTGGGCGGTGCTGTACCGCCGCACGCCGCTCTCCAACGCCGGGATCTGCGCCGCCATGCTGCCCGAGGCCTGGAACAGCACCAGGTGTTCGGCGGCTACGCGGATGCCCACATCGGCGCCGACCTGATGATCCTCGTGGCTGGGGAAGATCGATTCCAGCTGCGCGCCGGTCGGCAGTTGCAGGCGGTACAGCGTCGAAGCGCCGAGGAACGTCTTGCCGACGATCCGCGCCTTGAGCGCGCTGTCCGGGGCATGGACGATGTCGTCCGGCCGCAGCAGCACGTCCACCGCGCCGCCCACCGGCCAGGTGTAGGCCCGGTTGCCGCGCAGTTCGCCCAGCTCCGTCTGCACCGACTCCGGACTGCTGAGCTGGCCGCGAATGAAGTAGCCCTGGCCGATGAAGCTGGCGACGAACGGGGTCGCCGGTTCGTGGTACAGGTTGTAGGGCGTGTCCCACTGCTCCAGCCGGCCTTCCTTGAACACCCCGACGTGGTCGCTGACCGCGAAGGCCTCTTCCTGGTCGTGGGTCACCAGGATCGCACTGGTGCCTCGGGCCTTGAGGATGTCCCGCACTTCGCGGCTGAGCTTGCGCCGCAGCTCGCCGTCGAGGTTGGAGAACGGCTCGTCGAGCAGCAGCAACTGCGGCTCCGGCGCCAGAGCGCGGGCGAGGGCGACACGTTGTTGCTGGCCGCCGGACAACTCATGGGGAAAACGCTTGCCCAGGTTCTTCAGGTTGACCAGTTCCAGCAGCTCTTCGGTGACGCGCTCCTTGTGCGGATGCTTGCGGATGCCGAAGGCGATGTTGTCCGCCACGCTCAGGTGCGGGAACAGCGCGTAGTCCTGGAACACCATGCCGATCCGGCGCTTCTCCGGCGCGAGGGTGAAGCCTGCGCTGGAGAGGGTTTCGCCGCCGAGCTGGATTTCCCCTTCGTGCACCGGTTCGAAGCCGGCGATGGCGCGCAGGGTGGTGGTCTTGCCGCAGCCGGAGGAGCCGAGCAGGCAGCCGATGTCACCGGCGTTGAGGTGCAGATTGAGGTTCTGCACCACGCGTTGGTCTTGATAGCCGCAAGCGAGGTTGCGCAGGTTCAGCAGTAATTCATGGCTCATGCGTGGTGATATGCCGGTTCGACGAGGAACTCGAGCAGGGCCTTCTGTGCGTGGAGACGGTTTTCTGCCTGATCCCACGCGACGGAGCGCGGGTCGTCAAGCAGGTCGAGGCTGATTTCTTCGCCGCGGTGTGCGGGCAGGCAGTGCATGAACAGCACGTCCTCGGCGGCCAGGTCCAGCAGGGCCCGGGTGACCTGGAACGGCGCGAACAGCTTGAGGCGCTTGGCGGTCTCCTCTTCCTGGCCCATGGAGGTCCAGACGTCGGTGCTCACCAGGTGCGCGCCGCGCACGGCGTCCTGCGGGTCGCGGACGATGGTCACGCGGTCGCCGGCGCGGGCGACGAATTCAGGGTTGGGTTCGTAGCCTTCCGGGCAGGCCACGCGCAACTGGAAGTCGAACTGGATCGCCGCTTCTATATAGCTGTTGCACATGTTGTTGCCGTCGCCGATCCAGGCCACGGTCTTGCCCTGGATCGAACCGCGGTGCTCGAGGAACGTCTGCATGTCGGCCAGCAGCTGGCACGGGTGCAGGTCGTCCGACAGGCCGTTGATCACCGGCACCCGGGAGTTGGCGGCGAATTCGGTCAGGGTGCTGTGGGCAAAGGTGCGGATCATCACCGCATCGAGCATGCTCGACATGACGATGGCGCAGTCGCTGATGGGCTCGCCGCGACCCAGTTGGGTGTCGCGCGGCGACAGGAAGATCGCCTGGCCGCCGAGCTGGATCATGCCGGCCTCGAAGGAGATCCGGGTGCGGGTCGAGGACTTCTCGAAGATCATCCCCAGGACGCGGTTTTTCAAGGGCTCGAACAGTACGCCGCGGTTACGCAGGTCCTTGAGCTCAACGCCTCGACGGATCACGCTGACCAGCTCTTCGGGCGTGCAATCCATCAGGGAGAGAAAGTGCCTTGCGCTCATCATTGACTACCTTTTTGCTACGGACCGCAGATGCTCAAAGCCTTGTTTTTCTTAACAACGGGCGAGACCTGCGGCGTAAGCCGCACGGGGGCGACGAAATAGGGGAAGGCGCGATATTGACACTAAATGTCGCGTTTTTCCAATAGGCGAAGGTTTTCGCGGAATTCGACGGCGCGATAAGGCCGTCTGGAGTGCGTCGCTTGAACCGGTTCCGGTCGGCAGCGACCCCTTTGTACACTGGCTTCGACGGCCTTGGCAATCAAGCGTGGCGGGGATGGCACGGCCCTGGTCGGTTTGCGGCCGGTGCGTCACCGATCCGTTTGGTCGAATGGATGGGGTGAAACATTTGCTAAAGCAAAGTGCTGGGTTATAAATAAATCACGAGCGACGCAGGAAGCCTCCGCATGGAATCGAAAGAGCAACTGTTAATGGAACTGCTGGGCCACACGGCACGCTCGCTGACCCATCTCACGGCGTCGGTCACCTCGATGTCGTTCGAACTGCTGCGCAGCGACGACGAAGTGATCAGGGCCGCCGGCCGCCACATGATCGATCGCATGGCCACCATCAGCACCGGGCTCGACGAGCACTGGCGGCTGATCGGCGAACTGACCGGCGTGCATGTCGCCCACGAGCAGATCGAAACCATCCAGGAAATCCAGCTGCAGGCCCCGCCGCAGTTGCCGTCCAGTTGACCGTGCGTCGCCATCGGCCCGCCTGATGGGCGTCGATTCACAGGACGAACGTCGCTGGCGGCGGCCCGGATCCCGCGCCATAGTTTTGTTCCCGCGGCCGACAGCGTCCGCCCAGAACAAGACAGAGACTGGCCATGACCAAGACTCTCCACCACCGTGCCTGCCACCTGTGCGAAGCCATCTGCGGCTTGACCATCGAAACCACCGAAACCGACGGCACCGTCGCGATCACCTCGATCAAGGGCGATGCCCAGGACAGCTTCAGCCGTGGCCATATCTGCCCCAAGGCTGTGGCCCTGCAGGACATCCAGAACGATCCCGACCGCCTGCGCCAACCGATGCGCAGGGTCGGCGACGAATGGTTGCCCATCGAGTGGGATGAGGCCTTTGCGCTGGTGGCGCAGCGGCTGGCGGCCATTCAGGAGCGTCATGGCCAGAACGCGGTCGCCGTGTACCAGGGCAACCCCAGCGTGCACAACTACGGGCTGATGACCCACAGCAACTACTTCCTCGGCCTGCTGAAGACCCGCAACCGCTATTCCGCGACGTCGGTCGATCAATTGCCCCATCACCTGTCCAGCCATCTGATGTACGGCCACGGCCTGCTGCTGCCGATCCCGGACATCGACCACACTGCGTTCATGCTGATCCTGGGCGGCAATCCGCTGGCGTCCAACGGCAGCATCATGACCGTGCCCGACGTGGAGAAGCGCCTGAAGGGGATCCAGGCCCGGGGCGGCAAAGTGGTGGTGGTCGATCCCCGGCGCAGCGAGACGGCGGCCATGGCCGACCAGCACCTGTTCGTGCGGCCCGGCGGCGACGCGGCGCTGCTGTTCGGCCTGCTCAACACATTGTTCGATGAAGGCCTGACCCGCGACAGTCATCTGCCGGTCAGCGGCCTGGATGACGTGCGTGCGGCGGTGGCGCCGTTCACCGCCGAAGCCATGAGCCCGCTGTGCGCGGTGCCGGCCCAGCAGATCCGCCGGTTGGCCCGGGATTTCGCGGCTGCGCCCAGCGCCGTCTGCTACGGCCGCATGGGCGTTTCGACCCAGGCGTTCGGCACCGTGTGCCATTGGCTGGTGCAATTGATCAACCTGGTGACCGGCAACCTCGACCGCGTCGGCGGCGCCCTGTGCACGGAACCGGCGGTGGATCTGGTGGCGTCCACGTCCGGCGGGCACTTCAACAAATGGCAAAGCCGCGTGTCGGGGCGCCCCGAGTACGGCGGCGAGCTGCCGGTGTCGGCGCTGGCCGAGGAAATGCTCACCGAAGGCGAAGGCCAGATCCGCGCGCTGATCACCGTGGCCGGCAACCCGGTGCTGTCCACGCCGAACGGCCGTCAGCTGGAGCAGGCGCTGGACGGGCTGGAGTTCATGGTCAGCCTCGACCTGTACATCAACGAGACCACGCGATACGCCGACCTGATCCTGCCTTCGACCTCGGCGCTGGAGAATGATCACTACGACACCACGTTCAACCTGTTCGCGGTGCGCAACGTCACCCGCTTCAACCGGGCGATCCTGCCCAAGCCGCCAGGCGCGCTGCACGACTGGGAGATCTTCGTCGGCCTGGCCAAGGCCTTTGCGCAACGAACCGGCAAGGAACTCAAGCCGACCATGGCGCCGGCGCAGATGATCGACATGGGCCTGCGCATGGGCCGCTACGGCGACGGGGCCGCGCAGAAGCTGTCGCTGGCGACGCTGGCCGACCATCCCCACGGCGTCGACCTGGGGCCGTTGCAGCCTAACCTGGCGGCGCGGCTGAAGACCGCCGACGGTACGATCCAGGCCGCACCGGCGCCGATCCTCGCCGACCTTGCCCGGTTCGCCGCCCAGCGGGCTCCGGCCCCGGATGAGTTGCTGATGATCGGGCGCCGTCATGTGCGCAGCAACAACTCCTGGATGCACAACTTCCATCGGTTGGTGAAGGGCAAGCCGCGTCATCAGTTGCTGATGCACCCGGATGATCTCGCCGCGCGTGGCTTGAGCGACGGGCAACGGGTTCGGGTGAGTTCGCGGGTCGGGCAGATCGAGGTCGAGGTGCTGGGCAGCCTGGACATGATGAAAGGCGTGGTCAGCCTGCCGCACGGCTGGGGGCATGCGCGCCCGGGCGTGCAGATGGCCATCGCCAGCGGCCAGCCGGGCTCCAGCGCCAACGACCTGACCGATGAGTGCCAGCTCGACGAGCTGTCGGGCAATGCGGCGCTCAACGGCGTGCCGGTGACGGTGGCGGCGGCATGAACAAGTCGGCGGGGAGACCGAGCAGGGCGCTCGGGATTCCGTTACAATGCGCCACCGTGCCGACCCATGAGTCGGAAAGTTCAGCCGAGGTGCTCCATGGATATCATCGAAACGATTAAAGAGCAGATTGCCAACAACACCATTCTGCTTTACATGAAAGGCTCGCCGAATGCCCCGCAGTGTGGCTTCTCCGCGAAAGCCGCGCAGGCCGTGATGGGCTGTGGCGAGAAGTTCGCCTACGTCGACATCCTGCAGAACCCGGAAATCCGCGCCAACCTGCCCAAGTACGCCAACTGGCCGACGTTCCCGCAGCTGTGGGTCGCCGGTGAACTGGTCGGCGGCAGCGACATCATGGCTGAGATGTTCGCCAACGGTGAGTTGCAGACCCTGATCAAGGACGCGTCCGCCAAGGCTGCTGCGGCCAAGACCGACGCTTGATCCTTGCCTGCGGGTTTCGGCCAACGCCGAATCCCGCGAGCCAACAAAAAGCCCCGCCCTCTTTCGAGAGGCGGGGCTTTTTGTTGGCTCGCGTTCAGCAGGCGCTCATTTACTCGTCGTCGCCCATCTGCGACTGGAGGTAGTTCTCCAGGCCGATCTTGTCGATCAGGCCCAGTTGGGTTTCCAGCCAGTCGATGTGCTCTTCCTCGGATTCAAGGATGTCTTCCAGCAGTTCGCGGCTGCCGAAGTCGCCGACGGATTCGCAGTGGGCGATCGCCACTTTCAAGTCGGCGTGGCCGGTGCGCTCGATCTTCAGGTCGCATTCCAGCATTTCCGGGGTGTTCTCGCCGATGAACAGCTTGCCCAGATCCTGCACGTTCGGAATGCCTTCCAGGAACAGGATGCGCTTGATCAGCTTGTCCGCGTGCTTCATCTCGTCGATGGATTCTTTGTACTCGTGCTTGCCGAGTTTGTTCAGGCCCCAATCTTCATACATGCGCGCATGCAGGAAGTACTGATTGATCGCGACCAGTTCATTGCCAAGGATTTTGTTGAGATGCTGGATGACTGTAACGTCGCCTTTCATGATGGGAGTCCTGCCCTGTAATAGCTGTATATGCGGCAGAGTTTGATCCCGACAACTACGGGTGTCAAACCTAAGTTATTGAATAATATATGAAATTTAATCGGAATAAGAATGTTTGTGTTCTGCGTCTACACGCTAAGCAATTGATTTTCAGGCATAAAAAAACCGGACATATGTCCGGTTCTTCGAATGGGGGGCGTTTATGCGGCGGTAAATTCTACCGGATAGGGGATCGCGGCCTGGGCGGTCTGCAGCTTGGTCAGGGTTTCGCGAACCACTTCCTTCGCCAGGCAAGCGCATTTGCCGCATTGGCTGGCCACGCCGGTGGCCTGGCGGACTTCCTTATAGCTGCAGCAACCTTCATAGATCGCTTCGCGGATCTGTCCGTCGGTGACGCCAGTGCAGAGGCAAACATACATAAGGGATAACCGTCGCTGGTGGTGACTCGATTGCGATGGATCTTAATGTTAACGAGAATGATTGTCAAAGTGCTTTCCCGGGCGTTTTTGACACGGCGACGGATGGCTGACGAACGGCGAAGTGTGGCCCGTTGCCTGCACTGCGCCCGGGCCCGTCCGCGAAAAACCTTTGAGGACAGGACAAACGTGCAGTGTATGATGGTCGGCCCTTGCGAAGAGGATCCGTGTCACAGGGCTGTCGCCTGAGGGTGGCAGGCTGGCCCGGACCCTGAACTTCAAGTCTATACACCAGGAGATATCCATGAGCGTACTCGTAGGCAAACAAGCCCCTGACTTCACCGTTCCGGCCGTACTCGGCAATGGCGAGATCGTCGACAGCTTCACCCTGTCCTCGGCCATCAAAGGCAAATACGGCCTGGTGTTCTTCTACCCGCTGGACTTCACCTTCGTCTGCCCGTCCGAGCTGATCGCCCTGGACAACCGCATGGCCGACTTCAAGGCGCGCAACGTGGAAGTGGTCGCCGTGTCGATCGACTCGCACTTCACCCACAACGCCTGGCGCAACACCCCGGTCAACAACGGCGGCATCGGCCAGGTGAAATACACCATGGCTGCCGACATGAAGCACGAAATCGCCAAGGCCTACGACGTTGAGTCCGAAGGCGGCGTGGCGTTCCGTGGCGCGTTCCTGATCGACGACAAGGGCGTCGTCCGCTCGCAGATCGTCAACGACCTGCCGCTGGGCCGCAACATGGAAGAGCTGATCCGTCTGGTCGACGCGCTGCAGTTCCACGAAGAGCATGGCGAAGTCTGCCCGGCCAACTGGAAGAAAGGCGACAAAGGCATGAACGCTTCGCCTGAAGGCGTTGCCGCTTACCTGACCGAGAACGCTGCCGCCCTGTAAGGCGCAACGTCGAGGCACAAAAAAACCGGCCCTTGTGGCCGGTTTTTTTGTGTGCGGGATTTGTCCGACGCCGATCAGTCGTCGAAGTCTTCCCAGCCGCCCATCTGCTTCCAGCGGTTGACGATGCCGCAGAACAGTTCGGCGGTCTTCTCGGTGTCGTAACGTGCCGAATGCGCTTCACGGCCGTCGAAGTCGATGCCCGCTGCCTGACAGGCCTTGGCCAGAACGGTCTGGCCGTAGGCCAGGCCGGCGAGGGTCGCGGTGTCGAAGCTGGAGAATGGGTGGAACGGATTGCGCTTCATGTCCAGGCGCGCGACCGCCGCGTTGAGGAAGCCCAGGTCGAAGCTGCTGTTGTGCCCCACCAGGATCGCCCGCTTGCAGCCGTTGGCCTTCAGCGACTTGCGCACGCCGCGGAAAATGTCGGTCAGCGCCGTCTCTTCGCTGACCGCCATGCGCAGCGGGTGATCGAGCTTGATCCCGGTGAACTCCAGCGCGGCCGGTTCGACGTTGGCGCCTTCGAACGGCTCGACACGGAAGAAATAGGTGTGGTCCGGGTACACGAAACCCTTTTCGTCCATGGCGATGGTAGTCGCGGCGATCTCCAGCAACGCATCGGTGGCCGAGTTGAAGCCGCCGGTCTCTACGTCGACGACGACCGGCAGGTAGCCGCGGAAACGCGCTGCCATCGGATGGCGTGCGCCGCCGCCCTGACCGTCCAGTTCATCGTCGAAATGGTCTTCACTCACGCGTGTTCCTCCAGCAGGCGCCAGCGCAGTTTTTCACCGGCGCGCAGCGGGATGACGTTCAGCTCGCCGAACGGCAGGCTGGCAGGGGCGGTCCATTCTTCGCGGACCAGGGTGATGCGGTCGGTATTGGCCGGCAGCCCGTAGAAGCGCGGGCCGTTGAGGCTGGCGAACGCTTCGAGCTTGTCCAGCGCGTTGCGCTGTTCGAACGCTTCGGCATACAGCTCGATGGCAGCGTAGGCGGTGTAGCAGCCGGCGCAGCCGCAGGCGGCTTCCTTGGCGTGCTGGGCGTGCGGTGCCGAATCGGTGCCGAGGAAGAACTTCGCGCTGCCGCCGGTGGCGGCGTCCAGCAGGGCTTCCTGGTGCGTGTTGCGCTTGAGGATCGGCAGGCAATAGAAGTGCGGCCGGATCCCGCCCACCAGCATGTGGTTGCGGTTGTAGAGCAGGTGATGGGCCGTGATGGTCGCGCCGACGTTGGCCGAGGCCTCGTTGACGAACTGCACGGCGTCGCCGGTGGTGATGTGCTCGAACACGACCTTGAGGGTAGGGAAACGCTCGACCACGCGGCGCATGTGCTCGTCGATGAAGATCTTTTCGCGGTCGAACACGTCGACGTCGCCACGGGTGACCTCACCGTGGATCAGCAGCGGCATGCCGACTTCGGCCATGGCCTCCAGCGCCGGGAAGATCTTGTCGATGCTGGTGACCCCGGAGTCGGAGTTGGTGGTGGCGCCGGCCGGGTACAGCTTGGCGGCGTGCACGAAGCCGGTGGCCTTGGCCTGACGGATCTCTTCAGGCTGGGTGCGGTCGGTCAGGTACAGCACCATCAACGGTTCGAAGCGGCTGCCGGCCGGGCGGGCAGCGAGGATCCGCTGACGGTAGCCGTCGGCCTCGGCGGCGTTGCGCACCGGAGGTACCAGGTTGGGCATGATGATGGCGCGGCCAAAGGTGCGCGCGACATCCGCAACGGTATTGGTCAACACGGCACCATCGCGAAGGTGGATGTGCCAGTCGTCGGGACGCAGCAGGGTCAGGCGGTCGGACATGAGGGGATTCCAGGCGGGTCAAACTGTAGGGAATGCTACCGGAAAAGACACTTGCAGGCACTCGCTATCAAGTTTTGCGAAAAGCGACCGATAGACATCAGGTATGCCGTAAACATGTGTGTGTCGGTCCTTTTGTAACAGGAACCCATGGAGCCTCCCGTGCGCCAGCGTTATCTAGCCTTGCTCAGTGTGTTCGCCAGCCTTCCGGCGATGGCGCTCACGTACCAGACCCGTCTGGAGAACATTGAGTGGACGGTCGAAGGCGACAAGTTCGAATGCCGCCTGACGCAGCCGGTCACCGACTTCGGCTCGGGGCAGTTCGTGCGCAAGGCCGGCGAGCAGGCGACGTTCCGCCTCAACGCCTACAACGCCATGCTCGGCGGCGGTTCGGCGACGTTGTTGGCGGCCGCCGCGCCGTGGCAGCCGGGCCGCGACGACATCAACCTGGGCACCGTCAGGCTGGGCAGCGGCAACGTGCTGTTCAACAGCTCCCAGGCCCAGGCCGGGCGCCTGATCAGCGGCTTGATGGACGGCCGCAGCCCAGTGGTGCGGCACGCCTCGGGCGATGGCCGGGTCTCGGAAGTGCGCTTGCTGCCGGTGAAGTTCAGCAAGGCGTTCAACGATTATCAGAGCTGCGTGGCCAAACTGCTCCCGCAGAATTTCGATCAGGTCAAGCAATCGCAGATCGGCTTCCCCGGCGAAGGCACCGAGCTGGACGCCGCCGCCAAGGCCAAGCTGCAAGTGATGCTCGAGTACATGAAGGCCGATCCGACGGTCAACCACATCGAGCTCGACGGCCATTCCGACAACAGCGGCAACCGCCTGACCAACCGTGAACTGTCGCGCCGGCGGGCGCTGGCGGTGGTGGATTTCTTCAAGGCCAACGGCATCCAGGAATCGCAGATCACCGTGCGGTTCCACGGCGAACGCTACCCGCTGGTACCCAACACCAACGCCGCCAACCGGGCGAAGAACCGCCGGGTCAACGTGCACCTGGCGCGGGTCGCGCCGACGACGACCCCGGCCCCTCAGGCCAGCGCACCCGCCAACGCCGCAGCGACGTCCTGACCTGCGGCCCATCGTCGCGCCCTCGACAGATTCTGTCGCTTTGTCGTCTTAAGCTGTCGCGCCTCTGTAAATTATCGCGTTTGAGCGGTAGACTCCTCGGCTTTCCGTACAACCCCGTGGAGTGATGGCATGGCGGACGTAAACAAGGTCGTTCTGGCGTATTCCGGCGGCCTGGACACTTCGGTGATCCTCAAGTGGCTGCAGGATACTTATAACTGTGAAGTGGTGACCTTCACCGCCGACCTCGGTCAAGGCGAAGAGGTCGAGCCGGCCCGCGCCAAGGCCCAGGCCATGGGCGTCAAAGAGATCTACATCGACGACCTGCGCGAAGAGTTCGTGCGCGACTTCGTGTTCCCGATGTTCCGCGCCAACACCGTCTATGAAGGCGAGTACCTGCTGGGCACCTCCATCGCCCGTCCGCTGATCGCCAAGCGCCTGATCGAGATCGCCAACGAAACCGGCGCCGACGCCATTTCCCACGGCGCCACCGGCAAGGGCAACGACCAGGTGCGTTTCGAACTGGGCGCCTATGCGCTCAAGCCAGGCGTGAAAGTGATCGCTCCATGGCGCGAGTGGGATCTGCTGTCCCGCGAGAAGCTGATGGACTACGCCGAGAAGCACGGCATCCCGATCGAGCGTCACGGCAAGAAGAAGTCCCCGTACTCGATGGACGCCAACCTGCTGCACATCTCCTATGAAGGCGGCGTGCTGGAAGACACCTGGACCGAGCACGAAGAAGACATGTGGCGCTGGACCGTCTCCCCGGAGAAGGCTCCCGACACCCCGCAGTACCTGGAACTGACCTACCGCAACGGCGACATCGTCGCGCTGGACGGCGTCGAGATGACCCCGGCCACCGTACTGGCGACCCTGAACAAGATCGGCGGCCAGCACGGCATCGGCCGTCTGGACATCGTCGAGAACCGGTACGTGGGCATGAAGTCCCGCGGCTGCTACGAGACCCCTGGCGGCACCATCATGCTGCGCGCCCACCGCGCCATCGAGTCGATCACCCTGGACCGCGAAGTGGCTCACCTGAAAGACGAACTGATGGCCAAGTACGCCAGCCTGATCTACACCGGCTACTGGTGGAGCCCTGAGCGTCTGATGCTGCAGCAGATGATCGACGCTTCCCAGGTCAACGTGAACGGCGTCGTGCGCCTGAAACTGTACAAGGGCAACGTGATCGTCACCGGCCGCAAGTCCGACGACTCGCTGTTCGACGCCAACATCGCGACCTTCGAAGAAGACGGCGGCGCCTACAACCAGGCCGACGCGGCGGGCTTCATCAAGCTCAACGCGCTGCGCATGCGCATTGCCGCCAACAAGGGCCGCAAGCTGTTCTGAGCCGGCATGAAGCGGTAGCCGTGCCTCTGGGGCACGGCTACCGCTCAGCAAGCCGACTGCACGGCTGACCGGTTCCGGTCAGCCTCCTTCTCCGCTGTTCATTCCATCGCTGCAATGGCGATGCCGCCCGTTCGTTTTCACATCCGCCGGACTATGTCCATTTCTTGCGAGCAAACGTTGTAGACGATGCAGACGGTTCGGTCTGACATTTTCTTCGTCTGTTTCAACGGCTTCGGCGCAGGGCTGCTCAGCGAAACGATTGGGTCGGTGCTGACCAGGAACAGGACGATGCGCCCCGATGTTTTGTCGGTATACGGAATGTTCTCCAGAAGTTTCGCCATGTGTTCGGATGCGTCCAGTTCCCGTGCATCGACGATGTGGAGTGTCTTCATCAGTTTGGGTAATTGCACATAGGGCAGTAAGGTCGGATCAGGCGGCGAGCGTGTTCCCGGGGGATCGTGCGTGGTCTGTGCCTTCGACGTCCCGTCCGTTTCATCCGCCGCAGGTTCCGTCGGGTCGAAGGCCTTCAGGAAACTCTTGTCGTTGCCGAAGTCCGAGGGCGCATAAAGGGAACGGTAGTTGAAGTTGAGCGTGATGAAGAACAGGAACAGCAAGTAAAAGGGAAAACTGATGAGGAACCAGACATAGACTTCGCGTTCGTCGTTGTCGAGAAACGGCAGGGAAACAGCGGCCGATGTTTCCGATATGAAAGCGAAGATGGCAATGACGCTGATGGGATTGGTGATTTTGTTGCGAAACTTGGTCATATGTTTGTCCTTCAGGGTTTTTGGCAATGGAAGTGTTTTGATCGGGGCGGTTAAGTTGCCTCGAGTCAGAAGTTGATGTGTTTGACGTTTATATTAATTTCAGGGGTGTGGAAATAACCGGCTTGTTTCCTTTTTTATCGGAGACAATCGCCAGGACTCGGAAAAGATCGAGCGAAGGTTAAGGATTCTTACGTTGTGGCGGGAGGACAGGAAGAGCGCGTGGGTCGAGTGAGGCGGCATAAGGGTTTCTCCGGAGAAGTTGATTTTTCCTGAGGTGCATCTTTTTGTAGGAAAAGTCTTTGTTAGGCGTAAGGGATGTCTCTCGCTGCTGATGCGCAGGAACTCTTGCCTGCCATGGGTGAATTGACTGCGCTATTGTGCGGGCTCTAAAAATTCGAACAGCGAACTGGACTTGCCCATGAATAAAGTGCTGATCGTGGATGATCATCCTGTCATTCGTCTTGCGGTGCGAATGCTGATGGAGCGGCATGGCTACGAGATCATTGCCGAAACGGACAATGGAGTGGATGCACTGCAACTTGCCCGCGAACAAATGCCCGATATCGTCATTCTCGATATCGGCATTCCGAAACTGGACGGACTTGAAGTCATTGCCCGGCTGACGTCATCGGCCATGCCGTTGAAAGTGCTGGTGCTGACATCCCAGGCGCCGGGTCACTTCTCGATGCGCTGCATGCAGTCCGGCGCCGCCGGTTATGTCTGCAAACAGCAGGACCTGACCGAACTGCTCAGCGCCATAAAGGCTGTGCTGTCGGGCTACAGCTACTTTCCGAACCAGGCCTTGCACACGGTGCGCACGAGCCTGGGCAACGCCAGCGAAGCGGATATGGTGGATCGTCTCTCGGGGCGGGAAATGATGGTGCTGCAGCAGTTGGCCCGCGGCAAGACCAACAAGGAAATCGCTGACGGCATGTTTCTCAGCAACAAGACGGTGAGCACCTACAAGACCCGTCTGCTGCTGAAGCTCAATGCCCGTTCGCTGGTGGATCTGATCGAGCTGGCGCAGCGCAACGGGCTCGTGTGAGCGTCACGCTGGCTGACAGGGCATGGGCCGATCGGTTTCAGCGTGCGCCGTAAAGTAAAAAGCCTCCGTTGCGGGAGGCTTTCAGGGATCAGTCATCAACGTCGTAATCGAACTCGGCCAGTTGCTTTTGCAGGCGGCGTTCCTCAAGCAGATTGTCGATGGTGCGGCGCTTGCTCAGGTTGGTCTTGGCGACTTCGACCTTCGATTCCGCATCGTCGTCTTCGGTGGCGATGAAGTCGTCTTCTACATCCAGTTGTTCTTTGCCGGTACTCATAAGGTCAACTCCAGGCTAAGACTGCCTTTGGCGCTCCTTATATCGATAAACCGGCGGATGGTAAAAAAGATTTTTTCAATCGAAATATCAACAAAACCAATAGCCGATCAATCGTCGGATGTCTTGTGCTTGTACTCGCACAAATCTTCGATCCGACAGCTTCCGCAGCGCGGCTTGCGGGCCAGGCACACATAGCGCCCGTGCAGGATCAGCCAATGGTGCGAGTCGAGCAGGTACTCTTTCGGCACGAATTTCATCAGTTTGTTTTCCACCTCGACCACGTTCTTGCCGGGGGCGATCCCGGTGCGGTTGCTCACCCGGAAAATGTGGGTGTCCACCGCCATGGCCAGTTGGCGGAACGCGGTGTTGAGCACCACGTTGGCGGTCTTGCGCCCGACGCCCGGCAAGGCTTCCAGCTCTTCGCGGGTCTGCGGGACTTCGCCGCCGTGGCGTTCGACCAGCAGGCGGCAGGTCTCGATCACGTTTTTCGCTTTGCTGTTGTAGAGCCCGATGGTCTTGATGTACTCGGACAGGCCTTCGACGCCCAGGGCATGAATGGCCGCCGGCGTGTTGGCCACCGGGTACAGCTTCGCCGTGGCCTTGTTCACCCCGACGTCGGTGGACTGCGCCGAAAGGATCACGGCGATCAGCAGTTCGAACGGCGAGCTGTAGGCCAGTTCGGTTTTCGGCTCGGGATTGTCTTCGTGCAGTCGGCGAAAGATTTCCAGGCGTTTTGCGGCATTCATGGACGGTGCGATTCCTCGGCGGGGGCGGTGGGGCGAATCAGGGTCTGACCCAAGGCCAGCAGCAATCCCAGCAGGATGAAGGCGCCGGCCGTCAGGGTGAACAGGTGCAGGCCTTCGCCGAACAGCACCAGACCTTGCCAGTGTTCCGAAAGTCGGGCGCCGATGCTGCCCCGGCCGATCAGTTCGCGCAACAGGGCCATCACGGCCATCAGGCCGGCGAACAGGCCGAACGGTTTCAGGCGCGCGGCGGCGGGCCGCAGAAAGAATCCGTGGTGTTCCAGCACGATGCACTGCAGGCCGATCAGGCCGGCGTAGAGGCCGATCATCTGATGCCATTGCACGGACGCGTACTGCACGAGGGTGTCGGCGCAACCGGCCAACGTGGCGGCCACCAGCAGGCCGGCCGGCAAGACGCTCGCCTGGGGCAGGCGCGGGCGCAACGCTTGCATGGCCAAGCCATAGAGGCCGACGACGACAACGCACATCAGTACCGTCGCCAACGCGCCGGGCAGCGATCCGGTGGCGCCGAGCAGCAACGTCAGCGCCAATGAGTTGGAGAGTGTCGCGGTTCTGTTCATTCAGCGTTCCCCAGCAGAGCCGCCCGGTGCCCGTCGAAGTAGCGCAACGCATCATGGACGGCGTTCACCGCTGCGCGCGAAGTGACGGTGGCGCCGGCGATCTGATCGAATTGCCCCCGATCCTTTTTCAACGCCCAGCCGGCGTCGTCCGGTGCATCGAGAGACTTGCCCGTGAAGGTCTGCAGCCAGGCGTTCGGCCAGTCGCCGATCAGTCCACCCAACGCCGGCGTTTCGGTTTGCCTCAAGGTTTTCACGCCGATCAGCCTGCCCGAAGGGGCGATCGCGATCAGCCATTCGATCTGGCCGGCATAACCCGTGGCCTGGTTGCGCAGCAGGACGGCGACGGTCTGTTCGCCGCGGGTCGCCCGGTAGGCGCCGGTCAGCGTGCTGTGGCTCAGCACCGGGTCGACCAGGGGCAGCGGCTGCTCCAGGGGTCGGTTGTCGTAGCTGTCCGCGGCCAGCACGTCCAGCAGCGTGCGGCTTTCGATCAGCTTCCGTTCGGCGGCGATGCGCGGCGCGCTGAGATCCTGCACCAGCCAGCTCACGCCGGCGCCCGCGCAGGCCAGCAGCGCCAGGGCGATCAGGCTGCCCGTGCGGTTCATGGCGCCACCTGCCGCTGGCGGGCGGTGGCGAAGCGTTCCAGCGCGGGCACGCACAGGTTCATCAGCAGCACGGCAAAGGCCACGCCGTCCGGGTAGCCGCCCCACGTGCGGATCAGGTACGTCAACAGCCCAGCACCGAGGCCGAACAGCAGGCGGGCAAGCGCGCTCCGTGCGCCGGACACCGGTTCGGTGACGATGAAGAACGCGCCCAGCATCGTTGCGCCGCTGAGCAGGTGAAACAGCGGCGAGCCGTGGGAGTCGGATCCCGAGCCGTTCCAGCACAGCAGGCTGACGGTGAACAGAGCGACGAGCATGCCGACCGGCGCCTGCCAGCCGATCACCCGCCGTTGCAGCAGGAACAGCCCGCCGGCAAGGAACGCCAGGTTGACCCACTCGCTCGCGCGTCCGCCGAACCGGCCGAAAGCGGGATCGGCGGCGAACAGTTCGTCCGTGGTCAGGCTCTTGTTGATGCGCAGGCTGTCCAGCACGGTGGCCTGGGCCCAGGCGTCCGGCGCCCTTGCCGGGCTGAACACCTGGGTCAGGGCGCTCGACAGATCCATGCCGTGGCCCGGCCAGTGCGTCATCGACAGGGGAAACATCACCATGGCCAGCGCAAAACCGAGCATGGCCGGGTTGAACGGGTTGCGGCCGACGCCACCGTACAGGTGCTTGCCGAACAGCAGGCCGGTGGCCATCGCCGTGACCGTCAGCCACCACGGGCAGTACGGGGGCAGGGCGGCGGTCAACAGGGTGGCGCTGACCGCAGCGCTGCCGTCGGCGAGCGTCGGCAGCACCGGTTGCCGACGCAGGCGCAGCACCGCGGATTCGACGGCCCAGGCAGTGGCGACGCACAGGAGCAAGTTGATCGCCACCCCCCAGCCATAGAACCAGAACAGCGCCAGCAGCCCCGGCAACGTGGCCAGCAGCACAAGCTTCATAGCCTCCTGCAGGCGAGTGTCCAGAGTTTCAAGGCACGGCATGGGCGTTTACCTGACGTTCGGCTTCCTCCAGGCGGGCGCGGGCCTTGTCGAGGAGGTCGGGGGCGGTGTCGGCGCGTCTTTGCAGTTTGTTGAGGTCGGCCCGGGCGTAGGCCAGTTCGGTCTTCAATTGACGGAGCTGGCTGTCGATCGGCCGTTTTTCGGTGCGCACGAGGTCGGGCAGCGGTTGTCCGCTGGCGTCCTCGGCCGCATGCAGGGCCTGTTCGGCGTCGCGCAGGGCCTGTTCCAGGACGGCGATCTCTTGCGGCGGCGCATCCGCCGCCTGGGCCTTCTTCAGTTCGGCGCGGCGCATCGCCAACTGAATTTTCGCCCGTTTCAGCTCTGCGTCTTTCGCCGGAGCCGGGGCAGGAGCCGCAGGGACGGCGGCGCTGGTTTCCAGGGCCGCCAACGCCTGCTCGGCCGCCTCGAACTGCCGTTGCAGCACGATCAGTTGCGACTGTTGTTCGAACGTCGGCGGGTGACCGAAGGCTTTCAGCGATTTGTTCAGTTGGGCGCGGCTCATGGCCAGGTCGATCTTGGCCTTTTTCAGCGCCGCATCGGCAGTGGCGGCCTTCTGGGCGCGCACCCGCTCAAGCGCGGTCTGCACCGGATCCGCTGCGGCGGCCTGCGCTTGCGCCGCACGCTGGGCCCGGGCTTCGCGCTCGGCCTGGCGTTGCTGCTCTTCGTGCAGCAGCCGGGCATTGCGGCGCTGGTAGCGTTGCCGGGCGTGGTCGCGTTTGGCGGTGCGCGCCTGGCGCTCTTCGGGGCTGGCGGCCAGTCCGCCGACCACCGCCAGGGTTCCCGCCGGCAGCGGATGCATGTCGATGCAGTCCACCGGGCAGGGCGCCACGCACAGGTCGCAGCCGGTGCACTCGTCGACAAGCACGGTGTGCATGAATTTCGCGGCGCCGACGATGGCGTCCACCGGGCAGGCCTGGATGCACTTGGTGCAGCCGATGCATTCGGCCTCGCGGATGAAGGCCACTTGCGGCGGCGCGGTGCCGCGGCTGACGTCCAGTTCCAGCACCGGGATGTTCAGGAGTTCAGCCAGGGCCGCGACGGTTTCGTCGCCGCCCGGCGGGCAGCGGTTGATCGGCTCGCCGCCGGCGATGCCTTCGGCGTAGGGCTTGCATCCGGGATGGCCGCACTTGCCGCATTGGGTCTGGGGCAGCAGGGCGTCGATGCGTTGAATCAGACTCATGTTTTGATCAGTCCGCTGAATCCGAGAAAAGCCACCGCCATCAGTCCGGCGCCGATCAACTGGATCGGCAGGCCGCGAAAGGGCAGGGGAACATCATTGCCGGCGGTTCGTTCGCGCAGGTCGCTGAACAGGCTCAGCACCAGCCAGAAGCCCAGGCCGGCGCCCAGGCTCAGCGCCATCGCATGAAACAGGCCTTTGTCCGCCTGGGCGTTGCTCAGCGTCAGGCCCAGCGCGCCGGCATTGCCCAGCATCAATGGCCACAAGCCGTCGAAAGGCAGTGTCGGCAACCCGCGGGCCAGCAGCTTCAGCAACGGAGCGATCGACAGCACGCACAGGGGCAGAAACGCGAAAAGACGCAGGCCCTCCAGGTGCAGCGGCACCAGCAGCCATTGCCAGAGCGCCTGGGCGACAGTCCCGGCCACCAGCATCAGCACCAGCGTCGCCAGGCCCAGCGCATGCACCTGGCGTCGCTCGCCCGCCAGCGCCGGATCGACGCCCAGCGGCCAGTTCAACACGAAGTTGTTGAGCAGCGCAGCACTGAAAATCACAAGCACGAGGTCGGTCATGGCGTTGCCGGCAGGTCAGGCGGATGTCCCTTAAGGTTAGGCATTATCCGGCGCCGGTGGAGGGCGGGCCAGACATGAAAAATCCCACAGGCGCACGGGGCACGCCTGTGGGATCGGCCGGTGCGCAACCTTACTTGATGCGCTGGCCCGGCTTGGCGCCGCTGTCCGGGCTCAGCAGGTAGATCTCTTCGCCGCCGGGGCCGGCGGCCATCACCATGCCTTCGGATATGCCGAACTTCATTTTCCGCGGCTTGAGGTTGGCGATCATCATGGTCAGGCGGCCGTCCAGCTTGGACGGATCCGGGTAGGCGCTCTTGATCCCGGAGAACACGTTGCGTTGCTCGTCGCCGATGTCCAGGGTCAGGCGTAGCAGCTTGTCGGCGCCCTCCACGTGTTCGGCCTTGACGATCAGGGCCACGCGCAGGTCGACGGCGGCGAAGGCGTCGAACTCGATTTCCGGCGACAGCGGATCCTTGGCCAGTTCGCCGTTGCCGGCAGGTGCGGCGGCGCCGGTGTCGGTCTGGCTGGCGGTCAGGTCTTCCTTGGAGGCGTCGGTCATGGCTTGCACTTTTACCGGGTCGATGCGGGTCATCAACGGTTTGAATTCATTGAGCTGATGGTTGGCCAGCAGCGTGGCGTGGTCGTTCCAGGTCAGCGGCGCGACGTTGAGGAACGCCTCGGCGTCGGCGGCCAGCAGCGGCAGCACCGGCTTGAGGAAGACCACCAGTTGGCGGAACAGGTTGATGCCGGTGGCGCAGATCGCCTGGACCTCGTCCTGCTTGCCTTCCTGCTTGTTCAGCGACCAAGGCGCCTTGTCGGCGATCCAGGCGTTGGCGCGGTCGGCCAGGGCCATGGTCTCGCGCATGGCGCGGGCGAAATCGCGGGCCTCGTAGGCGTCGGCGATGCTCGGCGCGGCGGCCAGGAACGCGTCGGTCAGCTCCGGCGCGGCGTTGGCGCCGACCATCACCCCGGCGTTGCCCTTATGGATGAAGCCTGCGCAGCGGCTGGCGATGTTGACCACCTTGCCCACCAGGTCGGAGTTGACCTTCTGCACGAAGTCTTCGAGGTTCAGGTCCAGGTCGTCGACGCCGCGGCCCAGCTTGGAGGCGTAGTAGTAGCGCAGGTATTCCGGCGACAGGTGATCCAGGTAGGTGCGCGCCTTGATGAAGGTGCCGCGGGACTTGGACATCTTCTGGCCGTTGACGGTCAGGTAGCCGTGTACGTTGATCCCGGTCGGCTTGCGGTAGCCGGCGCCTTCGAGCATGGCGGGCCAGAACAGGGCGTGGAAGTTGACGATGTCCTTGCCGATGAAGTGGTACAGCTCGGCGGTGGAGTCCTTGCCCCAGAAGGCGTCGAAGTCCAGCGCAGGCGTGCGGTCGCACAGGTTCTTGAAGCTGGCCATGTAGCCGATCGGCGCATCCAGCCACACGTAGAAATACTTGCCCGGCTCGTCCGGGATCTCGAAGCCGAAGTACGGCGCATCGCGGGAGATGTCCCACTGCTGCAGGCCGGCGTCCAGCCATTCGGCGATCTTGTTGGCCACCGCGTCCTGCAGGGTGCCGCTGCGGGTCCAGGCCTGCAGCATCTGCTGGAAGTCAGGCAGCTTGAAGAAGAAGTGCTGGGAGTCCTTGAGCACCGGGGTGGCGCCGGAGATCGCCGACTTCGGATCCTTCAGGTCGGTGGGGGCGTAGGTCGCGCCGCATTTTTCGCAGTTGTCGCCATACTGGTCTTCGGTGCCGCACTTGGGGCAGGTGCCCTTGATGAAGCGGTCGGCCAGGAACATTTTCTTGTCCGGGTCGAAGTACTGGGTGATCGAACGCGTGGCGATGTGCCCGGCGTCACGCAGCTTCAGGTAGATCTGGCCCGACAGCTCGCGGTTCTCTTCGGCGTGGGTGGAGTGGAAATTGTCGAAGTCCACCAGGAAGTCGGCGAAGTCGGCGCTGTGTTCGGCCTGGACGTTGGCGATCAGCTGTTCCGGGGTGATGCCTTCCTTTTCCGCGCGCAGCATGATCGCCGAACCGTGGGCGTCGTCGGCGCAGACATAGATGCACTGATTGCCGCGCTGCTTCTGGAAGCGCACCCACATGTCGGTCTGGATGTATTCCAGCATGTGGCCAAGGTGGATCGAACCGTTGGCGTAGGGCAGGGCGCTGGTGACGAGGATCTTGCGTGGCTCGGACATGGGGGCATCGCTACTTGATGAAACGGAGGTCGGCCACTATAAATCGCCGGCGAAGATATTTCACCCCTGCAAATGTTTGCCGGACATGCCGTCCGCACGGCAGAAGGGGTAGGATAGCCGCCATCTTTTCCCAGTCTTGCTACCGGAGTTGCCCATGAGCGCCGTCACCCGCGAAGCGGTGGAAGCCGTCCTTCGCCAATACACCGACCCTTACCTGAACCAAGATCCGGTCAGCGCCGGTTGCGTGCGCGACATCGAGATCCAGGGCGACCGCGTCAGCGTCCGGCTGGAGCTGGGCTACGCCGCCGGCCTGTTCAAGAGCGGCTGGGCGCAGGTGCTGCAGATGGCCATCGAAGGGCTGGACGGCGTGGCGGGTGCCCGTGTCGAGATCGCCAGCGTGATCGCCGCGCACAAGGCCCAGGCGCAGATCCCGGGCCTGGCCAACGTCAAGAACGTGATCGCCGTGGCGTCCGGCAAGGGCGGCGTGGGCAAGTCCACCACCGCCGCCAACCTGGCGCTGGCGCTGGCCCGCGAAGGCGCCAAGGTGGGCATTCTCGACGCCGACATCTATGGCCCGAGCCAGGGCATCATGTTCGGCATCCCCGAGCGCACCCGCCCTGAGGTCAAGGACCAGAAGTGGTTCGTGCCGCTCAAGGCCCATGGCGTGGAAGTCATGTCGATGGCGTTCCTGACCGACGACAACACACCGATGGTCTGGCGCGGCCCGATGGTGTCCGGCGCGCTGCTGCAACTGGTCACGCAGACCGCCTGGGGCGACCTGGACTACCTGGTGATCGACATGCCGCCGGGCACCGGCGACATCCAGCTGACCCTGGCGCAGAAAGTCCCGGTGGCCGGCGCCGTGATCGTCACCACGCCCCAGGACCTGGCGCTGCTGGATGCCCGCAAGGGCGTGGAGATGTTCCGCAAGGTCAACATCCCGGTGCTGGGCGTGGTGGAGAACATGGCCGTGCACATCTGCTCGAATTGCGGGCATGCCGAGCATCTGTTCGGCGAAGGCGGCGGCGAGAAGCTTGCGACCCAGTACGGCGTCGAACTGCTGGCCTCGTTGCCGCTGTCGATGGTCATCCGCGAGCAGGCCGACGGCGGCAAGCCGACGGTGATCGCCGAGCCGGAGAGCCAGATCGCCATGGTCTACCAGGACCTGGCCCGCCATGTCGGCGCGCGGATCGTGCTGCAGGAAGCGGCGACCCCGGCGATGCCGAACATCACCGTCAGCGACGACTGACCGAACCGCCACGCAGCGGGGCTGTCCTGCGGCGCTTGGGCTGCCGCCATCGCCAGCAGGGCTGGCTCCCACCTTGATTGCGGTCGTTCGCAAACCTGCGTGCACCGCGCAACCTGTGGGAGCCAGCCTGCTGGCGATGGCATCAACCCAGATGCACCGACCGGCCGCCCGGTGCGGTGACGTCAGATCCGCAACCCGCCATCCATCTCCAGGATCCGCCCGGTGTAGTAGTCGTTCTCGAAGATGTAGGCCGCCGAGTGGGCGATCTCTTCCGGCTTGCCCATGCGCTTGAGCGGAATGCCCGAGGTCATCTTCTCCAGCGCCTCGGGCTTCATGCCCAGGGTCATTTCGGTCTCGATGAAGCCCGGCGCGATGCCGGCGACGCGGATGCCGTAGCGCGCCAGCTCCTTGGCCCAGGTCACGGTGGCGGCGGCGACACCGGCCTTGGCGGCGGAGTAGTTGGTCTGGCCGACGTTGCCGGCGCGGGAGATCGACGAGATGTTGATGATGGCGCCGCCGTTCTTCAGCTCGACCATCTTCGCCGCCACTTCACGGGTGCACAGGAACACGCCGGTCAGGTTGACGTCGATCACCGCCTGCCACTGGGCCAGGGTCATCTTGGTCATTTCGCCGTCCTTGACCTTGAGCAGCAGCCCGTCGCGCAGGATCCCGGCGTTGTTGATCAGGCCGTGGATCGCGCCGAAGTCATCGGCGACCTGGGCGACCATGTGCGTCACTTGCTCTTCGTCCGCGACGTTGCACAGGTAGCTGCGCGCCTCGACGCCCTTGGCCTTGCAGGCGGCGACGGCGGCGTCGAGCTTTTCCTGGTTCAGATCCACCAGCGCCAGCTTCGCGCCCTTGCCGGCGAAGTACTCGGCCATGGAACGGCCCAGACCCTGGCAACCGCCGGTGATAATGATTACTTTGTCAGTGAGTTGCATGCGCGTGCCCCCGATGGCAGGTCAAAGTGGTGTCCTTTTGGGGCCTCTGGATCTGCACCGGCCGCAGCGAGGTTGCACATCAGAATTGCCCGTCGGCGTGGCCGGGACTTGACCCGGGCGCCCGTCCGTTTTTATGACGGAAATTATTAAAGGAGTCATAAATTGAGCGTTGAAGCGGCTAAGCATGCCCGAGAATTGCTTCTCAAGGAATACCGTGGAGTGCTCTCGACCCACTCCAAGTCGATGCCCGGTTTCCCGTTCGGCTCCGTGGTCCCCTACTGCCTCGACGACCAGGGCCGGCCGCTGATCCTGATCAGCCGCATCGCCCAGCACACCCACAACCTGCTGAAGGATCCCAAGTGCTCGCTGCTGGTGGGCGAGCGCGAGGCCGAAGACGTGCAGGCCGTCGGTCGCCTGACTTACCTGGCGGAAGCGGAAAAGCTTGCGGACGAAGCCGCCATCGAAGCCGCCGCCGAGCGCTACTACCGCTATTTCCCTGACTCGCAGAACTACCACAAGGCCCACGACTTCGACTTCTGGGTGCTCAAGCCGGTGCGCCACCGCTACATCGGCGGCTTCGGCGCGATCCACTGGGTCGAGCACCTGACGCTGGCCAACCCGTTCGCCGGCCAGGCCGAGATCAGCATGGTCGAGCACATGAACAGCGACCACGCCAAGGCCATCGCCCATTACGTCGACCTCGCCGGCCTGCCCAAAGGCGCACCGGCGCAGATGGCCGGGATCGACACCGAGGGCATGCACCTGCGCATCGGCCAGGCGTTGTACTGGCTGCCGTTCCAAGCGCCTTGCAACACGCCGACACAAGTCCGCGAAGCCTTGGTTTTCCTGGCCCGCGCCGAACATTGGCCGAAAAATGCGCCCGCCGGCGCTTGAATTCACGAAAGGGCGACGTCATCTAAGGCTTACTTGCAAGGCATTCTTGCGTTGAGGAACCCTTAGATGCGCCCTTATTTGTTGCTCTTTCTGCTCTTCCCGGTGTTGGAGCTGTTCGTATTCGTGAAGGTGGCGGGAGCCATCGGTTTTTTCCCGGCCCTGCTGCTGATCATCCTCGGCTCGATGTTCGGCGTGTTCGTGCTGCGCGTCGCCGGGCTGGCCACCGCGCTGCGTGCCCGTGAAAGCCTGAGCCGCGGCGAGCTGCCCGCGCAGACCATGCTCGAAGGCCTGATGCTGGCGCTGGCCGGCGGCCTGCTGATCCTGCCGGGCTTCATCAGCGACGTGGTCGGCCTGCTGATGCTGCTGCCGTTGAGCCGTCGCCTGATCGCCGGCAAGATGCGCCAGCGCGCCGAAGAGCAGGCCATGCGCCAGCGCGCTTTCGCCGACGACCTGCAACCCCGTGGCGGCCCCGCGCCGCGCGAGCCCCTGGGCCGCGAACCGACGGTGATCGAAGGCGAGTTCGAGCACCGCGACACCAAGTGACACCTGTCTCGGCACGGCACCTTCGGGTGCCGTGTCCGTTTCCGGGGCCTGCCTGAGAAAATTTTTCTGCCCCGCCCTTGTAATAAGCTTATGCGCCCTTATGTATCGGTCACCGCAAGGTTTCCGGCGCATCCGCCGGACAGACTTCCGCGTCTCGCACGTCGAGCCGCAACCGGCGCAGGCCGGATTCGTTAAACCCGCCGGGACTACACCGGCCGATGAAAACCACAATTAGGAGAGATCGACAATGAAGCTTCGTCCTCTGCATGACCGCGTCGTTATCCGTCGCAGCGAAGAAGAAAAGAAAACCGCTGGCGGTATCGTCCTGCCAGGTTCGGCTGCTGAGAAGGCCAACCACGGTGAAGTCCTCGCTGTAGGCCCGGGCAAAGCTCTGGAAAGCGGTGAAGTGCGTGCACTGTCCGTGAAGGTCGGCGACAAGGTCGTGTTCGGTCCTTACTCCGGCAGCAACACTGTGAAAGTCGACGGCGAAGACCTGCTGGTGATGAGCGAGAACGAAATCCTCGCCGTCATCGAAGGCTGATAGACCCCGTTCATTTTCCCGCTACCTTAAAGCATTCAAGGAATATCGATCATGGCTGCTAAAGAAGTTAAATTCGGCGATTCCGCCCGCAAGAAAATGCTCGTCGGCGTCAACGTCCTGGCTGACGCGGTAAAAGCGACCCTGGGCCCGAAAGGCCGTAACGTGATCCTCGAGAAGAGCTTCGGCGCTCCGACCATCACCAAGGACGGCGTTTCCGTCGCCAAAGAGATCGAGCTGGAAGACCGCTTCGAGAACATGGGCGCGCAGCTGGTCAAAGACGTTGCCTCCCGTGCCAACGACGACGCCGGCGACGGCACCACCACCGCCACCGTCCTGGCTCAGTCGATCGTCAACGAAGGCCTGAAGGCCGTCGCTGCCGGCATGAACCCGATGGACCTCAAGCGCGGCATCGACAAGGCGACCATCGCCATCGTCGCTGAGCTGAAGAAGCTGTCCAAGCCTTGCGCCGACACCAAGGCCATCGCTCAGGTGGGCACCATCTCCGCCAACTCCGACAACTCCATCGGCGACATCATCGCCGAAGCCATGGAAAAGGTCGGCAAAGAAGGCGTGATCACCGTTGAGGAAGGCTCGGGCCTGGAAAACGAACTGTCGGTCGTCGAAGGCATGCAGTTCGACCGCGGCTACCTGTCCCCGTACTTCGTCAACAAGCCGGACACCATGGTGGCCGAGCTCGACGGCCCGCTGATCCTGCTGGTCGACAAGAAGATCTCCAACATCCGCGAAATGCTGCCAGTGCTGGAAGCCGTCGCCAAAGCCGGCCGTCCGCTGCTGATCGTGGCTGAAGACGTCGAGGGCGAAGCCCTGGCGACCCTGGTCGTGAACAACATGCGCGGCATCGTCAAGGTCGCAGCCGTCAAGGCGCCTGGTTTCGGCGACCGCCGCAAGGCCATGCTGCAGGACATCGCCGTCCTGACCGGCGGCACCGTGATCTCCGAAGAGATCGGCCTGAGCCTGGAAAGCACCACCCTGGAGCACCTGGGCAACGCCAAGCGCGTGACCCTGTCCAAGGAAAACACCATCATCGTCGACGGTGCTGGCGTTCAGGGCGACATCGAAGCCCGCATCGCCCAGATCCGCGCCCAAGTGGCCGAGACTTCCTCGGACTATGACCGTGAAAAACTGCAAGAGCGTCTGGCCAAGCTGTCCGGCGGCGTTGCGGTGATCAAGGTCGGCGCCGGTTCCGAAGTCGAAATGAAAGAGAAGAAAGCCCGCGTTGAAGACGCCCTGCACGCCACCCGCGCAGCCGTCGAAGAAGGCGTGGTGCCTGGCGGCGGCGTTGCGCTGATCCGCGCTCTGGAAGCCATCGGCACCCTCAAAGGCGACAACGCCGACCAGGACGTGGGCATCGCTGTCCTGCGCCGCGCCGTTGAAGCGCCGCTGCGTCAGATCTCCGCCAACAGCGGCGACGAGCCAAGCGTTGTGGTTAACGAAGTCAAGAACGGCAAAGGTAACTTCGGTTACAACGCCGCGACCGGCGAGTACGGCGATATGATCGAAATGGGCATCCTGGATCCGACCAAGGTGACCCGTTCCGCACTGCAAGCGGCATCGTCCATCGGCGGTCTGATCCTGACCACCGAAGCTGCAGTGGCCGACGCGCCGAAGAAAGACGCTCCAGCTGGCGGCGGCATGCCAGACATGGGCGGCATGGGCGGCATGGGCGGCATGATGTAAGCCAGCCTCACCCCTGTACGAAAAACCCCGCCTGCGATGAGCAGGCGGGGTTTTTTATTGCCCGGATTTCAGGTTCACCGGTGTCCGTTGTAGGAGCGAGCCTGCTCGCGAATGGGCCGTGCCAGTCAATGCAGCGCTAACTGGCATGACGCCAATCGCCAGCAGGCGGGCTCCCACAGTGTCTGGCGGTGTCCGCCGATGCGGTTCTCTGTGGGAGCCCGCCTGCCGGCGATGGCGTCGACGGGCGTTGCCTTTCAGGCGTTGGCCGGTTGCGCCGCAGGTGCGGCCTCGGCCCGGACGGCCGGGCGGTACAGCACCCAGTAGTACGACCCCAGGCAAATCAGCCAGCAGAAGATCGCCGTCCACACGTTGTGCGAGAAGAAGTGCGCGCCCTGCATCATCCGGCTGACGGAAAACACCGAACCCAACGCAAACGCGAAGATGAACGCCTGGCGCGCCAGGCGCGGACGCCGGTCGCGCAGTACGAAAAACAGCGCGAACAGGGTGAACCCGGTGGCGGCGTGTCCGCCCGGCCAGCAGCGGCCGGGCTTGTCGGTGTCCGGACGGTGGCTGAGCAGTTTGCTGTAGGTTTCGTGTCCGCCGAACTGCTCCAGGCTCCAGGGGCACTGCACGGCGGTGACGGCCTTCATCGGGGTCACGAACGAAGTGGCCAGGCCCAGCGACAGCACCAGGCAACCCAGCTCACGCTTGAACGGCTTGAGGCGCGTCATGAAGAACGCGCCGATGAAACCGAGGACGGCAAACACCGAGAAGGCGATGACCACCTGCTTGGCGCGGTCGTGGAGGATGTTTTCCAGGAAGTAGCTGTGGCGGCCGATGAAGTCGCCGGCGGCCGGATCATAGAACAGCTGCGCCAGATCCATATCCAGATCGGTCAGTTCCAGCAGCACCAGAATGACGGCGGCGGCGACGGGAATGCCGAGGCACAGCCAGAAGTTGAGCGGACGGGGGGTGGGGCGTACAGCGCTTGATGGCATGATGGATCCTGAAACAAAAAAAACGCCCCAGCGCATCGGCCCCGGGGCGCTTCGGTTAACGTTCGCTGACTTGCGGCGCACCCTCCTTGGGCGCTTTCCAGCCAAGCAGCTGTTGCGTGAAGCCATGACTGGCGGTTTGGTAATAGGTGATGGCGCGGCCGATCAGCGGGTCGTCGCTGCCCGCGCGGGACTCGCGGCTTTCGCTCAGGGCGTCGTCATGCCGGCGCAGGCCCTGGCGCGGGCTGAGGATCGCCAGATCCTTGCCGTCGAACAGCCCCAGGTGCTGGTAGTTGCCCACCACGACGCGCGGCGGCAACGGGTTGTCCTGCAACAGGTTGCGGCCGAAGAACGTCGATTGGTAATCCAGGTTGAGCAGCCCCAGCAGCGTCGGCGCCAGGTCGATCTGGCTGGCCAGCTGAGCGTCTTCGCGCGCTTGGATCAGCTTGGGCGCGTAGATGAACAGCGGGATCTGATAGTTGTTGATCGGCAAGTCTTCCTTGCCCGCGCTGCCGGCGGTGTGGTCGGCGACGAAGATGAAGATCGTGTCGTCGAACCAGGGCTTCTGCCGCGCCTGTTCCAGGAACTGGCCGATGGCGTAGTCGGTGTACTTCACCGCACCGTCGCGGCCGTTGCCGGACTTGATGTCGATCCGGTTGTCCGGATACGTGTACGGGCGGTGATTGGAGGTGGTCATCAACTGCAGCAGGAACGGCTGGCCTTTGGCGAAGTCGGCGTCGGCCAGTTTCAGCGTCTGCTTGTACAGATCCTCGTCGGCCATGCCCCATGCGTTCTTGAAGTGGATCTCGGCCTCGTCGACGCTGCTTTGGTCGACGACACGGTAGCCGTTGCCGCTGAAGAACGCGTTCATGTTGTCGAAATAGCCGCGCCCGCCGTAGACGAACACGCTGTCGTAACCGACGGCGCTCAGTTGCTGGCCGAGGCTGGCGAAGCCGCTCTCGCGGCCGATGCGCTTGACGATGGAACGGCCCGGCGTCGGCGGGATGGCCAGGGTGATGGCCTCCAGGCCGCGGTCGGTGCGGGTGCCGGTGGCGTAGAAGTTGTTGAAGTACAGGCTCTGTTTGCGCAAGGCATCCAGGTTCGGCGTCAGGTTGCGCTCATCGCCGTTGCTGCCCAGGTACTTGGCGCTCAGGCTTTCGATGGTCACCAGCACGATGTTCGTTTTGCGCGGCGTGCCGGGGTTGTCGATCATCCGGCGGATGTCCTGGGGATCCTGGCCGATGAAGCGCGCATTGGGCTCGTTCAGTTCGGCGCGGATCTGCCGGCCGACGGCCTCGGGGGCCAGGCTGCTGTAGAACTGGCCGTAGTCCAGTTCATTGTTGCGGAACGCGGCGAAGAACTGATAAGGGCCGTTGCTCGCCAGTTCGTTCCGGTAGGCGTTGCCGCCCTGGGCGCGGGGGAAACCTTGGCCGAGCAGTTGCAGGCTCAGGCCGGCGACGATCAGCAGGGCCAACGCATTGAACAGGCGTGCGCGCAGCGGCGGCAACGGCGCGTCCAGCGCGGCGTTCAACGGCTTGCGCAGCGCCAGGCTCAGGCCAGCGGCCAGCAGCGCGAGCACGCTGAGCAGGGTGCCGATCGGGTAGGACTCCAGCACGTTGTTCAGCACTTCATCGGAGTACACCAGATAGTCGACCGCGATGAAGTTGAAGCGCACGCCGAACTCGTCCCAGAACAGCCACTCGGCCACGGCGGTGAACAGCATCGCGAACAGGCTGACTGTCAACAGCCCTTGCAGGAACCAGCGATGGCCCCGGCGGCGCCACAGGGCCGGCGGGCACAGCAGCAGGTACAGTCCCATCGGCAGCGCCGCATAGGCCAGAAAGCCCAGGTCATAGAGCAGGCCGATGCCGAAGAGGGAAAAGGCGACGCCGCCGGCCTCGTCCAGGTGGGTCAGCAGCAACACTGTCCGGGTCAGGAAGAACACCGCCAGCCAGGCGCCGGTGATCAACAGCAGAAAGCGCATGGGCGCTGTCCTGAAAAAGTCCATTGGCTACCATCCCTACATAAAACGCGGGAGTCTCGCGCTGTCGCTGTCGTCGGCGTGTGAACCGATAGTGAAAATCTCGTTAAAGTCTCGAGTTGCCGCCAAGGCTCTGCCCGGGCGGCGTGCGGCCCTAGCCCTGAGCGGCGCTTGGCCGTAAGCTGCGCGGGCCATGACGGCCGTTTCGGTGTACGGAGGAGGTGCCCATGCGAATTCTTTTGGTTGAGGACAACCGCGATATCCTGGCCAACCTGGCCGATTACCTGGGGCTCAAGGGCTATACCGTCGATTGCGCCCAGGACGGCCTGTCGGGCCTGCACCTGGCGGCCACCGAACACTACGACCTGATCGTGCTCGACATCATGCTGCCGGGCATCGACGGTTACACCCTGTGCAAACGGCTGCGCGAAGACGCGCGCCGTGACACCCCGGTGATCATGCTCACCGCCCGCGACCAGCTCGACGACCGCCTGCAAGGCTTCAAGTCCGGCGCCGACGATTACCTGATCAAACCGTTCGCGTTGTCCGAGCTGGCGGCCCGGGTCGAGGCGGTGATGCGCCGCACCCAGGGCGGCGGCCGCCGTGCCTTGCAGGTCGGCGACCTGAACTACGACCTCGACACACTGGAGGTCACCCGCGAAGGCAAGCTGCTCAAGCTCAACCCGGTCGGCCTCAAGCTGCTCGCGGTGCTGATGCAGAAAAGCCCTCACGTGCTGCGCCGGGAGATCCTCGAAGAGGCGCTGTGGGGCGACGACTGCCCGGACAGCGACAGCCTGCGCAGCCATGTCCACCAACTGCGCCAGGTGATCGACAAGCCGTTCGCCAAGCCGTTGCTGCACACCGTGCACGGCGTGGGATACCGCCTGGCCGAGGGGCGTGATGGAGTTTAAGCAGAGCCTTGCCCAGCGGATCATCATCGCCTTTGCGTTGATGAGCGCACTGGTGGCGGGGGCGTTCGCCATGGGGATCGTCGCGACGGTCCACCTGGTCGAGGAAAAACTGATTTCGGCGGGGCTGGGCGGCGACCTGCAGCGCTTGCTGCTGATGGACAACGTCTCGGACTGGAGCCACCGGCCCGAGCCGGACCAACTGTTCTACTTCAGCGGCGGACCGGGCGACTTCGAGCTGCCCAAGGACCTGCGCCACCTGGACTCGGGCTTTCACGAAGTCTTTCGCGAGCAGCTGTCGTATCACGCCATGGTCGAGATCGTCGACGGCCGGCGCTATGTGCTGCTGCAGGACCAAAGCGATTTCGAAGAGCGCGAGCGCGTGCTGTTCGCCGTGGTGCTGGTGGGCTTCGTGCTCAGCCTGGCGTTGGCGGTGTTCCTGGGCTGGGTGCTGGCGCGCAAGGTGATGGCGCCGGTGGTGCGGCTGGCGCGCCAGGTGCGTCACCGTGATCAGTTGCTCGGCCTGGCGCCGCCGCTGGCGCCGGACTACGCGGCCGACGAAGTGGGCGAGCTGGCGGTGGCGTTCGACGCCACCCTCGGGCGGCTGCGCCAGGCGCTGACCCGTGAGCGCCTGTTCACCAGTGACGTGAGCCACGAACTGCGCACGCCGTTGATGGTGCTGGCCAGCTCCTGCGAGCTGCTGCTGGAGAACCCGGGCATCGATCAGCGCGGCCGGGCCCAGGTCGAGCGGATTGCCCGTGCCAGCGAAGAAATGCGCGAACTGGTGCAGACCTTCCTGATGCTGGCCCGGGCCAAGCGCGAAGACGCTGGCGTCTCGCCCCGGCAGAGCCTGGCGCAGGTGGCGGACAGCCTGCTGTGCCTGTGGCGCGAGCCGATCGAGAGCAAGGGGCTCACGTTGATCTTCGAGCCGGGCACCCCGCCGGACACCCTCTACAACGCGACTCTGCTCAACGCGGTGATGGGCAACCTGCTGCGCAATGCGCTGCACTACACCGAACAGGGGTTCATTCGCTTGACCCTCAGCGGCAACGGTTTCGTGGTCGAGGATTCGGGGGTGGGTATCCCCGAAGAGAAACGCGAAGCCATGTTCCAGCCGTTCGTGCGCGGCACCGAAAAGCGCGGCGAAGGCTTGGGGCTTGGGCTCTCGCTGGTGCAGCGGATCTGCGAAAACCAGGGCTGGAGCGTCAATCTGAGCACGATGGAACCCAATGGTTGCCGATTCGAGGTGGACTTGGGACGGACCTGAGCTACAGTGATGGCCCTGAGCTACTGCGGAATGGTTGTAAAACCCTGAAATGTTTTAGGGTTTTACATGACGTTTTTTTCACAAATGGATGACCTGACGCTGACACGGCCCTGCATAAGGTGGCCTCATCAGTAATTCAGGAGTCCTGGTGATGGCCGGCCCGATCAAGCTCGATTTTTCCGAAAAGTACGACGACAACCATGCGCAAAAGTATCTGCGCAAGCATCAGGACGGTCTCGGGCGTCGGTTGTCGCACTGGCGTGACCTGCAACTGGCCCGCAAGGCGCTGACCCTGGTCGGCGAACCGGGGCTGGTGCTGGACCTGCCTTGCGGGGCCGGACGTTTCTGGCCGCTGCTGGCGGAAAAGCCGAACCGGGTGATCATCGGCGCGGACAACTCCGAGTCGATGATCAAGACCGCCATGCAGGCCCAACCGGCCGATGTGGTGAAACGGGTACAACCCTTGCACACATCTGCGTTCGACATCGCCTTGCCTGACAACGCCGTCGACAGCATTTTCTGCATGCGTTTGCTCCATCACATCGGTGAAGCCGAGCATCGACGGGCCATTTTGCGCGAGTTCGAGCGCGTCACCCGTGACAGCGTGGTCGTTTCGTTGTGGGTGGACGGCAATTTCAAGGCCTGGAAACGCAAGCGCGCCGAGCGCAAGCGTGGGCAAGAGGGTTACCAGAACCGCTTTGTGTTACCGGCCGCTACGGTCGAGAAAGAATTTGAAGAGGCGGGTTTCCGCATCCAGGAACAACTGGATTTTATTCCGCTGTATGCCATGTGGCGGGTTTACGTATTACGCAAGAGGTAACGGGATGGCAGTGCATATTGCAGCAGAAACGGAAGTCGCTCCCCAGGATCGCTTCGACTACTACTGGAACCAGCGGGGCGAGTGGGTGGAAGAGCCCAACGTGCGCCGCGGCGGTGAGAGTGGGGTGCAACGGGTCATGGGCCGCGATGGCCAGCTGCTGTATGCCAAACGCCAGACCGGTCACATCTACCGCAGCTTGATGCATCCGTTCGGTCGCCCGACGGTGCTGCGCGAGCGCGATGCGCTGAACGGCGCCAGCGCGCTCGGCGTGCGCGTACCGCAGATCGTGTTCTGCGGCGCCCAGTCTGACCCTGTGCACAAATGGCGTGCGCTGCTGGTGACCAAGTCCCTGGACGGCTTTCTGGAGCTGGAGCAATGGGAAGCCGCCGGCGGCCGCGAGCGCCATGGCGAGGCGGTGTACGAGCGTGTGCTCAAGGACCTGGCCGACAACCTGGCGCGTCTGCACCGGGGCCGTTGGCAGCACAGCTGCATCTACATCAAGCATGTGTTTGTCCGCGTCACCGGTGAAGGCGACGGGGCCCAGGTTGAAGTGGCCCTGATCGATCTCGAGAAATGCCGCCGTCGGCTGACCGCCGGTCGCGCGGCAGCCCATGACATGAAGCAATTGCGTCGCCATTCGTCGTTCAGGGATTCGGACTGGAAAAAACTCGTCTACTTTTATGAGACGGCGTTTGGCAGCGCTATCAAAGGTTTATAGCGATGAAACTAGAAATTGCGCGAGGTTTGTTTTTGGTAGGAGCCTTGGCAGTTGCTTCATTGGCGGTGGCGGCCTGGGAACAGCCACGCATGCAGGTGATCGGCAAATCGGCGGGCGAAGTCCATCGCCCGGTGCCTCGGGTGGTGAAGACCGCCGTGTCGTCTGAACCGGATCATGATTTGTTGCTGTTCATGTTCGGTCTCTCGCAACGGATGAGACCCCAGAGCTGAATTCCCCCGCAGCCTTATGAAAAGGCCTCGCCGACGCGAGGCCTTTTTTTGTGCCTTGTCGCTCCTGTGGTGAGGGAGCGAGCTCCCGGTCACTGTGCCCTGTCGGGCTTGGCCAGGAAGGTGTAGACGCACGGCAGGACGAACAGGGTGAACAAGGTCCCGATGGACATGCCCGTCGCGATCACCGTGCCGATGTCGAAACGGCTGACCCCGCCGGCGCCGCTCGCCAGGATCAACGGCACCATGCCGAACACCATCGCCGCCGTGGTCATCAGCACCGGACGCAGGCGGATGGCCGCCGCTTCCTCCACGGCCTCCCGGGCGCTCAGACCCTTCTCCTTGCGCAGCAGGTTGGCGAACTCGACGATCAGGATGCCGTGCTTGCTGATCAGGCCGATCAACGTCACCAGCCCGACCTGGGTGTAGATGTTCATGCTCGACCAGCCCAGGAACAGCGGGATCAGCGCGCCGCAGATCGACAGCGGCACCGTGACCAGAATCACCAGCGGGTCGCGGAAGCTCTCGAACTGCGCAGCCAGCACCAGGAAGATGATCGCCAGCGCCAGGGCGAAGGTCACCCACAGCGCGCTGCCTTCCTGCACGTACTGCCGGGAGGAGCCGCCGTAGTCGAAGGCGAATCCGGCGGGGGCCTCTTCCCGGGCGATCTGGCGCACGGTGTCGATGGCTTCGCCCATGCTCACCAGCGGAAACCCGGACAGCTTCGCCGCGTTGAGTTGCTGGAACTGGTTGAGCTGCCGCGGCCTTGCGCGGTCGGTCACCGTGATCAGGGTGGACAGCGGCAGCAGTTCGCCACGGGTGTTCTTCACGTAGTAGTTGTTCAGCCAGTCCGGGTTCTCGCGGTAGGGCCGTTCGACCTGGGCGATGACCTTGTAGCTGCGCCCCTCGATGGTAAAGCGGTTGATCTCGGCCTCGCCCAGGAGGGTGGCGAGGGTGCCGCCCAGGTCCTGCATCGACACGCCCATCTGCGCGGCCTTGGCCCGGTCGATGTCGACCACCACTTCCGGCTTGTCGAACGCCAGGTCCAGGTCGACGAAGGCGAACTTGCCGGATTCCGCAGCGCGTTTCTTGATCCGGTCGGCGACCTCCAGCAGCACTTCGTAGTCGTTGGCCGTGTTGATCACGAACTCGAACGGCAGGCCTTCGCCGGTGCCGGGCAGGGAGGGCAGGTTGAAGCCGAAGATCTGCAGGCCGGGAATGCGTTCCAGCTTGCCCTGCACTTCGGGCAGGATCTGCATCTGCGTGCGGTGGCGCTCGTTCCAGGGCTTGAGCAGGAAGCCGCCGATGCCGGTCTGCACGCCGTTGTAGCCGTTGATCTGGAAGGACGAGTAGTACTCGGGGAACTCCTTGAAGATCTTGATGAATTCGTCGGTGTAGGTGTTCAGGTAATCGAGGTTGGTCGGCTGCGGGGCGTTGGCCATCATGAAGATGATGCCCTGGTCCTCGTCCGGCGCCAGCTCCGACTTGGTGAACTTGAGCAGCACCGGGATCAGGCACAGCACGATCACCGCGAACACCAGCACCACCGGCCGGGTATTCAGCGTGCCGTGCAGCAGGCTCTGGTAGCGGCGCTTGAGGCCTTCGAAGATCAGGTCGAGGCGATGGGCCAGGCCGCTGGCGTTCTCGTCGTGGCGCAACAGCACGGCGCACATCATCGGCGACAGGGTCAGGGCGACGATCCCGGAGATCACCACCGCCCCGGCCAGGGTCAGGGCGAACTCCTTGAACAGCGCCCCGGTCAGCCCGGTGAGAAAGCCGATGGGCGCGTACACCGCCGCCAGGGTGATGGTCATCGACACCACCGGCAAGGCGATTTCCCGGGCGCCTTCCAAGGCCGCCTCGAACGGCGTCTTGCCTTCCTCGATGTGGCGGTGGATGTTCTCCACCACGACGATGGCGTCGTCCACCACCAGGCCGATGGCCAGCACCATCGCCAGCAAGGTCAGCAGGTTGATCGAATAGCCCATCATCTGCATGAAGAACATCACGCCGATCATCGACAGCGGGATGGTCACCACCGGGATCACCACCGAACGCAGCGCCCCGAGGAACAGGAACACCACCACGATCACGATCAGCACCGCTTCGAACAGGGTCTTGAGCACTTCGTCGATGGAGGCCTGGATGAACAGCGTGGCGTCGTAGGCGATTTCGCTCTTGAGGTTGGGCGGGAGCTGGGCCTCCAGCTGCGGCATGATCTTGCGCACTTCCTTGATCACGTCCAGCGGGTTGGCCGCCGGGGTCGCCTTGATCCCGATGTACACCGACGGCGTGCCGCCGAAGGAACTGATGGAGTTGTAGTTCTCGGCGCCCATCTCGACCCGGGCCACGTCCCGCAGCAGCACCCGGCTGTCGCCGTCGACCTTGAGCGGGATCGCCGCGAAGGCCTCGGCGGACTTCAGCTCGGTGTTGGCGTTGATGCTGGTGACCACATATTCGCCCTTCACTTCGCCTGCGGCGGACAGGAAGTTGTATTGGCGCACGGCGTTGGTCACGTCGCTGGCGCTCAGGCCGAAGCCGGCGAGCTTCACCGGGTCGAGCCACAGGCGCATGGCGAACACCTGGTTGCCGAGGATCTCCGCCTCGGCCATGCCCGGCAGGGTCGCCAGCTTCGGCTGGATCACCCGCGACAGGTAGTCGGTGATCTGCGGATTGCTCAGGTCCTTGCTGAAGAAGCTGATGTACATCAGCGCCGAGGCGTCGGCGGACTCCTTGCTCAGCACCGGGTCCTCGGCGTCCTGCGGCAGCTTGTTCTTCACCTCGTTGGCCTTGGCCAGCAGCTCGGTGAACAGGCGGTCGCTGTTGGAGCCGATGCGCGCGTAGATCGAGATCACCGAGAAGTTCTGGCGGCTGACCGAGGTCATGTAGTCGATGCCCTCGGCGCTCGCCAGGCTCTGCTGCATCGGCTGGGTGATGTAGCCCTGGATGGTTTCGGCGTTGGCGCCGGGGTAGGCGGTGGTCACCGTGATCAGGGCGTTTTCCATCTGCGGGTACTGGCGCAGCGGCAGCTTGCTCCAGGCCTGGAAGCCCAGCAGCACGATCAGCAGGCTCACCACGGTGGCGAGCACCGGGCGACGGATGAACGGGTCGGTAAAGGCCATGGGGTTTCCTTGATCAGTCGGCGCGGCGCGGACTGTTCTGCTCGCCGAGGGTCTTGTCGTCGCTGATGGCGATGTGGGCACCGTTGTCCAGTTTGATCTGGCCGGCCGTCACCACCTGTTCGCCGCTCTGCACGCCCTTGTTGATCATCACCAGGCCGTCACGGCGTTCGCCGGTCTCGATGAACCGCCGTTCGGCGATCAGCACGGGCTGGCCTTTGTCGTCCTTCTCGACGCTGCCGTCCTCGGCCTTCTTCTGCCCGACCACGTACAGCGAGTTGCCGTAGAGGGTGTAGGTGACCGCGCTCTCCGGCACCACCACGTGCTTCTGCGGATCCGGTAACAGCACCTCGACGCTGGTGAACATGCCCGGCAGCAGCTTGCCGTCGGGGTTGGCCAGGGTGGCGCGCACGAGGATGTTGCGGGTGGTGCTTTCCACGATCGGATTGATCGCGCTGATGGTGCCGGGGAAGGTCTGGCCGGGAAACGCCGCGACCGCGATCTGCACCGGTTGGCCGAGGGCCAGCTTCGGTGCCGACTGCTCCGGGACATAGAAGTCGGCGTAGAGGCTGCTCAGGTCCTGCAGGGTGGCGATCTTGGTGCCGCTGGCGAGGTAGTCGCCGACGTCGACCTGGCGGATGCCGATGGTGCCGCTGAACGGCGCGGCGATGCGTTTCTTCGCCAGCGCCGCGTTGAGCTGGTTGACCGTGGCCTTGTTCTTTTGCAGTTGCGCCGAGAGCCGGTCGTATTCGCCCTTGGAGATGGCGCTGCTGCCGACCAGCTGGCTGCCGCGGCCGAAGTCCAGCTGCGCCAGGCCCAGATCGGCCTTGGCGGTTTCGAGCAGGGCGGACTCCACCGCGCTGTCGAGCTGCAGCAGCGGCTGTCCGGCCTTGACCTTCTGCCCGGACTCGAACTTGAGCTCGGTGACGGTGCCGTTGGTCTCCAGCCTCAGTTCGACGCCCTGCAGCGCCTTGAGCGTGCCGACGGTGGGCAGGCGCATCTGCCACGGGCGCTCGGCGGCGGTGGCGACGGCGACGCTGATCGGCGGTTTCGGCTTGGCGAAACCCTGGATCATCGTGTAGATGGTGAAGGCCTTGTAGCCGGCCAGCGCCAGGACGATCAGCAGTACGACACCCAACATCTTCAGCATGCGGCGACGCAGCATATTCCAGTTCCTTGGAGAAAATCAGGCGAGACAGGCGGGCACATTACTCCGAGTCCGGCAGGGATTCCAACTGCCAGTTTTTACAGGGTATGAGGGGAGAGGAGGCAACGGGGAAGCGCCGCCGGCGGGGCCGGCGGCGGCAGGCTTCATGCCATCAGGTGCAGATGGTTGTCCCAGAGCCCCGCGGGCAGATCCAGCGGTTTGGCCAGGAGTTCGTCCTGGCGGCAATCGTAGTAGCGGCAGCGTCCCTGACCCGAGGTCACGACGAAGCCGTCCTTCACCGCGCCGACCCCGGCGCAGTCCGGCAGCGGCGCGTCGAGGCGCACCTCGCCGCTGTCCAGGTCCCAGATGAAGAAGCGGTTGCCGCGCGGGGCGGTCAGCGCCACCAGCCGCAAGTCGCTGTGCACGGCGACGCTGGCGGTGTAATGGCCCATGGACTGCAACTGGTGGTCCGGTACCGGGAACGCCACGAACGGCTGGCCCGGACGCTTGATCGCCAACAGTTCCGAGCGCTCCTGCGAGGGGCCCATGAACTGCTGGCCGGCGACGATGGTGCCGTCGCTGGCGATGCCCAGGTGACGCACGCTGTTCATTTGCTGGGCGAGGGTTTCCTTGCTCAGCAGCGTGCCGTCGCGGCGCATCAGCACCAGGCTCGGCTCCATGGCGTCGAGGTTCATGTCCACCCGGCTTTCGGCCTCGGTGCGGATGCCGCCGTTGGCCACCACCAGGGTTTCGCCGTCGGGCATCCAGGACACCTGATGCGGCCCCAGGCCATGGGTGGAAATCTCGCCGCTGTGCACCAGCCGTTCGCCCTCGAACCGGTACACCCCCAACAGGCCGCGGCCCGGGTCGGTGGTGTCGTTTTCGGTGGCGTAGAGGTAGTCGCCGCTGTGGTGGATCACCGCGTGGCCGTAGAAATGCCGGTTCGGCTGCGAGGTCACGGTCTGCAGCAACGCACCGTCGCGCAGGTCGATCAGATAGCTCTCGGTGCCCGGGCGGCGGGCGACGAACAGCGCGATCGGCAGCGTCGGGTGGTTGATGATGTCGTGGCAGCGCTGGCCGACTTCGGTGGCGAACAGCCGGGTGCCGTCCAGGCGGTAGCCGACGGCGTAGTGGCGGCCGTCGGCGTCGTCCCGGGCCGACAGCAGCAGCGGGCTTTGCTCCTTGCGTTTGAACAGCGTCCAGCCGCCCAGCGTCACTGCTCCCAGCAGCAAACTACCTAAAGTCAGAGCCTGGCGTCGCAGCATGGCACGTGCCCTCATCAGTCACCGTCGTTGGCGTTGAAGCCCAGTTGGATGCCCAGCGCCTTGGCCAGCTCGCCTTCGTGCAGGCGGTGGACGACGTTGAGGCTGTCGTAGATGTCGTTGAGCTGCTGGCGGCCGGCGTCGTCGCCGAGCATTTCGGTCAGCGAGCGCTGGGTGCTGCCGAACAGCTTGAGCGAGGCGGCGTAGGCGGCGTCGATCTTGTCCGCCAACGGCTTCTGTTCGGCCGGCAACAGGCCGCGCAGGCCTTTGTTGTCGACGCCTTCCCAGACGGTCTTGGCGGCGGCGAGGCTGGCTTCCATCGCCGTCAGCGACGACTGGCTGCGCCACGCATCGGCCTGGAACGGCTGTGGCACACCCTTGGTCTGGCGGCCCATCGGCGTGCCGAGCTTTTTCTTCAGGGTGTCGAGGGCGGTGACCTGCACCCGCAGCAGATCGGCGATCGCTTCGTGGGAGTCGGCGTAGCGCTGGTTGGGGAACTTGCTCATCTGCGCGAGCATGCCGTCGGTGTTGTTCCAGGTCTGCAGGATCTCTTCGGCCAGTTGCTTCTGGCGCTCGCCGATGGCCACCAGCAGCGGGCAGTACTTGGCTTTCTGGGCGGCGTCGGCCACGTCAGGCTTGCTGTCGAACAGGATGTACTCGTAGGCCGACAGGCCCTGCACCACGACGCTGGACTTGGCCAGGGCGGCGGCGTCGATCTGCGGCTGGGCGGCGACGAGCTGCTCGACCTGGCGGCCGACGAGGTTCTTCTTGTCCGGCCAGAACTGCACCTGCCATGCGCGGTTGCCCTCGGCCAGCGGGCCGATCAGCAGCGGCTGCAGCTCGGCCCAGGCCTTCTGCGCGTGGAGGAAGTCGGCGCGGGCGGTGTCCAGGGTCTCTTTGCCCTGGCAGTAGGCGAGGGCGCTGATGGCGAGTTGCTTGTCGGCCTCGACCCAGCGGGTGTAGGTCGGCAGGATCACCGATTTGGCGATGGCCGCCGAAGTGACCGCTTGCGGATCCTGCGGCGAGCACGCGCCCAGGGCCAGGGCGGCAAGGCTGGTGAACAACAGCTTGGGACGGAACATGTCGGGCTCCCGATTCTTTTAAGTGTTTAAAGTGAGTTCAGAAACGCCAGCAGCGCGGCGCGCTGCTCGGCGTTGAAAGACAAAACCTGTTGCTGCGCCTTCTGCGCTTCGCCGCCGTGCCAGAGCACGGCTTCGAGCAGGTCGCGGGCGCGGCCGTCGTGCAGGAACCGGGTGTGGCCGCTGACCGTCTGCGTCAGGCCGATGCCCCACAGCGGCGGGGTGCGCCATTCGCGGCCGCTGGCCTGGAATTCGGTACGGTGGTCGGCCAGGCCTTCGCCCATGTCATGCAGCAGCAGATCGCTGTAGGGGCGGATCACCTGATTGGCCAGCTCAGGTTCCGCCGCATCGGCAGCGGTGGTGTATTTCGGTGTGTGGCAGGACTGGCAGCCGGCCTGGAAGAACAGGCTCTTGCCGGCCAGCACTTGCGGGTCGTCGACGCCGCGCCGCGCCGGGACGGCCAGGTTGCGGCTGTAGAACAGCACCAGGCGCAGGATGTTGTCGCTGACTTCCGACTCGCCGTCCGGGCCGTTGCCGTTCGGCGCCTGTTTGCAGGCGGCTTGCGCGTCGGTGCAGTCATCGAAGGGTCTCAGGCTAGTGGTGAGGCCCATGTCACCCGAGAACGCGTGAACGTTTTGTTGATTGAGGCTCGGTTGCCCGGCTTTCCAGCCGAAGCGGCCCAGGACGGTCTTTTGCTGGGCGTCGTCCCAGACCCGGTTCGGCCGGCCGCTGATGCCGTTGCCTTCTTTGGCCTGGGCGGCGGCGTTGGCGAGGATCGCGTCCTCGGGGATCGCTTCGAGCAGGCCGAGACCGATCATCGGCGGGGCGACCCGGGCCGAGAAGCGGGTGTCGGGGTGCATCGGGCCGTAGCCGAGCTGGGTGAGCTGCAGGAGGGGCTTTTGCAGTTCCACTTCGGTGCCGTCCTTGAAACGCACCGGCACGGGCGTGTATTCGACCCGCACCTTGCCTTCCGGCGCGACGCCGGGCACGGCCATGTCCTGGAACTGGCCGCCGTAGACCGGCTCCGGCACCACGCCGGTCTGTTCGATGACCTTGGCGAATTCCGGCGCATCGGGGATCGACAGGCGCACCAGCATCGACACCGCATTGACCGCGTCGGGCGCAGGCGGGTGGCCGCGGCCGTCCTTGATGTGGCAACCCTGGCAGGCATTGGTGTTGAACAGCGGGCCGAGGCCGTCGCGGGCGGTGGTGGTCGACGGCGCGATCACCCAGGGGCTGCGGAAGAAGCTGTTGCCGACGCTGAAGTCCACCCGGCGCGACGGCGGCAGGTTGGCCGACGGCAGGGAAAACGCGTTCCGGTCGCTCTTGTTCACGGTAGCGCTGCCGCCCGAGCGGGCTTCGCCCGGTTCGGCCTTGGTGAAGCGCGGGGCGTCATCGCAGGCACTCAGGCCCAGGGCCAGACACAGTGCGGACAAGCGAAGAGGCAGCGAGGGCATCAGACTTCCTGCGGCAGCGGCAATTTTGAAGGCGCAAAGTCTAACAGGGCGAGGGGGATTGAATAAGAGGAATTATCGTTTGCTTGATGTGGGGCAGGGTTTGCGGCAGAGGGCCCGACACCCGCACCTGTGGGGGGCCGGCGTTGAACGGACAAAAAAGGCGACCCGAAGGTCGCCTTTTTTCATTCATGCAGCGCTGATCAGAACTCGTGGTCGGCGTTGTCCGGGTTCAGGTCGCTGATGCCCAGTTTGCCGGCGGCGGCCTCGATCGAACCGGTCTGCTTGACCAGGGATGCGATGGCCTCACGCACGATCTGGTTGCCGGCGGTGTTGCCGGCGGCGATCAGCTGGTCGTAGTGCTCGCCCTTGTTGGCGTGATCGACCATGACCTGGATCTTGGCTTCGGTGGCGGCCAGATCGTTCTTCAGGGCGGTGTCGGCGGCCGGGTCGGCCTTGGCCACCAGGGACGACAGGCTCGGGCCGGTCATCTTGGTGCCGTCGACGCGGGTGTACTCGCCCAGGTAGACGTTGCGCACGCCCTTGGCGTCGTAGAAGTGCGAGTTGTGGGTGTTGTCGCTGAAGCAGTCCTGCTCGTCTTCAGGAGAGTTGGCCTCCAGGGACACCTTCATGCGCTCGCCCGCCAGTTCGCCAAGGGACAGGCTGCCCATGCCGAACAGCATCTTGCGCAGGCCGGCTTCGGCCGGTTCGGCTTCCAGGGTGGCGCGGTAGTTGTCGGCCACGTTCGGCTTCCAGTTGCCGACCATTTCTTCCAGGTCGCTGACCAGCAGTTGGGTCACGGCCTTCAGGTAGGCGCGGCGACGGTCATTGTGGCCGCCGGTGGCGCCGGCGCCTTCCAGGTAGTCCGAGGCCGGACGGTTGCCGGCGCCCGGGCCGGTGCCGTTCAGATCCTGGCCCCACAGCAGGAATTCGATGGCGTGGTAGCCGGTGGCGACGTTGGCTTCGGAGCCGCCCAGCTCGTTCAGGCTGGCGAGTTTCTCCGGGGTGATGTCCTTGACGTCGACCTTGTCTTCGCCGATCTGGATCTCGGTGTTGGCGATGATGTTGGCGGTGGCGCCCGGGTTGCCCAGCGCGTGCTCGTAGGACTTGTCGACGTAGTCGATCAGGCCTTCGTCCAGGGGCCAGGAGTTCACCTGGCCTTCCCAGTCGTCGATGATGGTGTTGCCGAAGCGGAACACTTCACTCTGCAGGTAAGGCACGCGGGCGGCGACCCAGGCGGCCTTGGCGGCTTTGAGGGTGTCGGCGTTCGGCTTGGCCAGGAAGGCGTCGATGGCGGTCTGCAGGGTCTTGGCGGTGGATTCGGCATCGCTGTAGACGGCGTAGACGATGTCGGCGTAGTGCGAGACGACCGCTTTGCCTGCGGCTTCGTCGACTTTGCCGGCGGCGGCCGGAGCAGGAGCGGCGGCAGTGCTGGCGGCCGGAACCGGCGCCTGGGCGGCCGCCTTTTCTTTGTCTTTGCCTTCGCCGCAACCGGCGAGGGAAATAGCGATGGCCAGCAGACTGGCGGTAGCCAGAGGCATACGAATCATGGCAAACATCCTGCTTCGGTGATTGAGTGGACTGGCGCGGAGCGCGCGCAAAACTGCGACATAATGCAAATCTTTCGCATTATGTGTAAAGGGCCGTGACTGGAAATATTTCTTGTTTGCGCAGGGTTTTCGCGGGTTTGGTCGCTGGGGGCGGCACGGCCGCCTCGGCGCCGGGTTTCAGAGGATGGCCGCGTTGCTGCGCTGGGCTTGCTTGAGGTAGACGCCCAGTTCCCGGGCCGGCAGCGGCTTGCTGTAGTGGTAGCCCTGGCCTTCGTGGCAGCCCTCGGAAATGATGTAGGTCTCCTGCTCGGCGGTCTCCACGCCCTCGGCGATCACCTGCATGCCCAGGCTTTTGCCCAGCTGGATGATGGCGCGCACGATGGTCGCGTCATCGTCGTCGTCCAGCAGGTCCTGCACGAAGCTCTTGTCGATCTTGATCTTGTCCAGCGGCAGGCTCTTGAGATAGCTCAGCGAGGAGTAGCCGGTGCCGAAGTCGTCGATGGCGATCAGCGCCCCGGAGCGGCGCAGGCTCAGCAGGTGCTGGGCGGCGGTGCTGATGTCTTCCATCAGGCCGGTCTCGGTGACTTCCAGCTCAAGGCTGCGCGGCGGCAGGCGGTAGATCTGCAGCAGGTTGTTGACCACCCGCGGCAGCTCGGCGTGGTGCAGTTGCACGGTGGACAGGTTGACCGCCATGCGCAGGTCGGCGAAGCCCTGGTCATGCCATTCGCGCAGCTGCTTGCAGGCCTGGTCCAGCACCCATTCGCCGATGGCGATGATGGTGCCGTTCTGCTCGGCCAGCGGAATGAACAGGTCCGGCGGCACCAGCCCGTGTTCGGGGTGCTGCCAGCGGATCAGCGCTTCGACGCCGACCACCCGGTGGTCGCGGTAGCTGATCTGCGGCTGGTAGACGAGGTGGAACTGGCCGCGCAGCAAGGCGTCGCGCAGGTCCTTTTCCAGTTCGCGGCGCCGGCGCATTTCGCTGTCGACGCTGGCGATGTAGAACTGATAGCGGTTGCGCGAGCGGGTCTTGGCCAGGGTCATGGTCTGCTCGGCTTTCTGCAGCAGCTTCTCGGTGCTGTCGCCGTCCTCGGGGAACAGGGTGATGCCGATGGTCGCCCGCAGGCGGATTTCCTGATGGTCGAGGGCGAACGGCGCTTCGAGGTCGTCGAGGATGCTTTGCGCCAGCTCCGCCGCCTCATAGGGCTGCTCGATGTCGGCCTGCACCAGGGCGAACTGGTCGCCGCCCAGCCGGGCGAGGGCGCCGAGGCGTCCGCTGTGGCCGCGCAGGCGGTCGGCCAGGGCCAGCAGCAACTGGTCGCCGGTCTGGTAGCTGAACTGCTCGTTGATGCCCTTGAAGTCGTCCAGGCCTACGCACAGCACCGCGACCCGGCGCTGCAGCTTGCCGGCGTCGACGAGGATCTTGTCCAGTTGCTGCTGCAGTTGCTGGCGGTTCGGCAGGCCGGTGAGGAAGTCGTACTGGGCCATGCGCAACAGGCTGTTTTCCGCTTCGTGGCGCAGGTGGGTGTTGCGTTCGATGGATTCGAGCAACTGGTTGGCGGTGTTGATCCAGATGCCCAGTTCGTTCTTCTCGTGGCCCTTGAGCTGCGGGATCTTGTGTTCGCTGGGGCGGTCGGGGTTGATTTCGGTCAGGTGCTCGATGATCCGCGACAGCGGCTTGGTCAGCAGCCAGTGATAGACCAGGTACAGCACCAGGCCCATGGCGAGGGCGCGCAGCACGCCGGAAATGAAGATGATCACTGAACTGACGATGAAGCCCTGGCCGTAGGTGGCGGTGTCGAGGGTGATGCTCAGGTCGCCGTAGTACTCGCTGTAGGGCCCGCGTCCCACCAGTTGGGTGGTGAACGTGCGTTCCTGGCCGAGGATCAGGTCGGTCAGCCAGCGGCTGTTGGACTGCTGCAGTTCCCGGGACTTCTGCGCGAGCATGGCTTCGTTGGGATGGCCGATGGACGCCTGACGCACGGCATCGTCCTGGAACAGGCCTTCGATCACCTGCATGCCCATCTCCTTGTCCAGGCTGTAGACCGCCTGGGTGGAAGGATCGCGGAACATGTCGAGGATGCGCTCGGCATCGCCGGCGACGGCCTGGCGTGTCTTATAGGCATCGAAGACGATCTGCGCGCAGCTCAAGACCACGCCGACGATCAATGCCGACAGAAGCACGACCCGGAGCAACTTCACCGACAAGCTGTTCTTGAGTTCCAGCTTCAAAGGGTTATTCCTTGTTCCGTGCGGGTAGCGTCAAGTTGCCATGAGTATTGGCAATCCGTTGTTGGCAGTCAAAGGGACAATCGGGCCGCGGGACATTTGTCCGTGGGCTTGGCCGGAATGCTGCCGTCTGGAGTCTTTGCCCTAGTGACACTGTGTCGGTTGGTACGACCTCCAACTTGAGGAACGGCGGTACAAATTTTCCTCTGTCTGATGTTAGTCCTCCGTGGCTTCGGGGCAAGGGGGCAGGGGCGGGTTTCATGGCGGGAAACGGCACCGGCTGTGACGCAGTGCCCGTTGCAGGCATAAAAAAACCCGGCCGTGGCCGGGTTCTTTCTGTCTGGCGTGCAGCTTAAGCGGTGAAGGTCTTGCCTTCGAACTGCTCGGCCACGAACTTCCAGTTGACCAGGTTCCAGAACGCCTCGACGTACTTGGGACGCAGGTTGCGGTAGTCGATGTAGTAGGCGTGTTCCCAGACGTCGCAGGTCAGCAGCGGGGTGTCGCCGTTGGTCAGCGGGTTGCCGGCGCCGATGGTGCTGGCCAGGGCCAGGGAACCGTCAGCCTTCTTCACCAGCCAGCCCCAGCCGGAGCCGAAGGTGCCGATCGAGGTCTTGCTGAACTCTTCCTTGAACTTGTCGAACGAACCGAAAGCGGCGTTGATCGCTTCGGCCAGTGCGCCGGTCGGTTGACCGCCGGCGTTTGGCGCCAGGCAGTTCCAGTAGAAGGTGTGGTTCCAGACCTGGGCTGCGTTGTTGAAGATGCCGCCCGAGGAAGTCTTGACGATCTCTTCCAGGGTCTTGCCTTCGAACTCGGTGCCCGGCACCAGGTTGTTCAGGTTCACGACGTAGGTGTTGTGGTGCTTGTCGTGGTGGAACTCCAGGGTTTCCTTGGAAATGTGCGGCTGCAGGGCATCGTGGGCGTAAGGCAGCGGCGGCAATTCGAAAGCCATGATGATTCTCCTAATCAGGTCTGTTGCGGTGAGCGCAAGGCCGATCACGGGCGGCCGGAAATGCACCGGCGAGTTTTTACTCTTTGCGGCGCAGGGTTCGGATCATAGCACCGGGGGTGCGGCTTAACCACGCAACAACTGTGTGGGATAGAGGTTCCAGAGCCTTTCGCTATAAATCACGAAGCCAGGATCAGTTGTCCCGCCACCGCGAACATCATGACCGCCACCGTCAGGTCGAGGATCCGCCAGGTGCCGGGCCGCGCCAGCCACGGCGCCAGCCATGCCGCGCCCAGCGCCAGGGCGAAGAACCACAGCAGCGAAGCGCTGGCGGCGCCGACCACGTAAGCGCCCGGCACCGATTGCTGGGCGCCGAGGGAGCCGATCAGCAGCACCGTGTCCAAGTAGACGTGGGGGTTGAGCAGCGTCACCGCCAGCGCGCTGAGCATTACCGCCCGCAGCGAACGCACGGTCTGGTTCTCGCCCTGTTGCAGGCTCTGTTTCGAACAGGCCCGGCGCAGCGCCTGGCTGCCGTACCAGATCAGGAAGGTTGCGCCGCCCCAGCGGGCGACGGCGAGCAGCGTCGGGTTCTGCGCCAGGATCGTGGCCAGGCCGAACACGCCGGCGGCCACCAGGATGGCATCGCAGGCCACGCACAGCGCCGCCACCGGCAGGTGATGCTCACGCCGCAAGCTCTGGGCGAGCACGAAGGCGTTCTGGGTGCCGATCGCCATGATCAGGCCGAAGGCCACCAGCAGGCCGTTCACATAGCTTTGCCACATATCGGGTCACTCCGCGTTGGCTGCGAGGTCGCGCAGGGTCTGCATGGCGCGCTCGGCGTCGGCCTGGCCGACGAACAAATGGTCGTGGTAATAGCCGGCGATCACGTTGCAGCTGATGCCGGCCTTGCCCAGCGCCGTGGCGAAGGCGGCGGTGAGGCCGACGGCTTCGAGCGCCGAGTGCACGTTGAGGGTGATCCACGCGGCGACGTAGTCGAAGCTCAAACCGGCCCGCACCGCGTGGGAACGTTCCAGGATCACCGTCAGGCCTTCCTGCTCGCGGAAACTGCCGACGATCTCCAGGCCGCTGGGCAAGCGGCCGTCACGCAGGGTGCAGAACACGTATTCGCCGGGGTTGAGCTGCGGGCTCATGCTGCGCAGCAGGGTGGTCAACGAGGTTTCGCCCGCCATGGATAGGATCCTTGATAAAGAGTGCGTGCTGGCTATTCTCCCGGCTGACGCTGTATAAGAAAAACCAATAGTGCTGATCGCTCATTAGGAAAACTGATGTTCGACTACAAATTGCTTTCTGCGTTGGCGGCGGTGGTGGAACAGGCCGGATTCGAACGGGCGGCCCAGGTGCTGGGCCTGTCACAGTCGGCGATTTCCCAACGGATCAAACTGCTGGAGGCCCGGGTCGGGCAGCCGGTGCTGGTGCGCGGCACGCCGCCCTCGCCGACGGAGATCGGCCGGCGCCTGCTCAACCATGTGCAGCAGGTACGTTTGCTGGAGCGCGACCTGCAGAGCCTGGTGCCGGCGCTGGACGAAGAAGGCCTGCCGGAGCGCCTGCGCATCGCCCTGAACGCCGACAGCCTGGCCACCTGGTGGGCCGAGGCGGTCGGCGACTTCTGCGCCGAGCAGCATCTGTTGCTGGACCTGGTGGTGGAGGACCAGACCGTCGGCCTCAAGCGCATGCGCGCCGGGGAAGTGGCGGCCTGCGTGTGCGCCAGCGAACGGCCCGTGGCGGGCGCCCGCAGTGTGCTGCTCGGTGCGATGCGCTACCGTGCGCTGGCCAGCCCGGCGTTCATCGAGCGCCACTTCCCGGACGGCGTGCGCGCCGAGCAATTGCCGCGCACCCCGGCGCTGGTGTTCGGCCCGGACGATTTCCTGCAGCACCGTTACCTCGCGTCCCTCGGCGTGGACGGCGGTTTCGAGCATCATTTGTGCCCCTCGTCCGAAGGCTTCATCCGCCTGACCGAGGCGGGCCTGGGCTGGGGGCTGGTGCCGGAACTGCAAGTACGCGAGCAACTGGAGCGCGGCACATTGCGCGAACTGTTGCCGGATAAACCGATCGATGTGCCGTTGTACTGGCATCATTGGCGCAACGGCGGCCAACTGCTCGGGCTTCTGACCGACCAACTGGTGCGCTCGTCGCCCAAATGGCTGGTGCCGTCGGGCTGACGGGCAGCGTCAAGACACACGAATCAGGCAAAACGAAAGACAGCGGAGCTCTACATGAAAATTCTGGTCACCGGCGCAAGCGGCTTCATCGGCGGGCGCTTTGCGCGGTTCGCCCTGGAGCAGGGCCTGGACGTGCGGGTCAACGGCCGCCGGGCCGAAGGCGTCGAGCATCTGGTGCGCCGGGGCGCCGAATTCGTCCAGGGCGACCTGAACGATCCTGAACTGGTGCGCGAACTGTGCGCCGACGTCGAAGCCGTGGTGCATTGCGCAGGCTCTGTCGGACTGTGGGGGCGCTACCAGGATTTCCACCAGGGCAACGTGCAGGTCACCGAAAACGTGGTCGAGGCCTGTCTCAAGCGGCGGGTGCGGCGCCTGGTGCACCTGTCCTCGCCCTCGATCTATTTCGACGGGCGCGACCATCTCGGGCTGACCGAAGAGCAAGTGCCCAAGCGCTTGCGGCACCCCTATGCCGCGACCAAGTTCCTGGCCGAGCAGAAAGTGTTCGGCGCCCAGGAATTCGGCCTCGAAACCATCGCCCTGCGCCCGCGCTTCGTGACCGGCGCCGGCGACATGAGCATCTTTCCGCGCCTGTTGAACATGCAGCGCAAGGGCCGCCTGGCGATCATCGGCAACGGTCTGAACAAGGTCGACTTCACCAGCGTGCAGAACCTCAACGAAGCCCTGCTCAGCAGCCTGCTGGCCGCCGGCTCCGCGTTGGGCAAGGCCTACAACATCAGCAACGGCACGCCCGTGCCGCTGTGGGACGTGGTCAATTACGTGATGCGCAAGATGGAAGTCCCGCAGGTCACCAAGTACCGTTCCTACGGCCTGGCCTACAGCGTGGCGGCGCTCAACGAGGGCGTCTGCAAGCTGTGGCCGGGGCGCCCGGAGCCCACGCTGTCGCGCCTGGGCATGCAGGTGATGAACAAAAATTTCACCCTCGACATCAGCCGCGCCCGGCATTATCTGGACTACGATCCGAAAGTCAGCCTGTGGACCGCCCTCGATGAGTTCTGCACCTGGTGGAAGGCCCAGGACATCCGCTGACGTCACGGGCGGCACTGAACCGCGCCGCGGGTTGAGGGTCAATCCCTGCGGCTGCGGGGGTTATACTGCGCAGCAATCTGCTATTACCGCGTTTCACAAAGGTTGCCTCAATGTCCATGCGTAACGATGTCCACGACGACGATTTCGACGATGTCCCGAGCCTGCGCGCCGACACCCTCGATGACGACGACTTTCCGGCCACTGCCCGCACCTCCGTGCATTCGCGCTCGCCGCAGGCGGTCAAGGTCAAGGCCGCCAGCACCGGCCCGCTGTGGGCGCTGGTCGGCGCGCTGTTCTTCGCCTTCATTGGCCTGGCCTGGTGGAGCTTCCAGCAGATTTCGCTGATGGAGCAGCAACTGGTGGCCACCCAGGAAAGCTTCGCCCGCATCAGCGAGGAAGCGGCGGGACGCCTGCAGGACATTTCCGGCAAGGTCGTCGCCAGCCAGACCAACGTCACCACCGACAGCGAAGCCCTGAAACTGCAGATCAAGCAACTTGAAAACCGGCTGCAGGATCAGGGCCGTCAGCAGCAGGGCGTGGCCGGCCAAACCACGGACCTGGACAAGCGCCTGGCGCAGATCAGCGCCCAGGCAACCGAGCAGCAGAACGCCAATGCCCAATTGCAGGCCCAGGTCAAAGCCTTGGGCAGCGAGTTGGCCGCAGTCAAGAGCGCACCGGCCGACACCGGCAGGGTCGATGCCCAGCTAAAAGGCCTCGATGCCCAGATCAAGGGGTTCGACGCCCAGTTCAAGAGCCTCGGCGCCGACATCACGGCCCTGAAGAAGCAGGGCAACCCGAGCGCGGCCATCGACCGTCTGGAGCAGGATATCGTCGTGCTCAAGAGCCAGCAGGACAACCGTCCGGCCGGCGGGCAGGGTGGCGGCAACACCGCCGAGTTCGACGCCTTCCGCGGGCAGATGACCCGCAACCTCAACACCCTTCAGGCGCAGATCCAGAACCTGCAGCAGCAGATCAACGCCCGGCCCTGACAGGCGCTTCTTTGTGGCGAGGGAGGTCGTTCCCTCGCCACAAGCGTCCCGCAACATCCAGAACGATTGTGAATGTCCGTGCATGGGCCCAACCCGTCTACGCTCTTGAAACACCAACAAGAACGGGGGACGCGTCATGGGGATACTGCACAGGCTGGCCTGGTTCGGCGCGGTGCTGCTGTTGGGCGTCGGTCAGGCCGGCGCCGCCGCGCCGAAGGATGACGGCCAGGCTGCGAAGGCCTTGCTGGAAAAGGCCCTGGCCTATTACCACGACCACGGGGACAAGGCGTTTGCGGCCTTCAGCCGTCAAGGCGAGTTCGTCGACAAGGACCGTTATGTGTTCGTGGTCGACACCCAGGGCGTAATGCTCGCCAGCGGCGGTCCGTCGTCGGCGCTGATCGGCCGGGACGTGTCCGAAGTGCTGGGCCCGGATCTGCAGAAGGCCTTCAAGGACGCTTTGAAAGTACCGGAGGCCAATGGCATCCAACAGGCCGAGTACCGCTGGCAGAACTGGAGCGACGGCAAGGTCGAGCGCAAGCATGTGTTCTATCAGCGCATCGGCCAAAGGATCCTGGCGGTCGGCTATTACCTGCCCAGGGCTTCGGCGCAGCAAGCCCAGGCCCTGCTCGACAAGGCCGCCACGGACCTTGCGCAGAACGAGAAGGGCACGCTGACGGCGATCAATTCGCTCAAGGGCGGCTACCTGCAGGATGACCTGTACGTGTTCGTGGTCAACCTGGACAACCGACGCTATGTCGCCCACGGCACCAACCTGCGGTTGATCAACACCGACTTCGCCAAGGTCAAGGATCCGGAAGGCAAACCGGTGGGCGAACCGATCCTGGCCCTGATCGGCAAGCAGGACGAAGGCGAATACGAATACCGCTGGAAGAACCCGGTGACCGGCAAGGTCGAGGACAAGCACGCTTACCTTAAGAAGGTCGGGCCGTATCTGGTGGCGGTGGGTTACTACAGCCCTTGAGCGGGTGGCCGCGGCGCCCCCACTGACGCTATCGCCAGCAGGCTGGCTCCCTCAGGGATCGGCGGCGCCGAGGAATCTGTGGGAGCCAGCCTGCTGGCGATGACGTCAGTCAAGTCACCGCAGGTCAGGCGGATCTCAGCGGGCGCCATGCTCACGCCCGCGCAGCAACCGGTTGGGCATGGCCAGCGCCGCCGCCAGCCCCAGCAGCGAAACCCCGGCGCTGACCGTCAGCAAGTGCCGGAACGTCACCAGCAGTTCGGCCCGCAGTGCATCCTGGGCGGCGCCGGGCGCTGCGTTCAGGCCGTCGAGCAGCGCATTGCCGGACTGCCCTTCGCCGATCAGCGAACCGCCGGCCAGGTGAGCGAAGCTGGAGTCCTGCAGCAGCGCCAGCAGCAACGCCGACATCAGCGCCACCCCCACCGCGCCGCCCAGGGAACGGAACAGGTTGGTGGTGCTGGTGGCGACGCCGATGTCCTTTTGCTCCACCGAGTTCTGCGTGCCCACCAGCGAGGTCGGGAACTGCATGCCGCCGGCGATGCCGCTGAGCAGCATGAACAGGCCGCTCAGCAGGGCGTCGGCCGGCGGGGTGAAGGCCATGCCGAGGATGGAGACCGGCATCAGCAGGGCGCCGGCCAGGATCTGCGGTTTGTAGCGCCCGGTCACCGAGGTGCGGCGGCCGGCGAAGTACGCACCGACGGGCAACCCCATCGCCAGCGGCAGCAGGTGCAGCGCCGCGCTGTCGGCGCCGGCGCCGGTGACGCTCTGAAAGCGCAGCGGCATCAGCACGATCAGGGAAATCGCCTGGAAGCTGCAGAAGAAGATCGTGCACCAGCACAGCAGGGCGCTGCGGTTGGCGAACAGGTGCATCGGCAGCAGGGGCTCACGGGCGCGGCGCTCATGCCAAGCGAACACCGCCAGCACCGCCACGGCGCCGGCGAACAGGCCGAGGACTTCGCGGCTGTGCCACAGGTGCCCCTGGCCGACCTGGGTGATGGCCAGCAGCAGGGCGGTCAGGCCGACGATCATCAGCAGCGTGCCCAGGTAATCGATGACCGGTTTGCGCTGCGGCACCGGCAGCCCCCGCAGGTTGCGTCGGGCCACCCACCAGGCGCCGAGCCCCAGCGGCAGGTTGATCAGGAACACCCAGCGCCATGACAGGTATTCGGTCATGTAGCCGCCGAGCACGGGGCCGGCCACGCTGGCCACCGCGTACATGCTGCTGAAGTAGCCCTGATAGCGCCCGCGCTCCCGGGGCGGCACGATGTCGCCGATGATCGCTTGGCTTACCGAGATCATCCCGCCGGCGCCGATGCCTTGGAAGATCCGCGCCAGCACCAGTTGCTCCATGCTCTGGGCCATGGCGCAAAACAGCGAGGCCAGGGTGAACAGGCCCATGCCGAACAGCATCAGTTTGCGTCGCCCGTACAGGTCGCCGAGCTTGCCGTAGATCGGCACCGCCACGGTCATCGCCACCATGTAGCCGGAGATCACCCAGGCGAGCAGGCTCACGTCCTTGAACTGCGCAGAGATGGCCGGCATCGACACGGCGACGATGGTCTGATCCAGCGCGCCGAGGAAGATCGCCATCATCAGCGCGACCAGCACGCTGCGGATGGCCGGTTTAGGCGTTTCGGGATGATTGAGGTTGGTCACGGGCGAAACCTGCGGGCAGTGAGGATCCCGCAGGCCGTGAAGCGAGCGGGGATGTTCGCCAGTGTAAGTCGGTAGGAAGCTATTCGATAGCCTCATAAGGAAGTCCGACGTAATTTTCTGCAATGGTTTTTCGGCCCGCTTCCGAGCTGACGAAGTAGTCCAGTTCCGACGCGCTGATGCGCTGGCTGAACGCATCGTGTTCGTCGAAGCGGTGCAGCATCGAGGTCATCCACCAAGAGAAACGCTCAGCCTTCCAGACCCGGCGCAGGCAGATGGCCGAGTACTTCTCCAGCAGGTCGGTGCGCTGCTCGCGGTAGACCTTCAGCAAAATGTCGAACAGGGTGCTGACGTCGCTGGCCGCCAGGTTCAGGCCCTTGGCCCCGGTCGGCGGCACGATGTGCGCGGCGTCGCCGACCAGGAACATCCGGCCGTACTGCATCGGTTCGACCACGAAGCTGCGCAGCGGCGCGATGCTTTTCTCCAGGGACGGGCCGGTCACCAGCTTCTGCGCAAGCGCCTGGGGCAGCCGGGTTTTCAGTTCCTCCCAGAAGCGTCGGTCCGACCAGTCCTCGACGCGTTCTTCGGCCGGCACCTGCAGGTAATAGCGGGTGCGGGTGGCCGAGCGCATGCTGCACAGGGCGAAGCCGCGTTCGTGGCGGGCGTAGACCAGTTCGTCGTGCACCGGCGGGGTATCGGCCAGGATCCCCAGCCAGCCGAACGGGTAGACCCGCTCGAAGACCTTCAGGCATTCGGCGGGAATCGACTGCCGGGCTACGCCATGGTAGCCGTCGCAACCGGCGATGTAATCGCAGTCGACGCGCCAGGTTTCGCCGTCCTTTTCGAAGGTCACGAAAGGCGTGTCGCTTTTCATGCCGCCGGGAGCGACATTGGCGGCCCCGTAGATCGTCTGGCCGCCGGTCTCCCGACGAGCGGCCATGAGGTCGCGGGTGACCTCGGTCTGGCCGTAGACCGTCACGGTCTTGCCGCCGGTCAGGGCCTTCAGGTCGATGTGCACGCGGCGTCCGTCCAGGGCCAGTTCGAAGCCGTCGTGCACCAGGCCTTCGGCGTCCATCCGCTGGCCCACCCCGGCCCGGCGCAACAGCTCTGCCATGCCTTGTTCAAGCACGCCGGCGCGGATTCGGCCGAGCACGTAATCGGGTGTCTGGCGTTCGAGGATCAGGGTGTCGATGCCGGCGTTGTGCAGCAACTGGCCGAGCAGCAGACCGGAGGGGCCGGCGCCGATGATGGCGACCTGGGTTTTGCGCGTCTTCATTGTTTTTGTCGCTCGCAAGCTTCACGCGGCCTGGGCCGGTGAGTGATTTTTATGGTTCGGGCGCTTGCATTTTTCCCTTGCGGGTCTGTCAATTGAAGGTGAAAACTGAGCCGATGCCTGTACATTCTGCCAATCGGTGCGATTATCGCCCGCAACCTTCGAGGCCTGGATTGAAGTGATGAACAAGCCTGACCTGCCTTCGATTCCGGTGTTCAAGCTCTACGGTGAAAGCCTGGACTGGCCGACCCCCGACTTGCTGCACTGCGAAACCATTTCCAAACGCAGCCGCGAACACCAATGGGAAATCAAACCCCACCGCCACGCCGATCTGTGCCAGTTGCTCTTCGTATTCAAAGGTCAGGCAGAGCTTGAAATCGAAGGTCAGCGCACGCAACTCAACGAAGCCGCGATCCAGATCCTGCCGCCCCTGTCGGTGCACGGCTTTCGCTTTTCCGAGGACGTCGAAGGGTTCGTCGTCACGTTGGCCAAACCGCTGATCAACCATTTGCAGGCGCAACTGGGCAACTCGGTGCAGGCCCTGGCCCAGGCCGACAGCTACCCGGCTGGGCAGGACGCGGACTACCTCAACAGCCTGTTCGCCGCGTTGCAGGCCGAATACAACGGCCATGAGCCGGCGCGGGAAATGCTCATGCATTCGCTCGCCAGCGTGATCATGGTCTGGGTCAGCCGTCAGGCGATCCGGCGCCACACCGCCACGCAACGTCCGCAACGCCAGCGCGAATACCTCAACGGGTTCATTCAGTTGGTGGAGGAGACGTACCGCCAGCACGTCAAGGTCGAAGACCTGGCCCATCGCCTGGGCATTTCGGTGTCGCACCTCAACGGCACCTGCCGCGAGCTGGCGGGGCAGCCGGCGCTGCAGATCATGCACGAGCGGCAATTGCTGGAGGCCAAGCGCCTGCTGACCTACACCAGCATGACCATCTATGAGATGTCCGACTTGTTGGGGTTTTCCGACCCGACCAACTTCACGCGCCTGTTCCGGCGTCGGGTGGGGATTTCGCCGAAGGCTTTCCGCGACCGCCTGAAGTCCGAACCGTAAACCTGTGCAGGAGCCAGCCTGCTGGCGATAGCGACCTGTCAGCCGACATCGACGGCGGCTGTCAGTCAGCAATCGCCAGCAGGCTGGCTCCTACAAAGGGAGTCGGGCTCAGCGCAGCGCGTTGAGGGTGGCGTTGTGCGGAATGCAGCGCTCGAAGTTGCAGCTGGCGTAGTCCCGGGGCAGTTGCCGCAACTGCTCCACCCGCCAGGCCGCGGTGCCGTACAGCGCCAGCGTGGCCGCACAGGTGATGAAAATCGCGAGGTATCTTCGTGTCCTGGTGTTCATGGCGGTGACCTCTGAACGAATACCCGGGGGGTACTGTTTTCAGCATAGGTCAGCGGTGGTGAGTTGCCACTGCGTTGGAAACGCCGCTGTCTGCGGCGCCTGGACGGACGCCATCGCCAGCAGGCTGGCTCCCGCAAGGACGGGCGGGGGTTACAGGCCTTCGTCCCAGGCGGGGTTCTCGGGAAAGCGCTGCACCAGGAAGTCCAGCATGCAGCGCAGCGCCGCCGGCATGTGCTTGCGCGAGGCGTAGACCGCGTAAATGTTCATCCGCCGCGGTTCGGCGTGGGGCAGCAGGCGCACCAGTTCGCCGCTGTGAATGTGCACCCCGGCCTGATAGGTCGGCAGCATCGCCACCCCCGCGCCGGCCAGGGTCGCCCGCAGCAGGGTGCTGGCCTCGTTGGCGCTGATGTTGCCCTGCACCGGCACCGACACCGGTTCGCCGTCCTCCTCGAAATGCCACAGGCTTTTGCCGAAGTAGGAATGGGTCAGGCAGTTGTGCCGGCTCAGTTCTTCCACTCGCTGCGGCCGCGGCCGGTCGTGCAGGTACGACGGCGCGGCGCAGACCACCGAACGGCACACGGTCAGGCGCCGGGCGATCAGGTTCGGGTCGAGGTCGTTGCTGGTGCGGATCGCCAGGTCGATGCGTTCGTCCACCAGGTTCACCGTGCGGTCGAGCATCTGCAGGTCGATGTTCACGCCCGGATAGCGCTTGACGAACGCCGCCATGGCATCGGCCAGCTGCGCCTGGCCGAACGAGGTGCTGACGCTGATGCGCAGCAGCCCGCGCGGGGCGTCGTCGGGCTCGCTGACGGCGGCCTGCATGTCGCTGGACAGTTCGAGCATCTGCCGGCAGCGCGGCAGGATTTCGTTGCCGGCGGCGGTCAGGCTCAACTTGCGTGTGGTGCGGTGCATCAAACGTGCGCCGACCCAGTCCTCCAGTTCCGCCAGATACCGCGACACCACCGGCCGCGACAGCTCCAGGTGATCGGCCGCCGCCGACTGGCTGCCCAGATCCACCACCGTGACAAACACCCGCATTGCTTGGAGACGATCCATGATTTGCCCGCTTTCAGAAACAAACTATGTTCAAGCATCGCATTTTTTGTACCGACTCTGGCAACTAAGCTCTCTCCCATCGCCAAGCCTGGCATTTGAACAGCGGAGCAACCGATGATCGGCTTCACCACCCTCAAGCGTGTCCTACTCGCCACCGCCACCCTCGGCTTCGCCGCGCACGCCGCCGCAGCCAACCTGACCCTCGACGTCTACAACCCCGGCACCCACGCCATCTTCCCGGTGACCTCGGTGCTGGTCAGCGGCGAGAAGGACGCGATCCTGGTCGATGCCCAGTTCGGCAAGTCCCAGGCCGAGCAGGTGGTGGAAAAGATCCGCGCCAGCGGCAAGCACCTGACCGCCATCTACATCAGCCACGGTGACCCGGACTACTACTTCGGCCTCGACACCCTGACCAAGGCCTTCCCGGACGCCAAGGTGCTGGCCTCGCAGCCGACCGTCGACCACATCAAGCAGACCGTGGACGGCAAGCTCGCGTTCTGGGGCCCGAAAATGGGCGACGACGTGCCGGCCAAGACCATCGTGCCGGGTGTGCTTGAAGGCGACAGCCTGATCCTCGAAGGGCAGAAGCTGCAAGTGGTCGGCCTGGAAGGCAAGCAGCCGGACCGCAGCTTCGTGTGGATCCCGTCGCTCAAGGCCGTGGTCGGCGGCGTGGTGGTGGCCGAGAACATCCATGTGTGGATGGCCGACACCCAGACCGCGCAATCCCACGCCGACTGGCTGGAGACCCTGCACTCGATCGAGACCCTGAAGCCGAAGACCGTGGTGCCGGGCCATTACCTGGGCGACAGCGGCCGCTCGCTGGCCTCGGTGCGGTTCACCGCCGACTACATCAAGGCTTTCGACGAAGAGACCGCCAAGGCCAAGGACTCCGCCGCCCTGATCGCCGCGATGAAGAAGCGCTACCCGAAACTGGGCGAGGAAAGCTCCCTGGAGCTGAGCGCCAAGGTCGCCAAGGGCGAAATGAAGTGGTGAGCCGTTCCTGAACTTAGCAACACTCTCAAGCCAACTGGAGAATGTCATGAGCAAGATCGCAATCATCGGAGCCACCGGCCGGGCCGGCAGCCAATTGCTGGAAGAGGCCCTGCGCCGCGGCCACAGCGTCACCGCCATCGCCCGGGACACGTCGAAGATCGGCGCCCGTGCCGGCGTGACGGCCAAGTCCCTCGACGTGCTGGACGCCGCTGCGCTGCAAGCGGCGGTGGCCGGCCACGACGCGGTGATCAGCGCCGCGCATTTCGCCACCGTGCCGGCCGCTGCCGTGACCGGTCCGGTCAAGCGGGCCGGAGTCAAGCGTCTGCTGGTGGTGGGCGGCGCCGGTTCGCTGCTGCTGCCGGACGGCACCCGGGTGATCGACAGCGCGGGTTTCCCGGCCGAGTACAAGGCCGAGGCCAGCGCCGGTGCCGCGTTCCTCGAAGCGTTGCGTCAGGAGAAAGAACTGGACTGGACGTTCCTGTCGCCGTCCGCGGAGTTCGTCGAAGGCGAGCGCAGCGGCACGTTTCGGGTGGGCAAGGACGATCTGCTGGTCAGCGCCGAAGGCCGCAGTTGGATCACCTTCGCCGACTACGCCATCGCCCTGATCGACGAGGTACAGACACCGAAGCATTCGCGCCAGCGTTTCACCGTCGGCTACTGATCCACCCCGCGTTGTGGGAGCCACTGTCCGGCTCCCGCTTCTGCGCTGCATTCACTTTCGCCATCGCCAGCAGGCTGGCTCCCACAGGGGCCGGCGGGGAGCCCGCTCGCGAAGGTGTCAGTTCAGAATGCTCATGTTCCTCCGCCATCGCCGGCAACGGGTTCTCACAGGCTTCTCGGCGCCGCCGATCCTTGTGGGAGCCAGCCTGCTGGCGATGGCGTCACTGAAGACGCCGCAACACCCAGCGGCTCAGCGGGTATGCGCCTGCTCCACCAGCCACACCATCAGTTCCCGCAGCTTCGCCGACGGCTCTGGCCTGTCTGGCGCCACCACGTAGTAGCCAAGCCCTGTCTTGACCTTCAGATCGAACGGCGTCACCAGCCGTCCGGCGTTCAGGTCATCGCCGATCAACGACCAGTCACCGATCGCCACACCCGTGCCGTGGGACGCCATCGACATGGCCTGGTCCAGCGTCTCGAAGTGCTGACCGCTGCCGATGTTGTTCAGCCGCAGGTCAGCGGCCTTCAGCCAGAGCGTCCAGTCCTGGTCGTCATGGGTGGGGTGCAGCAGCAAGTGTTGTTGCAGATCGGCCGGAGAGTTCAGGCCCGGTGCGCCCTTGAGCAGCACCGGCGAGCAGACCGGCGTCAGCTGTTCGTCGAACATGTGCAGCGCGGCCGGCAGGTCGTGGGGCGCGGTGCCGTAGATCACCGCCGCGTCGAACTGTTCACGCTGGAAGTCCACCCTGTGCTGGAGCGAGGCGGTCAGCTTCACCGGCGCGTCCGGGCGTTCGCGCTGCCACTGCATCAGGCGCGGCAACAGCCAGCGCATCACGCAGCTCGGTGCCTTGAGTTGCAGGGTCTCGCGTTTGGCGCCGATCTGCTCCACCGAATCGCCGATCAGGTCGAACACCTGCTGCACCTTCGGCAGCCATTCGCGGCCTTCGGCGGTCAGTTCCAGCCCCCGGGCCAGGCGGATGAACAGCTCATAGCCCAAATGATCCTCGAGCCCTGCGATCTGTCGGCTCACCGCGCCCTGGGTGATGTGCAACTGCTCGGCGGCCCGGGTGAAGTTGCAGCACTGCGCGGTGACCAGAAACGTGTGCAGGGCGGGCAGGGGAGGCAGTCGTTTCATGTGGATCCAAGGTATGACGTGAGGACATGGCTAGTATGAGCTTTTATCGATTGTTGCGGCTATGGGGCGCCCGTTTCAATGAGGCCATTCCCGGACTCCCGCAAAAGGAGGCCGGAGTCTCAATCGAACAAGAAGGGCATAACCATGGCGACATGCGGCGAAGTACTGGTCAAGTTACTCGAGGATTACGGAGTCGAGCAGGTGTTCGGCATCCCGGGGGTGCACACCGTGGAGCTGTATCGCGGGCTGGCCCGTTCGAGCATCAACCACGTCACCCCGCGCCATGAGCAGGGCGCCGGCTTCATGGCCGACGGCTATGCCCGCACCAGCGGCAAGCCAGGCGTGTGCTTCATCATCACCGGCCCCGGCATGACCAACATCACCACCGCCATGGGCCAGGCCTACGCCGACTCGATCCCGATGCTGGTGATCTCCAGCGTGCAGTCGCGCAGCCAGTTGGGCGGCGGCCGCGGCAAGCTCCACGAACTGCCGAACCAGAGCGCGCTGGTCGGCGGTGTGGCGGCGTTCTCCCACACCTTGATGTCCGCCTCGGAACTGCCGGCGGTGCTGGCCCGGGCGTTCGCGCTGTTCCAGGCCGGGCGTCCGCGTCCGGTGCACATCGAGATCCCGCTGGACGTGCTGGTGGAAGACGCCGATGACCTGCTCGCCAGCGTGCCGGTGCACATCGACCGCGCCGGTGCCGCACCGTCTGCCGTGAACCGCATGGCCGAACTGTTGGCGGGTGCAGAGCGTCCGCTGATCCTCGCCGGCGGCGGCGCCATCGACGCGGCCGCCGAACTCACCGAACTGGCCGAACGGCTGGACGCGCCGGTGGCGCTGACCATCAACGCCAAAGGCATGTTGCCGTCGGGCCATCCGCTGCTGATCGGTTCGACCCAGAGCCTGGTCGCCACCCGTGCGCTGGTGGCCGATGCCGATGTGGTGCTGGCCATCGGCACCGAGCTGGCGGAAACCGACTACGACGTCACCTTCGCCGGCGGCTTCGAGATTCCCGGCCAACTGCTGCGCGTCGACATCGACCCGGACCAGACCGTGCGCAACTACCCGCCGCACGTGGCGCTGGTGGCCGACTCACGCAACGCGGCCCAGGCGCTGCTCAGCGCGATGGCCCATCACCCCCTGGCCGAGCGCCGCAACGATTGGGGCCAGGTGCGCGCCGCCCGCCTGCGCGAGGAACTGGCCGCCGGCTGGGACGCGCCGGCCCTGGCCCAGACCCGCTTCCTGGAAACCGTTCTGCACGAGTTGCCGCAAGCGGTGTTCGTCGGTGACTCCACGCAACCGGTGTACACCGGCAACCTCACCTTCAACCCCGACCATCCGCGCCGCTGGTTCAACGCCTCCACCGGCTACGGCACCCTCGGCTACGCCTTGCCGGCGGCCATCGGCGCCTGGCTGGGCGGCCGCCTGGAGCAAGGCGCGCGCCCGCCGGTGGTGTGCCTGATCGGCGACGGCGGCCTGCAGTTCACCCTGCCGGAACTGGCCAGCGCCGTGGAGGCGCGGGTGCCGGTGATCGTCCTGTTGTGGAACAACCAGGGCTACGAAGAGATCAAGCGCTACATGGTCAACCGCGCCATCGAACCGGTGGGCGTGGACATCTACACCCCGGACTTCATCGGCGTGGCCCAGGCCCTGGGCTGTGCGGCCCACTCGGCCGGCTCCGTCGAGCAACTGCGCGGCGCGCTGCGGGCGGCCACGGACCGTCAGGGCCCGACCCTGATCGAAATCGACCAGACACAATGGATGAAGGCGGTGGCGCAATGAGTTCGGCCCTGAATTTCCCGACGACCCTCGACGGTCTCTACATCAATGGCCAATGGTCGTCCGGCGGCGAACACCTGCGGGTGATCAACCCGGCCACCGAAGCGCTGCTGACCACGGTCAACGGCGGCGACGAGCGCGCGGTCGACCGGGCGGTGGCGGCGGCGGCCGAAGCCTTCAAGGCCTGGTCGAAGACCACCGGCGCCGAGCGTGCGGCGATCCTGCGCAACATCGCCAACGGCGTGCGCAACGGCCGCGAACACCTGATGAAGCTGCAGTCGAGCAACAACGGCAAGCCGCTGTTCGAGGCGGTCATCGACGTCGATGACGTGATCGCGACGTTCGAGTACTACGCCGGGCTGGCCGACAGCCTGGACGCCAAGAACGACGCGGAGGTGCCGCTGCCCAGCGACGACTTCAGCGCCCGCGTGCGCCGCGAGCCCTGCGGTGTGGTCGGGCTGATCGTGCCGTGGAACTTCCCGATGGTCACCACCGCGTGGAAGCTCGCCCCGGCCCTGGCCGCCGGCTGCTGCGTGGTGCTCAAGCCGTCGGAGGTCACGCCGCTGGCGGAGCTGGAGCTGGCAGCGATCATCGCCGAGTCCGGCCTGCCTGACGGCGTGTTCAACCTGGTCTGCGGCACTGGGCTGGCGGTGGGGGCGCCGCTGGCGGCGGATCCGCGCATCGCCAAGGTGTCGTTCACCGGCAGCAACGCAGTGGGGGTGCAGGTGATGCAGCGCGCCGCCGAGACCGTGAAGGGCGTGAGCCTGGAGCTGGGCGGCAAATCCTCGCTGCTGGTGCTGGCCGACGCCGACCTCGACCTGGCGGTGGAACTGGCCTGCGGCGGTGCCTTCTTCAACGCCGGGCAAATGTGCTCGGCCACCAGCCGGGTGCTGGTCGCCGATGAGCTGGCCGACGAATTCCTCACGCGGCTCAAGGCCCGCGCCGAGAGGATCCGCGTGGCCGACCCGTTCGACCCAGACGTGGAAATGGGCGCGCTGGTCAACCAGGCGCAGTACCAGCGGGTGCTCGGCCACATCGACCGCGGCCTGAGCGCCGGGGCGAAGCTGGTGTGCGGCGGCAACCGTCCCGCCGACCTCGCCCGCGGCTACTTCTTGCAGCCGACGGTGTTCACCGAAGTGCCCCTGGACAGTGCGCTGTGGTGCGAGGAGATCTTCGGGCCGGTGGTGTGCGTGCGCAGTTTCGCCACCGAGGCCGAGGCGATCGCCCTGGCCAACGACAGCCGGTTCGGCCTGGTGGCCAGTGTGGTCACCCGTGACGCCGAAGCCGCGGACCGGGTCGCCGACGCCCTGCAGGCGGGGCTTGTGTGGCTGAACGCGCTGCAGGTGATCTTCCCGCAGACGGCGTGGGGCGGCTACAAGCAGAGCAGCCTGGGCCGTGAGCTGGGGCCGTGGGGACTGGCCGCGTTCCAGGAGATCAAGCACGTGGTGCGGGCGCTCTGAACGCCCGAAAAAAGTGAACGCATGCCTCGCAATGAGGCATGCGCCGGCGTCATGGCTCCAATGAGTTTTTATCGATGGTCAGCGCTTGCGCCCGACCTCAGGATGAATCCGCCGACCTCGCCCAAGCCCTTTGAAACCGGGGCTTTGGCGGTTCCGGACGGTCAGCGCAAGGGTTGCGGTCAATCTCATACTTACAAGAACAAAGGGAGTCCTTCATGGGCGAGCACGATCTGAACAGGCGTCAATTCATCAAGACCGTCGGCGTGGCCTCGGTGGCTGCGGCGGCGTTGAGCATGCCCTTCATCCGGGCGAGCGCCAGCGACACCCGTTTCGCCGGCAAGACCCTGCGCCTGCTGACCTGGTCGGATGACACCGGCCTGGCCGCGTTGCGCAACATCGCCGCGACCTTCGAGGCCAAGACCGGCGCCAAGGTGATCGCCGACCGCACCGGCAGCACCTCGGAAATGGTCGCCAAGCTCAAGGCCGGCGGCGACCGTCCGCAGTACGACATCATCACCCTGGCCGGCGTCGGCGCCGAAGGCCTGGCCGCCGCCGGGCTGCTGGAAAAGCCCGACCTGAACCGCATCCCCAACCTGATCGACGTGCCGGAAAAGTACCGCACCGGCGCCAACGGCCACGGCATCGGTTACCTGCTGTGGTGCAACAGCCTGGTCTACAGCACCCGCACCCAAAGCACGGCGCCGGACAGCTACGCCGCACTGTGGGACGCTGACCTGGCGCCGAACATCTTCCTGCCGCCGCCGAACTGGACCGAGGCGATGGACCTGATCATCATCGCCGCCAAACTGGCCGGCGGCGACGAGCACAACATCGAGCCGGGCTTCAAGAAACTGGCCGAGCTCAAGGACCGCGTGGTGACCTTGGGCGAGAACCCCAACCAGATCGCCGAACTGTTCCGCACCGGCTCCCTGGACATGGGCGGGCTCTACGCCCCGGCGTTCTTCCCCAAGCAGATCCGCGACGCGAACTACGGCCTGGGCGCCACGTTCGGCATGAAGGAAGGGTTCTACACCGACCTGATGCTGTCGGTGATGCCCAAGAACCGTCCCGGCGACACCGACCTGGCCTACGCCTTCATCGATCACTCCCTCGACCCGCTGGTGCAGGGCAAGATGGCCGAAGACATCTTCAACGGCCCGGTCAACGCCAAGGCGATCATCTCTGCCGAGGCGCGCAAGAGCCCGTACATCCTGACGCCGGAGCAGATCGCCGAGAAGGCGATCATGCACGACAACGCCTTCCTGGCCACCGTGCATGACCAGTGGATCCGTCGCTACACGGAAATCTTTTCTTCCTGAGCCGAACGCAACCTTCAGAACACCGCAACCCCCTGTGGGAGCTGGCTTGCCAGCGATAGCAATCTGTCAGTGAGTTCATTTCGACAGGTCGGCCGTCATCGCTGGCAAGCCAGCTCCCACAGGGTTCGCGGGGGTTTGGAAATCTGTGTTTGTCAGTTGTTTTTCCATTGACGAGATCATTGCCATGGAACATCAATCCCTGACCCACCCGGTCGGCGCGGCCGACGTGCGCCCGGCGCGCGGCGTTTCGCCCACCGTCCGGGCGTGGTTTTTCCTCACGCCGTCGATGCTGTTCCTCGGCGTGCTGATCGCCGCGAGCCTGCTGGTGCTGCGCATGAGCATCGGCACCAAGGGCGCGGAGTGGACGGGTTTCAGCTTGGCCAGCTACGCGCAGCTGCTCGAACCGTACTACCTCAAGTCGTTGCTGCTGACCCTGCGCCTGGCGCTGATCAGCGCGGTGATCGCCGTGCTGCTGGCGATCCCGGTGGCGTACACCATGTCGCGCCTGACGTCGCCGTTCGTGCGGCGGATCTTCCTGGCGGCGGTGCTGCTGCCGCTGTTGGTCAACCTGCTGCTGCAGAGCTACGGCTGGCTGGTGATCCTCGGCCCCGGCGGCATGCTCAACCAGACCCTGATGGGGCTGGGCCTGATCAAGCGGCCGATCATGCTGCTGTACAACCAGAACGGCGTGCTGATGGGGCTGGTGCAGACCGCGTTCCCGCTGGCCGTGCTGCCGATCGCCAGCGCCATGCGCGGCGTGTCCCGCAGCTTCGAAGAGGCCGCCGCGACCCTGGGCGCCAGCCGCTGGCAGGTGTTCCGCCAGGTGGTGCTGCCGATGAGCCTGCCGGGGATCATCACCGGCGCGACGCTGGTGTTCGCCTACAACGCCAGCAGCTTCGTGGTGCCGCTGCTGCTGGGCGGGCGGCGGGTGCCGATGCTGGCGGTGATGGTGCACGACCAGATCGCCCCGCTGATGAACTGGCCCGCCGCGTCCGCCGCAGGCGTGGTGCTGATCGCCACCACCCTGGCGATCATGACCCTGTCCGAATACGTCACCGGCCGCCGTCGCCGGTTGCTGGAGGCTTCGCAATGACTGCCCTGACCAAGAAGCGCCACGCGCTGCTGCCCGGCGACACGGGCAAGTTCGCCGGGATCCTGTCCGGTGTGATCCTGCTGCTGGTGGTGCTGCCGATCCTGACCATGATCGTGATGTCGTTCAGCGGCGCGTCGAACCTCGACTTCCCGCCGGCCAGCTACAGCCTGCAATGGTACAAGGCCGCGTGGCACACCTTCGTCTCGCCGGACGCCAGCGACGTGCTGAGCCTCGGTCAGGCCATGGCCACCAGCCTGCTGGTGTCGTGCCTGACCATGGTCTTCGCCACCCTGATCGCAGTGCCGGCGGCCTACGCGCTGACCCGCTGCGAGTTCCGCGGCAAGGCGGTGGCGCTGCAACTGATGTCGCTGCCGCTGGTGTTCCCGATGGTGGTGCTGGGCCTGGCGATGCTGTTGGTGTTCGACAGCCTGCCGTTCCACATGACCACCTCGCGGCTGGTGATCGCCCACGTGATCCTGGCGCTGCCGTTCGTGGTCAAGAACTGCACGGCGGCCATGCTCTCCATCGGCAGCGAGGTCGAGGAGGCGGCGCAGATGCTCGGCGCCTCGCCGCTGCGGGCGATCGTCGATGTGGTGGTGCCGCTGATGAAGTCGGGGATCCTGGCGGGCATGCTGCTGGCGTTCATCGTCTCGTTCAACGAATTCACCGTCACCTATTTCCTCTACACCATCGACGTCATGACCGTGCCGATCTGGATGTACAGCCGCACCGTGTCCTCGCTCGACCCCACCGTATTCTCGTTTGCCGTGCTGATCGTGCTGATCGACTTCGTCCTGATCTGGGCGCTGGAGAAGCTGGTGGGCGAGGGCGGCGTTTCCTTCTGATTTGAGGTGCAACATGTCTGGACTGATTCTGGAAAACGTCGAGAAGCATTACGGCTCGGCCTGCGCGGTGAAAGACGTCAACCTGCATTTGCCCCAGGGCAAGCTGGTGTGTTTCCTGGGGCCGTCGGGCTGCGGCAAGACCACCTTGCTGCGCATGATCGCCGGGCTTGAGACCCTCACCGGCGGCGAGATCCGCCTGGACGGCGAGGACATCGGCCACACCCCGGCGCACCTGCGCAACTTCGGCATGGTGTTCCAGTCGCTGGCGCTGTTCCCGCACATGACCGTGGGCGAGAACATCGCCTATCCGTTGAAGCTGCGCGGCGTGGGCAAGGCCGAGCAGCGGGCGCGGGTGGTGGAGCTGCTGGAAATGATCCAGCTGCAGGCGATGATCGACCGTCCGGTGGCCAAGCTCTCCGGCGGCCAGCGCCAACGGGTGGCGATCGCCCGGGCGATTGCCTCGCACCCCAAGATCCTGCTGCTCGACGAGCCGCTGTCGGCGCTGGACGCCAAGCTGCGCGAATCGATGCAGGTGGAGATCCGCCAACTGCAGCAGCGGCTGAACATCACCACCATCATGGTCACCCATGACCAGCGCGAGGCCATGACCATGGCCGACATCGTGGTGGTGCTGGGCGAGCACCGGGTGCAGCAGGTGGGCACGCCCATCGAGATCTACCGGCACCCGGCCAACGAATTCGTCGCGGACTTCATCGGCTCGGGCAACATTTTCCCGGCCACGGCGCTGGGCGACGGCAAGGTCGTGCTGCCGGGCGGCGATGCGCTGCAAGTGCCGATCTGCAGCAGCATCGTGGTGGGCCAGAAGGTGAAGATGCTGATCCGCCCCGAAGACCTGCAACTGTCGGCGCCTCAGGCGACGGCGGGCAACCGGCTGCTGGGCACGGTGACGTTCGTGCGCGACATCGGCGCGACCATCGAGACCACGGTGGAGTGTTCCGGGGTGACGTTCACCGCATTGAGCACGCCGTGCCAGGACATCGGCCTGGGGATCGGGCATCCGGTGTCGGTGACGCTGCCGTCCGAGGCGTGCCGGGTGCTGGGGGCTTGATCCGGCCGTGATGCCGGCAGGCTGGCTCCCACATGGAATCCGTGATCAACACACATCCCCTGTGGGAGCCAGCCTGCTGGCGATAGGGCCGGGCGCAGCACCGCAAAAATTGGATCAGACCGTGAGCCGCAACCGCGCCAGATCCCGCAGCGGCGGCGCGCCGAACAGCCGGCTGTACTCGCGGCTGAACTGCGACGGACTTTCATAGCCCACCCGATACCCCGCCGCCGAGGCTTCCAGCCCCTCGGTCAGCATCAGCCGCCGGGCCTCTTGCAGGCGCAGTTGCTTCTGGTACTGCAGCGGGCTCATCGCTGTCATCGCCTTGAAGCGGTGATGCAGGGTGGAGACGCTCAGGTTCACTTCCTTGGCCAGGTCATCGATGCGCAACGGCTGCTCGAAGTTGCCGTTGAGCCATTTGATCGCCTGGCTGATGCGGTGGCTCTGGCTGTTGGCGATGGCGATCTCGTACAGCCGGTGGCCCTGGGGGCTGCGCAGCAGGCGATAGAGAATCTCCCGGCGGATCAGCGGCGCGAGCATGGCGATGTCTTTGGGCGTGTCGAGCAGGCGCGCCAGGCGCAGCACCGCGTCGAGCATGGCGCTGTCGATCCGTTCGACGTACAGGCCGCGCCCGGTCGGCCGGGTCGGCACGCCCATGGGGCCGGCGTCGGCGATCAGCGCGGTGATTTCCGCAGGGTCGATGTCCAGGCGCACGGCCAGGATCGGCTCGTCGGGCGAGACGTTCACCACCCGCCCGCTCAGCGGCATCGAGACCGACACCACCAGGTAGTTCAAAGGATCGTAGTTGAAGTACTCGTCCGCCAGCCGCACCTCCTTGCGTCCCTGGGCCATGATGCACAGCGCCGGTTGCGCCAGCACCGGGGCGAAGTCATGGGACTGGGTGTGGCGGGACATGAACAGCGAACCGATGGCCGTGGCGTAGCTGCCGTCTTCCGAGGTGTTGCGGCGGATGAGCGTCGCCAGTTCCGCGCGCTGCTTTTCCATGTCGGCGTCCAGCGGGGCTGGGAAATGTTCGGGTGACGTCATGCACGACCTCCTCGGCAAGGGCGGTGAAGTGGGGCAGAGCATAAGTTTGTGCAAGCGTGAGCGGTAGACACATCCTGTCAAATGCTTGCCTGATCCTGCACGGGGTTGCCTCGGCCCCCAGACATGACAGGACGCAGGCGGGCAAACTTGCTCGAAACCTGTGTGACAGCACCGTGACAGGCCTTCACACTTTTTTACAGGGCCTTGAGGCAGTTTCGCAGGATCGTGCAAGGCAACGGCAGGAATCGACTAACGGCGCCCGGCAGGCAGCCCGTAACCTTGGATCCTGTCGCAGCCCGTCCCCGGCTGCCACGCGACTCCCTGGGAGGGATTGAACATGTCCAAGCAAATTCCCGTCAGTCATATGGCCTTCATCCGGGCGCGCGCCGGGCGCTCGGAAGAGTTGGGCGTGCGCCTGAGCGCGCTGATCGAGCCGTCCCGCGCCGCCCCCGGTTGCCTGAACTTCGCCTTGCAGCATTCGCAGTGCGATCCGCAGCTGTGGCTGGTGTCCGGCTTCTGGAGCAGCCAGCAGGCGATGACCGCCTATTTCGCCAGTCCGTCGATGGAGGTGTTCGGCGAGCTGGTGCAGGACCTGGTGGTCAACCAAGTGGATTTCCACACGTTCAAGGAGGTGTCGGCCGCCCAGGCGCTCGGCGCCTGCGGTGCACCGGTACACAAACTCGCCGGTTGAGGGTTTAATGGCCGGCCTATTTGACTGAGCCGGAACCTGAGACATGGCACGTAAAGAGTTCGCACACTTCGAAGCGGTTTCCGCTGTGGTCCCCGTCGAGCTGGGCGGCAACAAGGGCTATTACGCCGCCATTGCGGTCAAGGCCCTGGTCGATGGCGGCGCCCCGCGTTTCCACAAACTGCTGGATGAACAGGTGTTCCCCGGCGCCATCACGGCCGACGACGCCGCGACCCGCGAGCTGAAACGCCTTCAGGGCGTCAGCGACGACGCCGAACTCATCTGGTGAGCCTCACTTGACCGCACCCGGTCGCCACATCTTGAACAACGCTTGCGGCCCCAGCTGGAAATAGTCCGCCGGCCCGCCGCCGCGCAGAATCGGTTCTGCGGCGGCGGTGTCGTAGATCCCGTCCTTGAGCAGCCATTTGGCGATGTGCACGGCGACCACTTCGCCGAGGATCAGCCAGCTCGGCACTGTCTCGCCATTCGCCCGTTGCAGCTGAATGATCTGAGTGACCTTGCATTCGAAGGACACCGGGCTTTCGGCCACCCGCGGCACCGCAATCACTTTCGACGCCACGGTGGTCAAGCCCGCCAGTTCGAACTCGTCGACCTCAGGCCCCACCGCCGCGCAGCTCTGGTTCATCTGCTCGGCCAGCGGCCGGGTGGCGAGGTTCCAGGCGAATTCGCCGGTCTGCTCGATGTTGTTCAGGCTGTCTTTGCGGCCCACGCTGGAGAACCCGATGATCGGCGGGATGTAGTTGAAGGCGTTGAAGAAGCTGTACGGCGCCAGGTTCAGCCGGCCTTCGGCATCCTGCGACGAGATCCAGCCGATGGGGCGCGGACCGACGATGGCGTTGAACGGATCGTGGGGCAGGCCGTGGCCGTTGGCGGGTTCGTAGAAGTGGATGTCGTCGGGCATGGTGGGGGTGTTCCTGGAAGGCTGTGTTTTGAGGGGGCCATAGTGCAAGCGCGGGGCGCTGATTGCCAGTCCGGTGCAGGCGCCTGTGGGGCAACTGTCTTGATTCTGTCTCGTGGTGACTGGGCTGGCGCCATCGCCAGCAGGCTAACTCCCACAGGGTTTTGCTTGGACCTCGCAGCTGTGTCGCTGCAGAAATAAACAAGCCCGGCATTGGCCGGGCTTTGGTGTTTGCATCCGCGGTTCAGCTGATGGCAGCGGCGGTGCCGGTCTTGTCGAAGCCGTCGGCGGCGATGGCGTTGGCGGTGCCGGTCTTGTCGAAGCCGTCGGCGGCGATGGCGTTGGCGGTGCCGGTCTTGTCGAAACCGTCAGCGGCGTAGGCGCCGGAGGTGCTGTGTTCGACCGAGGCGCTGGCGCCGGAGATGAAGTCGGCGGATTTGGTCTTGTCCGAACCGTCGGCGGCGAAAGTGTTGGCGGCCAGGAGGGACAGGGTCAGGGCGAGGATCAGTTTGGTGTTCATGGTCGTTTCTCCGTGTTCGTTGGCGTTGTGTCTTGCTTGAGTTGAATGCTACGCCAATAAAATTGATTAAAAAGCGCAAATTAATGCTGATAACAATCGATTAACTAGATGTTAAGGGCGACGCATCGGATTCGCTTCCGTCCTCGGGCGAACGTCGCGCAGTCAATCGATCAGGTGAGTGCAGGATGGGGCAGCGGCATTAACCGGTGATTAATCGCTGTTTTGGCCCGTGTGACAGATTTTTCATGGAACGCCGACCGGTTTTTCACCCCTCGGACGCCAGTCTGCCGGCGGCCAGAAATCGAACAACCGGCCGTCACACACGGGAGCTCTTGCGTTCATGAATAAACTGCCTCAAATCACCCTGGCGTTCTGGGTGATGAAAATCTGCGCGACGACCCTGGGGGAAACGGCGGGGGATCTGCTGTCGATGACCCTCGACGTCGGTTACGCGATCAGCTCGCTGATCCTTATCAGCGTGTTCGTCCTGACGCTGGTCACGCAACTGAAGGCCAGGACCTACAAGCCGCTGCTGTACTGGATCGTGATCCTGTCCACCAGCACCGCCGGCACCACCCTGTCCGATTTCATGGACCGCACCCTGGGCCTGGGCTATGCCGCGGGCTCGATGATCCTGATCTCGATCCTGCTGGCGATCTTTGCGGCCTGGCGCCTGAGCGGCGACTCGCTCAACGTCAACAAGGTGCAGACCTTTCGCGGCGAGATGTTCTACTGGATGGCGATCCTGTTCTCCAACACCCTGGGCACCGCGCTGGGCGATTACCTGGCCGACGACTCGGGCCTGGGCTTTGCCGGCGGCGCGCTGCTGATCGGCTCGGCGATCGCGTTGGTGGTGCTGCTCAGGTATTTCACCAAGATCTCGTCGGTGGCGCTGTTCTGGGTGGCGTTCGTGCTGACCCGGCCGTTCGGCGCGACACTGGGTGACCTGATGACCAAATCCCATGAGAAGGGCGGCCTGGACTTCGGCACCGTCGGCTCGTCGGCGGTGCTGGCGGGGATCCTGGTGGTGATGATCGCCGGGGCGGCGTTTGCGCAGAAGCGGTACGGCAGCCGGCAGCAGGTGGCCGAGTCCGCTTGATGCCGGGGTGATCCCCATCGCAGCAGGCTGGCTCCCACAAGGATTGGCGGTGAACACGGGGTTGGTGGACACCGCCGACCCCCTGTGGGGGCCACCCTGCTGGCAATGGGGCCATTGCAGTCACCCTTGCGGTGACTGCACGGACAGCTGTCAGTCAGTCAGTCACGATCCGCGAGTGCTTCTGGGTGTCCTTCATGGTGATGTACACCAGCAGCGACACGGCGATGCACGCGGTCACGTACCAGTAGTAGCCGGTCTCCATGCCGATGCTCTTGAACCACAGCGCGATGTACTCGGCGGTGCCGCCGAAGATCGACACGGTCAGCGCGTACGGCAGGCCGACGCCCAGGGCGCGGATTTCGGTCGGGAACAGTTCGGCCTTCACCACCGCGTTGATCGAGGTGTAGCCGCTGACGATGATCAGCGCCGCCATGATCAGGAAGAACGCGCCCCACCAGCTCTGGATGGTGTGCAGGGTCATCAGGATCGGCACGGTGAAGATCGTGCCCAGCACGCCGAAGGCGATCAGGATCGGACGCCGGCCGATCTTGTCCGACAGGCCGCCGATGACCGGTTGCAGGCACATGAACAGGAACAGCGTCGCCGCCGAGATGGTGGTGGAGTCGGAGATGCTCATGCCGACGGTGTTCACCAGGTACTTCTGCATGTAGGTGGTGTAGGTGTAGAAGGCCAGGGTGCCGCCCATGGTCAGGCCGACCACGGTCAGCAGTTCCTTCGGATGGCGGAGCAAGGTGCGCATGGCGCTTTCCTTGGACTTTTCCTTCTTCACGAACGACTCGGTCTCTTCCATGCCGCGGCGCAGGTACAGCGCGACGATCGCGCACAGGGCGCCGATGGCGAACGGGATGCGCCAGCCCCACGTGTACAGCTGTTCGGTGGTGAGGAACTGCTGCAGCACGATCAGCACGCCCAGCGCGATGAGCTGGCCGGAAATCAAAGTCACGTACTGGAAGCTGGAGAAGAAGCCGCGACGCTCCTTGGTGGCCATTTCCGACAGGTAGGTGGCCGAGGTGCCGTACTCGCCGCCGACCGACAGGCCCTGCAGCAGGCGGGCGAACACCAGCAGGATCGGCGCGCCGATGCCGATGGTTTCGTAGTTCGGGCTCAGGGCGATGATCAGCGAGCCGAAGCACATCAGGTACACCGACGCCATCAGCGCGGCCTTGCGGCCCTTGCGGTCGGCGTAAAGGCCCATCAGCCAGCCGCCGATGGGGCGCATCAGGAAGCCCACGGCGAAGATCGCGGCGGTGTTCATCAGTTGCGCGGTGGTGGAGCCGGCGGGGAAGAAGGTCTTGGCGAAGTACAGCGAGAAGGCGGCGTAGACGTACCAGTCGTACCACTCGACCATGTTGCCGACGGAACCGCTGAAGATCGACTTGATCCGGCTGGCGGTGGTTCTTTCCTTGGCCGGCGCGGCAGCTGCCCCAAGCGGCAGGATGTTGGAGTTATCCATTGAAGGATCCTTCGGTTAATTGTTTTTGTGGAGCGCGTCGAAACGCAGCCTGCGGGGGCTATAGCAGGAGGTGTGCCAAGGGGCGGAGGGCCGGTTTAGAGGGGGTAGGCGCGGTTGTTGAGCGGAAATCCGCTTGTTGCGCGGAGGGTGATGAGCGGAAATCCGCCTATCTTGGCGCCCGCATGGAGGGCGTGTGCCCCGCTATCTGTAGGAGCCAGCAGGCTGGCTCCTACAGTTTTGCCTGAGCCACAAATCCTGCAGTCGCCGGGCAATCAGCTGTCCTGCACAAACATCTCCCGGCTCAACCCATGCCGCTGCATCTTTTCGTTGAAGGTGCGCCGCGGCAGCTGCAGTTCTTCGAGCACCGCCTTCACGTCGCCCTTGTGCCGGGTCAGGGCGATGCGCAGGCACTGGGCCTCGAACGCCTCTTGCTGGGCCGCCAGCGATTGCCCCGGGTCGATCCCCGGCACCGGTTCGTCCAGCCCCAGCACCTGACGCTCGGCGACGTTGGCCAGTTCGCGCACGTTGCCCGGCCAGTCGTGGCTGAGCAGGTGGCTCAGCTGGGCGCCGCCCAGCGGCGGGAACGTCCGCCCGAGCCGTTCGGCGGCCTGGCGGGCGAAGGCGTCGAACAGCAGCGGGATGTCTTCGCGGCGCTCGCGCAGGGGCGGCAGGCGCAGCTCGGCCACGTTCAGCCGATAGGCCAGGTCTTCGCGAAAACGCCCGGCCCGGGCCTCGTCGAGCAGGTCGGGCTTGGTGGCGGCGACGATGCGCAGATCCACGCGGATGCTCTGGTTCGAGCCCAGCCGCTCCAGCTTCTGCTCCTGGATCACCCGCAGCAGCTTCACCTGCTGGGCCAGGGGCATGCTTTCGATCTCATCGAGGAACAGCGTGCCGCCGTCGGCGTATTCCAGCTTGCCGATGCGCTTGCCGGACGCCCCGGTGAACGCGCCGCTCTCATGGCCGAACAGTTCGGCCTCGAACAGTTGCTCCGGGATCGCCGCGCAGTTGAGCGCCACGAACGGTTTGTCCGCGCGCGGGCCGAAGTCGTGCAGGCAACGGGCGACCATTTCCTTGCCGCTGCCGGTCTCGCCGCGGATCAGCACGTTGACCGGCAGCGCGGCCAGGTCCAGCACCTGCCGGCGCAAGGTCTGCATGCCGCGGGACACGCCGAGCAGCGTGGCGTCGAGCCTGGCGCGGTTGTCGGCCTGCTCGTGCAGGGTACGGTTCTCCAGCACCAGCCGGCGCTTGTCCAGCGCCCGGCGCAGGCTGCCGAGCAGGATCTCGGGGCTGAACGGCTTTTCCAGGAAGTCATAGGCGCCGTCGCGCATCGCTTCGACGGCCATCGGCACATCGCCGTGGCCGGTCAACAGGATCACCGGCAGGTCGGCGTCCCGGCGCTGCACTTCGGCCAGCAGTTCCAGGCCGCTCTGGCCGGGCATGCGCACGTCGCTGAGGATCACTCCGGCAAAGTGCCGGGGCAACGCGGCCAGGCAGTCCTCGGCGCGGCTGAACAGTTGCACCTCGAAACCCGACAGGCTCAGCCATTGTTCGACGGCGCTGCGGATGCTGCTTTCGTCATCGACCACCATCACCGAATTGAGCATCAGATGTGCGCCTCCAGATCGATCGGCAAGGTCAAGGTGAACACCGCGCCGCCTTCGCCGTTCTCGGCGCTCAGGCGCCCGCCGGACTCGTGGGCGATGGCGAACGACACCGCCAGCCCCAGGCCCAGGCCGTCACCCACAGGCTTGGTGGTGAAGAACGGGTCGAACACCTGGCCCAGGTGCTCCTCGGCGATGCCGCCGCCGCTGTCGCTGACGCTCAGGTGCCACAGCTGCTGGTCGGCCTCCAGGCGGATCAGCAGGCGCTTGCACGGTTTGCCGTGCATGGCGTCGAGGGCGTTGCGCAGCAGGTTGATCAGCACCTGTTCCAGGCGGATCGCATCGCCGCGCACCCAGGCCGGGCGGGTCAGGTGCAGCACCAGGCTGACCTGCTCGTCGCGCAGGCGGGTGTCGAGCAATTGCAGGGCCTGATCGACCACGGTCGCCAGGTCGAGCCGTTCGCGCAGGCCGCTGGGGCTCTTGCGGGCGAAGGTCTTCAGGTGGCCGGTGAGCGCGGCCATGCGGGTGAGCATGTCGTCCACCGGCTTGAGCGCCTTGTAGGCCTCATCGACGCGGCCATGATCGAGCAGCAGGCGCAAGGTGGCCAGTTGCATGCGCTGGGCGGTCAGCGGCTGGTTGATCTCGTGGGCCAGCGCGGCGGACATCTGCCCCAGCGCCGCCAGTTTGGCCGACTGCACCAGGCCGTCCTGGGCGGTGCGCAGCTCGCGGGTGCGTTCTTCCACCAGCCGCTTGAGCTCGGCGCGGCTGCGCTGGCGCATCTTGCCCAGGCGCCAGCGCTGGTTGAGGAACAGCAGCAGGAACACCAGCGCCAGCCACACCCCGGCGGCGGCGAGCCCGGCGTTGCGCAGATCCTCGAACGCCACCTGCGGGCGGCGCAGCAGGTGCAGCGTCCAGCCTTCGGCGGTCAGCGGCAGGGATTCCCACAGGTAGTCGGCGGTGCCCTGCGGGCCTTCGACCCGGCGCAGGTCGCTGGTGTCGTCGAAGCGGCGCAGCGACAGGTGCGTGAGCGGCACCAGCGCCTGTTTGTCGTATTGGCGCGTGGCCTTGATGTCGGCCAGGTCGGCGGCATCCAGCGGCCGCAGCGCGCGGTAGCGCCAGCCCGGCTGGTTGGCGATGAAGATGATGCCCCGCGCATCGCTGACCAGCAGGGTGTCGCTGCCCTGGCTCCATTCGCGTTCAAGCTCGGGGAATTCGAGCTTGACCACCATCGCCCCGAGGAATTCGTCCTGTTCGCCGAGCACGGCGCTGGAGAGGAAGTAGCCGGGAATCCCGCTGGTCACGCCCACGGCGTAGAAGCGTCCGCTGCCTTGGGTGCGGGTCTGGCTGAAGTATGGGCGGAACCCGTAATTGTGGCCGACGTAGCTGCTGGGCAGGCGCCAGTTGCTGGCGGCCACCGCCAGGCCGGTGTGGTCGAGCAGTTCGAGGGTCGAGGACTGCGCCGCGCCGTTGATCTTCTCCAGCTTCAGGTTGAGCGCCGCCTGCTGCTCGGCGCTCACCGGGCCGCCCAGGGCCGCGCGCAGCTGCGGGTCGAGCGCCAGCACGGCGGGCAGGGCGCGGTAGCGGTCGATCAGGGTGTGAAGGGAATTGGCGTACAGCGCCAGTTGCTGGCTGGCGCGGGCCGCGTCCTCCTCCAGGGCCTGGCGTTCGGCGTGGCGGATCGCCAGGGTCGCGGCCAGGACGGCGCCGGCGATGATCAGCAGGGTGTACAGCGACAGACGCAGGGTACGGGAAGTCGGCAGCATGCTGGGGCGAACGGATGGGGGACGGGCGGGCACGATAGCACGGGGCTGCGTGTCGTTCTCGCTTTGCACGTAACCTGATCCGACACCAAGAGACTCCGATTGAATGCGACGGTGCTCGGTCGCACGAACCGGCCGGCAATGCACAGTGCGGATAGGTGACAGGCCCCCCCGCGGGATCAATGCCTTTTGACGCTTTTCGAGGTTCGGCGCTCTTGTGCCAGCAGGAACTGATTGTCGGTGGTGCCTTGAATTTTGTATGCGCTCATCAGTTTCTGTGCACGGTCGATGATTGCATGGATGTCTTTGGTTCTTCCTTGCAGGTCTGCTTGTCGGATCGGTGCCAAGTCTTCCCGGGAGGTCATGTTGTTGACATTGGGCAGCACATCGCCAGGGTGGACGGTAGTCCTTTGCAGCACTGCATAGGCTTGCTGGACAGAGTCCCAGCGCTCGTCCAGCGCACTCCGCCAGTCGGCTAGCATGGTTTCGATTTTGTTGATCTTCACCGGACTCAGTCGGTTTTTGATGTCTTCGGCTTCCTGACTTCTGGAGCCCATGTTCAAGAACACATTCATGGCGGGAACCACGGTACCGACGACTCTGTTCAGGAAAAGGTTTGCGGTGTCGGTCGGGGACAAGCGGGCCTTGTCCGGCGTGAAACCCAGCCTGCGGTCGATGGCGGCGACCGACATGGCCGATGTCTGCGGAATGAGCGGCCGGATCCAGCGGGGGCTGGGAGTAGAAGCGTTTTGGGTATCTGTAGCGACGTCACCGCCGGCATTGCCGGTGATGATGCCGCCCACAAAGGGGATGGCGTTCACTTCAGGCGCCAGTGCACCGAAAATCTCGCCTGCGCCGAAGCCGCCATAAAATCCGGCCAACCCTGCAACGGATTCGCCGAGGAGGTTTTTCAGCATTTCCTTGCCCGTGCCGGACTGAGTGAACACGTTATAGATCTGATCCAGCGCGGTGGCGGCTTCGGTGCCGAGTTCGGTTATGAACTGCGAATATCTGATGATCTGCCATTCTTCCTTGCTCTGCCCGACTGCATCGATGAACCGCAACGGATTGTTCTCGACAAACCCGTAGAGGTTCAGCCCGTCCACGCTCCCGGCAGGATCGGCGGCGACCCAGCGCTGCAGCCACGGTGCGTACTGGCGGGCGCCATAGTCGTACAACCCGCTCACGTCCATTTCCTTGCCCGAATAGCGGATCGTTCTGTAACCGACCTCAAGGCTTGAGCGGGCGGCCATCCAGGCGGTGGCGCCGAACGGGTAATAGCCTTCGTGGCTGATCAGCTGCGCTCGGGCGTCCAGTTCCATGACGCAGGAGCCCAGGTGGTCGCTCAAGGTGTAGCGCAATTGGTCGGCGTCGATGCCGGGCGGCTGACCGCTCTCCCAATGCAGGCAGCGCACGTTGCCTATGCCTGTGGCGAGGGTGATGACGTGCAGCGTTTCGCCGTTGTCCTTCGTGCGGATCTCCAGCCCCGGCAGGTAGCGCACCTCATGGAAGTGAAGGTTGGCGGCGTTGTGGAACTCATGGCGCTTGAAGACCCGCACGCCCTGGCTGTAACGGTAGCGTTCCTCGTCGTCGGGCCCGGACGGGCGCTGCACCAAGGTGACCGTGTCCAGGCGGTCGCGGGCGTTCCATCGCAGCGGCTGGCCGGGTTGCAGCGCCAGCAGGTTGCCGTGGCGGTCGAACAGGCTGCCGATGGCCGGCTCAGGGTCGCCTTCGGCCCAGCGCACGCCGCGGTTGCTGGCGGGGTCGATGAACATTCGGCGGGTGTGGTTGGCGCCGTCGCGCACGTGGCGCAGCCGGATCAGGTTGTTGCCGTGATCGTAGTCGTAGGTCTGCACGTAAGGGCACCGGTCGGCGGGGTCGGTCGGTTGCGGCAGGCCGGGAATGTCCGAGGGCGGCGCGTCGTCGTGACCGCTGGCGGTGTGCAGGCGGTACAGCGAGTCATAGGTGAAGGCGCGGTGGCCGTCGACCCGTCGGTTGGCGAAGTGGCTGGGCGTGAAGGCGTGGTCGAGGAGGCGGGTGAGGTTGCCCGCCGGATCGTATTCGTATCCGAAGTCTTGCAGCGGAGCCTGCCCGCCGGCTTGCGCCTGCTGACGGATCAGGCGTCCGTCAGCCGGATCATAGCGCCAATGGCTGACCGCACCGTTGCCGGCCTGTTGCTCGACGATCTGCCCGGCGGCGTTGTACCGGGCATCGAGCAGCACCGTTTGCCAGGTGGCCTGGCCGTTGAGTCGCAGGCGCACCCGCCGCAGCTGGCCGGCAAGGTCGAAGTCCGTCTGTTGCCGGTGCCCGCCGGCGTCGGTCTGTTCCAGCCGGGCGCCCAGCGGGCCGTGGCGCCAGCGGGTGACGAAGGCGTTGTCGTCGCCGAAGGTGCGCGATTGCTCCAACGTCTCGCCGAGCAGGCCGAAGCTCGGCCATTGCACGGTGCCGGCCTGGTCGGTCTGTTCGACGGTCCTGCCGCGCAGGTTATGGCTGGCGTCGGCCGACGCATCGGCATGGACGAAGGTCTCGGCGTCGGCGCCGTGGGTCTCTTCGTCTTTGACCAGACGCAGCAGCGGATCATAGGCGCTGCGCCAGTGAAAGCCGCGCGCATCCCAGCGCTGCAGAACCTGGCCGGCGGTCCCCGGCAGGATCAGGCGCCAGCCGGCGTCGACGCTGTCGGTCTTCACGGGGGCATCGTTCAGTCCGTACACGTGGACGAGGTTGGGCACCGCCAGGCGCGGATCCCTTTGCGCGATCACCCGTCCCGCCGCGTCGTACCCCAGGCGAGTCACCAGGCCAAGCGGCGTGTCTTCGGCCAGCGTGCGCAGGTAAGCCACCTGGCGAACCGCCAGGCCGCGGCTGTCGTTCACCGTGACGGCGGGCGTACGCCGATGCACATTCATGGCTGCGGCCCCGGCTCGTCGGTGTCGTTGAAGTCTTCGCTGATGTGATACCAGGGGTGATAGGTCTCACGGGAGAAATGGCCCTTGGCGTTGACCAGCCGGACCGGACGCCCGAGCACGTCATAGAACAGCTGATCGAAAAAACCGTGCTCGCGCAGCGACGCATCGTTGACGTAGCGGTGGGTGTCGGCGAAGAACGGCCGGAACCGTCTCACGGCCAGTCCTTTGTTGTTGTATTCGACCCGCTCGCTGATGCGCCAGCGCGGGTCGGTCGGCACCTCGACCGGTTGGCCGTCCTCGATGATCAGCGAGCCGTCGGCGTCCACCGCGTACGCGGATCCCGGCTCCACAAGCTGTTGGGTCTGCAAGGGGCGGCCGAAGCCGTCGACGCAGGTCTTGATGATCTGGATCTGCGCCGGCACCGGGTCGTCGTGGTAGCGGTCGGCCCGGAGCAGGACGCTGTGCACCGGCTCTCGGGGGACAAGGGCGATGGCTTCGTCCAACGCGTGCTCCGCCGGCGTCAGTGCGGTGGCTTGCGCCAGACGTCGGCGGGCGCTGGCGCGGATGTGGCCGTCGGGCAGGATCAGGCCGCCGTCGACCCATCGGGCAAAGCGCTCGGCGTCAGCGGTCGCGGTCGGCGGCAACTGGCCCATCCAGCTGAACAGATCCTTGCGCAGGGTGCTGGCGGCTTGCTGCACGGCGCCCTCGGGATCTCCGATGGCGGGGGCCGGTCGGTGATCCTCCGGCCGCACGTAGTCGCTCAACGGGCTGAAGCCTGCCGGCAAGCCGTTCTCCGTGCCGTGGAAACTCAGGGCCAACGGCTGGCCGGAGGGTTCGTAGAGCGCCTCCTGCACGTTGTCGTTGGCGTCGACGATGCGCAGCGGCTGCAGGGCGTGGTAGTCGTATTCGATCCGGGTGGTGCAGCCGTCGGGCAACACCACGCGCTCCACCGCCAGGCGGTAAGGGTCGTAGGAGGCCCGGGTGATGCCGTGGCTCGCGGTTTCGTGGTAGTCGAGCACCCGGTGGAACCCTTCGCCGGCAGCATAGGCCGCGAACCCGTAACGGGCCGACCACAGGTTTTCCTCCGCATCGGCCAAGGGCGCTCCCTCGAACAGCAGCGGCATCGGGGCGTAGCCGATGGCGGCCAGTTCGGCACGGATGTCGAACGGCGGCGGCACGTCCGCATAGGCCTCCAGGGCGGTCTTGTCCATCTGCGCCAGTTCCAGGGGCGCGGCCAGGGCCTCGAAGTCCGCCTGACCGTCGGGCAGGGGCGTCTGGCCATCGGTCTTGAGGTAGCGTTGCACGGTCTGGCGGGTCAGGGTGCGCCGGGTGTTCCACTCGGGCGAGTCCTGATGCTGCAGCAGTCGTTCGAACGACACCTGCTCAGGCGTCAGCCCACCGGGCAACGGGCCCTTGGGCAGCGCCAGCGCATCGCCGCGCTGCTGATAGGGCAGGCCGAGGCGCCAGTGCTGCGGGTCGCCGTCCAGGTCGATGAAGCGCGCGCGGGTTTCGCTGAGGTAGAACGATTGCTGGGCCGGGTCATGGGCGTCGCGCCACCACTGTTGCTCATCGGGGTCGGTGAACGGCGGCGGGTCGGCCTCGGTGCGGCGACGGGCGTAATGCACGGTCAGGGCATGCAGCGGGGCGCCGTAGGCGTTGTGGCGCAGGGTCAGTTCGTGGCGGCTCAGCGGGTCTTCGATCACTTGCTCGTAGGCATGGTCGAGCTGTTCCAGCGTCAGCGGCAGCAGCACCGCGTAGGCATCGTGGGGACCTTTGGCCCGGACCTCGCGCACCCGGTAACGGTGTTCGGTCACGGCAAAGGGCCGCGCCGTGGCCGGGTCGTCCGCCTCGGCATAGGTTTCGCTGCGGATCGGCAAACCGGCGAGCGCCCGGGCGATGGCGTGTTCGGTGTCGGCGTCGGGCGGTGCGACGGGTTCGTCGAACTCGTCGCCTTGGTGGAAACGGCTGAACACGGTGGGGCCCAGCGGCACGGCTTCGGGGTCGCGGTCGAAATAGCCTTCGCGCGGCCGGTCGATGGTTCGCCCGGTGTGGAACCAGGTGTGCAGTCGCACCGGTGCGGTGAAGCCTGCATCGTCGTCGGCGCCGGCCGACTCGCTGTCGCACTGCTGCAGGTGGCCGAACCCGCGGAACTCACGGTCTTCGCCGTCATAGAAACCCTCGCGGTAAGTGAACGCTTGGGTCAGGCGATTGCCGGTGACTTCGTCCAGCTGAAGCTGGCGGCTGACCGCTTGAACGGGGAAGGGCAGATGGCAGGCGGGAGGGACGGCCGGGTGCGCACCGAGCCGGTCGCGCTTTTCGTCCAGCCATTCCTGGGCGCTGCTGCGGTAGGTCACACGGGTGCTGCAGCCCATGTTGTTGTTGCTGGCCGTCAGCAGGTACGGCTTGGCGGACACGAAGTCATAGCGCCAGTGCCGGGGCGCCATGTGCGGCACCGTCAGTAGCAGGCTGGCGCAGCCCAGGCCCTGAAAGTCCGCCAGCGTCACCTGGCACAAGGCGTCGTAACGCACGCCTTCGGGCCACGGCACCGTGACGGGCGTTTGCTCCAGTCCCCGGCCGCCGCGGTTGAGGTAGATCTCGAAGGCGTCGGACTTCAGGTAGACCAGCGCCGGCGCGCCGGAGCCGTCGAGGTCGGCGATGCGCACGTGCGCCACGTCGAACGCATCATGGGCAAAGGGCAACGCGCTGATGACCCGGCCTGCGCCGAACCGGCCGTGGCCCAGGTTCGGCCAGCATTTGATTTCGTTATGGCGGATGCGGCACAGCTCGGGCATGTCGCTGCCCAGCAGGTTGCCCAATAGCACCAGTTCGTCCGGCGCCGGGCCGAACAGCGGCAAGCGGTCGTCGTCCGGCAGGTGAGCGACGTCTTCGCCGGGGGCGAAGCCTGCCTCCCGCCGGTTGGCGTACAGACGCACCGAGCGGGGGCCGATCAGGGCCAGTGAGGCGAGGCCGTCCCCGGACAGGTCGCCCAATTGCGTCAGCGTATGGAAGAACTCCGCCGGGAAGGCGTTGAACGCAATGAAGGGGGCGAACGTGCGGTCGGCGTTCAGCGTACGGAAGCCGTTCATGCCTGGTCGGGCGGTGATCCAGTCCAGCCGTCCGTCGCCGGTCAGGTCGGTGAGCAGTTGACGTGCCGCGCTCCCGCCATCGGCCACGGGCGTGCTGTCCAGCAACGTCCAGGGGCCGTAGGCGATGGCCTGCGGATCCGACTCGCCGCGCAGCGGTTCGCGATAGTGCCAGGCCTGATCGTAGCGGCAGAGGAACCCCGGCACGCCTTCGCCGTACAGATCGACGCACTGGTAGGCGCGGCCGTCCTCGATGCCGGGCTGGGGGCCTTGCATCGGCAGCGGCCTGGGCGTCTTGTCGAGGGTGAACGGTGAATGTTCGAACTCCACCGGCGGGGTGTGCTCGACCGCGCCGCTGGCGTCCCAGGCCTGGTAGTGGGCGGCACTGATCTGGCTGTAGGACCAGGCGGGCGTGTCCGGGGTGTATTCGAGCAGCAGGCGGCGGACCAGCACGGGCGCAGCGCCGGTTTCCTCGGGAAAATGATGGAACATCAGCACTTGGCGGCACAGTCGCCGGGTGCCCAGTTCAAACCCCTGGGCGAAGGTCGAGAACGGATCCGGCCGCAGCGGCCAGGGCTGCAGCGAGGGACCGTCGTAAGGTGGCCTTTGCGTCAGGTCCCGGGTGCGCTCGCCGTAGTCGAACAGCAGGCGGAAATGCCAGTCCAGGGTTGCCGGATCGTCCGTGCGCCAGAGGTACAGGTCCTTGCTGGCGGTGACGTTGCCGTAGAGCACTTGATGCACGTAACGCTGGGCTCGGTAGTCGTGCAAGGGATCCGGATCCTGGTCGTCGGCCTTCCAGGTGACGCAGAGGTGTTCGCCCAGCGGGTTCATGCTTTCGCACAGCAGCCAGGCGCTCACCCGCGCCGGGTCGTCTGCGTCCGCTCGGCGCGACGCCGCGGTTTTGCCGTACATCTGCAGCGAGCCGTCGGCGCCGTGGATCAGCCAGAACGGCGGGCGGCCGTCGTCCGGCTGCCAGCGCTCGCGCAGGGCAAAATCGCTTTCGACCCGGGGCCAGAAACGCACGACGCTGTGCGGGCCGATGTCCAGGCCGTTGTAGCGGCGCTCGCTGCGCGAGCGGATTCGGCCTTGCTCGTCGCGCTCCGGCATCCACACTTCGCCGTCGTGGCCGACGATCTCGTCGTGGTCGGTGTAGCGCGGCGTGCCCTTGTGGGTGCGTCGGGCGATCTGCAGGCCGGCCAGGCTCCAGCCGATGCCGAACGGGCCGTTGCCGGCCTGGCTGCTGTAGCTCAGCGTCAGTTGCGGGTCGAAGCCACGTCCGGCGGACAGCGGCAGCGGCAGTTCGAACGAGGCCGCCCCGGTGGGGCCGACGGCTCCCCAGCTCTTGCCGATCGTGGCGATCGAGGCGCTCTGGGCGATGGAGGGGGTAACGATGCTCAGGTCTTGATCGGCCATGATCCAGCGTTTCCTGGCGGGGAATGAACCGACGCTATCAGGAAAGCGGATGGCCGTGACCTGTCAGGTCTGACAGTTGTGTGTTCACCCCGAATCCCTGTAGGGGCTTGCCTGCAAGCGATGAGGCCAGTACGGCCGGCATCTCAGTTGCCTGACCCACCGCCATCGCTGGCAAGCCAGCTCCCACAGGGGATCCCGGCTGCCCGCAAGATCCCGACACACCACAAAACCTGTGGGAGCTGGCTTGCCAGCGATGAGGCCTTCACTGCCATCATCCCTGTTGCCTGACCCGCCGCCATCGCCAGCAGGCTGGCTCGCACATTTTCAGCGGGACAAAAAAAGGCCGGCCCGTCATGCGACGGGCCGGCCTTCTCATGCAGCGGCGAAGCGCTTACTGCACTTCCACCGCCAGGCTTTCGCTGATCTTCTGCTGCCAGATCGCAGGCCCGGTGATGTGCACCGACTCACCCTTGCTGTCCACCGCGACGGTGACCGGCATGTCCTTGACCTCGAACTCGTAGATCGCTTCCATGCCCAGCTCGGCGAACGCCAGCACCTTGGACTTCTTGATCGCCTGGGCCACCAGGTAGGCGGCGCCGCCGACGGCCATCAGGTACACGGCCTTGCTGTCCTTGATCGCGTCGATGGCGGTCGGGCCGCGCTCGGACTTGCCGATCATGCCCAAAAGACCGGTCTGCTCAAGGATCTGACGGGTGAACTTGTCCATCCGCGTGGCGGTGGTCGGACCTGCTGGGCCCACCACTTCGTCGCCGACCGGATCGACCGGGCCGACGTAGTAGATGAAGCGGCCCTTCAGGTCCACCGGCAGGGTCTCGCCCTTGTTCAGCATCTCGACCATGCGCTTGTGCGCCGCGTCGCGGCCGGTGAGCATCTTGCCGTTGAGCAGGACGGTCTCGCCCGGCTTCCAGCTCTGCACCTCTTCCGGGGTCAGGGTGTCGAGGTTGACGCGACGGGCCGAAGGACCTGCTTCCCAGACGATTTCCGGGTAGGCGTCCAACGGCGGCGCCTCCAGTGCGGCAGGGCCCGAGCCGTCGAGCACGAAGTGTGCGTGGCGGGTGGCGGCGCAGTTCGGGATCATGCACACCGGCAAGGAGGCGGCGTGGGTCGGGTAGTCCATGATCTTCACGTCGAGCACGGTGGTCAGGCCGCCCAGGCCCTGGGCGCCGATGCCCAGCTGGTTGACCTTCTCGAACAGCTCAAGGCGCATTTCCTCGATGCGGTTCTGCGGGCCGCGGGCCTTCAGCTCGTGGATGTCGATGGATTCCATCAACACTTCCTTGGCCATGACCGCAGCCTTCTCGGCGGTGCCGCCGATGCCGATGCCCAGCATGCCCGGCGGGCACCAGCCGGCGCCCATGGTCGGAACGGTCTTGAGCACCCAGTCGACGATCGAGTCGGACGGGTTGAGCATGGCCATCTTCGACTTGTTCTCGGAGCCGCCGCCCTTGGCCGCCACGTCCACTTCCACGGTGTTGCCCGGGACGATGGAGTAGTGGATGACCGCCGGGGTGTTGTCCTTGGTGTTCTTGCGGCTGCCGGCCGGGTCGGCCAGGATCGAGGCGCGCAGGACGTTTTCCGGCAGGTTGTAGGCGCGGCGCACGCCTTCGTTGATCATGTCGTCCAGGCTCATGGTCGCGCCGTCCCAACGCACGTCCATGCCCACGCGCACGAACACGGTCACGATGCCGGTGTCCTGGCAGATCGGCCGGTGGCCGGTGGCGCACATGCGCGAGTTGATCAGGATCTGCGCCATGGAGTCACGGGCCGCCGGCGATTCTTCGCGCAGGTAGGCTTCGTGCATCGCCTGGATGAAATCCACGGGGTGGTAGTAGGAGATGAATTGCAGGGCGTCGGCAACGCTCTGAATCAGGTCGTCTTGCTTGATCACGGTCATGAGTCGCGCTCCTCTAAAAGTCGGGAACATTCAATAAGGTGCCTGCGGCTTGGGTGCATCGGTCGGTCGCAGACACCTTTCAAGGCACGCCGGGGCTGCTGGCGCGACGCTAAAAAGGCGCGGCAGTATACCGCGCCTCCCGGGAGCTGACACGCGCCGGCAGTCATTCGTTGGTCGCATGCCGTGGCGAGGGCGGATGCCGGGCCGGCGTGCCGGTCAGTTAGTGAATGTCAGGTTTCGCGTCTTGCCGCGCAGCCGGGCGGGAGCGAGCTTGCCCGCCGCAGGGCAGGGGGCGGGACACGCTTTTGACGCCAATTATCCGGCCCGAAAATCAATGGTCATTTATCGGCCGCGCCACTAAAGTGGCAGCCGGTCTGTAGAGTAGGACACTCGGTCAGCCTTCCATCGCACGGTGAGTCAACGATTGACCCATAACGCCATTCAACGTCTTTTGCTCAAACGCTTCGCCCTCGCCGCAGCCACCTACGGATTGGCTTTGCTGCTGCTGTGGCTGGCGTATTTCAGCGGTCTCTACGACGACTCCCTGACCGGCGTCGCCGTCGGCAGCGCCCTGGTGGTGATCAGCCAGGCGAGCCTGTTCGCCGTGTTCTTTTCCGGCTGCAACCTGCGCTTTCCCGACCCCAGCCTGACCGAGGCACAGGTGCTGATCGGCCTCGGCTGGCAGACGTGGCTGATCGCCCACCTGAACCAGGCCCGGGGTTCGTTCCTGGTGTTCTATGTGCTGATCCTGCTGTTCGGCCTGTTCCACCTGTCGCGCCGGGCCTTCATCCGCTGCACGGCGTTCGTCTTCTTCAGCTTCTGCGCCATCACCCTGTGGGACGGCTATCACTTCCGCCTGCCGGATCCGGCGCTGGCGGCCCTGCAGGTGTGCGTGCTGCTGATGGTGCTGGTGTGGCTGGTGATCTATGCGCGGTTCGTCCAGACCTCCCGCCAGCGCATGCGCCAGCGGCGGTTCGCCTTGCAGGCGCACCAGGACACCCTGCGCGGGATGATGCGCCAGCTCGAGGACCTGGTGGCCACCGACGAACTGACCGGGCTGTTCAACCGCCGGCACTTCCTGCGCCTGGCCTCCCGCGAGCTGAACGCGATGGAGGCCGGGGTGGTGCATGGCCTGGCGCTGATCGACCTTGATCACTTCAAGCGCATCAACGACCTGCACGGCCACGCTGCCGGCGACCAGGTGCTGCAGGCGTTCGCCGGGGTGGCCGGGGCCTGCCTGCGCGACGGTGACGTGCTGGCCCGCTACGGTGGTGAAGAATTCGTGGTGCTGTTGCCCGACTGCAACGCCGAACGCCTGACCGCCTGCTGCGAGCGGCTGCGCCTCGCCTTCATGGACGTCGAGCTGGTGGGCCTGAGCGTGAAGAGCCTCAGCCTGTCGGCGGGCATGACCTTGCTGGAACTGGGCGACGACCTGGACGACGCCTTGCAGCGCGCCGACCAGGCGCTGTACCGGGCCAAGCGCGACGGGCGCAACCGCTGCGCGGCGGCATGGGAGAACGTCGATGCCTGAATTGCGGGTGGGAGAGCGGCAGTGGTCGGTGCCGGCGGGCAGCAACCTGCTCGATGCCTTGAACGGCAACGGCGTGGCGGTGCCCTACAGTTGCCGTGCCGGCAGTTGCCATGCGTGCCTGGTGCAATGCGTGCAGGGCCTGCCCGCCGACAGCCGCCCGGACGCGTTGAGCGCTGATCAGCGCCGCGAGGGCTGGCGCCTGGCCTGCCAATGCCAGGTGGTCGAGGACTTGCAGGTGCACGCGTTCGATCCTGTGGTGGACGGTCGCCCGGCGGTCGTCGAAGCGCTGGACTGGCTCAGCGACAGCGTCCTGCGCCTGCGCCTGACCCCGCAACAGCCGCTGCGCTACCGCGCCGGTCAGCATCTGGTGCTGTGGGCAGGGCCGGTGGCGCGGCCGTATTCGCTGGCGAGCCTGCCCCAGGAAGACCGCTTTCTGGAGTTCCACCTCGATTGCCGGCTGCCGGGCGCGTTCAGCGACGCGGCCCGCCGCCTGTGCATCGGCGATCCGCTGCGCCTGGGCGAGCTGCGCGGCGGCGCGCTGCACTACGACCCGGACTGGCAGGCGCGCCCGTTGTGGCTGCTGGCCGCCGGCACCGGGCTGGCGCCGTTGTTCGGCATCCTGCGCGAGGCGCTGCGCCAGGATCACCAGGGCGCCATCCGCGTCATTCACCTGGCCCATGACGCGACCCAGCACTACCTCGCCAAACCGTTGCAGGCCCTGGCCGCGCAGCGGGAAAACCTGTCCGTCGAACTGTGGACGGCGACCGAGGCGCCCGCCGCTTTGGCGCAACTGCGGCTTGTTTCCCGGCAAACCCTGGCCTTAGTCTGCGGTTCGAGCGCCAGCGTCGATGCGTTTTCCAAGCGTCTGTTCCTGGCCGGACTGCCGCGCAACCAACTGCTGGCCGACGTCTTCCTCGGCCACGCCTGAGCGCGAGCCACAAGGATCCTCACCGACCGGGAGTCGCCATGACCGAAGCCGTCCTGCTGCAGCGCGAGCGCGGTTTGCTCACCCTGCGCCTCAACCGCCCCGACAAGAAGAACGCCCTGACCCGGGCCATGTACAGCCGCCTGGCCGAAGCGCTGAAGCAGGCGGACAGCGACCCGGAAATCAACGCCGTGCTGATCGCCGGCAGCGCCGAATGCTTCACGGCCGGCAACGACATCGCCGACTTCATCCAGCAGCCGCCGAACGACCTCGACAGCCCGGTGTTCCACTTCATGCTCAGCCTGCTGGAGTGCCGCAAACCGGTGGTCGCCGCCGTGGCCGGACCGGCGGTGGGCATCGGCACCACACTGCTGCTGCACTGCGATCTGGTGTACGTCAGCCGCGATGCGCGCTTGCGCATGCCGTTCGTCAACCTCGGCCTGTGCCCGGAGTTCGGTTCCAGCCTGATCCTGCCGCGTCTGCTCGGGCACGCCAAGGCGGCCGAACTGTTGCTGCTCGGCGAAGGCTTCACCGGTGAGCAGGCGGCGCAGTGGGGCATCGCCTGCGAGGCGTTGGGCAGCGGCGAAGCGGCGTTGGCCAAGGCACGGGAGATGGCCTTGCGGTTTGACGAGTTGCCGGCGGAAGCGGTGCGCATCAGCAAGCGGTTGATGAAGGCACCGGACCGCGAACGGATCCGCCAGGTGATCGAGGAGGAGGGTGCGCTGTTCACCCAACGGCTGCGCTCGCCGGAGGCCTTGGCGGCGTTGACCGGGTTCATCAAACGGCATTGAAATGTTGATCAGGGCATCCGGCCTCATCGCCAGCAGGCTGGCTCCCACAGTCGGAATGCGTTCCCCTGTGGGAGCCAGCCTGCTGGCGATAGGGTCGGTACAGCCAACACACCTTCCGGACCGGAAAACAAAAAGCCCCGGCACTCAGAGGCCGGGGCTTTTTGTTTTCAGCGAGCGGTCACTCAGACCTGCGGGTCGCCGACATGCAGGATCTTCATGCCGTTGGTGCCGCCGGTGGTGTGGTAGCTGTCGCCCTTGGTCAGGATGACCCAGTCGCCTTTCTCCACCACGCCGCGCTTGGTCAGCTCGTCGATGGCTTTCTGGCTGACTTCGCTCGGCGGCAGGGAGGCCGGGTCGAACGGGATGGTGTACACGCCACGGAACATCGCTGCGCGGGCCTGGGCTTCGCGGTGCGGGGTGAACGCGTAGATCGGCACCGACGAGCGGATGCGAGACATGATCAGCGGGGTGTAGCCGCTCTCGGTCAACGCGATGATCGCCTTCACGCCCGGGAAATGGTTGGCGGTGTACATGGTCGCCAGCGCGATGCTTTCGTCGCAGCGCTCGAACTCCTTGCCGATGCGGTGGCTGGAGGTCTTGCCGGTCGGGTGCTTCTCGGCGCCGACGCAGATGCGCGCCATCGCCTGCACGGCTTCCAGCGGGTACTGGCCGGCGGCGGATTCGGCCGAGAGCATCACGGCGTCGGTGTAGTCGAGCACGGCGTTGGCCACGTCGGACACTTCGGCGCGGGTCGGCATCGGGTTCTGGATCATCGACTCCATCATCTGGGTGGCGACGATCACGGCCTTGTTGTGGCGGCGTGCGTGCAGAATGATCTTCTTCTGGATGCCCACCAGCTCGGCGTCGCCGATCTCCACGCCGAGGTCGCCACGGGCGACCATCACCGCGTCGGAGGCCTTGATCAGGCCGTCGAGGGTTTCGTCGTCGGCCACGGCTTCGGCGCGTTCGATCTTGGCCACCAGCCAGGCGGTGCCGCCGGCTTCGTCACGCAGCTGACGGGCGTATTCCATGTCGGCGGCGTCACGCGGGAAGGACACGGCGAGGTAGTCGACTTCCATTTCGGCGGCGAGCTTGATGTCGGCCTTGTCCTTGTCCGTCAGGGCCGGAGCGGTCAGGCCGCCGCCGCGACGGTTGATGCCTTTGTGGTCGGACAGCGGGCCGCCGATGGTCACCACGCAGTGCAGTTCGGTGGCGGTGGCGGTTTCGACGCGCATCACCACGCGGCCGTCGTCGAGCAGCAGCTCGTCGCCCACGCCGCAGTCCTTGACCAGGTCCGGGTAGTCGATGCCGACCACCTGCTGGTTGCCTTCGGTCAGCGGATGGCTGGTGGAGAAGGTGAAGGTGTCACCGATCTTCAGCTCGATGCGCTTGTTGGCGAATTTGGCGATACGGATCTTCGGGCCTTGCAGGTCACCCAGCAACGCCACGAAGCGGCCGTGCTTGGCGGCCAGGTCGCGCACCAGCTTGGCGCGAGCCTTGTGCTCGTCGGGGGTGCCGTGGGAGAAGTTCAGGCGGGCGACGTCCAGGCCAGCCAGAATCAGCTGTTCGAGAACTTCCGGCGAGTGACTGGCCGGGCCAAGGGTAGCGACGATTTTGGTACGACGGACGGACATGCAAAGACTCCTCAGGTTCAAGCGCCAGCGAAGGCTACTATGCTCTTGGGGTGTAGTCATTGTTCGTTTGCACTACTTAACGTTTTCTTTTTTGAACGCGACAATCGGCACAAACGGTTCTGAAGATTTCCCGCCCCGGGTCGATACAGAGCTCAAGACAGGAGAACCCCCATGCGATTGTTGCCCATTGCCGCCCTTGCCCTCAGCGTCCTCGCCGTGACGGGCTGCACCCGTTGGTCGATGAACCACCACCTGAACAACGCCTACAGCGCCTACGACCGGGGCAACTGCGAGCAGGTGATGCTCGAGCTGTCCAAGGTCGAGCGCGCCAGCCGTGCCCGGCCTTACGTGTGGCCGGAAGTGTCGATGATGCGCGGCCAGTGCCTGGAACGGCAGAAGATGTTCATCGACGCGGCCCAGACCTACCAGTTCATCATCGCCTCGTACCCCAACAGCGAATACGCCTACCGCGCCCGCGCGCGCCTGGAGACCCTGCAGAGCCTGGGCCATTACCCGACCCGCAGCGCCGCAGCGCCGGTGCGTCCGACCCGCTTCTGATGGCGGTTGTCATACAAAAGCTGTCGGCGTGTACAACCTGAGCTATAGTCGAATCATTCCGGTCCGGCCATGGACCTGACCGGAGCAACACCTGCGACTGGCCGTAGTCAGGTGACGGCGATGCAGCGACCGTCACACCGGAAGCGGGGAGAGCGGGCCTTGGGCAGTGACCCGTTCCGAAGCACAGTGCGGCCCGGGCACAGGGCCTTGCGTGGCGATACGCTCATGTTTACCGAACGTCGGATCGAACGGCACCAATTGCCGTATTTCTTGCGGGTGTTCAACAGCGTCACCGACCGGCCCCTCGGCTTCCTCGGTAACGTCTCCGAAGACGGGCTGATGCTCATCAGCCAGTTGCCGATGATGATCGGGGCGGAATTCAGCCTGCGCCTGAAGATTCCCGCGGGCGACGGTTGCCAGCAGGTGATCGACCTCACGGGGTGTTGCCTGTGGTGCCATGAGGACGCCACCCCCCGGCACTACGACGCCGGCTTCAGCCTGCACCGGCCGCCGCCGGAGTACGGGCAACTGATCGAGGCCTTGAAGCAGTACTTCAGTTTTCAGCCGTTGCCGGCTTCGGTTTGATTCGCATCCCTTACTGAAAAGCTTCGCGGGCAAGCCCGCGAAGTCGTCAGCACACGACGCCTTTTCCATTCAACATCCCATTTCCTTCACTTTCTCATTCGGCATTGGAATTAGATCCATCGTCTTTTATGCGATTTTGATCTCAATTACTGTCACGTTTGACAGTAGTGATCGAGTCGGCTCGACCCTAGGCTTTGGGTAAACCCCAACAGTCCCTGAGTCGAGAACATCTGAAATGAGTGACGACAATGATGGTGCAAGAGGCAAAGGCTGGTTGGACGAGGGCGTTCAGACTATCAGCTATGCGCATGTCACAGAACTCGAAAAGGGTTCATTTCGCGAACATGGCGAAGGCGAGCAGTATTCCGAGATTTTTTGGGCGGATGCGGTCGAGACAACGCTTCATCAAACCCATCCGCGCGTGTCCACGCTAAAGACTCAGTTGGTGTGCCAGTACAAGTTCGAAAACGGCCGTATTTATGTGAAGACATTGCGTTACCACATGACGTCCCGTCCTGCAGATAAGTATTGGTACAGGGCCAATATCGATGTAGGGCTTCAGGCAGGACAATGGGTTCGCAAGAATTCCCAAGACTCAATGTCGCAAGACAACCAATGGCACAATTACGAGATCTATCTGGATTCGCCGTTGGGTGTTCCGGATTTCGGTGTAAGTCTGGCAATACGCGTTGACTACGACGGCACCAACAATGATGTCGAACCTCACGAGGGTTGGGGCATTAACATATATCCTTCACGAAAGCCGATCATTGAATTGCCAGCCTCCAATGCGGTGGTCGAAATGCCTTTTGCCGTCTCCGGAATAAACGGGTTGGTATGGCCCTTCCCCCCCACGGTTTATGGAAAGGTCAATTTGCTGTGCATCTACAACGGTCAAGTGATTCCACTCGGCTCCGGAACTGTGGGGAGAGACGGGCGCTGGGGGGCTTACATCAGTCTCCCTCCTGACGTCACCTCTTTTTATGCAGAACAGCTCATTGGTGACCAAAACTCCGGGCGGTCAGAATCCGTGTCCATTCGCAGGGCTGTCGCAGCACCTGTAATCACAGTCCCAACGCCGAATTCAACGGTATCCGTCCGGCGGCCTTATGTTGAGGGCACAGGTACTGCAAGTGCACTTGTCCGTATTTATCAGGCCGGATCCGATGCGATTCTTTATGGTCAGACAGTAGTCAGGCTAGACGGTGTCTGGTCGTTGATGTTGCAACATGACTTGCCCGACGGGGTCTTTACATTCACCGCCAAACAGTCACTTGGTGGTGTCGATTCTCCTTGGGCACGCTATGTCCCCGTCACCGTAAGGGTGCTGCCCAAGACACCGGCGATCACCAGCCCAACAGCCAACACTTTGCAGAGTTCAACGTTCACGGTTTCAGGTTCGGGTGGCGAGGCCGGTGCGAAGGTTGACGTCCTGCTCGATATCGCCGGCACTAGGGTCGGCCAAAGCGCGACGCTGACAGGGGATGCATGGAGCGCCTCGGTGACCGTCAGCCCTGGGCCCGTTTCGCTGGTGGCCAAGCAGATAAAAGGTCAGTTGGAGTCATTGCTCAGCGCCCCCCGCGCCTTCAAGGTCCGCCCCCCAGCCTTGACCGCCGTCTCCGCCACCCCCATCGGCACCCACGTCAAACTCACCGGCAGCGGCCACACCGGCGCTACGGTGCAGATCACTGTGGTCGACGGCGGAGCCGCCGCGCCGCCCGCCGTGCAAGTGACCAACGGCCGATGGGAAACCACCGCCGCCAACTGGCCCTTCGGCACCTACCGACTCAGGGCTATCCAGAAAGTCTCGGACAACGCCGGCGGTTGGATCGAATCCCAGCCCTATACCTTCACCGTCAATCATACGTTCCCGAATCCGTCCGATGTCGCGTTCACGGCGGACTATCAGCCGACCTGCTCGGGCAAGGGGCTGAACGGCGCGACGGTGAGGCTCTTTGACGTGGGCGGCACCGTGCCGCTGGCGCCCGATGCCATTGTCGGCGGTGGCCAATGGTCGGTACGGGTGTCGCAGGTGTGGGGGCCGACCTGGGAGCGCTCCGTGCAGGTCAAGCAGTTCCTCGGCGAACAGGCATCCAACGGGGTCACGGACAACGTCACCATCGCGCCCAAGGTGCCGACGCTCGACGCTCCGGTCGAGGACGGTCTGTCGCCGCAATGGAGCGGCACCTGCTGGCCGGGTGCGACAGTGAACATCGAGTTCAGTGACAGCACCACCGTTCACAAAGTGATCGGCGCCGGGGGCGTCTGGTCTTACCGTCGCGCCACCGACTTCGCGCCGGGCATCACCTATACCGTCAAGGTCACCCAGACCGCCGCCAGTCAGACGTCGGCGATCGTGTCGCGCACGTTCACCGTCGATGCCCCCTTGCCCAAACCTGTCATCACCTTCCCGGCCCAGAACGCCGAGGTGGGGACTGAGGTGACCGTGCGCGGGGAAAGCGGCGTGGCCGGCGCGACGATGCAGTTGCGCGACGCCCAGTTCGGCAGACCGCTGGGGACGCCCAAAACGCTGACAAGCGACGGCGCGTGGTCCATCGACCTGACGGCGCTGGAGTTTCGCCAGTACACCCTCGACGCCAGGCAGGCGCGCAACGGCCGGGAGTCCGAGCGCAGTGACTTGCACATCTTCCGGGTGGTGCTGCTGCCGCCGGTCTTCGAGGCGCCGGAGCAGGGCGGCACGTTGCCGCGCACCGCGATCCTGTCGGGCACGGCCATGCCCGGCGGGAAGGTTGAGGTGCTGCTGGAGGGCGACAGCGCCCCCCTGCTCAAGGACATCACCGTGGATGCCGAAGGCCGCTGGCAAGGCGAGGTGAGCTTGCCCGTCGGCCCCAAGACCCTGCGGGCCCGGCAAACGTTCGAGTCCCTGACGTCCCGGGACAGCCCGCCGCTGGCGTTCAGCGTCGTGCCCGCCGCGCCGTTCATCGAGACCCCGGTGACGGGCGAGCCCGTCGGGCGGCGGGCGGTGGTCTCCGGCTTCGGGGTGCCGGGCGATACGGTGTCGGTGAGCTTGGCAGGCACGAACCGCTCGGTGTCGGCGCAGGCCCCGGTGCTGGGGGATCGCACCTGGTCGGTGACCTTGCTCAGTGACCTGCCCGGCGGTGACGGCGAGGTGACGGCGGTGGCGTCGTTCGACGGTTTCGAGTCGGCGGGGGCCCGGCGCCGGGTGGTGCTGGCGACGTTCCTGCCGGGGATCGATCTGCCGGCGCCGGGGCAGTGGGTCGTTCATCCGGTTCTCTTCAAGGGCCAGGGGCAGCCGGGCAGCGGGCAGGTGACGAGCTGGTTCGACCCGGAGCAGGCCTGGACAGCGGTCATGCCGGTGACCGCCGCCGGCTGGCAGGGCAGTGCCGCTCAGGCCGTGCCGCCAGGAGGCCAATGGTGCCGGTTCAGGCAGACCCTCACCGGTGGCGCCGCCGGGCCGACGATGTCCGACTGGCAGGAGAGCGAGCGCTTCGAAGCGCTGCCCCCGCAGGCGACCCGCTCCTGATGCCAGCGAACCGATGAATGGCCTAAAGAACTGTCATTTATGACAGTAGACGGTCGGCGATTCTTGGCGCCAAATCTCATCAAGCCCATGTTCAGCCTGGCGTGTTCGCCAGGCTGCTGCGGACAGTCCCTGCCAGAGGAGCCGGAAGATGCGCGACGCTGCCGAACGCCCCGCCCTGCAACTGTTTCAACAGGTCTTCAAGGAGCAGGGCGCTGCCGGTCTTGAGGGTTACCTCAAAGCCGGCGGCTCGGTCTTCGCGCTGGTGGAAAAGGGTGCCCGGGCCCTGACCGTCGAGTACGGCATGAGCGACGAGTCGGCCCGGGCCTTCATCCGCAGGGCCAACAGCCTGGTCACCTATGTCCGGCGCCGCTACATCGAGGGCCGGTTGACCGGCGAGGGACAAGCGGCGGCGGGCGCCTCCAGCGGCTTGCTGTCGATGGTGACCGGGCCCACCTACGAGCGCCTGTTCAACACGCCGTTCGACGCGCTCTGCCCGGCGGATGCCCTGGAGTCCCTCGCCTCGCCGGTGGCGTACCTGATCGAACTGCTGCGCTGGATACGCGACCGCATCGAACCCCATGGGGTGGACACCTATCCGCTGCACGAGCGCCGGGCCGACCTGAAACGGCTGTCGGTGGATTTCAATGCCGTGCACCGGTCGGTGTCTTCGGTGGACATCATCGTGGCGGTGCTGGAGACCTTCATCGCCGAACACGGTTCGGGTCAGCCGATAGAGCAAGCCCTGATCGAGTCGCGCTACCCCAACGGGCTGCCCTTCTACCAGCACTGGGCTTCGCTGGACGCCGTCGCCCGACGCAACGGCTTGCTGGTGGGCGACTTTGCGCACACGGTCGACCTGTCGTTTCCGTATTTCCTCAGCCCCCAGGCCTGGAGCACCGATGCCGGCCGTGCGCTGGCCCATGCCTCGCGGTTGGGGCCTTATCAGCGGCGGTTGCTGATGGAGCCTGCAGTGAAGTTCGAGGATCGGGAAGACTTCTACGCACGGAATTTCGGTGCCGACGGCCTTTCCTGGCAGAACCTCAATCAGTTGCTGTTTTTCGGTGAGCGGACAAAGCTGGACACGCCGGGCGTCGAGGCCTTGCTCTCGACCCGCGGGTTTGCGCCTGTACGCTCCGCCAATGTGACCTACGCCGATGCGGCACCGGCCGCGGACGAAAGCGAACGCTCAGGGTCCGTCTACCTCAATGCCAACACGGCACCGGCCGTGAGCCTCACCAGGGCCGCAAACGGCTCCTCGTTCCTGCACCGCTTGTCCGCCAACCCGACGGACGCGGCCGGGCTGGCCCGTTACGACCGCATGAACCGCAAAGTGCGCCTGGACGCCTGGCTGGGGCTGCCCTGCGATCAGGTGGACGCCTTGCTGGTGGCCGCGATCAATGCCCAAGTGCGTGGGGGCGGCAAGGACGACCCCTGGTGGATCTCGGAAAACGTGGTGCATGCGCTGGGGCTGTTTCAGTCGTTGCGTGAGCGCTATGGCTGTACGGCGCCGGACTTTGCGGCGTTCATCGATGCGATGGGGATCTATGGCCGGGGAGAGGCCGCCTCTCACTTCGATCAGGTGTTCAATCGCCAGAGCGACTACCGCCGGCCCCTGCAGCTCGATGGCTTGCCCTTTGCGGTGCTGCCCGTCGAGGGGGGCACCGATTTGACGGTCAGCCAACTGTGCAACGGATTGGGCATCGATCCGCTGACCTACGGCTATCTGGCCGTGGCCATTGCCCAGGCCCGCGGGGCGGGCGATACCCTGGCGCGCAGCCCGGCGGTCGTGTCGGCGTTCTACCGTCTGGTGAGGCTGCCCAGGCTGTTGGGCATCACGCCGGTCGAAGGTCTGCTGATGCTGAACGCGCTGGGCGGCGAGGAATGGGTCAACGGCCTGGCGGGCGATCCCTGGATCAGCACGGGGGGGGAGGCGCCGAGCGTGCTGAACCTCATCCACGCCTTGCATGCCTGTGTGCAGTGGTGCCGTGACCGCGACCTGCCGGTGCTGTGGATGCTGCAGCAGGCTGCTGCGCCGCAGCCGTCGAGCGCGGTGTCCGATGCGCAGCGGCAACTGTTCGACAAGGTGGTCAGCCTGCTGCCGGCAGCCCTGTTTTCCAACAACGGGCTCTTGATGGCCGGCGTGCCGCCGCTGCCGGCGGCCGACTGGCTCGGATTGCTGGGGGCGCTGGCGGACGGCGACGGTCTGGTGCTGCCATTCCCGGGAACGGAGGAGGAGTACCTTACAAAGGTCCGCGAGGCGTTGGACCATGCGGTCACCGACGGTCTGGGCGAGATCGGAGCCGACGCCCGGGCGGTCATCGTCGAGCAGATGCTGGGGGTTCTCCTGCAGGCCAGGCAGGCGCAGGTGGCGCTGGTTCAGCATGCGGTGGCGGTGTACGCCACGCTTGAGGAGGCGCAGGTCCTGCCGGTGCTGGAATGGGCGGACGTCTCGGTTCACGGGTTTCTGCGCCAGGTGCGCGACCGGATCGCGGTGATGGAGGATCCGGTGCGCGGACTCAATGAGTCGCCGGATCCCTTGCTCGCCCTGCTGGCCGACATCCAGCGCCGCAGCGAGGTCGTGGCGAAGCTGGGCCTGAGTGTCGCCCTGCTGCGCGATTATCTGGCATACGGCCACAAGGCCTGGCTCAACCAGGACGACCGGCACGTGCTTTCGGTCAGGACGCTCTATTACCTCACATTGCTCAGCCGGGCCTTTGCGATGGGCGAGCAGCCTGAACAGAAGCTGCTCGACTATCTGTGGCAGGTCAATCATTTGCCTGACGTTACGGGCGATGCGTTGTGGCTGGCGCAGCAGGCCGCGTCGATCAGGCTGGCCGAGTTCTTTGGCTGGAGCCTTCAGGACGTTCGCGAGTGCGTTAGTCGAATCGATCCGTCGGGCCTCAAGGTGCTCAAGAATCTGGTTCAGCTGGATGTGCTGATGCGGGTGCGTGCGCTGTCGGCCGACAGCGGTATGGACGCCTTGACCATCTTTATGATCGGTCGCCTGCCCGAAGAGTTGGACACCCAGGCCTATGCCGATGCCGCCGAACACGCGTTGCTGAGCCTCACGGAGAGCCGTGCCCCGGCGGGGCGCGTCGCCGGAGGGGTGAAGGAACTCGTGCAGATGAGCTGCGTCGCCGACAAGACTGAGGCCGTCGCCAACAAGCCGGGCGAAAGGATCAGGTTCACGGTGACGCTCAAGAGGGCCGACGGCCGGCCCTTGAGCGGGGTCATGGTGCACTGGCGGGCGGCCTTGGGCAGCGTGGCCGCACAAGCCACCGGAACGGACGGGACGGTCAAGGCGGACTATCTGCCGGGCAAGGTGACGGGCACCGATACGCCGGCCTATTGGCTGGACCTGTTCGACGAACAGCTGGCTCCCACCGTCCAGGTCACGTTCGAGACGGCCTCGCTGCAGTTCCCGGCCCCGCTCAAGTCGCCGGTGCCGTTGGACACTGTGGAGCCCGGCGGTGAAGCGCAACTGTATGCCGTGCTCATGGACGCCTACGGCAATCCGGGCGCCAACAGCCTGGTGCAGTGGTTCGCTGAGCCGCAGGAAGAGGGCGGTCAAGCCGTCATCCGGCCCCGGCAGACCTTCACCGATCCGCAGGGGCTTGTGCGGGTGTTCGTCGCCAGCCCGACCGGCGGCACCTTCACCTTCAGCGTGCTCAGCGAGGCCAGCGAAAAGAGAACCTACTTCGACCCCATCATGTTTGCCGCCCCGACGGGCTCTGCATGACTTGGCCGGTCGAGCGAGTGTGTCTGGACGGATCATCGCTGCAGGAGAATGGCTCATGGAACAGGACACGATGGCTGCGTTGCAGGAAAAACGGCGTGCTGCGCTGGTGGAGTACTGCATCGGCCAGGTCAACGGCGCCGACGGGCGGGATTACGGCTTTCTGCGCACGCCGGCCGACCTGTTCGAGCTGCTGCGCATGGATCCGCTGGACAGCTATGCGGTACAGAGTTCCTGGGTGGCCGAAGCGACCAGTTGCGCCCAGCAGTACATCCATGCGGTGTACCGCAAGCTGGAGCCCGGGTTCAGCGAGCATCAGTTCGACAAGGACGATGTGGCCACCTGGGCGCTCTACGGCAACTACCCGGACTGGGCGGCGCTGCAGTTGATCGAGCTTTATCCGGAGAACTTCATCAACCCGTTCGTGCGCCGGCGCAAGACCAGCCTGTTCAAGACCCTGGAAAACGACCTCAACCAGACGCGCCTGGGCACCGACAGCGTGCAGGCGGCGCTGCGCGATTACCTGCAGGCCTTCGAGCAGACCTGCAACCTCGATGTCGTCAGCGGTTACATGGACTACAGGGCCGGCGGTTCCCCCGCGAAAGCGGACTACTACTTCATCGGCCGTCAGAGAACGGCGCCGTTCCAGTATTTCTGGCGCAAGGCGCAGGTCGAGCTGTCGCCGAGCTGCACCGCCATCAATCCGGCCGCGTGGGGGGAATGGCAACCGGTGGACATTCCCGTCGAGGCCAAGGTGCTGGATATGCGCCCGGTGTTCTGGAGCGGGCGCCTGTGCCTGGTCTGGGCCCAGTGGCGCGACAAGGTCGAGGGGCGGACGGCGGACGAGTACCTGCCGCACAGGCTGGACATCCGATTGGCCTTCATGACGCAGAACGGCCAGTGGACGGCGCCGATGGGCCTGGCCGGGCGCGAATTCGATGAGGACCTGTCCGCGGACTGCCGGCTGGTGGTGACCGTGTGGGCCGACCGTCACCACCCCAAGGGCAAGCTGGGGGTGCTGCTGACGAACGGGAAGAGCGACGCGGACTCGTTGCGGGAGGCCGCCGTGCGTGACGTGCTGATGCGGCCCGTGGCGGGCGATGACGCCAGTTGGCTGGAGCATGCGGCCAATCATCGGTTCTCGGATGCCCGGGTGGTGCAGCACCCGTTGCTGAACCAGCCGACCGTGGTGCCCACCGTGGTAACGGCCACCGACCTGACGCCCTTTCTGGACGTGCAGGCGCTGGCGTTCCGCGTCGGCGAAGCGGACTGGCTGGTGATCCAGGGGCTTTGCCGGACGACGGGGCTGAGCGGGAATCCGGTGACGCTGAAGTTCGATCTGGTCAATGAAGCGGCGGGCGATCCTGCGCCTATCGAAAAGAGCTTTCCGCTCGCCGGAGGCTGGAGCACGGACTGGCAGGTCTTCAAACGCGCCAAGGGCTCGTTCGCCCAACCGGTGACCTTCACTTGGGGGGCCGGCACGGTCATCCACAAGAAATTTGATCTGACCCTCCTCAACGTTACGGGCTTCATGCCGGCGATCCTGCTGAAAAACACCTTGGATGCCGCGCAGTTCCTCTCCCTGCGGCAACCGGAGCTGGCCCTCAAGTTCGCCCGCCTGAACTCGCTGTTCGGGCCTGAGCTGGTGCAGCGTTCCAATGTGTCCGTCGATGCGGTGCTGGACTGGGACACGCAGTTTCTCGACGAGCCGCCGCCCGAGTCGGGCCCGATCACTGAGCTCAACGGCGCGTTCGACGGCGCCAATGGCCTGTTTTTCTGGGAGCTGTTCTTCCATCTGCCGCACCTGGTGGCGACGCGGCTGCGCGCCGAGGACCGGTTCAGCCAGGCGCAGGACTGGCTGCATTACCTGTTCGATCCGCAGGCAGCGGCCGACCCTGAGGATCCGCCGCCGGCCAATCCCAAGCCGCAGTATTGGCGTTGCCGGCCTTTGGTGAAGCCCGGCAACCCGGGGTGCGAGAGCCTGGATCCGACCGACCCCGACGCCATCGGTTACGCGGCGCCCAGGCACTTTCAGATTCTGGTGTTCACCGAGTACGTCAGCAACCTGATGGCCTGGGGCGACTGGCACTACCGCCAGCTCACCCGTGACAGCCTGGTGGCGGCGAAGCTGTGCTACGTGCAGGCCGAGTTCCTGATGGGCAAGGCGCCTTCGGCGCGTACGACGAACCAATGGCGGACCGACACGGTCGCCAACCTGTTGGGCAGGAGCGCATCGCGCCCGGCGCTCGAGCGGTTCGAGCGGGAACTGGACTTCAGCCTCGCCCAGATCCCTGCCGGCAGCGATGCCGTGCCCCGGCTCGGGCTGCTGGCCAATGAGCCTTTCGAGACGCCGATCAATCAGCCGTTGCTCGACTTGTTCGCCTTGCCGGGCCAGCGGCTGTTCAACCTGCGCAACAACTTGACCCTCGACGGCAAGCCGCTGCAGATCCCGCTGTTCAGCCCGCCCACGGATCCGAACCAGTTGCTGCGTGACCTGGCGAACGGGGGCGCCGGAGCGCCGCGGCCCATGGGCGGACGGCTGGCGGTGGGGGCGTTCCGCTGGCGGGTGACCTTCGAGGCCGCCCTGCGTGCCGTGCAGACCTTGCAGGAGTTCGGCAATCAGGTGCTGCGTTTCCTTGAGCAGCGCGACCGCTGCGAGCAAGAGGACCTGCAGCAAAGCCATCTGATCGAACTGGGCGCCTATGCCCAGACCGTGCAGGAACAGAGCATCAGCCAACAGGAGGCTGGCGTTGCCGCCCTGGTCCGCAGCCGGGCCGTCGCCCAGGAGCGGGCCGACGCCTATGCGCAACGGCACGCCGAGAACGTCACGGCGGTCGAGTACGACGTCATGGAAAGCCTGCATCTCTCGAAAGTCCTGGCGTTGGCCTCGTCGAGCATCAAGCCTGCCGCGGCGGCCGTGGCGGCCGTTCCCAACATCTTCGGCCTGGCCAATGGCGGGCACCGCGCCGATGCGTTGCTCGATGCCGTGAGTTTCGGGCTGGGCGTCGCCGCCCAGGTGAGGCAGATCGACGCCGACAAGCAGGCGGCCACCGAAGGCTACCGCCGCCGCCGTGAGGAGTGGGCGCTGCTGCGGGACCAGGCGTTGGCGGAAGTGCTCGCCATCGATGAGCAGATCACCGCGCAGACCCACGCCGTGCAGGCGGCGAAGGCCGGCCTGCAACAGACGCTGCGGGCCAACGGCCAGGCCCGGACGGTCTATGACTTCCTGAAAAAGCGCGCGGGCAACGCCGAGCTGTACGGCTGGCTGCTCGGCCAGCTCAAGGCCTTGCACTACCAGGCCTACGACGCTGTGGTCAGCCTGTGCCTCAACGCCCAGGCGTCGCTCAGCGCCGAAACCGGCGATTACGACTCGGTCATTCCCTTGCCGCAGGTCTGGCTCGACAACCGTCACGGCCTGACGGCGGGCGAGCACTTGCGCGGTCACCTGTTGCGCATGGAGCGCGAATACCTGCAACGGCACGAGCGCCGGCTGGAGTTGGTCAAGACGGTCTCTCTGCGCAGACTGTTCGACGACCGCGTCGAGCCCCAACAGGGACTCGACGGCTGGCAGGCCGCGCTGCAGCAACTGCTGGACACCGGGACGCTGGAGTTCCGACTCACCCAATTGCTGTTCGACCGCGACCACCCGGGGCATTACTGCCGGCAGATCGGTTCGCTTGAGGTGGATCTGCCGGTGCTGGCCGGGCCCTACGAAGACGTCCGTGCCACGTTGCTGCAGGTCGGCAGCATGACCGCGACCAAGGCCAACGTCCAGTCGGTGAAGTATCTGCACAATCCCCAGCAAGGCGTCGCGCCCGCCGATGTGCAGGTCAACCTGCGCAGCGGCCAGCAGATCGCCCTGTCGCTGGGCATCGCGGCCAACGGCATGCACGGAACCAAGGCGGACGAGGGCTTGCTCAACCCCTTCGAGTGCACGGGTGCGGTGTCCGCCTGGCGCCTGACGTTCCCGTGGCCGAAAAAGGAACCGCAGGTGTCCATGCTCGGTTCGCTGACCGACATCATCGTGCGCATCCGCTACACCGCCAGGGCAGGGGAACCGACGTTCCTGCGTACCGTGCAGGACATGGTGACCCAGCTCGAAGGCGCCACCGGCAACATCACTGCCGAAGAGGCACGCGGCCATGAATGAGTCAGGCGTTCAGGCGAACCAGAGCCTGGTGCTCAACGGGGCGTTCACCGAAGCGTTCACCCATTGGCGCAAAGGGTCGCTCAACCCGGACTGGCTGGCGATTGAAGCGGAGGCGTATCAGGAAGACGTGATCCGTCTCCTGGCGGCCGGCAACCAGTCGTCGGTGAGCCAGGCCCTGTCGGCGCCCAAGACGCCTTCCCCTGGCGCACGCTATGTCTTGAGCTTTCTGTGCGAGACGCGGCACGCCGAAGCCGGGTGGCTGCGGGTCGGCATTCAGGGGCGTCCTGAGCGACTGGAGATTGCGCTGTTGCCGGGTGCGTCGCGCGACATCGAGGCGGATCGGGCGCGCCTGGCCGCCGGACAGCCGCTGGAGTTCCGGCCGCGCGAGTACCGCGAGGAACTGGCGCTGCCGTTCAGCGGCCAGGACACGCTGGTGGTCGAGGTGCAGAGTCCGGCCAACGCGCCCGGCGACTACCTGTCGAAAATCTGCATCACCCGTATCCGGCTTGAGGTGCACCTGGAGCCGGCGACGATGGTTTCGCTGATCCTCGATGAACAACCGCTGGCGCCTCTGCAAACAGTCTATCTGTGCAAGGGCGCCACGGCGGGCCTGGCCCACCGATTGGGCTTCAACGTGGCGCCGGACAGTGCCTGGCACACCACCCGGGCGGCGCTGACCAGCGACGGCAATCCGCAGCAAGCGGTCGTGGCCACACCCGTCTGGGGTGAGGACCAACCGCTGGACCTGCCCTGGATCCTCGATTGCCCGGTGATCGGCGAAGACGGGGCCGAGTTGTTCACCGTCAACCTGGTCAACCAGTACACCGCCGATCCCTATCCGCTCACGGTGTCGCTGGGGCATCACCGCCTGGTGTTCCTCGGCAAGCTGGAGGCGGCCCATTTCCCGGTGCTGGCGCTCAAGCAGAGCGTCCGGCTGGGTGTGCAGGTGGCGTCGCACTACACCGGCCAGCCATTGGGCGGGCGGACGGTGACCTGGCGGGTGGCGGGGCAGACGCTTGCGGCCGCGGACTCGGATCCGCAGGGCTGGGCCTGGTTCGATTACCTGCCCACCGCCGCGGGGGATTTCACCGTAGCGGCCTCGGTGGACAGCCCCTACTACGCCAGCGGTGCGATCAGCGCCCTGTTTGAGGTGCGGGTGCTGGCGACGGATCCGTGGAGCGATGCATTGGCAGTGGTCGAAGACGCGGCACTGCCCTGGGCGCAGAGCACCGGCTATCCCAACCGAGGTACGGATTATCCGCTCAGGGTGCGGTTGCCTGCGGGGAGCCCGATGCTCGGGACAGAGGTTTCATTGCATTGGAGCGGAGATTCGCACGAACAGCTGGGTGTGGGCATCAGCCCGGCGCTCGGACAGCCGCAGCCCGTCGAAAGCACACACATCGACTGGACGCTGTCGAGCGAAGACCGGCTGGACGGGCAGTTCAGCCTGACACTGGCCTGCTCGAAGCTGCTGCACCCTTCACCGGCCAAACCCATGTCGCTGGCGCGCAATGTGGTGCGGATCGGCGAGGTGCGCGAAGCCGACCGGTTTCCGGTGGTGGACGAGGGCGAAAGCGTGCTGCTGCGGGTCCAGGTGATTCACGTGGTCACCAGCGGCGACGGTGACCCGGTGAGCAATGCACAGGTGGATTGGGTGACGCCCGAAGGCACGGTTTCGACCCGCTCGGGGGCGGGAGGCTGGGCGAGCATGCTGTACCGTCCGGCGAGGGCCGGCGACCTGGTGGTGACGGCCCGGGTCAGGGCCCACGCCGAAGCCGTTGCCGTGGAGCGGCCGTTTGCCGTGAAGGCACTGGCGACCAGCCCGTGGAAAGACCGGATCAGGATCCTGTTCGATGGGCGCGACGTGGATCTGGTCGGCACGGGGTTGCTGTGCCGGCGCGGCGGTGCGCATGTGCTGAAGATCCTGCCGGTGGCGGGCAGTCCGTTCATCGGGCAATCCGTCACGCTGGACTGGCGCGCGGGCGATCCGGGCATCGGGCTGAGCGTCAGCGGGCTCGGCAGCGGCAGGATCCTGACCGCCGCAGGGCTCGAATGGACGTTCAGTTCCTCGGCGCCGCAGAGCTTCAGCGCATTGTTTGCCCTGCAACTGTCCACCGGCATCGCCGCGTCGCCCAGGGAACTGATCGGGCGACTGATCGCGGCGGACCTGGCCGACGAACTGACGGTGATGCTCGATCAGGTGACGCAGCCGCCGGCGGGGCAACCTTTCTATCCGTGCCTGGGGGCCCGGCATGCCGTCAGGTATTTGCCCAATCCCCTGAGCCCGCTGGTGGGCCTGCAGGGCCGGCTGGTGTGGCAGGGAACCCCCGCCGACGACTTGCAGGCCGGGGTCGAGCCGCCCCCGGACCGTGCGCAGCCGATCGAGGACGGCGGTGTGGCCTGGACGCTGGACTTCACGTCGAGCCCGACGGCCGGAGACTTTTCCCTGGCCCTGGCGCTGCCGGCGTTGGGCGTGGCATTGCAGGCGGACGCGATGCATCTGGGGCACAACCGGCTGCGTATCGCAAACCGTCGTGATACGGCCGTCGATCCGGTGGTCGGCCAGGATCGGGCCTGGCTCTGGGTGCAGGTCGAATCGGTGTTCACCGGCCAGCCTGTGGCGCAGGCCCCCGTGGACTGGAGCGCTCAGGGTGAGGTGGCCAGCCGGACCTGCGACGAGACCGGCTGGAGCGGGTTCGGGTTCGCGCCGGTCCTGGCCGGCGAGCACACGGTCGAGGCGCAGGTGCTGAGCCGTTTCGACGGTTTTCAGGAGCGGCGTCCGTTCCCGGTGACGGCATTGGCGGACGATCCTTGGCGCAGCGTGCAGGTTCGCTTCGATGGCCAGCCTGCCAGCCGTTGGGGCGAGCAGACGTTCTTCCCGCGGCGCAAGGGCGAGCACCGGATCGAAGTGCTGGCCGAGGCGGGCAGCCCGTTGCTGGAGCGCAGCCTGACCCTGGGCCTGACGGGCACCGGTCCCGCCGAACTGGGCCTGCAGTTCCAGGCACCGGGGCTCGGGGCGCCGCGCCTGTTCTCCGGCATCGGCCTGCATTACCTGCTCAGGTGCGGCGACCTCAAGGACGGTGGCTTCGCCTTGCGCCTTGGGGCCGAGCGCTTGGCGAGCCTGTCGCCGGCCAATGCGATGTCGTTGGGGGAGGGCGCGCAGGTCATGGAGATCGAGGGGACGGGCCGTACCCGTCAGGTGCTCGACTGGGGAGAGGAACTGGTCGAGCAGGTGAGGGTGATTGCGTCTACCACGGGCAAGCCGATGGTCGGGGCGACGGTTGCCTGGGAACATCCGGACCTGGAGGGCGTGACCAGTCAGACTGATTTCTACGGAGTGGCCAAGGTTCGTTTCAGGCCGCATACGACAGGCACATCCGTGTTGGTGGCAACGGTGGGCTCGGTGTCGGTCGAGTTGGCGTTTACGCTCAATGAGCCCCGTGAAATCAGTGAGCTGTATGAGCCGGACGGCCCGCAACCTCTACCCGACAGATCCGGAGTCCTTGCCCGAGCCGTGGTGCTTTCGGCGTTTACGGGGTTGCCGCTGGCTGGGGTCGAGGTTTGGTGGGACTTCTCGGGGCACTTTGTTTCAACGTCGCTGACCGATGCTGAAGGCATTGCGCAACTGGCCTTTACGTATCCCGAACAAGGTGTATTGGGCGCTACCGTGAAGGGTGGACTGGGAGGCTGGGACTACACGCATATTCTGTTCGACAGAAAGGTGCCGACGATCACGTCGTTGACCAGTCCGGATCAGGATGTCGGGTTGGGCAGGAAGGCGCTGGCGCAAGTGACGGTGGCTTCCGCCCTGGACGGGCTACCCATCGGCGGCGTCAACGTGGAATGGAGCTTCCCGGGAGTGACGCTGCCGTCCACCTTCACGAACCCGGACGGACGATCACTGATCGAGTTCGTCCCTCCAGCGCTCGGCAAGTATTCTTTGCAGGCAACGATTGACGTGACCAAGCCTCATTCGCTGGATTTCAACATTGTCGAATCGGCTACGTTGCCTCAGATCTACACCATCGGAAAACTGCACGGACAGAGCCTGATCGGTGCGCAAGCGCATTGCTATGTCCTCGTCCGAAATCCCGCAGGTCTGCCCGTAGAGGGAGAGGAAGTCTTCTGGAGTTTTCCGAAGGCCAGAGTGGTTTCCACGATTGCCGATTCATCAGGACGTGCTGAGGTGAAGTTCGTTCTGCATAACCGGGGAACGTTAGTCGCACGTGTTCGGGGAGGCTCCGATCTCGCCCTTCCGTTGTAACGTTACTCAGCCCTGTCGTTGAGCCGGGTCAAAACGACCCGGCGCGCTTGTACTTCAAGTAGCGGGTCACCAGATCGGTTCCCAGCTCCTCAGGCCGTAGGTTCAGCATCGCCACCCCATGAGCCCCCAACCGCTCATGACATTCTGCCCGTGCATTGAGAAAGTCCACCGTGCCGCAGTAGGCCAACGCTTCATCGAGGGTCTGCACCGGCGAGCTGCGTATCCGATCAAGCGTTGCCTCGCGCAGGCTGGCCACCAGCACCTGATGTTGTTGGCTCAAATGTTTGACCGCCACGAGCAGATCATCGTCATCCTCATCGCGCAGGTTGGTCACCAGCACCACCAGGGCCCGACGCTTCTGCCGTGTCAGCAGTTTCCGGGCAGCGCTCTGGTAATCCGCCGAGCGCTGACCGCTTTCAAGGTCATAGGCGGCGTTGAGCAACACATTGAGTTGTCCGGGCCCCTTGATCGGCGCGAGGTAGCGTTCCTGCTCGCCGGCAAACGTGCACAACCCCACCGCATCCCCTTGGCGCAACGCCACATAACTGAGCAGCAGGCACGCATTCAGCGCATGGTCGAAATGCGACAGCTCATCGTCCTGGCTGCGCATGCGCCGCCCGCAATCGAGCAGGAACATGATCTGCTGATCGCGCTCATCCTGGTACTCGCGGGCGATCGGCGTGCGCTGGCGGGCGGTGGCTTTCCAGTCGATCTGGCGCAGGCTGTCGCCTTCGCGGAACTCGCGCAACTGGTGGAATTCCAGGCCTTGCCCGCGCCGTTGCCGCTGACGCACGCCGAGCTGGCTGAGCCAGTTGTCCACCGCCAGCAGTTGCCCGCCGTAGAGCCGGGCGAAGTCGGGGTAGACCCGGGTGTTGTCCATCACGGGCAACAGGCGTTTGCCTGACCACAGGCCCAAGGGGCTCGGCAGGTTGACCTCGCAATGCTCGAAGCGGAAGTGGCCGCGCTTGAGCGGCCGCACGCGATAACCGACCTGGCTGGCTTGGCCCGGCTGCAGTTCGACCGTCAGCGGCAGGTGCTCGAAGTCAAGGCCGTCCGGCACATGGTCGAACAGTCGGATGCGCAACGGTTCGGCAAAGTCGTGACCGACCGTAAGGCTCACCTCGCCCCAGCGGCCGAGCGCCAGGCTGCCCGGTACTTGCCGCTGCACCCGGGGCAAGGGCAGGCGCTGGAGACGGAGGGCATCCAGGATCGCCAAGGCCAGCAACGCCAGGAGCATGCCCCAGTTGACCGCCTGCAGGCTGGGTGGCGTGTCGATGTCCAACGCGCTCAGGCTGCCCAGCAGGACACCCAGGGCCAGCAGGGCCGACAGCCAGACCAGCAGCCGTTTCGACGGTTTCACGGGTGCCTCCCCCGTGTGGTGAGGGGCGGCGTCATTGGCGCGGCGCCGGCACTTGGTCGAGCAGTTGCTGGAGCACCTGATCCACTTGCAGTCCTTCGATGTCCAGCTCCGGGGTGATGCGCACCCGATGGCGCAGCACCGCCAGCGCACAGCCCTTGATGTCATCCGGGATCACGAACTCGGCGCCGCGCAGGACGGCACGGGCCCGGGCGCAGCGCACCAGCGCAATGGAGGCCCGGGGGCCGGCGCCGAGGCTCAGGCCCGGCCAGCTGCGGGTGCTGCGGGCCAGGCGCACGGCATAGTCGAGCACCTGGTCGTCCAGCGGCAGGTCGCTGGCGATGCGTTGCAGGGCCTGGACGTCCTTGGCCTGCAGCACCGTGCGCAGCGGCTGCACGTCGAGCATGTCGGCACGGCTGGAGCGGGTGACCTGTCGCACCATGTCCAGTTCCTGGTCGGCGTCTGGGTAGTCCATGCGCACCTTGAGCATGAACCGGTCGAGTTCGGCTTCGGGCAGCGGGTAGGTGCCTTCCTGCTCGATCGGGTTCTGGGTGGCCAGCACCATAAACGGTTGCGCGATGGGCAGGGCCCGCCCTTCGAGGGTGACCTGGCGCTCCTGCATGGCCTCCAGCAGGGCGGCCTGGGTCTTGGCCGGCGCACGGTTGATCTCGTCGGCCAGCAGCAGGTGAGTGAACAGCGGCCCCTTGCGCAGCTTGAACTGTTCGGTCTGCAGGTCGTACACCGCGTGACCGGTGACGTCGCTGGGCATCAGGTCCGGGGTGAACTGGATGCGCGCGAACTCGCCGCCGAACGTCTTGGCCAGGGCCCGGACCAGCAGGGTCTTGCCGAGCCCCGGCACGCCTTCGAGCAAGACGTGGCCGCCGGCGATCAGGGCGGTAAGCACGTCGTCGATCACGCTGTCCTGGCCGATCAGGGCCTTCTGCAGTTCGTTGCGCACCGCCTGGGCCAACTGGGTGGCCCGCTGGCGTTGCTGGGCGGCATGGCTGGCGGCGCCGGGCTCGGTCTGTTCGTTCATAGGGCGTTCCTCAAGGATTGCAGGTGGGCGACCTGCCGGCTGAATTCGGCGCCGGACAGGCGCTGCTTGCGCACCGGGCTCAGGGCCTGGCTGATGGCGCGGGTCGGCTGCCGGGTCAGGCGCGACAGCGCCAGCCATTGCTCGGCCACGTTCAATTGATCGAAGCCCGGATGGCGCCGTCGGGCCCGGCGCAGCACATCCTGCTGCAGGGCTTGCAGCAATGTCCGCTGCCCGTTGTGGCGCAGGATGAAACCGGCGCTGGCGCGCAGATGCTCCTGCAATTGCCGGCGTCCGCCGGGGGCGGGCGCAACGACCGGCCCGTGACGGACGCCGGCGTGCCACAGCCACAAGAGGATCAGGGCCGTCAGGGCCACGATGGCTTGCGGAAAGTGGCGCCAGAGCAGGGTCGGCAGGCCGTCGCGGGCCGTGTTGAACAGCAGGGTCACCGAGGTGTCGGCGCTCAGGTACCAGAGCAGCCAGGCGTTGTCGTGCCGGGCGATGTCCGGGGTCTTCCAGAGTTCGGCATCGGTGACCACGGTGATCGTGCCGACGCCGTAGGGCAGTTGCATCATGTGGGTGGCCCTGCCGCTGTTGGCCCAGGCCTGGGCCAGGTTCTTCGGGTCTTCAAGGTGAAAGTCGGTGTCGAAGCCGACGTAGGCCGGGGCGTCTTCGTCTTCCAGGTACAGCTTGGTCAAATTGGGGTAGGGATCGTCCGCCGCGTCCGGCGCAGGCTCCTTGAGATCCTTGCTCAGCGACTGGTGAAGCTGCACACGGTCGAGCAACAGGTCGTTGCTTTGGCCGCTGCGTTCGTCCCACAGCGATTCGGCGACGAACACCAGCCGTCCGCCGGCACGGGCCCAGTTGAGCGTTTGCTCGACCTGGCGCGGCGTCATGTTCGAACGGTCGCCGAACAGCAGCAGTGTGTGCCGGCGCGGGTCGATGCCGGGCAACGCATCCAGGCTTTCGGCATGGGTGACGGACAGGCCGCGCCCGCGCAGGAACAGCTCCGCCGCCAGGTAAGGATTGGCCTGCGCGGCGGGAGAGGGGCCGTGGTCGATCACGCTCTGGTAGGGTTCGGCCTTGAGGTACAGCAAGAGGCACAGCGCGCCCAGCAGGGCGACGGCCAAGGCAGCGGCCAGCCTGACCGCGAGCCGGTTCAATGCGCCGCTCCCGGGCCGAACAGGGTGCGCCAGCCGTCGCACAGTTCCTGTTGCAGGTGCGCGGCGGGCAACCGGTGCCCGTAGGCCATGTTCTGCCAGTGCCCGGTCAGGCTGCGGCTGAACGCAAGCAGTTCCGGGCGCTGCAACCGCTCGATCTGCGCCAGCACCTGGTGTTCGGTGTCGGCGGGTTTGAGCGTCAGGCCGAAGTCGTGCAGCAGATGGCTGAGCAGCGCCCGGTAGAGCAGGCCCAACGCCGCCCGGGGTTGGCTGGCCCAGAGCTGTTCGGCGCTGGTGGCGATGTCGTCGGGCAGCGTTTCCCGGTTCAGGTCGAGGCCGAAGGCCTGCTGCGGCGCGGGGCGGTGCGGGCGTGACGGCCTCTTCGGACGACGGCCGGCGAATGCCTGCAGCCAATCGCGGTAGCGCCAGATCAGCCAGCCGAGCGCGGCCGACAAGGCGCCCCACAACAGCACTTCGATCAATTGCGCAAGGCCGTCAAAATGCCGGCTGTCGAGCCAGTCGAACAGCGTTTCCAGCCATTGCGGCACGCCGCCTTCGTGGGTTTTCTCTGACTGTTCGGGATCGTCGCCGAAGCGGTAGCGGGTGACGGTTTCCGGGTTCTTGAACGGCGGTTGCTCCAGCAATGCCTTGATGTCGTCGCGGGAGGCCTGGCTGGTGAGGGGTTGGTGCAGCAGGCGCGGCGCCTGCGGGGCGTCGACCGGTTCCGCCGCCCAGGCGGTCGGCGGGGCGGACCACAGCAAGGCGAACGCCAGCAGCAGGACCGGCGCGACGCCGCTCAGGCGCTGGCGCAGGCGGCGGAACACCAGTTCGATGTCCCAGGCCTCCAGCACGGTGCGCCGGTTCAGGTAAAGGCTGAAGCCGCAGGCCACGTAGACCGGCTCCCATACCACCAGCACCAAGGCGTAGAAGGCGTTGGTCAGGTGTTCCAGCCAAAGCCAGTCCTGATCGGCGGCCAGGATCAGGCTCTGCCAGTCCCAATCGGTTTCTATTTGTTGCGGCAGCAGCAGGTAGAACAGCACCATCAGACCGATCCACAGCGCCGTTTCGAGATGGACGCCGATGATCGTCAGCCACTGCGCCGCCCCGGCATTGCGTTGCAGCAGCACCCGCAGACGCTGCTGGCGCGCGCTGCCGGACAGGCCTTCGAGCTGCACCACCGGCAGCAGGAAGCTGCGGCTCAGGCTCAGGCGGCGCCAGGTCAGGCTGGCGAGCAACTGCGGCTTGAGCAGGCGCGGCCATTCCCGCAGCGTCTGTCTCAGGGTCGGCGTTTCACCGAACAGGGCCCTGGAGAGGATATACAGCGGCAAGCGTTCGTAGGCCGGCTTCAGCCACCAGAAGATGAACAGGGCCAGCGACGGCGAACGCCACAGCGACAGGCTCAGCAGGGCGAACAACGGCAAGGTGACGAGGGCCCAACTGGTCATCAGCAGGCGCCGGTGCCGCTGGCTCATCAGCACGCCCAGATCCATGGCTTCCCAGGTCGAGCGCGGACGGATCGCCACGGTGGCGTCACTCAGGCGCATGGCGGGCCTTTCCGGCAAACAGCAGATAGGCGGCCACCAAGGCCCAAAGCCCTGCGCCGACCCCGTACTTGGTCAGCGGCGCCACGGTGGCGCGCGAGGACCAGTAGGCCTCGATGAAGGCCGCGATCAGCAGGAACAGCATGACCCCGCACACCAGCGACACGCTTTGGCGCGCCGCGTGCCTGAGCGCTTCGCCGCGGGTCAGGCGCCCGGGGGCGACCAAGGCCCAGCCCAGCTTCAGCCCCGCCGCCCCGGACAGGGCGATGGCCGTGAGCTCGAAGGCGCCGTGGCCGATCACGAACGACCAGAACGGCTGGCCGAAACCGATGGCGCTCAGGTGCCCGGCCACCGCACCGATGAACAGGCCGTTGTAGACCAGGTAGAAAACGCTGCCCAGCCCGAGCAGCAGCCCGCTGGCGAAGGTCTGGAAGGCGATGCCGATGTTGTGCATGACGTAATAGCCGAACATCACCCAGTCTTCGCTGGCCGCCCGTTCGGTCGGCCGCCCGAGATGACCGGCGGCCGGGTCGTACATGCTTTGCACTTCGCGCACCTGGTCGGCGGGAATCAGGGCGTACGCCAGGTCAGGGAACAGCCGCACCAGCACACCGAAGCCGATCAGGCTGGCGAAGAACAGCAGGGCGGCGGTCAGCACGAACCGCCATTCATCGCGCACAGTGCGGGGAAACCCGGCAAGGACGAACCCCGCCAGACCGGCGCCGGCCCGGCTGCGCTGACGGTACAACTGCTGATGACCGCGCAGCGCCTGCTGCTGCAGCGAGTCGATCAGGAAACTGCTGTAGCCCCGCTCCTGAGCCAGGGCCAGGTGCTGGCAGAGCCGGCGGTAGGCCTTGGGGAAACCGGCCACCTGCGACGTGTCCTTGCCTCGCTCCAGGCGTTCGAGCGTCAGCGCGAAACGCTCCCATTCGGCCTTGTGGCGGTTTTCGAAGAGGTTCTGCTTCATGTCGGGCCCAGCAGGCCGCGGGCGATGCCGTTGAGCTCGCCGACCGCCTTCGGTGCGCTGATGTGCAGCGGCTGGGCGAGCAGGGCGGCGAGTTCGTTGACCCGTGCCGGCGACAGCTCGCTTTGGCGTTCGGCGAAACCGAGCAGGGCGCGTTGCTCGCTCAAGGTGAGGGGCACCGGACACAGGCGGGGAACAGCCTCAGGCAATGACGGAGGTCGGGGCGGGGTTTCGCCGTAGACCACCAGCGTGCCGGCGGCGATGTCGCCCAGGCGTTTGAAGGTCGGGTGCTGCAGGCAACTGAGGGCGCCGAGGAAGTAGCCGAACGGCATCAGGTCGACGACGCGCAGCAGGTTGCGCAGCAGCGAGGCCGACCAGCCGACCGGCGTGCCGTCGTCGTGCACCACCCGCAGGCCCATCCACTGCTTGCCCGGCGACCGGCCCTGGCGCAGCACCTCGAACAGCACCATGTACCACCAGCTCACCCCGAACAGCAGGAGCGAGCCCAGGCCCATGCCGAGCCTGCCCAATGCCGCCAGCGCCATGAACAGGACGCCGAGCGCCGCTCCCCGCAGGGCCAGGTCGATGGCGAATGCCACCGCGCGCACCGGCAGCCCTGCCGGGCGCAAAGGCAGGTCGATGCCTTCCGGCGTCTCGACCTGATGCCGGGTGTCCTGCGGCGTAACCAGCGGTGCTTTCCTTGGCGGTGCTGAAGGCTCGAACATGGGCTACCTGAGATGTCGCCGGATGGGGATACGAGTGCGTCCGATGCTAGCAGCCTCTTGGGGGAAAACGACATAACTATGTATTGCACACCGCGCCGCGAAATGTGCCTGAATGATGCCGCGCTGGTCGTGACGGCGTTCGAGCGCCTAGACTTCGCCGATCTTCAGTTCAGGAACACCCCGTGACTTCCATCTTCTGGTACGACTACGAGACCACCGGCATCAACCCGCGCAGCGACCGCCCGCTGCAGGTGGCCGGCATCCGCACCGACCACGCGCTCAACGAGATCGGCGAGCCGGTCAATCTCTATTGCCGGCCCAGCGACGACATCCTGCCGCATCCGGCGGCGTGCGCGATCACCGGCATCACGCCCGGCCGCCTGGCCAGCGACGGCCTGAGCGAAGCCGACTTCATGACCCGGGTGCATGCGCAACTGGCGGCGCCCGGCACCTGCGGCGCGGGCTACAACACTTTGCGCTTCGACGATGAAATGACCCGTTACAGCCTGTACCGCAACTTCTTCGATCCCTATGCCCGGGAATGGCAGGGCGGCAACAGCCGCTGGGACCTGATCGACGTGGTGCGCGCCGCCTATGCCTTGCGTCCTGACGGCCTGGAATGGCCCACCGACGACGAAGGGCGGGTGACGCTCAAGCTCGAACGCCTGACCGCCGCCAATGGCATCGATCACGGTCATGCCCACGAAGCGCTGTCGGACGTGCGCGCCACCATCGCCCTGGCGCGGCTGATCCGCGAGAAGCAGCCGAAACTGTATGACTGGCTGTTTCAACTGCGCAGCAAACAGAAGGTCATGGATCAGATCCGCCTGATGCAGCCGATGGTGCACATTTCCGGTCGCTTCTCGGCGGCGCGGCATTATGTGGGCGTGGTGTTGCCGTTGGCCTGGCATCCGCGCAACCGCAACGCGCTGATCGTCTGCGACCTGCACCTCGATCCGCAGGGGTTGCTGGATCTGGATGCCGACACCCTGCGCCGGCGCCTGTACACCCGGCGCGAAGACCTGGCCGAAGGCGAACTGCCGGTGCCGCTCAAGCAGATCCACATCAACCGCTGTCCGGTGGTGGCGCCGATGTCGGTATTGCGTGCCCAGGATCAACAACGGCTTGGCCTGGACATGGCGTTGTATCAGGCCCGTGCCTTGCGGCTAAGTGACGCACAGCAAGTTTGGAAAGATAAGATCCCGGCCATTTACGCCAGTGAGGAATTCACCCCGAGCGAAGATCCGGAACAACAGTTGTACGACGGATTTATCGGCGACCGGGATCGGCGTCTGTGTGAACAAGTGAGGGCGGCGGATCCTGCGCAATTGGCGCAGGAACAATGGCCTTTCGATGATGAACGTCTGCCGGAGTTGTTGTTTCGATATCGAGCGCGCAACTTTGCGCAGACGTTGAATTCCGAAGAACAACAACGCTGGACGGATTTCTGCCGGCAGCGGTTGTCGGACAGCGAGTGGGGGGCTCCCAATACCCTGACATCATTTGCCGAAGCCATGGGGCAATGGGCGCTTAGTGCGACGCCTGAGCAAAGTGCGGTGCTCGCGCAATGGCAGGATTATGTCCAGGTGTTGCGCAAACGTTTGAACCTGTGAATCCGGACAAGTCCCCATAAAATTGAAGGCATAAAAAAACGCCAGCGGATGCTGGCGTTTCTTCGTGTGTCGCGGACGTGTCTGCGACGGGGGTTGCAGCTTAGCCCAGCAGGGTGGACCAGCTCTCGACCACGTCACCGCCCCACTTGGCTTTCCACTCTTTCAGAGTCTTGTGGTTGCCGCCTTTGGTTTCGATGACTTCACCGTTGTGCGGGTTCTTGTATTGTTTAACTTTGCGTGCACGCTTGGTGCCGGTAGTTTTGACTGCGCCGCCGCGTGGGGCCTTGGTTTTGGACTCTGGATCCAGCAGCGCGATGATGTCGCGCAGGGACTTGGAGTACTCGCCCATCAGGGCGCGCAGTTTGCCTTCGAATTCCAGTTCTTTTTGCAGTTTGTCGTCTTGCGACAGGTTCTGCAGACGGGCTTGCAGCTCTTTGATGGCTTCTTCGGTGGCGCGGTATTCGTTGATCAAGGACATGGTTACTACCTTATGTAGGAGTGCTGGGTGGCAGGGACAGTGCCGCAATAATAGTCAGGCTGTTTCATCAAGTAAACATTTAACCGGGTCATTTATTTGAATTAGTTTCGATGAAAAGGCCTGAATTGAATATTCGGTTAAATAATGTGATGCAGTCTTCAGCGATATTCACGGTCGTCCGTTCGCCCATGGCTTTTGCGCCTGCGCCCCTGACGGCAGGCGGTGGCGAGCGTCCCGTCCGCCCCGGAAACGGACCGGGCGGTCATCAATACTGCAGTTTTTGCGCACAGTCGCTAGAATGGCCGCCTTTGCGAAGTTCTGGAGTTTCCCCCTCATGCGCACCTTTCGGTTGGTGATTTCCTGCCCGGACCGCGTTGGCATCGTTGCCAAAGTCAGTAACTTTCTGGCGTCCCACAACGGCTGGATCACCGAAGCGAGCCACCACTCGGACAATCAGGTCGGCTGGTTCTTCATGCGTCACGAAATCCGTGCCGACTCCCTGCCGTTCGGCATCGAAACCCTGCGCGAGAAGTTCGCGCCGATCGCCGAAGAGTTCTCGATGGACTGGCGCATCACCGACACCGAGCAGAAAAAGCGCGTAGTGCTGATGGCCAGCCGCGAGTCCCACTGCCTGGCCGACCTGCTGCACCGCTGGCACAGCGATGAGCTGGACTGCGAGATCGCCTGCGTGATCTCCAACCACGACGACCTGCGCAGCATGGTCGAGTGGCACGGCATCCCTTACTACCACGTGCCGGTGAACCCGCAGGACAAGCAGCCGGCCTTCGCCGAAGTCTCGCGCCTGGTTCGCCAGCACGAAGCCGACGTCGTGGTGCTGGCGCGCTACATGCAGATCCTGCCGCCGGAACTGTGCAGCGAGTACGCGCAGAAGGTCATCAACATCCACCACAGCTTCCTGCCGTCGTTCGTCGGCGCCAAGCCATACCACCAGGCTTCGCTGCGTGGCGTGAAGCTGATCGGCGCAACCTGCCACTACGTGACCGAAGAGCTGGACGCCGGCCCGATCATCGAGCAGGACGTGGTGCGCGTCAGCCACAGCGACAGCATCGAGGACATGGTGCGTTTCGGCCGTGACGTCGAGAAGATGGTGCTGGCCCGCGGCCTGCGCTATCACCTGGAAGACCGCGTGCTGGTGCACGGCAACAAGACCGTGGTGTTCTGACCGGCCCCAAAGGCGTCGGTTGAAAAAGCAAGGGCTTGGGCGTTCAATCGTCCAGGCCCTTTTTTTATCCGCAGAATCCGTTCGAACCCCGAGGAGATGCCATGAGCGATCCACTGGACAAAGCCACTTCAAAAGCGCCTGCGACGTTGGGGGAGGGGTGTCTGGCCCGCTACGACCCGGATGACATGGGCCCTGAGGACGGGACGGAGTTTCCCGGCGCGGCTGAGCTGTGGGAGCGGCTCAAGGATCAGGAGGAGAACGACGAGCCTGAGGGGGAGTCGGTGGAGCGTTAGCGCCGCAGTGGTTTGCGTTGCACCCTCACCTGACTGGCGGTGTTTGGGCTGACGCCATCGCCAGCAGGCTGGCTCCCACCGCTTTAGTGGGAGCGTTGGATCAGTCGCCAAAGATGTCGGTTGTTGCGGCCTCATCGCTGGCAAGCCAGCTCCCACAGGTTTTTGCGGCGTTTGCGGATTCTGTGTCCGCCGCAAAAACCTGTGGGAGCCAGCCTGCTGGCGATGACGGCAAACCAGCCCCCATCGGGGCCGGCAATGCCGCCGCGATCGCGAGCAGGCCGGTGAAGGCGCCTCAGATCCGGAAGGTGCCCACCAGATGCTTGAGCCGCGCCGCCTGCTGCTCGAGGTCCGAGCAGGCGCGCAGAGTGGCCTGCAGGTTTTCCACGCCTTCCTGGTTCAACGTGTTGATCTCGGTGATGTCGACGTTGATCGACTCCACCACGGCGGTCTGCTCTTCGGTCGCGGTGGCCACCGACTGGTTCATGCCGTCGATCTCGCCGATGCGCTGGGTCACGCTGCTCAGGCGTTCGCCGGCCTGGTTGGCGATCTCCACGCTGTCCTGACTGTGGCGCTGGCTGTCGCTCATGGTGCTGACGGATTCCCGGGCGCCGACCTGCAGCTCCTCGATCATGGTCTGCACCTGTTGCGCCGACTCCTGGGTGCGGTGCGCCAGGTTGCGCACTTCGTCGGCCACCACGGCGAAGCCGCGGCCCGCCTCGCCGGCACGGGCCGCTTCGATGGCGGCGTTGAGCGCCAGCAGGTTGGTCTGCTGGGAAATGCTGGTGATCACTTCCAGGATCTGGCCGATGTTCACGGTCTTGCTGTTGAGCGATTCGATATTGGTGCTCGACGCGCTGAGCATGCTCGACAATTGGTTCATCGCCTTGATGCTGCGGTCCACCACCTGCTGACCGTCTTCGGCCAGGTTGCGCGCGTCGCTGGCCTGGGTCGAGGCTTGCGCGGCGTTGCGGGCGATTTCCTGGGCGGCGGCGCCGAGCTGGTTGATCGCGGCGGCCACGCTGTTGGTGCGCGAGGCCTGCTGGTCGGAGTTGTACATCGACGAGTTGGACGCTGCGACCACCCGCAGGGCGACTTCGTTGACTTGGCCGGTGGCCGAGGACACTTCGCGGATCGAACCGTGGATGCGCTCCACGAAACGGTTGAACGCGGTGCCGAGCACGCCGAACTCGTCCTGGTTCTGGATGGTCAGGCGCTTGGTCAGGTCGCCTTCGCCGTCGGCGATGTCTTCCATGGCGCGGGTCATGACGTGCAGCGGCTGGATCAGGATGCGGATCAGCATGCCGAGCAGGGCGATGATGATTGCCACCGCGATCACGGTCGCGATCACGGCCGAGGTGCGGAACTGGCTGAGCATCGAGAACGCCTTGTCCTTGTCCACCGACAGGCCGATGTACCAGTTCACCGACGGCAGGCCCTTGATCGGGGTGAAGGTGACGATGCGGGTCTTGCCGTCGACGGTGACTTCGCTGAAGTCGCTGCTGATGCGCGGGGTGTCCTGCGGGTAGGCTTCCTTGAGCGATTTCATCACCAGGGCCTTGTCCGGGTGCACCAGGATCTTGCCGTCGGCGCTGACCAGGAACACATAGCCCATGCCGTCGAAGTCACGGGCGGCGAGGGTGTCGATCAGGGTTTGCAGGCTCAGGTCGCCGCCGACCACGCCCACGCTCTGACCGGCCTTTTTCGAGGCCGTGGCGATGGAAATGATCAACTGGCCGGTGGCCGCGTCGATGTAGGGTTCGGTCAGGGTCGAGGTGCTGCTGCCCTCGGCGCCCTTGTACCAGGGGCGGACGCGGGGGTCGAAGCCGTCCGGCATCTTGGCGTCCGGGCGGATGGTGAAGTGGCCGGTGGCATCGCCCAGGTAGGAAGCCATGAACGTCGACGTCAGGGCTTTCTGTTCCAGCAGACCGGCGACCGTCGAAGGTTCCGAGTTGATGGCGATGTTCTGGGCGGCGTTCTCGATCAGCAGGATGCGGCCGTTGAGCCAGGTCTGGATGTTGCCGGCGGTGACCTCGCCCATCTCGTTGAGGTAGTTGTTCAGGTCCTCGCGGATCGCGTTGCGTTGCAGCCAGTCGTTGTACAGCGTGAACGAGGCGAAGGCGGCGATGACGATGAGGGCGGCGGCAAGCAGGATTTTATGGCTGAAGCGCAGGTTTTTGTTCATGGCTTGGGGTTCCGCTAAGGTCTTAATGTCCAGGACGTGCTTTTATGGAAGCGCGCAGAATGGGCAAGGGTGAAAGTAAGCTGATATTTCCGTCTCTCCTTAGGGAAATGTCAGACCAAGCTTGTGGCTGGGTCTCTCGCCTTTATGTATCGGCCATGCAGAATCAAAGATTAACCATTAGGTGACAAAATGCCTGACTCTCTGCAACTCGTAATCGGCGCCGATCTCGCCGGGCAACCGATCGCCCAGGCCATGCGCCTGGCCAACCGCCACGGCCTGGTGGCCGGCGCCACCGGCACCGGCAAGACCGTCACCTTGCAGCGCCTGGCCGAAGCGTTCAGCGACGCCGGGGTCGCGGTGTTCGCCGCCGACGTCAAGGGTGACCTGTGCGGCCTCGGGGCCGCCGGCAATCCTCAGGGCAAGGTCGCCGAGCGCATCGCCGGCATGCCGTGGCTGAACCACACCCCTCAGGCCTATCCGGTGACGCTGTGGGACATCCACGGTCAGTCCGGTCATCCGTTGCGCACCACCTTGAGCGAAATGGGCCCGCTGCTGATCGGCAGCCTGCTGGAACTCACCGACAGCCAGCAGTCGGCGTTGTACGCGGCGTTCAAGGTGGCGGATCGCGAAGGGCTGCTGTTGCTGGATCTGAAAGACCTGAAGGCGCTGCTCAACCACCTCAAGGACAACCCGCAACTGTTGGGCGAGGATGCGGCACTGTTCACCACCGGCTCGAGTCAAGCGCTGCTGCGGCGTCTGGCGACGCTGGAGCAGCAGGGCGCCGAAGCGCTGTTCGGCGAGCCGGCGCTGCAGCTCGAAGACATCCTGCAGCCGGCGGCCGACGGGCGCGGGCGCATTCATCTGCTCGACGCCAGCCGCCTGGTGCACGAGGCGCCGAAGGTGTACGCGACCTTCCTGCTGTGGCTGCTGGCCGAGTTGTTCGAGCAGTTGCCCGAGCGCGGCGACGCCGACAAGCCGCTGCTGGCGCTGTTCTTCGACGAGGCCCATTTGCTGTTCACCGATACGCCCAAGGCCTTGCAGGATCGGCTGGAGCAGGTGGTGCGGCTGATCCGCTCCAAGGGCGTGGGGGTGTATTTCGTCACCCAGTCGCCGGGCGACCTGCCGGACGATGTGCTGGCGCAGTTGGGCCTGCGCATCCAGCACGGCCTGCGGGCCTTCACCGCCAAGGAACAGAAGTCCCTGCGGGCGGTGGCGGACGGCTTCCGGCCCAATCCTGCGTTCGACACCCTGACGGTGCTGACCGAGCTTGGCATCGGCGAAGCGCTGGTCGGCACCTTGCAGGAAAAAGGCACCCCGGAGACGGTGCAGCGCGTGCTGGTGGCGCCGCCGCAATCGCGGATCGGGCCATTGACCGAGACCGAACGCACCGTGCTGATCGGCGGATCGCCGTTCAAGGGGCGTTACGACAAGCCCATCGACCGCGAGTCGGCCTACGAGATCCTGATGGGCCGCAAGGGGCTGGCGCCGGAGGCCGAAGCGGCGCCGGGCAAACCGGCGGCAGAGGAACCGAGCCTGGCCGACCGCGCCGGGGAATTCCTCGGCACGGCGGCGGGTCAGGCGCTGAAATCGGCGATGCGACAGGCGGCGAACCAGTTGGGCAAGCAATTGGTGCGCGGCTTGATGGGCTCTTTGCTGGGGGGCAGCAAGCGGCGCTGACCGGCGCCGCCATCGCCAGCAGGTCGGCGGTCAGCCTTTGGTCTTGGCGTGTGCCGCCAGCCGCTCCAGCGCCGCCCGCAGGTTCGGGTCGCTGATCCCCTCGGCGGTGGACTGAAGGGTCGCCGCCGCATCCGTCGACAGGTCGACGCTGTGTTCGCTCGGCCCGCGCTGGACGGTCGGTGGTTGCACCTTGAACAGAATCCGCGTCAGCCCGGCGAACTCGTCGAACATCTGCAATTGCCGTTGCAGGCGTTTTTGCTGATAGCGCAGGCGGGTCGCCCAGTGGCCGTCGGTGACAATCAGCAACAAATCCCCTTCACGCCACTTGGCCACATGGCAGTGCTCGCGGGCGGCGGGCTGCAACTGGGTTTCGAGCAGGCGCTGCAGGTGCCCCAGGCGTTGGGCGTGGTTGAGGATGGCCTTCAGCGGCCTGGCTTCGCGAAGCAGGACAGCGGGTGCCTTGGCTGTGTGCGGGCGAAATGCCATGATCGAACACCGAAATTGACGGGGGCACTATGTTAGCAGGAAGGTTGTCAGGAAGCGGCTCACGCACTCGCCCCATTGCTTTTGCCTCTGCTTTGCCCCTTAAATCACCGACTGACTTAAGTGCCGTACGGCTTGAAGTCGAGCAAAACGCCCCTATTTTAAGTGAGCCCCGTCAAAGCGCAGTGCCAGCATCGTGGAACATCGCCACTTTCCTCACCACCGTTTCCGGGTAGAATGCTCGTTCGCATGCGGCCATGAGGGCTGCACGGGCGACTCACGGGGCCGCCCTCCATCCCTTTAGTGTGGAAGATCCTGCCGATATGTTTGCGCCTTTGTTAAAGAAACTTTTTGGAAGCAAGAACGAGCGTGAAGTCAAACGCATGCTCAAGACGGTGCAACTCGTCAATGCCTTCGAAGAGAAGATGGTCGCCCTTTCGGACGATCAACTGCGCGCCAAGACTGCCGAGTTCAAGGACCGCATCGCCAAAGGGGAAACCCTCGACAAGCTGCTGCCCGAAGCGTTCGCGGTCGCCCGCGAAGCCGGCAAGCGCGTCATGGGCATGCGTCACTTCGACGTTCAGCTGATCGGCGGCATGACCCTGCACGAAGGCCGGATCGCCGAAATGCGCACTGGTGAGGGCAAGACCCTCGTGGGCACCCTGGGCGTTTACCTCAACGCGCTGTCCGGCAAGGGCGTGCATGTGGTGACGGTGAACGACTACCTGGCCCGCCGCGACGCCAACTGGATGCGTCCGCTGTACGAGTTCCTCGGCCTGACCGTCGGTATCGTCACGCCGTTCCAGCCGCCTGAGGAAAAGCGTCTGGCCTACGCCGCCGACATCACCTACGGCACCAACAACGAATTCGGGTTCGACTACCTGCGCGACAACATGGCGTTCAGCATGGAAGAGAAATTCCAGCGCGAACTCAACTTTGCCGTGATCGACGAAGTCGACTCCATCCTCATCGACGAAGCCCGTACCCCGCTGATCATCTCCGGCCAGGCCGAGGACAGTTCCAAGCTGTACATCGAGATCAACAAACTGATCCCGAAACTCAAGCTGCACGTCGAAGAGGTCGAAGGCGAAGTCACCCAGGAAGGCCACTACACCGTTGACGAGAAGACCCGCCAGGTCGAACTCAACGAGGCCGGCCACCAGTTCATCGAAGACCAGCTGACCAGCATCGGCCTGCTGGCCGAAGGCGAGAGCCTGTACTCGGCGCACAACCTGAGCCTGCTGACCCACGTCTACGCCGGCCTGCGTGCGCACAAGCTGTTCCACCGCAACGTCGAGTACATCGTGCAGGACGGCCAGGTCGTGCTGGTCGACGAGCACACCGGCCGCACCATGCCGGGCCGCCGTCTGTCCGAGGGCCTGCACCAGGCCATCGAAGCCAAGGAAAACCTGAACATCCAGGCCGAAAGCCAGACCCTGGCCTCGACCACGTTCCAGAACTACTTCCGTCTGTACACCAAACTGTCCGGCATGACCGGTACGGCCGACACCGAAGCGTTCGAGTTCCACCAGATCTACAACCTGCCGGTGATCGTGATTCCGACCAACAAGCCGTTGGCCCGTAAGGACTACAACGACCTGGTGTTCCTGACCGCCGAAGAGAAATACGCGGCGATCGTCAACGACATCAAGGAAAGCATGGCGGCCGGCCGTCCGGTGCTGGTCGGTACGGCCACCATCGAAACGTCCGAGCACATGTCCAACCTGCTGGTGAAGGAAGGCATCGAGCACAAGGTGCTGAACGCCAAGTTCCACGAGAAGGAAGCGGAAATCATCGCCCAGGCCGGTCGTCCGGGCGCGCTGACCATCGCCACCAACATGGCCGGTCGCGGTACCGACATCCTGTTGGGCGGCAACTGGGAAGTGGAAGTCGCTTCGCTGGAAAACCCGACCCCTGAGCAGATCGCCCAGATCAAGGCCGACTGGCAGAAGCGTCACCAGCAAGTGCTGGAGGCGGGCGGTCTGCAGGTGATCGCCTCCGAACGTCACGAATCCCGCCGTATCGACAACCAGCTGCGTGGCCGTGCCGGCCGTCAGGGCGACGCCGGCTCCAGCCGCTTCTACCTGTCGCTGGAAGACAGCCTGATGCGCATCTTCGCCTCCGACCGGGTGAAGAACTTCATGAAGGCCCTGGGCATGCAGCCGGGCGAGGCGATCGAGCACCGCATGGTGACCAACGCCATCGAAAAGGCGCAGCGCAAGGTCGAAGGCCGCAACTTCGACATCCGCAAGCAACTGCTGGAGTTCGACGACGTCAACAACGAACAGCGTAAAGTGATCTATCACATGCGCAACACGTTGCTGGCCGCCGACAACGTCGGTGAGACCATCGCCGACTTCCGCCAGGACGTGCTCAACGCCACCGTCAGCGCCCACATCCCGCCGCAGTCGCTGCCGGAGCAGTGGGACGTGGCCGGCCTGGAAGCCGCGTTGCAGAGCGACTTCGGCGTATCGCTGCCGATCCAGAAATGGCTCGACGAAGACGATCACCTGTACGAAGAGACCCTGCGCGAGAAGCTGCTGAACGAGCTGGTCGCCGCCTACAACGAGAAGGAAGACCAGGCCGGCGCCGACGCCCTGCGTTCCTTCGAGAAGCAGATCGTGCTGCGGGTGCTGGACGACCTGTGGAAAGACCACCTGTCGACCATGGATCACCTGCGCCACGGCATCCACCTGCGCGGCTATGCCCAGAAGAACCCGAAGCAGGAGTACAAGCGCGAGTCCTTCACGCTGTTCTCCGAACTGCTGGATTCGATCAAGCGCGACTCGATCCGTGTGCTGTCGCACGTTCAGGTGCGCCGCGAAGACCCGGCCGAGGAAGAGGCCCGTCTGCGCCAGGAAGCCGAAGCGCTGGCCGCCCGCATGCAGTTCCAGCACGCCGAGGCCCCCGGCCTGGAAGCGCAGCCGGAAGAAGTGGGTGAAGAGGTCGACGTGGCCCTCGCCGCCGCGCCGGTTCGCAACGAGCAGAAACTGGGCCGCAACGAGCTGTGCTATTGCGGTTCGGGCAAGAAATTCAAGCATTGCCACGGGCAGATCCAGTAAAACCCGTTTCAATCGCTGAAATACCCGCGCCGCGACCGGCATCAGCCGTCGCGGCGTTTTGCCATTTATCCCGCCGCTTTTCCGTGTGGCGGTGCTGACATTACTGATTGAGGAGCGCATTCATGGCTGTTGGTCTTGGTCCTTTGCCAACGTTGCACCCGGTTGCCGGTTTTGAACTCGGTATCGCCTCGGCCGGCATCAAGCGCCCGGGGCGCAAGGATGTCGTCGTGATGCGCTGTGCCGAAGGCTCCACCGTGGCCGGCGTGTTCACGTTGAACGCTTTCTGCGCAGCGCCGGTGATCCTGGCCAAGCAGCGCGTGAAGAATCCGGTGCGTTACCTGCTGACCAACACCGGCAACGCCAACGCCGGCACCGGCGAGCCGGGCCTGGCCGCCGCCGAGCGCACCTGCGCCAAGCTGGCCGAACTGACCGGCGTGGACGCCAGCCTGGTGCTGCCGTACTCCACCGGCGTGATCGGCGAGCCGCTGCCGGTCGAGAAGATCGAAGGCGCGCTGCAGGCCGCCCTGGACGACCTGTCGGAAAACAACTGGGAAGCCGCCGCCACCGGCATCATGACCACCGACACCCTGCCCAAGGGCGCCAGCCGCCAGTTCCGGCATGACGGCGTGACCGTCACCGTGACCGGCATCAGCAAGGGCGCCGGCATGATCCGGCCGAACATGGCGACCATGCTCGGCTACATCGCCACCGACGCCAAGGTCTCCCGCGACGTGCTGCAGAACCTGATGCTGGACGGCGCCAACAAGTCGTTCAACCGCATCACCATCGACGGCGACACCTCGACCAACGACTGCTGCATGCTGATCGCCACCGGCAAGGCCGCGCTGCCGGAAATCACCCGGGCCGAGGGCGAGCTGTTCGCCAAGCTCAAGCAGGCGGTGTTCGAGGTGTGCATGGACGTGGCCCAGGCCATCGTGCGCGACGGCGAAGGCGCGACCAAGTTCGTGACCGTCGAAGTCAACGGCGGCGGCAACCACCAGGAATGCCTGGACGTCGGCTACACCGTCGCCCACTCGCCGCTGATCAAGACCGCGCTGTTCGCCTCCGACCCGAACTGGGGCCGCATCCTGGCGGCCGTGGGCCGTGCCGGCGTGCCGGACCTGGACGTGAGCAAGATCGACGTGTTCCTCGGCGAAGTGTGCATCGCCAGCCGCGGCGCCCGTGCCGCGACCTACACCGAAGCCCAAGGCGCGGCGGTGATGCAGCGTGAAGAGATCACCATCCGCATCGAGCTGGGCCGCGGCGATTGCAGCGAAACGATCTGGACCACCGACCTGTCCCACGAGTACGTGAAGATCAACGCCGAATACCGCACCTGATTCGGAACCGGGTCGCGGCCATCGCCAGCAGGCTGGCTCTCGCAACGGACATTCTGCGCATGCAGGTTCTGTGGGAGCCAGCCTGCTGGCGATGACGGCGGCCCGGCACTGAAAGTCCCGACGTTTTCCACTGACGAAAAGGCGCCAAACCATGTCCCTGCACCTGATCATCGGCGACAAACTGCTTTCCTCCTGGTCCCTGCGCGGTGCCCTGGCCCTTGAGCTGGCCGGTGCGGCCTACACCGAAGAACGGGTCAAGCTCGGCAAGCCCGACACCCGCGAGCGTCTGCTCAAGCACTCGCCGACCGCCAAGGTGCCGCTGCTCAAGACCCCCCACGGCACCATCGCCGACTCGCTGGCCATCGCCGAGTACGTGGCCGAGCAGTTCCCGGCTGCGCAGCTCTGGCCCGCCGACGTCGCTGCCCGCGCCCAGGCCCGCTCGGCCTGCGCCCAGATGCACAGCGGTTTCTTCGCCATGCGCAACCACATGCCGTTCGACCTGAGCCACGAAGCGCCGCTGAACCCGGTGCCGCCGGAAGTGAAGGCCGACATCGAGCGCATGCTCGCGCTGTGGGCCGAGTGCCGCGCCGTGGCTACGGAAACCGGTCCCTACCTGTTCGGTCGCGCCAGCCTGGCCGACGCGTTCTTCGCCCCGATCGCCGTGCGCCTGCGCACCTATCAGGTGAGCCTGCCGGCGGCGGACGAAGCCTATGTTGAAACGGTCTACCGATGGCCGGCCTTCCAGGCCTGGCAGAAGGCGGGCCTTGAGGAGTTGCAGTCGTGAAACGTGTACACGTCGCTGCGGCCGTCATCCGTGACGGCAGCGGCAAGATCCTGATCGCCAAACGGGCGGACAGCCAGCATCAGGGCGGGTTGTGGGAATTCCCCGGCGGCAAGGTCGAGGACGGCGAATCGGTCGAGGCCGCGCTGGCCCGTGAGCTGCGCGAAGAGCTGGGGATCGTGGTCGGCCAGGCGCGCCCGCTGATCAAGGTGCGCCACGACTATCCGGACAAGCAGGTGCTGCTGGATGTCTGGGAGGTCGCAGCCTTCACCGGCGAGCCCCACGGCGCCGAAGGCCAGCCGTTGGCCTGGGTGACGGCCCGGGAGCTGGCGAACTACGAGTTCCCGGCGGCCAACCAGCCGATCGTCGCGGCGGCACGGTTGCCCGGCGAATACCTGATCACCCCGGACGGCCTGGAGACGCCGGCCTTGCTGCGGGGCATCCAGAAGGCCATCGCCGGCGGGATCAAACTGATCCAGCTGCGCGCGCCAAACGGCTACGACCCCAAATACCGCGATCTGGCGGTGGATGCGGTGGGGCTTTGCGCCGGCAAGGCTCAGCTGATGCTCAAGGGGCCGTTCGAATGGCTGGGGGATTTCCCCTCCGCCGGTTGGCACATCACTGCGGCGCAGTTGCGCAAGCACGCGGCGGCGGGGCGTCCGTTGCCGGCCAACCGCTGGCTGGCGGCGTCCTGCCACAACGCCGAAGAGCTGGCGCTGGCCGAGCAGATGGGCGTGGACTTCGTGACCCTGTCGCCGGTGCAGCCGACCCTGACCCATCCGGACGCGCAGCCGCTGGGCTGGGAACAGGCCCAGGCTTTGATCGAGGGCTTCAGCAAGCCGGTGTTCCTGTTGGGCGGCGTCGGCCCTGCGGAGCGGGAGAAGGCCTGGGGTGTCGGGGCCCAGGGCGTGGCGGGGATTCGGGCGTTCTGGCCGCAGGCTTGAGCTTGCGGTGAGCTTGCCGGCCTCATCGCCAGCAGGCTGGCTCCCCCAGGGTTCTGCGGTGAACACAGAGGCTGCATTCAACCGAGATAACTGTGGGAGCCAGCCTGCTGGCGATGGCTTTTACTGCCCTGAAGGCTTGGCCGCCGGCTGCCAAAGGATCTCGGCGATCCCTTGGCGACGGGCAATCAGCCGCGCCGCCACAAACAGCAGGTCCGACAGCCGGTTGATGTACGCCAGCCCGACGCCGGCCAGCGGTTCCACGGCATTCAAGTGCTGGCACCGTCGCTCGGCGCTGCGGGCCAGGCTGCGGCAGGCGTGGGCCTGGGCGATCAGCATCGAGCCGCCGGGCAGAATGAAGTTCTCCAGCGGCCCCAGCTCTTCGTTCCAGACATCGATGGCGGCCTCCAGGCGCTCCACCTCGGCCGTGTCCAACGCCTGATACGCCGGCATCGCCAGTTCGCCGCCGAGGTCGAACAGCCGGTGCTGGCAGGGCGCAAGCACCTCGATCAGTTCATTGAGCCCCGGGCATTGCCCGCGCTCGGCGATCAGCCCCGCCAGCAGCACGCCCATTTGGCTGTTCAGCGAATCGACTTCGCCGATGGCCTCGATCCGTGGGTGATCCTTGGGCACGCGGCGGCCGTCGCCCAGGCCCGTCTCGCCCTTGTCGCCGGTGCGGGTGTAGATCTTCGACAGGCGAAAGCCCATGGTTTACCTCGCTATCTGATTCAGTTCGGGTGCATTGGCGGTCGGCTGCACGAGCGGCAGGCGCAGGGTGAAGCAGGTGCCTTGGCCGAGCGTGGACTGCACCTCCATCTGGCCCTTGTGGTTGTTGGTGATGATGAAGTACGACACCGACAGCCCAAGCCCTGTGCCCTGACCGATTTCCTTGGTGGTGAAGAACGGTTCGAAGGTGCGTTTGCGCACGTTCTCGCTCATGCCGATGCCGTTGTCTTCGACCTGGATCTCCGCCCACGGCGGGTTCAGCCGGGTGCGCAGGGTGATCCGTCCCGGCTCGCGGTCGTCTTCGCGCTGGTGGATGGCCTGGGCGGCGTTCTTCAACAGGTTGAGCAGCACTTGCTCCAGTTCGTTGGCGGTGCCCGGCACCGGGCCGAGCGCCGGATCGAACTGGCGGACGATCGCCTGGCCCTTGAAGTCGAAGCCGATGGCCAGGTCGAAATCGTTGCCGGCGATCTCCACGGCCTGGTCGATCAGCGCCGGCAGGTCGCACGGGGCCATTTGCCGGGTGCTGCGGCGGCTGAAGCTGAGCATGTGGGTGACGATCTTCGCGGCCCGGGCGCCAGCCTGCTGGATGCCGTCGAGCAGTTGCGGCACTTCGCGGTTCTGCAGGTAGCGGTTGACCGCCTCCAGTTCCAGGCCCAGCAGTTCGGCCTGCTCCAGGTTCTTCGGCAGGTCCGCCGACAGCCGCCGGCGGATGTTCTGCACGTTGTGCAGGATCGCCCCCAGCGGGTTGTTGATTTCGTGGGCCATGCCGGCGGCGAGGCCGCCGACCGAGAGCATCTTCTCCGACTGCACCATCATTTCCTCAAGCGACAGGCGTTGGGTGATGTCGTCGATCCGGATCACCACGCCGCGCCCGGCGCCGCCCATCAGCGGGTAGAAGGTGAGGGCGTAGTGCTTGGGCTCGTCGTCCTTGAGCCAGGTCACCCGCTCGATCTTCGCCACGGTGTGCTGCTCGACGGTCTGCTTGAGCTGCGGCAGGAATGGCTTGAGCGGTTCGAACGCGAGGAAGATCGGCTGGTTCAGCGCTTCGTCCAGCCGCGTGCCGGAAAGGGCGCTGGCCTCCTGGTTCCACTGGGTGACGTAGAGCTGTTCGTCGAGGGCGATCAGGGCCGAGGGCATGGAGTCGATGATGCTGTTGAGGTAGTTCTGAAAACCCGTGAGCTTCTTTTCGATCTTGCTGCGCACCTGGACTTCCAGTTCCAGCTTGCGGTTGGTGTGGCGGGTTTCCTCGGCCAGGCCCTGGGCCTGGTCGTAGGCGGCCTGGGAGTCGTCGCGGGCGCGCTTGAGCTGCTGCTCGCGGGCCTCGATGCGCGACAGCATGGTATTGAAGGCCTCGGCCAGGCTGCCGATCTCGTCGTGGTTGCCCCGGGAGGCGCGCAGGGCGTAGTTCTCTTCGCGGGTCACCTGGCGCGACAGCTCTTCGAGCTGGTGGATGGGATGGGTGATCAGGCGTTTGATTTGCCGTGCGATGACCAGCCACAGCAGTACGCTGAAGATCAGGATGCCCAGGCTGGCGGTGAGGGTGCCGGTGTAGAACGCCACCGGCAGTTCGCTGCTGGCCACCAGCAACAGGTGGCCGGGGGCCGCGCCGGGGCGGGGCAGGGTGATCAGTTGGTTGCTGCGGAATTCGGTCAACTGCCAAGCTTCGATGTGCCGGTAGCGCTCGGGCAGGCTGAGCTTGTCGCCGCGCTGCACCTGGGCGATGCGTTCGCCCTTGCCGTCATACAGGGCGGCGGCGCGCAGCGGCGAATAGCTGTCGAGCTCCTTGAGCAGCCGCTCAGCGCTTTGCGGCGATTGCAGGGCCTCGGCCACCAGGGCGGGGTTCGACACCAGCCGGCCGATGGTCTGCAACGCCTGGGGCGCCATGCTTTCCTGGGAAATGTAGTAGGCGGCGCTGATGAAGGTCAGGTTGGCGACCAGCAGGACGGTGGTCAACAGCACCAGCAGGGCGGCCAGCAGTTTCTGGCCGACCGGCAGGTTTTCGAGGCGCTGGCGCAATGGCATCGGGTTTATCGCAGCAAAGGAACAAGTGGCCAGCGTAGCCGCTGCTCAATCGCCGGGCAATCCGAGGCGTTGCAGATGGGTGATCAGGCGCTGCTGCAACTGATGCAGGTGAGGCAGGTTCACCCGGTGCCGCTCGGCGGCTTTGCAGGCGTGGCCCAGCAGGTAGCTGATCTCGGTGCGGCGCCGGTTCGCCACGTCCTGGTGCATCGAGGAGAAGTTGGCGGCCGTGGCCTGGATCACCCGTTCGACCTCTTGTTGCAGGTTGTCGGCCGCCGCCGGTTGGCCGCAGCGCTCCAGCAGGTCGGTCAGCTCGGCGCACAGGGTGGCGACTTCGCAGGCATGCTGCTGCAAGCCGCCGTTGCGGCAGTCGTGCAGCACCGTCAGGGGATTGATCGCGCAATTGAGCGCCAATTTGCGCCACAGGCGGGTGAGGATGTCGGTGCTCCACTCGTGGGGGATCTTCGCGGCGCTCAGGTCGTCCAGCCAAATGGGCGCCACCGGATGCGCGGCGTCGCCGAGCCAGGTGTAGCCATGGCCGGCGAACACCACGCGCCAGTCGCCGTCGCGGAAGGCGCCTTCTGTGCTGGAAGCGAAAATGCACCGTGCGTGCGGCACCCGGGCGGCGACCGCTTCCTGGCTGCCGAGGCCGTTCTGCAGCAGGATCAGCTCGGCATCCGGCGCCAGGCGCGGGGCGAGGCGGGCGACGGCGCTTTCGGCGTCATAGGCCTTGCAGGCCACCAGCAGCCGCCGGATGGGCTCAGGGTGATCCGGCGTCTGCGCCGGCACGGCCCAGGTGCCCGGCTCGCCGTGTTCCACCAGGGTCAGCCCGCCGGTCGCTTCGTAGTCGCGCAGGCGCGCCGCGTCACGCAGGATCAGCCGCACCGGCCGTCCGGCCCGGGCCAGCCGCGTGGCCCACAAGGTGCCGAGGCTGCCGGCGCCGAGCACATGCCAAGGGGTGGACATCAGTTTTTCGCTCGCTGGGGTAAAGGCATGCAAGGCTCGCCGTGTGGTGGGGAAAAGACCCGTTATAATGAGCCCGATTTTAACCGCAAGCCAAGCGCGCCGCGTCCTGTACGGGCGCGCCTTTTCATTGGAGAGATTACATGCCGTCGTTCGACGTGGTATCCGAGCTGGACAAACACGAAGTCACCAACGCGGTCGAGAACGCCGTGAAGGAGCTCGATCGTCGCTATGACCTCAAAGGCAAGGGCAGCTTCGAGTTCAAGGACAAAGACCTGACCGTCAACCTGACCGCTGAAGCCGAGTTCCAGCTGGAAGCGATGATCGAGATCCTCAAGCTGGCCCTGGTCAAGCGCAAGATCGATGTGCAGTGCCTTGAGGTCAAGGACGCTTTCGCATCGGGCAAGGTGATGAAACAGGAAGCCGTGCTCAAGGAAGGCATCGACAAAGAGCTGGCGAAGAAGATCGTCGCGCACATCAAGGACGCCAAGCTCAAGGTGCAGGCCGCCATCCAGGGCGAGCAGGTGCGCGTCACCGGCAAGAAGCGCGATGACCTGCAGGAAGCCATCGCGGCGCTGCGCGCCAAGGAATTCGGCATGCCGCTGCAGTTCAACAACTTCCGCGACTGAGCCATCATTGTGGAACCTCTCGGCGTTTAAGGCGTCCGAGGCCCAAGCAGCGGCAGAAACGATCCGGCCCCTTCGGCCCGGTCTTTCTGCCGCTGGTTTTTATAGCCCGGGTAGCCGGAAAATTCAGGAGATAGAACATGGATTTGAATGCTGAGGTGGACAACCTCGTCAAGGTGTCTCAGGCGTGGATCCCGATGATCATGGAGTACGGCAGCCGCGTCTTGCTGGCGGTCGTGACCCTGGCCATCGGTTGGTGGCTGATCAACAAGGTGACCCAGAAGCTCGGCGGCCTGCTGGCCCTGCGCAATGCCGACCTGGCGCTGCAAGGTTTCATCAGCAGCCTGGCGAACATCATTCTCAAGGTGCTGCTGATCGTCAGCGTGGCGTCGATGATCGGCGTCGAAACCACATCGTTCGTCGCGGCCATCGGTGCGGCCGGCCTGGCCATCGGCCTGGCGTTGCAGGGCAGCCTGGCGAACTTCGCCGGCGGCGTGCTGATCCTGCTGTTCCGTCCGTTCCGCATCGGTGACTGGATCGAGGCCCAAGGCGTGGCCGGCACCGTCGACAGCATCCAGATTTTCCACACCGTGCTGCGCACCGGCGACAACAAGACCATCATCGTGCCCAACGGCAACCTGTCGAACGGCATCATCACCAACACCAACCGTCAGCCGACCCGCAAGGTCGTGTTCGATGTCGGCGTCGACTACGAAGCCGATCTGCAAAAGGCCCGTCAGGTGCTGTTGGAGTTGGCCAAGGATGAGCGCGTGTTGCAGGATCCTGCGCCGCAAGCGGTTATTTCGACTCTGGGCGACAGTTCGATCACTGTTTCCCTGCGCGTCTGGGTCAAGACCGCAGACTATTGGGATGTGATGTTCATGTTTAATGAACTGTCCCGCGACCGTTTAAAGACCGCCGGCATTGATATTCCGTTTCCGCAACGGGTGATTCGTGTGGTTCAGGAATCGGCAGTGCAGTGATTGAATTGACAGTTCTTCGGTTGACTCTTCAGTCAATGGTCGAACTTGAAGACGATCGAGCAGATGTAATAACGCCGCATATAAAAAGGCCCATCGCAAGATGGGCCTTTTTTTGTGTAGCGAACTAACCCGCTGCGATTACAAGATCGACAGTGGGTAGTCGACGATCAGGCGGAACTCGTCGATATCACCTTCGCCTTGGTCAGTGTTAGCACGGTGCCAAGCTTGACGGATACGGAAGGACAGGTCTTTGGCAGGGCCGGATTGAACGACGTACTTGGCTTCCACGTTGGTTTCGTGGTGTTTGCCGTCTTCGCCGTACAGACCGGTGTAGGCGCTGCCGGCTGGGGTGTTGGTGCCGTCGATGTCCCAACCTTTGACGTAACGGGCCATGAAGCTCAGGCCTGGAACGCCGTACTCGGCCATTTTCAGGTCATAACGAGCCTGAACGGATTTCTCGCCTGGGCCGTTGAAGTCAGAGTACTGGATGGAGTTGGCGAGGAAGATCGAGTCGCCGCCGCGGTTGTTCTTGCCTACGCCGATGTAGTCGAACGGGGTGTCGCCGTTCACTTTCTGGAAGCCGATGGTGAAGGTGTGGGCTTTCAGGAAGGACAGGGCGGTTGCCAGGGACCAGGCGGTGTTGCTGATTTCGCCGGCGTTCGCGCTACCGGTGTCGGTGGTGCGGTAGATGTTGAAGTCGGTGTTCAGCGAGGTGTCACCACCGAACGGCGTGGTGAGGTTCACGTTGGCGTAGTACTGGTTCCAGATGTCTTCCAGCTTGGCGCCGTAGAGCGATGCGCTCAGGTTGTCGGTGATGCCGTACTTGCCGCCGAAGTAGTCGATGCTCTTGGCGCGTACGCCAGCGTAGTTGGCCCACAGGTCGCCGTCACGGGCGTTGCGGTCCTGGCTGGTGGCGGAGTAGAAGTGACCGGCTTCCAGATCCAGGTCTTTGACTTCGCTGCTCTGCAGTTGGATACCGCTGGCGGTTTGGTGAAGGATGCGGGAGCCGCCTACAGCGAACACCGGAGCGGTGCTTGGCTGCATGTCGCCGATCTTCAGCTCGGTCTTGGATACGCGGAACTTGACGGCGGCGCCGGCCTTGCCTTGGCTGTCGTTGTTCTCGCCCTGGGCGTTGGTGCTCAGGTTGCCCGAACCGGAGTACTTGTCGGAGCCGTCCAGTTTGATCGCCAGTTGACCCCAGCCTTCAACGCCCACGCCCACGGTGCCTTGGGTGTAGCCGGAGCTGAAGTGAGCCTGGAAGCCCTGGGTCCAGTCCTTGTCGTCCACCGCACCGTCTTTCTTGTTGCGGTTGTAGTAGTAGTTGCGAAGCAACAGGTCGAACTTGGCGTCTTCAACAAAGCCTTTGGCTTCAGACTGGTCACTTACAAAAGGTGCGGCCGTAGCCAGCTGAGTACTGGCTGCTGCAGCAACTGCCAGTGCGATCATGCTCCACTTCATCACGCGCATCGTGATTTGCTCCTTTGGTTTTAGAAGAGTACTGCCGTCCCACCGGTTTTATTATCTGGGCGGCTCTTTCTTTTTGTGTCGGCGCAAACTTATATCACGCCGACCATGTTGGCGATACTTGCGCATCCAACCTTTCAGCTTCTTTACGACCCTGTCGCAATCGGCTTCGTAGATGTCGCAAATTTACAGTCCGAATGCAATGGGACTGGCAACTTCAGCACTGTTTTACAGGGCTTGAGCATCGGTAAAAAAGAGTCCCTTGGCAAAACGCTTGAATCTCCATCGGGCAACCCTGCCACTGTTTTTTTTGGCCTTGGGGTAACCACTTCCCGTGGCGTGCCCATAGACCATATGAGTACGAATGCAACAAGCGTGCACAAACCGCATTTCTGATGCGGATATTTTTCAAAACGCCCGCCTGCCGCTGTGAAAACCTTGTAAATACGGGCGTTCAAGCGCGTGTTTCAGCGGGCTTGACGCCATTCCTCCTATGGTGTTGCCACGGCCGTTTCGGCCCGCGACAACCAAAAACGTTACCGGTTCACCCCGCCAGTGAGTATTCGGCGGATGCCCGAAGCAATGAGCGTAGACCCACTGTGCGGTTTTGGTGCAAAAAATTTTGGGGCCGTACCGGATTCATGCCGTTCAGCCCTGAACGCGGCTGCATTCTCCCGCCGTCCGGTTGCCTTGCGCGTCGCTTGCTGGTGCAAGGAAAGCGCAAATGCCGCATCTCGGGGCAGCGCAGCCGTCACCGGATGCCGTGTCGTTCGCCGTGAAGGATCGGGCATTCGCAGGTATGCTGCCGTCCGGTCGCTTGGCGCGCCGCCCCCGGGACGGGCCGCTAAGCTGAATAATGTGATCAGCCGGGAGTGCGCGCAGTGTTTGCTTTAGATTCACGACTTCAACAGGACACCCTGACGATCGGCGACTTCCCGCTCTGCCGCTTGCTGCTGTCCAACGACTCCAACTATCCGTGGTTCATCCTGGTGCCACGCCGCGAAGATATCAGCGAGTTGTTTCAGTTGGATGTCGCCGACCAGCAACGGCTTTGGCAGGAAACCACCGCCCTGGCCGAGGTGCTCAAGGACTCGTTCGATGCCGACAAGCTCAATGTCGCGACGCTGGGCAATGTCGTCAGCCAACTGCACATGCACGTGATCGTGCGCAAGCGTGACGACGCCGCCTGGCCGGCGCCGGTCTGGGGCAAGCACCCGGCCAAGCCCTATGAGGCGGCTCAGGTGACGGCCATCCGCGAGCGGCTGCGCCTGGTGCTGGGCGATGAATTCACGTTTCTGGAGGCCTGAGCCATGAGCCTTGAACAACGGGTTACCGATCTGGAAAGCCGTCTGGCGTTTCAGGACGACACCATCCAGGCGCTGAACGATGTGCTGGTGGAGCAGCAGCGGGTGGTGGAGCGCCTGCAGTTGCAGATGGCCGCGCTGCTCAAGCGTCAGGAAGAGCTGGTCGGCCAGATCGGCTCCTTCGAAGAGGATGCGCCGCCGCCCCACTACTGAGTGTCGCCGTGCTTTTCGGCGGGCAATAAAAAACCGCGGGCAGCCTTGGCTGTCCGCGGTTTTTTTGAGGCTTCGGATCAGCGGCGGGGCAGGGCTGCGATCACGTCCTCGGCTTGCAGGCCTTTGTCGCGGTTCATCACCGAGAACTCCACGCGCTGGCCTTCGACCAGGACGCGGTGGCCTTCACCGCGGATGGCCCGGAAGTGCACGAAGATATCGTCGCCGGAATCCCGGGAGATGAAGCCGAAGCCCTTGGAGGTGTTGAACCACTTCACCGTGCCGGTATCGCGGTTGCTCATGTCGTAGCTCGGCGCTGCGGCGGCCGGCGAGGACTTGTGGAAGCCGACGGCCAAGTGCAGCGCCACGGCGACCAGGGCGATGGCCAGGCTGAACAGCACGGCCGGCTGGCCGGCGATGACCGGCATCGGCGCGATCAGCGTCAGGGTCTGCAAGACCACGGTCAGCAGCAGCAAGGCGCTGGCCAGGTTTTGCAGGTGTTGGCGAGGGCCCTTGTTCCATTGCGGGATCACAGGCGCCAGCACCAGGTTCAGCAGGCCGAAAAGGGCCAGGTACAGGGCATCGGGCTGTTGCAGGTAAGGTACGGCTTCGGACCTCAGGCTGGGTATGAAGGACAGCAGCAAGGCTGCTGCGCCCATTAGCAGGTGGACGATTTTCAACATTTTTATTGACTCACGTTATGACGGCTCACAAGGAAGAGCTGAAGGCGCACGGTTCGCTTCGAAACGATAAAGAGGCGTTGGACACGCGCACGGCATCAGCCTATGCGCAACGCCCGGAAAACGGGGCGTAGCGACACACTGCCTATTTAACAGCAAAGATTGCGGGTTCTCAAACCGGCCCGGCCAATGGCGGGCGGCCGGACGTTTTGCCGCAGCCTGCGCCGGGATGCAGGGCTGCGGGGCATCGCCGGGCTTGCTAGAGTGGGTCTGCACCTGCTGGATGAACTCAATCGCCGTTAGGGGGTAAGCATGGCCATCGATATCGGTATCAGTGAAGCAGACCGCAAATCCATCGTCGACGGGTTGTCCCGGCTGCTGTCGGATACCTACGTGCTGTATCTGAAGACCCACAACTTCCATTGGAACGTCACCGGCCCCATGTTCCGCACGCTGCACCTGATGTTCGAGGAGCAGTACAACGAACTGGCCCTGGCCGTCGATCTGATCGCGGAGCGCATCCGCGCCCTGGGCTTCCCGGCGCCGGGGGCCTATTCGACCTACGCCAGGCTGTCCTCGATCAAGGAAGAGGAAGGCGTGCCGAGCGCCGAAGACATGATCCGGCAACTGGTTGCCGGGCAAGAGGCCGTGACCCGCACCGCCCGCGGCATTTTCCCGCTGCTGGACAAGGTCAGCGACGAGCCTACCGCGGACCTGCTGACTCAGCGCATGCAGGTGCATGAGAAGACCGCGTGGATGCTCCGCGCACTGCTCGAGGCCTGACCGGGCGGCGCGGACGCTTGCGCCGGGCGTTCGCGCCGGTCTGCTGTTTCTGACTTTTTCCGTTGGCTTATCCTACGGCGACGGTCAAATAGTCATCTGGATATAACTTTGCGGCTGCGTTTCTATGAGGGGGCAGAGATTGTCCCTGGCAAAACGTAGAGATGGCAAAGGAGTGTCAACGATATGGCAGATGGAGACAGGCGGAGCGACAGGACGGTCGCCGCGCAGGGGAAACTGAAGGTCGACCCGTTTGACGACGGCCTCGACATGGCATTGATCAGGCCGTTGTCCCGGTCCGTGCGTCTGAACGGATTCGCGACGTGCCTGAGGCTGGAGCAGGTCTACTGGAACATTCTCGGCGGCATGGCGCAGGACAACGCATGTTCGGTCAATGCGCTGCTCTCCCATGTGGACCGGGAAGTGCATCTGCGGCACGGCGGCGTGAAGAACTTCAGCGCGCTGGTGCGGGTGGTGTGCGTGATGCGCGGGCTCAAGGCCCCGACGGGCGCGGCATCGCCCCCGTGTTGAGAGGCTGATCCGCCCTGTGCAGTCTACGGCTGCACAGGGCGAATTTAATGGCTATAATCCCGCCCTTTCGCCGCACGGCCCTGCATGCGGCGGCAACCTGTTCGCCGAGACACCCCGCCATGCCGATGTACGATTACCAATGTGCTTCCTGTGGTCATCAGTTGGAAGCCATTCAGAAGATCAGTGACGCACCGCTGGTCGATTGCCCGGCCTGTCAGGCGCCGGCACTCAAGAAGCTGCTGTCCATGCCCGGTTTCCGCCTGAGTGGCAGCGGTTGGTACGAAACCGATTTCAAGACCGGCGCGAAGAAGAATCTGGCCGGTGGCGACAAATCTGACTAGGGTTTAGGGCCTGGGTCGAACGACACGCGCGAGTTCCGGCGTCGGCACACCGCTTGGGTGCGGCAGGATCTCCACCGAATTTCGAATTACGAGAAGCGAAACCACTACCATGATGCGCAGCCATTATTGCGGCCAACTGAACGAAAGCCTGGAAGGCCAGGAAGTTACCCTTTGCGGATGGGTTCACCGTCGCCGCGACCACGGCGGGGTGATCTTCCTCGATATCCGTGATCGTGAGGGCCTGGCCCAGGTGGTCTTCGACCCGGACCGCGCCGAGACCTTCGCCGCCGCCGACCGCGTGCGCAGCGAATACGTGGTCAAGATCACCGGCAAGGTGCGCCTGCGTCCGGCCGGCGCCGGCAACGCGAACATGGCTTCGGGCATGATCGAAGTGCTGGGCTACGAGCTGGAAGTGCTGAATGAGGCGGAAACCCCGCCGTTCCCGCTCAACGAATACTCCGACGTCGGCGAAGAGACCCGCCTGCGTTACCGCTTCATCGACCTGCGCCGCCCGGAAATGGCCGAGAAGCTGCGTCTGCGTTCGCGCATGACCACCAGCATCCGCCGCTACCTGGACGAGAACGGCTTCCTGGACGTCGAGACGCCGATCCTGACCCGCGCGACGCCGGAAGGCGCCCGTGACTACCTGGTGCCGAGCCGTACCCACGCCGGTTCGTTCTTCGCGCTGCCGCAATCGCCTCAGCTGTTCAAGCAACTGCTGATGGTGGCCGGCTTCGACCGCTACTACCAGATCGCCAAGTGCTTCCGCGACGAAGACCTGCGCGCCGACCGTCAGCCGGAATTCACCCAGATCGACATCGAGACCAGCTTCCTCGATGAAAAGGACATCATGGGCCTGACCGAAGGCATGATCCGCGCCCTGTTCAAGGAAGTGCTGGGTCTGGAGTTCGGCGAGTTCCCGCACATGACCTTCGAAGAGGCCATGCGCCGCTACGGTTCCGACAAGCCTGACCTGCGTATTCCGCTGGAACTGGTGGACGTTGCCGATCAGCTCAAGGACGTGGAGTTCAAGGTGTTCAGCGGCCCGGCCAACGATCCGAAATGCCGTATCGCCGCGCTGCGCGTCCCTGGCGGGGCGAGCATGCCGCGCAAGCAGATCGACGACTACACCAAGTTCGTCGGCATCTACGGCGCCAAGGGCCTGGCGTACATCAAGGTCAACGAGCGCGCCGCCGGTGTCGATGGCCTGCAGTCGCCGATCGTCAAGAACATTCCTGAAGCCAATCTGAACGTGATCCTCGATCGCGTCGGCGCGGTCGACGGCGACATCGTGTTCTTCGGTGCCGACAAGGCCAAGATCGTCAGCGAAGCCCTGGGCGCGCTGCGCATCAAGCTGGGCCACGACCTGAACCTGCTGACCTGCGAGTGGGCGCCGATGTGGGTCGTCGACTTCCCGATGTTCGAAGAGAACGACGACGGCAGCTTCACCGCGCTGCACCACCCGTTCACCGCGCCGAAGTGCACGCCGGAGGAGCTGGAGGCCAACCCGGCCACCGCGCTGTCCCGCGCCTACGACATGGTCCTGAACGGCACCGAGCTGGGCGGCGGTTCGATCCGTATCCACCGCAAGGAAATGCAACAGGCGGTGTTCCGCCTGCTGGGCATCAACGAAGCGGAACAGGAAGAGAAGTTCGGCTTCCTGCTCGACGCGCTGAAGTACGGTGCGCCGCCGCACGGTGGCCTGGCCTTCGGCCTGGACCGTCTGGTGATGCTGATGACCGGCGCCCAGTCGATCCGCGAAGTGATCGCCTTCCCGAAAACCCAGAGCGCGGCGTGCGTCATGACGCAGGCGCCGGGTCTGGTGGACGCCAAGGCGCTGCGCGAACTGCACATCCGTTTGCGCGAAACGCCAAAGGCTGAGTAAGACGGGCCTGAAGGCGCATCTTCGGATGCGCCTTTTTTCATTCTGCAAGGACTGGAAAACAGGTCGAAATTTTTGTTTGCCGGCCGGCGCGGCTTCGCGGGGCGGGCAATGTGTCAAAGAGAATTCGGAGCGAGATATGGCAGGTCATTCCAAGTGGGCGAACATCAAGCACCGCAAAGAACGCCAGGATGCCAAACGAGGCAAGATCTTCACCAAGTGGATCCGTGAGCTGACCGTGGCGGCCAAGCAGGGCGGCGGCGACCCGGGCTCCAACCCGCGTCTGCGCCTGGCCCTGGACAAGGCCCTGGGCGCGAACATGAGTCGCGACATCATCGATCGCGCTGTCGCCCGCGGCGCAGGCGCCACCGAGGCCGACAATGTCGAAGAGCTGACCTACGAAGGCTACGGCCCGGGCGGCGTGGCGGTGATGGTCGAGTGCATGACCGACAACCGCAACCGCACCGCAGCGGCCGTGCGCCATGCGTTCAGCAAGTGCGGCGGCAACCTCGGCACCGACGGTTCGGTGGCGTACCTGTTCGAGCGCAAGGGCCAGATCAGCTTCGCGCCGGGCGTCGACGAAGATGCCCTGACGGAAGCGGCGCTGGAAGCCGACGCCGATGACGTCGTCGCCCATGAGGACGGTTCCATCGAGGTGTTCACCTCGTTCTCCGGGTTCTATGCCGTGAAGAACGCGCTGGAGGCCGCCGGCTTCAAGGGCGACGACGCGGAAATCGTCATGCAGCCGACCACCAGCGCCGAGCTGGATCTGGAAGGCGCGGAGAAGGTGCTCAAGCTGATCGACATGCTCGAGGACCTGGACGACGTGCAGAACGTCTACTCCAACGCCGACATCCCGGAAGATGTGGCCGCCCAACTCAACTGAAGTCCTGCATTGAGCCCTGTGGGAGCTGGCTTGCCAGCGATGGCGTCGGCGCATCAAGCATTGATGTCGCCTGACACAACGTCATCGCCGGCAAGCCGGCTCCCGCATTCGTAATGCGTTATCTTGAATTTCGTGGATTTTTCGAACCCGCAGGCGTTATGACTTTAATCCTTGGAATCGACCCCGGCTCGCGCATCACCGGTTACGGCGTGGTCCGCGACACCGGACGCGGCTGCGTGTACGTGGCCTCCGGCTGCATCCGCACCGGCGGCGGCGAGCTGCACGAACGGCTGCAGATCGTTTACCGCGGTGTGCGGGAGATCATCCAGACCTACGGCCCCGTGACCATGGGCATCGAAAAGGTGTTCATGGCGCGCAACGCCGACTCGGCGCTGAAGCTGGGCCAGGCCCGGGGCGCGGCGATCGTGGCCGGCGCCGAGGAAAGCCTGGAGATCGCCGAGTACACGGCGACCCAGGTCAAGCAGGCGGTGGTCGGCACCGGTGCGGCGAACAAGGAGCAGGTGCAGATGATGGTCATGCACATGCTCAAGCTCACCAGCAAACCGCAGATCGACGCCTCGGACGCCCTGGCCATCGCCATTTGCCATGCGCACACCCGTGCCAGCCTGCTGCCCCACGGGTTGGGGGCGGCACGCAGTCGTGGCGGGCGCCTGCGTCTCTGATAGCATCAGCAGTCAATTTTCCGGAATGGGGGCCGAGCGCCCGGGCCGTCGGCCCGCCTCCCCGGTTCCGGCCCCCGCCAGCCATGGGCTGGCCAACGCTCAAGGATCTGAAACGTGATTGGACGCTTGCGCGGCACCCTGGCTGAAAAGCAGCCGCCGCACCTGATTCTGGATGTAAACGGCCTCGGGTATGAGCTGGAAGTGCCCATGACCACCCTCTATCGCCTGCCGTCGGTCGGTGAACCGCTGACCTTGCACACCCATTTGGTCGTTCGCGAGGACGCGCAGTTACTCTATGGCTTTGCCGGCAAGCGTGAGCGAGACTTTTTCCGCGAGCTGATCCGTCTCAATGGTGTCGGCCCGAAACTGGCCCTGGCCCTGATGTCGAGCCTGGAGGTGGACGAGCTGATCCGCTGCGTGCAGTCCCAGGACACCTCGGCCCTGACCAAGGTGCCGGGCGTGGGCAAGAAGACCGCCGAGCGTCTGCTGGTCGAGCTCAAGGACCGCTTCAAGGCCTGGGAGACCGTGCCGGCGATGTTTGCGCTGGTGCCGAACCAGCCGGACGGCCCGGCGCCGGTCAACCACGCCGAGAACGACGCGGTCAGCGCGCTGATCTCCCTGGGCTACAAGCCGCAGGAGGCGAGCAAGGCGATTTCCGCGATCAAGGAGAAAGGCTTGAGCAGTGAAGACATGATCCGACGCGCCCTGAAGGGAATGATTTAAGTGATTGAAGCTGATCGTCTGATCGCCGCCACGCACAGTCCGCGTGAGCGCGAAGAAGTCCAGGATCGGGCGATTCGCCCCGTCAGTCTGGCCGACTACATCGGCCAGCCGACCGTGCGCGAGCAAATGGAGCTGTTCATCCAGGCCGCGCGCGGGCGCAGCGAGTCCCTGGACCACACGTTGATCTTCGGCCCGCCGGGATTGGGCAAGACCACCCTGGCCAACATCATCGCCCAGGAAATGGGCGTGTCGATCAAGAGCACCTCCGGGCCTGTGCTCGAACGGCCGGGGGACCTGGCGGCCCTGTTGACCAACCTTGAGCCGCACGATGTGCTGTTCATCGACGAAATCCATCGTCTGTCGCCGATCGTCGAGGAAGTGCTGTATCCAGCCATGGAAGACTTCCAGCTCGACATCATGATCGGCGAAGGGCCGGCGGCGCGTTCGATCAAGCTCGACCTGCCGCCGTTCACCCTGGTGGGCGCCACCACGCGGGCGGGCATGCTGACCAACCCGTTGCGCGACCGTTTCGGGATCGTCCAGCGCCTGGAGTTCTACAGCACGGCGGACCTGGCGACCATCGTCAGCCGTTCGGCCGGCATCCTGGGCTTGCCGCTGGATTCGGACGGGGCGTTCGAAGTGGCCCGCCGCGCCCGCGGCACGCCGCGGATCGCCAACCGGCTGCTGCGCCGGGTGCGGGACTTCGCCGAAGTGCGGGCCAAGGGGCACATCACCAAGGCCGTCGCCGATCTGGCGCTGAACCTGCTGGATGTCGACGAGCATGGCTTCGACCACCAGGATCGGCGGCTGCTGCTGACCATGATCGAGAAGTTCGACGGCGGGCCGGTGGGGATCGACAGCCTGGCGGCGGCCATCAGCGAGGAACGTCACACCATCGAGGACGTGCTGGAGCCTTACCTGATCCAGCAGGGCTACATCATGCGCACGCCGCGGGGCAGGGTGGTGACCCGGCATGCGTACCTGCACTTCGGCCTGAATATTCCGTCGCGGATGGGCGAAACCCCCGTGGCAGACGAGTTTCTCGATGCCCTGGACGATTGATACACATCGTGTGGCGATTTATTCCGCATTTGCGCTGTCCGAGGACGGTACTTTTGCGGTGAAGCCACCGTTCAACGAAAAACAGTTGCCTGCCCCGATTGGCAACCCGAGGAGTAAGCACTAGAGTATGCGCGCGCAAAACGGGCTTGAGCCGTTCGCACATCGTTGTCGCGTTTATTACGAGGACACCGATGCCGGCGGCATCGTGTATTACGTTAATTACCTCAAGTTTATGGAACGGGCTCGAACCGAGCGGCTCCGGACGCTGGGCTTCGCCCAGTCGGCGCTGGCCGGGGAGGACCTGTTGTTCGTCGTGCATTCCAGCGAAGCGCGCTACCACGCGCCGGCGCGACTGGACGACGAGCTTCTGGTAAGCGCTGATGTAATCGAATTGAACCGCGCCAGCCTGCGCTTCAGACAGCAAGTCAGGCGGGCGACGGATAATGCGCTGCTCTGCGAGGGGCAGTTTCTGGTGGCCTGTGTGCGCACTAACAGTTTGAAACCCCGGGCCCTTCCCGATGACCTGCGTGCGGCCTTCGCCGACGCGGTCGGCACGGGTACACACTCAAAGCAGGAGATAAAGCGTGGAAGCTAACGTCGTCGACCATTCCTCCATGTGGAGCCTGGTCAGCAATGCCAGCATCGTGGTGCAGTTGGTAATGTTGACCCTGGTGGCCGCATCGGTGACCTCATGGATCATGATCTTTCAGCGCAGCAACCTGCTGCGCGCCGGTCGACGCGCCCTGGAGACCTTCGAGGAGCGCTTCTGGTCGGGCATCGACCTGTCCAAGCTGTACCGCCAGGCCGGCAGCAACCCGGATCCGGACTCGGGCGTGGAGCAGATCTTCCGTGCCGGCTTCAAGGAATTCTCCCGCCTGCGCCAGCAGCCGGGCGTCGACCCTGAGGCGGTGATGGAAGGCGTGGCCCGTGCCATGCGTGTGGCGATCTCCCGCGAAGAAGAGAAACTGGAGCAGAGCCTGCCGTTCCTCGCCACCGTCGGTTCCGTCAGCCCGTACATCGGTCTGTTCGGTACGGTCTGGGGGATCATGAACTCCTTCCGCGGCCTGGCCAGCGCCCAGCAGGCGACCCTCGCCACCGTGGCACCCGGCATCGCCGAGGCCCTGGTCGCCACCGCGATCGGCCTGTTCGCCGCGATCCCGGCGGTCATCGCCTACAACCGCTTCTCCGCCCGCAGCGAAACCTTGCTGGGCCGCTACTACACCTTCGCCGATGAGTTCCAGGCGATCCTGCACCGCAAAGTGCACACCAGCGAAGACTGAGCAGGTAAATCCCAATGGCTTTAATCACTCGAGCCCGACACAAGCGCAAGCCGGTCGCCGAGATGAACGTGGTGCCTTACATCGACGTGATGCTGGTGCTGCTGGTCATCTTCATGGTGACTGCGCCGATGCTCAATCAGGGCGTGAAGGTGGATCTGCCGAAGGTATCCAGCGATGCCTTGCCGCAGGACAACAACACCCAGGTGCTGACCATTTCCATCAAGGCCGACAAGACCTACTACTGGAACCTGGGCAGCGAAGTGGATACCGAGAAGCAGCAGGACCGCGCCATGACCCTGCCGCAGATGACGGATGCGGTGACCAAGATCATCCGTGCCGGCAACGAAGGCGGCAAGCACACCCAGGTCTTCATCCGCGGCGACAAGTCCGTGGACTACGGCGCCGTCATGGGCGCCATGGGCGGGCTGCAGAAAGCCGGGGTCGGTAACGTTGGCTTGATCACCGAGGCCCCCTGATGCAGGCACAGCGAGAGCCGTCAGCCTCGGAAAGCTACTTCTGGCCCAGCGTCTGGGCAATCGGCTTGCACGTGCTGGTGTTCGGCATGCTGTTCGTCAGTTTTGCCCTGACGCCTGAGCTGCCGCCGGCCAAGCCGATCGTCCAGGCGACCTTGTACCAGCTGAAATCGAAAAGTCAGGCGACCACCCAGACCAATCAGAAGATTGCGGGTGAGGCGAAGAAATCCGCCGCGCGCCAGACCGAAGTCGAGCAGATGGAGCAGAAGAAGGTCGAGCAGGAAGCGGTGAAGGCCGCGGAACAAAAGAAAGAAGAAGCGGCTCAAAAGGCCGAGGAAGCCAAGAAGGCCGACGAGGCGAAGAAAGCGGAAGAGGCGAAGAAGGCTGACGAAGCCAAGAAGGCCGACGACGCGAAGAAAGCCGCCGAAGCCAAGAAGGCAGAAGAGAAACAATTGGCTGATATAGCCAAGAAGAAAGCTGAAGAAGAAGCCAAGAAGGCTGCTGAAGAAGAGGCCAAGAAAGCGGCCGCTGAAGAAGCCAAGAAGAAGATCGTCGAAGACGCGAAGAAGAAAGCCGCCGAAGACGCCAAGAAGAAAGCTGAAGCTGAAGAGGCGAAGAAGAAAGTCGCCGAAGAAGCGAAGAAGAAAGCTGCCGCCGACGCTGCGAAGAAGAAAGCGCAGGACGCCGCGCGCAAGTCTGCCGAAGACAAGAAGGCCCAGGCCTTGGCAGATCTGCTTTCCGACACGCCGCAGCGCCAGCAGGCCTTGGCCGATGAGCAGGGCGACGAAGTCGCGGGCAGTTTCGATGACCTGATTCGTGCGCGGGCAGCGGAAGGCTGGGCCCGTCCGCCTTCGGCACGCAAAGGCATGACGGTTGTGCTGCAGATCGGCATGTTGCCGGACGGCACCGTGACCACGGTCAGCGTGGCCAAGTCCAGCGGCGACGGTCCGTTCGACGCTTCGGCGGTGGCGGCGGTCAAGAACATTGGACGATTGACGGAAATGCAGGGAATGAAGGCGAGCGATTTCGCTCCGTATCGTTCCTTCAAGATGACATTCACACCTGAGGATCTAGCCTTGTGAGAAACCTTCTTCGAGGATTGCTGATCGCGGTCTGCTGCATGGCAGGGATCGCGATGGCGGATGAAAAGAACATTCTGGTCACCAGCGGCAGCGATCGGGCGACCCCGATCGCCGTCGTGCCGTTCGGTTTCCAGGGCGGTGCCGTCCTGCCGGACGACATGGCTGAAATCATTGGTAACGATTTGCGCAACTCGGGCTACTACTCGCCGATTCCGAAGCAAAACATGATCAGCCAGCCGAGCCAGCCGAGCGAAATCATCTTCCGTGACTGGAAGGCGGTGGGCGCCCAGTACATGATGGTCGGCAGCATCGTTCCGGCGGGCGGTCGCCTGCAGGTGCAATGGGCGCTGTTCAACGTCGCCACCGAGCAGAAAGTGGCCGACGGCAGCGTTTCCGGCACCACCGAGCAGCTGCGCGACATGGCGCACTACATCTCCGACCAGTCGTTCGAGAAGCTCACCGGCATCAAGGGCGCGTTCTCGACCCGTCTGCTGTACGTGACGGCCGAACGCTTCTCCGAGAAGAACACCCGCTACACCCTGCAGCGTTCGGACTACGACGGTGCCCGCGCCGTGACCCTTCTGCAATCGCGTGAGCCGATCCTGTCGCCGCGTTTCGCCCCGGACGGCAAGCGCATCGCCTACGTGTCGTTCGAGCAGAAGCGTCCGCGGATCTTCGTGCAGAACATCGACACCGGCCGCCGCGAGCAGATCACCAACTTCGAAGGCCTGAACGGCGCGCCGGCCTGGTCGCCTGACGGCAATCGCCTGGCGTTCGTGCTGTCCAAGGACGGCAACCCGGACATCTACGTGATGAACCTCGGTTCGCGCCAGATCACCCGCGTCACCGCAGGTCCCGGCATCAACACCGAGCCGTACTGGGGCAAGGATGGCTCGACCATCTACTTCACCTCCGACCGTGGCGGCAAGCCGCAGATCTACAAGACCAGCGCCGGTGGCGGCGGTGCCGAGCGCGTGACGTTCGTGGGCAACTACAACGCCAACCCGAAACTGTCGGCCGACGAAAAGACCCTGGTGATGATCCATCGTCAGGACGGTTTCACCAATTTCAAAGTGGCGGCCCAGGATCTTCAGCGCGGAAGCGTAAAAATCCTCACTGATAGCACTCTGGACGAGTCGCCTACTGTTGCGCCCAACGGCACCATGGTAATCTACGCCACCCGCCAGCAGGGCCGGGGAGTCTTGATGCTCGTGTCCATTAACGGACGCGTGAGGCTCCCGCTTCCTACCGCTCAAGGCGAAGTCAGAGAACCGTCCTGGTCCCCTTACCTGAACTGACGCGGCGCTTTACGTTTTACTTAACACACTGGGGTTCATTAGGAGTTTCACGATGGAAATGCTGAAGTTTGGTAAATTTGCTGCGCTGGCTCTGGCCATGGCCGTAGCTGTAGGTTGCTCGTCCAAGGGCGGCGACAACGCCGGTGAAGGCGCTGTCGATCCAAACGCTGGCTACGGTGCAAACACCGGCGCCGTTGACGGTTCCCTGAGCGAAGAAGCTGCTCTGCGCGCAATCACCACCTTCTACTTCGAATACGACAGCTCGGACCTGAAGCCAGAAGCCATGCGCGCTCTGGACGTTCACGCCAAAGACCTGAAAGCAAACGGCGCTCGCGTTGTTCTGGAAGGCAACACCGACGAACGTGGTACTCGTGAGTACAACATGGCACTGGGCGAGCGTCGTGCGAAAGCCGTTCAGCGCTACCTGGTACTGCAAGGTGTTTCCCCAGCTCAGCTGGAACTGGTTTCCTACGGCGAAGAGCGTCCAGTTGCCACCGGCAACGACGAGCAGTCCTGGGCTCAAAACCGTCGCGTCGAACTGCGTAAGTAATTCGATATGCGAACGTGCCGTCGTGCTGTAACTGTCCTGGCTCTCAGCCTCGCGCCGCTTGCGGCGTGGGCTGCGGTTCCTGTGGTCGATGACAACTCCGGTTACAACAGTAGCGGGAGCAGTTATCCGCCTGCGGGTTACGGTACGAACGGCGCCTATGCCGGGGGAGCGGCTACGGCCCCTGCCTCGGCACAAGGCATGCTGTTCAACCAACTGCAACAGATGCAGGATCAGATTTCGCGCCAGCAAGGCGTGATCGAAGAACTGCAGAATCAGGTTGCGCGCATGAAGCAGGAATCCCTGGAGCGATACCAGGATCTTGATCGGCGCATAGGATCCGGCGTTGCACCTGCCGCGACTCCTGAGAATTCTTCCGCCGGCGGCGATGCAAGTGCTGCCGCCGGTGCTGCTGCGGGTGCCGGGGCTGCTGCCCAGGCGCCTGCGGCCAGCAGCGAACCCGGTGATCCGGCCAAGGAAAAGCTGTATTACGATGCCGCTTTCGACCTGATCAAGGCCAAGGACTTCGACAAGGCCAGCCAGGCCTTCGCCGCGTTCCTGCGCAAGTACCCGAACAGCCAATACGCGGGCAACGCCCAGTACTGGCTGGGTGAAGTGAACCTGGCGAAGGGCGACCTGCAAGGCGCAGGTCAGGCGTTCGCCAAGGTTTCGCAGCTGTACCCCAAGCACGCCAAGGTGCCGGACTCGCTGTACAAGCTGGCTGACGTGGAACGCCGACTGGGTCACACCGACAAGGTCAAAGGCATTCTGCAGCAGGTGGTTGCCCAATACCCGGGCACGTCCGCCGCTCAGCTGGCCCAACGCGATCTGCAGCGCATGTAAGGCTGCTGCCTGGGAAAGCGTTACCCGTTCAGAAGAAACCCGCGCCTGTCGCGGGTTTTTTCGTTAGAATTCACGCCCTTTTTTCATGAAACACGCTTTTGGCGATCTGCGCGTTGGCGGGGTGGCCTGAAGTGCCTGACGGAGGCGGACAGCCTGTTTAGCTGTTACGCCCGTGGCGACTATGCAAGACACATTGAGAATCACCGAAGTTTTCTACTCGTTGCAGGGGGAAACGCGGACTGCCGGGCTGCCCACGGTTTTCGTGCGCCTGACCGGATGCCCTCTGCGTTGCCAGTACTGCGACAGCGCCTACGCCTTCAGCGGCGGCACCCTGCGCACCCTCGACGACATCGCCGAGCAGGTGGCCGGCTTCCGTCCACGCTATGTCTGCGTGACGGGCGGCGAGCCCCTGGCGCAGCCCAATGCCATTCCTTTGCTCAAGCGATTGTGTGACGCCGGTTACGAGGTCTCGCTGGAAACCAGCGGCGCCCTCGACATTTCGGCCGTCGATCCGCGGGTCAGCCGTGTGCTGGACCTGAAGACGCCGGGCTCGAAAGAGGCCCACCGCAACCGCTACGAAAACATCGAACTGCTGACGTCCAACGACCAGGTGAAATTCGTCATCTGTTCGCGGGAGGACTACGACTGGGCGGTCTCCAAGCTGATCCAGTACGGCCTCGACCGCCGTGCCGGCGAAGTGCTGTTTTCCCCCAGCCACCATGACCTGAATGCACGGGACCTAGCGGACTGGATCGTGGCGGACAACCTGCCGGTACGCCTGCAGTTGCAGTTGCACAAATATCTTTGGAACGACGAGCCGGGGCGCTGAGATGACTGAACAACTGAACACCACTGAAAAACGCGCGGTCATTCTGCTGTCCGGTGGCCTGGACTCCGCGACCGTCGTGGCGATGGCCCGTGCAGAGGGCTACAGCTGCTACACCATGAGCTTCGACTACGGTCAGCGCTCCCACGCCGAATTGCATGCTGCCGCTCGGGTGGCTCGTGACCTGGGCGTGATCGAGCATAAGGTGATCGGCCTGAACCTGAACGGCATGGGCGGTTCGGCGCTGACCGACAGCAGCATCGACATTCCGGAGGAGCTGGGCGAGGGCATTCCGGTGACTTACGTGCCGGCGCGCAACACCGTGTTCCTGTCGTTGGCATTGGGTTGGGCGGAAGTGCTCGGGGCTCGCGATATCTTCATCGGCGTCAACGCGGTGGACTATTCCGGTTACCCGGACTGCCGTCCCGAGTTCATCGAATCGTTCGAGCGCATGGCCAATCTCGCGACCAAGGCTGGCGTGGAAGGCAACGGTTTCCGCATCCAGGCACCGCTGCAGAACCTGAGCAAGGCACAGATCGTTCAGGCCGGTGTGAAGCTGGGCGTGAATTACGGGCTGACCGTTTCCTGCTATCAGGCTGACGATGAGGGCCGTGCGTGCGGCAAGTGCGACAGCTGCCGCCTGCGCGCAGACGGCTTCGCAGCGGCCGGAATCAGCGATCCAACCCCTTATTTTTGATTTTTTTCAAATTAGGTGTTGAATAGTCCTTAAAAATCAGTATTATACGCGCCACAACGAAGCGGGTCGTTAGCTCAGTTGGTAGAGCAGTTGGCTTTTAACCAATTGGTCGTAGGTTCGAATCCTACACGACCCACCATTTTCGAAGTTTCAAAAAGTCTGGAAGGCCCACGCAAGTGAGGATTTCCGGATTTTTTTTTGCCTGCGATTCGGGCATGCCCGACCCGGTGCCGACCTGCCGTGACGCAGGTCAGAATCATCTTTTGCATCAACGGGATATTCTGTAGCCTTGCGCAGCTTCAATGCTGTCCGTGCCTGATGACACTCACTCTCCCGGCGGTGCCCTCAAGTGGTCCGGAGCCGGGTGTATACTCGACTTTCGCGCGAATGCGCCTGCAGGTCTTGCGAACATGACGCAGATTTCCGAACGCCTTCTGGTTCAAGCCCACCTCGATGCCAAGCAGCCCAAGCCGCTGACGGCCGAGGAAGAGGCTCACTACCGTTCCGCCATCGCCGCCGAGCTCAAGGCTCAGGACGCCGTGCTGGTTGCCCACTTCTATTGCGATCCGGTCATCCAGGCCCTGGCCGAAGAGACCGGCGGCTGCGTGTCCGATTCCCTGGAGATGGCCCGCTTCGGCAATGCCCACCCGGCCAAGACCGTGGTGGTGGCCGGCGTGAAGTTCATGGGCGAGACCGCCAAGATCCTTAACCCGGAAAAGCGCGTGCTGATGCCGACGCTGGACGCCACCTGTTCCCTGGACCTGGGGTGCCCGGTGGATGAGTTCTCGGCGTTCTGCGACCAGCACCCGGAGCGCACGGTGGTGGTGTACGCCAACACGTCGGCGGCGGTGAAGGCGCGGGCCGACTGGGTGGTGACGTCCAGCTGCGCGCTGGAGATCGTCGAGAGCCTGATGGACAACGGCGAGACCATCATCTGGGGCCCGGACAAGCACCTGGGCACCTACATCCAGCGCCAGACCGGCGCCGACATGCTGCTGTGGGACGGTGCCTGCATCGTTCACGAAGAGTTCAAGGCCAAGCAGCTCGAAGACATGAAGGCGCTGTACCCGGACGCGGCCATTCTGGTGCACCCGGAATCGCCGACGTCGGTCATCGAGCTGGCGGACGCCGTCGGTTCCACCAGCCAGTTGATCGCCGCGGCCAAGACGCTGCCGCACAAGACCCTGATCGTCGCCACCGACCGCGGCATCTTCTACAAGATGCAGCAGGTGTGCCCGGACAAGGTCTTCATCGAGGCGCCTACCGCCGGCAACGGCGCCGCCTGCCGCAGCTGCGCGCATTGCCCGTGGATGGCCATGAACACGCTTGAGCGCACGCTCAAGTGCCTTAAAGAGGGCACCGGCGAGATCTTCGTCGACCCGGCGCTGATTCCGCAGGCGATCCGCCCGCTCAAGCGCATGCTGGACTTCACCCAGGCGGCGCGCATGAAGCTGGCCGGCAACGCCTGAAACCTGAGTTCCGGCCGCCCGTGATGCAGGAGCGAGCCTGCTCGCGATTACGGTATGTCAGTCAAATAATCCATCGACTGACGCACCGCCATCGCGAGCAGGCTCGCTCCTGCAGTCGTTTCTGCGCCAAGGATCACTTGGCCTTTTTCGGGATCCGCACCACGCGGGTATCGGAATAGATGTCGTGCCAGGTGCGCTTTTGCTTGTCGAACAGCGACCAGAAGAACCCCAGCCCCAGGCACAGCCACGACGCCATCGACACCATGAAGCGCAGCAGCGCCTGCCACAGGCTGATGGCGGTGCCGTCGGCGTTCTGCACGCGGATGCCCCACACCTGCATGCCTAGGGTCTGGCCGGCGTGGGTCCAGAACTTGGCGAAGAAGCCGAACAGCACCAGCAACAGCACGGTGGAATAGAGGGGATCGCCGTCCAGCTGGCCGGCATCGGTCATCACCCGCAGGCGTTCCTCGCCGATGAGGGCGGCCTGGATCATCTTGTAGATGCCGCCGGTGACGATCAGCAGGGCGGTGCAGAGCAGGAAGTCATAGAACATCGCTGCCAGGCGACGGCCCAGGCCGACGGCGGGAAAGTCGCCCTGGGGGGAGAGCAGGTGTTTCGACATGGCAGCCTCTGGACGGAAAATGAAGCGCCATTTTACGGATTCGCGCGCACAAAAAAGCCCCTGATATCAATATCAGGGGCTTTTTCGTTACAGAAGATCAGCCTTCTGCGATGACTTCATCAGCCTGCATGCCTTTCTGGCCTTGCACGGCAACGAAGGTCACTTTCTGGCCTTCTTTCAGGCTCTTGAAGCCGCTGCCCTGGATGGCGCGGAAATGCACGAACAGATCCGGACCGCTTTCTGGAGTGATAAAACCAAAACCTTTCTCGTCGTTAAACCACTTGACGGTGCCGCTCTGACGTGTGGACATTTCTTATTTCCTTTGACGCAAAAATTGATGACAGTCTCTTTCTCATGAAAGAGTACTGGGGCTGGTTGCAGGAGAGTAAGAAGACGTCGAACGGGATGTAGCTAACTTGTAGGCTACTGCCCAGGTCACGATTCCAAGCTGACCCATGCAAACACAGTGGGCAAACTCTACGCCAACTACGGGAGGAAAAACAAGCCCTGTGAAGCCCCCGGTTTTCCTGAGCTTGCCGCCACTTACCGGTACGCGGGCGCAGGCTTAGACGATTGCGTTGTTCAATTGTTTTCGATCGTTATAAGCCAAGTTCATATTCGAATCGGCTGTTAAATCAATGCACTGTTTTATGGCGATTGCGTTACACATTAGTGCACGCATAACGCAATCGCGTTACTTATAGAAACAGTCAATCAGCCGCGATAGTAGCGTTGTGGAACAAATGGCATTTTGCTTACAAGCATTGGCACCTTTTTCCCACGCACGATGGCCCAGACCGGCGTGTCGAGGGTGACATAGGCGCTGTCGAGGTAACCCATCGCCACCGGCCCGCCCAGGGTCGGGCCGAAACCGCCGCTGCACACGCTGCCGATGATTTCGCCCGCTTCATTGACGATTTCCGCGCCTTCGCGCACCGGCGTGCGCTCCTGGGGCAGCAGGCCGACGCGTTTGCGTGCCACGCCGTTCTGCTGCTGGGTGAACACGTTGTCCGCGCCCGGGAAGCCGCCGGCCCGTGCGCCGTCGGCACGGCGGGGCTTGGAGATGGCCCACAGCAGGCTGGCTTCGATGGGGGTAGTGTCGGTGTTCATGTCGTGGCCGTACAGGCACAGACCGGCTTCCAGGCGCAGCGAATCGCGGGCGCCGAGGCCGATGGCCTGGACTTCCGGTTCGGCCAGCAAGGCGCGGGCGAGCTTTTCCGCGTCGGCGGCCGGCACCGAGATTTCATAGCCGTCCTCACCGGTGTAGCCCGAACGGCTGACGAAGCAGTCCACGCCCAGCAGGTTCACGCGGGTGAACTGCATGAAGGTCATTTTCGCCACCTCCGGCGCCAGGCGCGCCAGCACGGTCACCGCCGCCGGGCCTTGCAAGGCGAGGAGCGCACGCTCCTCGAACAGCGCCTCAATGGTGCATTGGCCGCCGATGTGTTTTTGCAGGTGGGCCAGGTCCTGATCCTTGCAGGCGGCGTTGACCACCAGGAACAGTTCGTCGTTGCCCAGGTTGGCCACCATCAGGTCGTCCAGGATGCCGCCGGTTTCGTTGGTGAACATCGCATAGCGCTGCATGCCCACCGGCAGGTCGATGATGTCCACCGGCACCAGGCTCTCCAGGGCCTTGGCGGCGCCGGCGCCGGTCAGGCGGATCTGGCCCATGTGCGAGACATCGAACAGGCCGGCCTGTTCACGGGTGTGCTGGTGTTCCTTCATCACGCCCAGCGGGTACTGCACCGGCATGTCGTAGCCGGCGAACGGCACCATGCGGGCGCCGAGTTCCAGGTGCAGGGCGTGGAGCGGGGTTTTCGACAATTGTTCGGTGGACATCTTCAACTCCTTGGAAGGTGGGCTGCTGCCGATGCGCGCAGGCATCAGCATTCGATAATGTTGACTGCCAGACCGCCGCGGGCGGTCTCTTTGTATTTGCTTTTCATGTCGGCGCCGGTCTGGCGCATGGTGCGGATGACCTTGTCGAGGGAGACGAAGTGCTGGCCGTCTCCGCGCATGGCCATCCGCACGGCGTTGATCGCCTTCACCGAGCCCATGGCGTTGCGTTCGATGCAGGGCACTTGCACCAGGCCGCCGATGGGGTCGCAGGTCAGGCCGAGGTTGTGCTCCATGCCGATCTCCGCGGCGTTCTCCACTTGCTGCACGCTGCCGCCGAGGACTTCGCACAAGGCGCCGGCGGCCATCGAGCAGGCCACGCCGACTTCGCCCTGGCAGCCGACTTCGGCGCCGGAGATCGAGGCGTTTTCCTTGTACAGGATGCCGATGGCCGCCGCCGTCAGCAGGAAGCGCACCACGCCGTCGTCGTTGGCGCCGGGGATGAAGCGCATGTAGTAATGCAGCACGGCCGGGATGATCCCGGCTGCGCCGTTGGTCGGTGCGGTGACGACCCGTCCGCCGTAGGCGTTTTCCTCGTTGACGGCCAGGGCGTAGAGGTTGACCCAGTCCAGCACCGACAGCGGATCGCGCAGCGACGATTCCGGGTTCTTGCACAGTTGCCGGTGCAGCGCCGCCGCCCGGCGCTTGACCTTCAGGCCCCCCGGCAGGATGCCTTCGTTGCGGCAGCCGGCGGCCACGCAGTCCTGCATCACTTGCCAGATCTTCAGCAGGCCGGCGCGGGTTTCCGCTTCGGGGCGCCAGGCGCTTTCGTTGGTCAGCATCACCTGGCTGATCGACAGCCCGTAGGTGGCGCAGTGGCCGAGCAGTTCCTTGGCGGTCTTGAACGGGAAGGTCAACGGGGTGGCGTCCTCGACGATGCGGTCGGCTCCGGCGGCGTCCTCGTCGACCACGAAACCGCCGCCCACCGAGTAGTACTCGCGGCTGCGGATCTGCAGGCCGGCGGCGTCGAACGCGCGGAAGATCATGCCGTTGGGGTGGTAGGGCAGGGGCTTGCGGATCATCGCCAGGTGTTCTTTCTCGTTGAACGCGAGGCTGTGTTCGCCGAGCAGGTTGAGGCGGCCGCTGGCGCGGATGTCGGCCAAGCGGGCGCTGACGGTGTCGGTGTCGACGGTGTCCGGATGTTCGCCTTCAAGGCCCAGCAGCACGGCCTTGTCGCTGCCGTGCCCCTTGCCGGTGGCGCCGAGGGATCCGTACAGCTCGACCTTCACGCAGGCGGTGGCGGTCAGCAGGTTGTCCCGGCGCAGGCCCTCGACGAAGCGCGCGGCGGCGCGCATCGGGCCGACGGTGTGGGAGCTGGAGGGGCCGATGCCGATCTTGAACAGGTCGAACACGCTTAACGACATGGTTGTTCTCCGGTTTCTTGTTATGGGGTATCAGCGGAATCTGGGTTGCCGCATTCCCTTGCAGGAGCGAGCCTGCTCGCGATAGCGGTGCTTCAGTCGATGCATTGTTTGACTGACATACCGCTATCGCGAGCAGGCTCGCTCCCACAGGGGGCTGCGGTGCAGGCGGAACCGGCGAACCGGTCCCGCCCTGTCTCAAGCGTAGCTTTCGATCGACGGGCAGGCGCAGACCAGGTTGCGGTCGCCGAACACGTTGTCGACGCGGCCGACCGGCGGCCAGTACTTGGCCTCGACCAGCGACGCCACCGGGTACACCGCCTGCTCGCGGCTGTACGGGTGAGTCCACTCGCCGACCAGCTCCGCCGCGGTGTGCGGGGCGTTCTTGAGCGGGTTGTCGTCCTTGTCCAGGGTGCCGTTCTCCACCGCGCGGATCTCTTCGCGGATGCGGATCATGGCGTCGCAGAAGCGATCCAGCTCTTCCTTGGATTCGCTTTCGGTCGGCTCGATCATCAGCGTGCCGGCCACCGGGAACGACATGGTCGGGGCGTGGAAGCCGAAGTCGATCAGGCGCTTGGCGACGTCATCGACGCTGATGCCGCTGCTGTCCTTGAGCGGACGCAGGTCCAGGATGCACTCGTGGGCCACCAGGCCGTTGCTGCCGGTGTAGAGCACCGGGTAGTGCTCTTCGAGGCGGCGCGAGATGTAGTTGGCGTTGAGGATCGCCAGCTGCGAGGCGCGCTTGAGGCCGGCGCCGCCCATCATGCGGATGTACATCCAGGTGATCGGCAGGATGCTGGCGCTGCCGAACGGCGCCGCGCAGACCGCGCCTTCCTTGCGCGCCATCTCGGCGTGGCCGGGCAGGAACGGGGCCAGGTGCGACTTGACGCCGATCGGGCCGACGCCAGGGCCGCCGCCGCCGTGAGGGATGCAGAAAGTCTTGTGCAGGTTCAGGTGCGACACGTCGCCGCCGAACTTGCCCGGTGCGCAGAGGCCGACCATGGCGTTCATGTTGGCGCCGTCGATGTACACCTGGCCGCCGTTGTCGTGGATGATCGCGCAGATTTCGCGGATGCCTTCCTCGAACACGCCGTGGGTGGACGGGTAGGTGATCATCAGCGCGGCGAGGTGCTCGCGGTGCTCGATGGCCTTGGCGCGCAGGTCTTCGATGTCGACGTTGCCGCGGGCGTCGCACGCGGTCACCACCACGCGCATGCCGGCCATGTGGGCGGTGGCCGGGTTGGTGCCGTGGGCCGACGACGGGATCAGGCAGATGTCGCGGCGCTCGTCGCCACGGCTCTGGTGGTAGGCGCGGATCGCCAGCAGGCCGGCGTATTCACCCTGGGAGCCGGCGTTCGGCTGCAGGGACACCGCGTCGTAGCCGGTGGCGGCGCAAAGCATCGCTTCCAGCTCAGAGGTCAGTTGCTGGTAGCCGGCGCTCTGCTCGGCCGGGGCAAACGGGTGCAGGGCGCCGAATTCGGCCCAGGTCACCGGGATCATTTCGCTGGCGGCGTTGAGCTTCATGGTGCACGAGCCCAGCGGGATCATGGTGCGGTCGAGCGCCAGGTCCTTGTCCGCCAGCTTGCGCAGGTAGCGCATCAGCTCGGTTTCGGAGTGGTAGCGGTTGAACACCGGGTGGCTGAGGATCGGCGATTGGCGCACCAGCGCCGCCGGCAGGGTGCCTTGCGCCGAGGCGGCGAGGGCGGCGAAGTCCGGCAGGGCCTTGCCGTCGGCGAACAGCGCCCACAGGCTCTCGATGTCGGCCTGGGTGGTGGTTTCGTCCACCGACAGGCCCAGGCGCTGGGCATCGACCACGCGCAGGTTGATGCGCTGGGCACGGGCCTTGTCGTGCAGCGCGGCGGTCTGCGCGCCGGTGGCCAAGGTCAGGGTGTCGAAGAAGTGCGCCTGCTCGACGTTCAGGCCCAGGGCGCTCAGGCCTTGGGCGAGGATAGCGGTCAGGTGGTGCACGCGGTTGGCGATCTGGGTCAGGCCTTTGGGGCCGTGGTAAACGGCGTACATGCTGGCGATGTTGGCCAGCAGCACTTGCGCGGTGCAGATGTTCGAGGTGGCTTTCTCGCGGCGGATGTGCTGCTCGCGGGTCTGCATGGCCAGGCGCAGGGCCGGCTTGCCGAAGCGGTCGACCGACACGCCGACCAGGCGGCCCGGCATGTCGCGCTTGAACGCGTCCTTGGTGGAGAAGTACGCCGCGTGCGGGCCGCCGAAGCCCAGCGGCACGCCGAAGCGCTGGGCGCTGCCGATGGCCACGTCGGCGCCGAACTCGCCCGGCGGGGTCAGCAGGGTCAGGGCCAGCAGGTCGGCGGCCACGGCCACCAGGGCGTTGGCGGCGTGGAAGCGCTCGGTCAGCTCACGGTAGTCGAACACGTCGCCGTTGCTCGCCGGGTATTGCAGCAGGGCGCCGAAGAACGGGGTCACGTCGGTCAGTTCACGCTCGTCGCCCACGACCACGTCGATGCCCAGCGGCTCGGCACGGGTGCGCAGCACGTCGAGGGTCTGCGGATGGCTGTGGATCGAGGCGAAGAACTGGTGGCTGCCCTTGTTCTTGCTCAGGCGCTTGCAGAAGGTCATGGCTTCGGCGGCGGCGGTGGCTTCGTCGAGCAGGGAGGCGTTGGCGATCGGCAGGCCGGTGAGGTCGCTGATCAGGGTCTGGAAGTTCAGCAGCGCTTCGAGGCGGCCCTGGGAGATCTCCGGCTGGTACGGGGTGTAGGCGGTGTACCAGGCCGGGTTCTCCAGCAGGTTGCGCAGGATCGGCGACGGCGTGTGGCAGTTGTAGTAGCCCTGGCCGATGTAGGTCTTGAACAGTTGGTTCTGGCCGGCGATGGCCTTGATCGCGGCCAGGGCCTGGGCTTCGCTCAGGCCGTCGTCCAGGCCCAGCACGCTGGTGCCCTTGATGCTTTCCGGGATGACGCTGGCGCTCAGGGCTTCGAGGGAGTCGAAGCCGAGGCTGTTGAGCATGGCCTGCTCGTCGCCGGCGCGCGGGCCGATGTGACGGGCGATGAATTCGTTGGCGGTGGTCAGGTTCACTTGAGTCATGTCCGGTCTCCTCAGGCGTCGGCGTTGGCTTTGAGCAAACGGTCGTAGGCGTCCTGGTCCAGCAGTTTGCCGACGGCGCTGGCGTCGCTCGGCTTGAAGCGGAAGAACCAGCCGTCGCCCAGCGGGTCTTCGTTGACTTGTTCCGGGCTGTCGTTGAGCAGTTCGTTGACGGCGACGACCTCACCGTCCAGCGGCATGTACACGCCGCTGGCCGCCTTCACCGATTCCACCGTGGCGGCCTCGGCGCCTTTTTCGTAGGCCTGAAGCTCCGGCAACTGAACGTAGACCACGTCGCCCAGGGCGTTCTGCGCGAAAGCGGTGATGCCGACCGTGACGGTGCCGTCAGCTTCGGCGCGCAGCCATTCGTGATCTTCAGTGAAACGCAACTCGCTCATGGAAACTCCTAGGGGCCGGACTCGTCCGGTGGACGCGGTGGAAGGCTGGGGCAATAAAGCCCTTGTTTATGGATGGGTACTAAGCAAGAACGCGGCCAATGTTTATTTATCGTTTTAAATCAATGAGTTAGATAGATGTAAGGGAGTCTGGGATCGACTCGCTGTAGCGAAATCGCTACAGCTGGGGGCGGGGAGAAAAGCTGAACCGGATCAAAGCCTTGCGCGGCGGTGGCTGCAGGCGGGTGTATCGATATCGTTCCGCTGTAGCGCTTTCAGTACAGTTGGAGGTCGCTTTTGGGCTGCGGAGGCCTTTGGTGGCGCCATCGCCAGCAGGCTGGCTCCCAAAATGTTTGCTGTGTCCAGGCTGTTGCGCACAGCCTGGATTCCTGTGGGAGCCAGCCTGCTGGCGACGGCGTGCGCAAGAACGGCGCACCGGCTCAGGGCTTGTTGGGAATGCCGTACTTGCGCAGGCGATGGGCGATGGCCGTGTGGGAGGTCTGCAGACGGCTGGCCAGTTGGCGGGTCGAGGGGTAGCTGACGTAGAGGGTTTCGAGCAGGGATTTCTCGAAGGCTTCGACGGCCTGTTCGAGGCTGTCGACGTCGGTGTCGGCCTGGCGCGCCACCGAGGTGCCGGCGATGTCGAGGTCGCCGATGTCCACCAGGCTGCTTTCGCAGATCGCGGCGGCGCGGAAGATCACGTTCTGCAGTTGCCGCACGTTGCCCGGCCAGCGGTTGCCGAGCAGGGCCGGATAGGTGCCGGGCGCCAGGCGGCAGACCGGGCGCTGGATCTGCGCGCAGGCCTGCTGCATGAAGTGGCGGGCCAGCAGCAGGATGTCCTGGCCGCGCTCGCGCAGCGGCGGCACTTCGACGTTGAGCACGTTGAGGCGGTAGAACAGGTCTTCGCGGAACAGGCCTTCGCTGACCATTTTCTCCAGGTCGCGGTGGGTGGCGCTGAGGATCCGCACATCGACCTTCACCTCGCGGTCGCCGCCGACCCGGCGGAAACTGCCGTCGTTGAGAAAGCGCAGCAGCTTGGCCTGCAGGTACGGCGACATCTCGCCGATCTCGTCGAGGAACACCGTGCCCTGGTTGGCCAGTTCCATCAGCCCCGGCTTGCCGCCGCGCTGGGCACCGGTGAAGGCGCCGGGGGCGTAGCCGAACAGTTCGCTCTCGGCGAGGTTCTCCGGCAGCGCCGCGCAGTTGAGGGCCAGGAACGGCGCGCTGTGCCGGGCGCTGATGGCGTGGCAGGCGCGGGCCACCAGTTCCTTGCCGGTGCCGGTCTCGCCCTGGATCAGCAGCGGCGCATCGAGGGCCGCCACCCGCTGCGCCCGGGCCTTGAGGGTGCGGATGGCGGGGGAATCGCCCAGCAGCGCGTCGAAGCCTTCGGCGTGGTCGTGGTGCAGGGCCGAGAGCTGTTCGCCGATGCGGTTGGGTTGGTACAGGGTCAGCAGGGCGCCGGCGTCGGTGATCGGCGTGGCGTCCAGCAGCAGGGTCTGGCCGTTGACGGTGATTTCCCGCAGCGGCAGGCGGAAACCGTGTTCGAGCAGGGCGTCCAGCAGGCCCGGGTCGTTGAACAGTTCGGCGACGCTCTCGCCCGCCGGCTCCCGGCCGTACAGCGCGATCAGCGCCGGGTTGGCCAGCAGCACCTTGCCGGCGCTGTCCAGGGCCAGCACCGGGTCGGTCATCGCGGCGAGCAAGGCGTCGAGCTGCAGGTGCCGGCGCTGGCCGGGCAGGATGTCGACCACCGTCACCGCCTCCACGCCGCGCACGCGGAACAGCGCGTCCTTGAGCTCTTCGAGCACTTGCGGGCTGAGGGTCGGCGCGTCGATGTAGACGTTGGGCGGCACCATCTCCACCGCATCCAGGTTGAGGTTGCGCCCGCCGAGCAGGGCCAGGACTTCCTGGGTGATGCCGACGCGGTCGATGAAGCTGACGTGGATACGCATGGGGCGGTTCAGTGTTCTGCGGTGCGGAGGGTGGCAAGTATGCCTTGGGGCGGGGGGATGGTGAAACCTGTCGCAGCGGTCGGGACGACGCCGGTCCCTGTAGGAGCGAGCCTGCTCGCGATTGCGGTTCGACAGTCGACACGGATGTCGCCTGACATTGCGCCATCGCGAGCAGGCTCGCTCCTACAGGGATTTGGGGTGTCCTGAGGATCGGGGCTATTCGAAATGCTCGGGGTTCACCGCGTCGCCGGACTTCATGTTCAGTTGCTTGCGCACGTCCTCGAACATGTCGTCGTACATCTTGTGCATCGAGCCAATGCTGCTGTGGGTCTTGGGAATGCCGTACTTCTCGGCGATCTGCGTCACGTTGCGGGCGAAGTTGTAGGCTTCTTCCTTGGGCAGGAAGAACGGCTCGTCCACCGTCTTGCCCTGGATCGTCCCGTGCATCCTGAACTGCATTCCCTTGCCTTTGTGCGGATCCTGGAAGACCTCGTAGGTCAGGCTGATTTCGTAGCTGACGTCGTTCTTGTCCAGCGCGTGCCGCTCGATGTGCAGACGGCCGGGTTCGAATTGGGCCATGGTTCTCTCCTTTCAAGGCATGGGAGAAGGGCAGACCTTCGATCTGCCCCGCCGTTTCTTTTTATCGGTAGGTGATGCCCGGCGCTGCCGTGCTGACCCGCGTACCGGCGGTGCCCTGGACGATGGCTTCGATGTCCGCGAGCGAACCGATCACCGCGACCTTGCCAGTATGGCGCGCGAATTCGCAGGCTGCCTGCACCTTCGGCCCCATGGAGCCTGCGGCGAAGCCCAGGCGTTCCAGTTCGTCCGGGTGGGCCTGGGCGATGGCCTTCTGGGTCGGCTTGTTGAAGTCGATGTAGGCCGCGTTGACGTCGGTGGCGATCACCAACAGGTCGGCGTCCAGCTGTTCGGCCAGCAGCGACGAGCACAGATCCTTGTCGATCACCGCCTCGATGCCCTTGAGGTTGCGGTTTTCGTCGTACATGGTCGGGATGCCGCCGCCGCCGGCGCAGATCACGATGCTGCCCTTGTCCAGCAGCCACTTGATCGGGCGGATCTCGAAGATGCGCTTGGGCCGCGGGCTGGCCACCACGCGGCGGAACTTGTCGCCGTCCGGGGCGATCGCCCAGCCTTTTTCGGCGGCCAGCTTCTCGGCCTCCGCCTTGCCGTAGACCGGGCCGATGGGTTTGGTGGGATTCTGGAAGGCCGGATCCTTGGCGTCCACCTCGACCTGGGTGAGCAGGGTGGCGAACGGCACTTCGAAGTCCAGCAGGTTGCCCAGTTCCTGTTCGATGATGTAGCCGATCATGCCTTCGGTCTCGGCGCCGAGCACGTCCAGCGGGTAAGGGGTGACCGAGGTGTAGGCCGCCGCCTGCAGCGACAGCAGGCCCACTTGCGGGCCATTGCCGTGGGCGATGACCAGTTGGTTGCCGGGATGGATCTTGGCGATCTGCTCGGTGGCGATCCGGATGTTGGCGCGCTGGTTGTCCGCGGTCATGGGTTCACCCCGGCGGAGCAGGGCGTTACCGCCCAGAGCAACGACGATACGCATGGTGCGAGTCCTTCTGAATAGCAATAAGGTCAGACGGAACAAGTGCGGTCACTGTAGGAGCCGGGCTTGCCCGCGATGGCGACGGGGCAGTCAGCATTGTCTTTGGCTGACACACCGCTATCGCTGGCAAGCCAGCTCCCACAGTGACCGTGTCGCGTCAGTGGGAGCTTCGCCGGTTTACAGGTCGGCCAGGGTCGAGACCAGGATCGCCTTGATGGTGTGCATGCGGTTTTCCGCTTGCTCGAAGGCGATGCAGGCCGGCGATTCGAACACGTCGTCGGTCACCTCGATGCCGTTGGCCAGGTGCGGGTACTGCTCGGCGATCTGTTTGCCGACCTTGGTGTCGCTGTTGTGGAACGCCGGCAGGCAGTGCATGAACTTGGTGCGCGGGTTGCCCGAGGCCTTCATCAGTTCGGCGTTGACCTGGTACGGCAGCAGTTGCTGGATGCGTTCGCCCCAGGCTTCGACCGGCTCGCCCATCGACACCCAGACGTCGGTGTGGATGAAGTCCACGCCCTTGACCGCCGCTTTCGGGTCTTCGGTCAGGGTGATGCGCGCACCGCTTTCTTCCGCGTATTTCTTGCAGCGGGCCACGAGGTCGTCATGGGGCCACAGGGCTTTGGGCGCGCTGATTCGCACGTCCATGCCCAGCTTGGCGCCGATCAGCAGCAGCGAGTTGCCCATGTTGTTGCGGGCGTCGCCCAGGTAGGCGTAGCTGATTTCGTGGATCGGCTTGTCGGCGTGCTCACGCATGGTCAGCACGTCGGCGATCATCTGGGTCGGGTGGTATTCGTCGGTCAGGCCGTTGAACACCGGCACCCCGGCGAACTTGGCCAGTTCTTCGACGATCTCCTGCTTGAAGCCGCGGTACTCGATGGCGTCGTACATGCGGCCCAGCACGCGGGCCGTGTCCTTCATGCTTTCCTTGTGGCCGATCTGCGAGGAGTTGGGGTCGATGTAGGTGACGTTGGCGCCTTGGTCATAGGCGGCGACTTCGAAGGCGCAGCGGGTGCGGGTCGAGGTCTTTTCGAAGATCAGGGCGATGTTGTTGCCCTTGAGGTGCTGCTGTTCGGTGCCGGTGTACTTGGCGCGCTTGAGGTCGCGGGAGAGGTCGAGCAGGTAGCGCAGCTCGCGGGCGGTGTGGTGTTCCAGGCTGAGCAGGTTACGGTTGTGGATGTTGAACGCCATGATGATTCTCCTTGGATTCGGTGATCGGCCCGGCCGCGCCGGGTGGGGGCGGCCGGGAAAATGGTCGTTTAGTAGTCGATGGGGTCGCGCACGATCGGGCAGGTCATGCAGTGGCCGCCGCCGCGTCCGCGGCCCAGTTCGCCGGCGCTGATGGTGATGACCTCGATGCCGGCCTTGCGCAGCAGGGTGTTGGTGTAGGTATTGCGGTCGTAGCCGATGACCACGCCCGGTTCCAGCGCCACCACGTTGTTGCCGTCGTCCCACTGTTCGCGCTCGGCGGCGAAGCTGTTGCCGCCGGTCTCGACCACGCGCAGCTGCTTGAGGTTGAGGGCGTCGGCCACCACTTCGATGAACGATTTGTTCTCGCGGCGCACGTCCATGCCGTAAGGCTTGCTGCTGTCGGGGCGGATGATGAACGGCACGATTTCCTTGACCACTTCCGGGAAGACCGTCACCAGGTCGCGGTCGCAGAAGCTGAACACGGTGTCCAGGTGCATCGCCGCGCGGGATTTGGGCAGGCCGGCCACCACGACCTTCTCCACCGCGCCCTTGGCGAACAGCGACTGCGCCAGTTGGCCGATGGCCTGGCGCGAGGTGCGCTCGCCCATGCCGATCAGCACCACGCCGTTGCCGATCGGCATGACGTCGCCGCCCTCAAGGGTGGCTTGGCCGTGGTCCTTGTCCGGGTCGCCGTACCAGACTTCGAAGTCGGCGTTGGCGAATTCGGGGTGGAACTTGTAGATGGCGGTGGCCAGCAGGGTTTCCTGGCGGCGGGCCGGCCAGTACATCGGGTTGAGGGTCACGCCGCCGTAGATCCAGCAGGTGGTGTCGCGGGTGAACTGGGTGTTGGGCAGCGGCGGCAGCAGGAAGCTGGAGTGGCCCAGGTAGTCGCGGTACATCTTGATCACGCTGGCGCCTTCGCTGTCCGGCAGGTCCTCGCCGGCCACGCCGCCGATCAGGAACTCGGCCAGCTTGCGCGGCTCCAGGCCTTCGAGCCAGCTGCGCACTTCGTTGGTCAGGCCGACGCCGACGGTGTCAGGGGTGATCTTGCGGTCCAGGATCCATTTCAGCGCTTCGGGGTTCTGGACGGTCTCGGTCAGCAGGTTGTGCATTTCCAGGACTTCGATGCCGCGCTCGCGCATCTTGGTGACGAAGTCGAAGTGGTCGCGCTTGGCCTGGTTGACCCAGATCACATCGTCGAACAGCAGTTCGTCGCAGTTGTTCGGGGTCAGCCGCTGGTGGGCCAGGCCGGGGGAGCAAACCATGACTTTGCGCAGTTTGCCGGCTTCGGAATGGACGCCGTACTTAACTTTTTCCGTGGTCATTACTGTGATCCTCCAGAGATGGTTATCTCGCGGTTACAGGGTCAGGAAGCCGTCGTAGAGACCGTAGGCAGCCACCAGGGCGCCCGCGACCACTGCGGCGAAAATCAGCTTCTCGACAGGGGTGAAAACCGGTTTCTTGACTTCAAGCTTGGCCTTGGCGAACAGGATCGCGCCGGGGGCGTAGAGCAGGGCCGACAGCAGCAGGTACTTCACGCCGCCGGCATAGAGCAGCCACACCGCGTAGAGCAGGGCGATGGCGCCGATGATCAGGTCTTTCTGCCGCTCGCCCGCCGCGCCCTCGTAGCTTTCGCCGCGCACCGCCAGCAGCACGGCGTAGGCCGCCGACCACAGGTAGGGCACCAGGATCATCGAGGTGGCGAGGTAGATCAGCGACAGGTAGGTGCTGGCCGAGAACAGGGTGATCACCAGGAACAGCTGCACCATGGCGTTGGTCAGCCACAGGGCGTTGGCCGGCACATGGTTGGCGTTCTCGCGGCGCAGGAACTCCGGCATGGTGTGGTCCTTGGCGGCTGCGAACATGATCTCCGCGCACAGCAGCACCCACGACAGCAGCGCCCCCAGCAGCGAGATGATCAGGCCGACGCTGATCAGCACCGCGCCCCAGTGGCCGACCACGTGCTCGAGCACGGCGGCCATCGACGGGTTCTGCAGCTTGGCCAGTTCCGGCTGGGTCATGATCCCCAGCGACAGTACGTTCACCAGCACCAGGAACAGCAGCACGGTGATGAAGCCGATCACGGTGGCCTTACCGACGTCGGTGCGCTTTTCCGCCCGGGCCGAGAAGATGCTCGCGCCCTCGATGCCGATGAACACCCACACGGTGACCAGCATCATGTTGCGCACCTGGTTCATCACGTTGCCGAGGCTCGGGTTCTTCGCGCCCCAGATGTCGGCGGTGAAGATGTCCAGCTTGAAGGCGAACAGCGCGATCAGCACGAACAGCAGCAGCGGCACGACCTTGGCGACGGTGGTCACCAGGTTGATGAACGCCGCTTCCTTGATGCCGCGCAGCACCAGAAAGTGCACCGCCCACAGCAGCACGGAGGCGCCGATGATCGCGGCGACTGTGTTGCCTTCGCCGAAGATCGGGAAGAAGTAGCCCAGGGTGCTGAACAGCAGCACGAAGTAACCGACGTTGCCCAACCAGGCACTGATCCAGTAGCCCCAGGCCGAGGAGAAGCCCATGTAGTCGCCGAAGCCGGCCTTGGCGTAGGCGTACACCCCGCCGTCCAGGTCGGGTTTGCGGTTGGCCAGGGTCTGAAACACGAACGCGAGGGTCAGCATGCCGACGGCGGTGATGGCCCAACCGATCAGCACGGCGCCGACATCGGCGCTGACGGCCATGTTCTGCGGCAATGAAAAGATCCCGCCACCGATCATGGAACCGACGACCAGTGCAGTCAGCGCACCGAGTTTAAGTTTTGCGGAGGACTCAGACATTGCATGACTCCATTGCAGGAGAAGAGAGACGTCAGGTTAAGTCTGTTGGTCGGTCAAACAGCTGACTTAGATCAGTTCATGGGCACATTCCATTGCTAAATGAATGACTTATGAATTCGCCTAGGGCATAAGGTCGCTCGCCTGGAAGGCCCGTGGCAGAAGGGTCTGCAAGAGAAAACGGGAATAACTCGTATTCCCTTGGGATGTTGAAGCTAGTCCGTTTTGCCGGTTTGGCAAATTTTCCGCATCTGTTTTCAGTACAGAAATGATTTATTACGAATGGCGCACAAAATTGATTTTCGGCACTCGCCGTTAGAGTCAATGGCTATATATAAAAGGGGTTTATTGGCGATATCCAATAAACGTTATTACGCTTGAATCCGTTTGATTAACGACGGTTACATGACGCTGTTTACGGCCTTCGACCCACGGGAACCTGGAGACGCTGGAATGTCGCAACCGACGCAAAAACTGCGCCTTGGCGCACTGATCGCCCTGGTGGTGGGCTCGATGATCGGCGGGGGCATCTTCTCCCTGCCGCAGAACATGGCGGCCCGGGCCGACGCCGGCGCGATCCTGATCGGCTGGGCGATCACGGCGGTCGGCATGCTGACCCTGGCGTTCGTGTTCCAGACCCTGGCCAACCGCAAGCCGGAACTCGATTCCGGGGTGTACGCCTACGCCAAGGCCGGCTTCGGCGACTACATGGGGTTCTCGTCGGCCTGGGGCTACTGGATCAGCGCGTGGCTGGGCAACGTCGGTTACTTCGTGCTGCTGTTCAGCACCCTGGGCTATTTCTTTCCGGTGTTCGGCCAGGGCAACACGCCGGTGGCCATCGGCTGCGCGTCGCTGCTGCTGTGGGCGGTGCACTTTCTGGTGATGCGCGGGATCAAGGAGGCGGCGTTCATCAACCAACTGACCACCGTGGCCAAGATCGTCCCGCTGGTGATGTTCATCGTCATCGCGGCGGTGGCGTTCAAGGCCGACGTCTTCACCCGCGACATCTGGGGCCGCAGCAACCCCAGCTTCGGCGGGGTGATGGACCAGGTGCGCAACATGATGCTGGTGACGGTGTTCGTGTTCATCGGCATCGAAGGGGCCAGCGTGTACTCGGCCCGGGCGGAGAAACGCAGCGACGTCGGCCGGGCCACGGTGATCGGCTTCATCGGCGTGCTGGCGCTGCTGGTGCTGGTGAACGTGCTGTCGCTGGGGATCATGAGCCAACCGGAACTGGCGACCCTGCAGAACCCGTCGCTGGCGGCGGTGCTGGAGCACATCGTCGGGCCGTGGGGCGCGCTGCTGATCAGCATCGGCCTGGCGGTGTCGCTGCTCGGCGCGTTGCTCTCGTGGGCGCTGCTGTGCGCCGAGATCCTCTTCGCCACGGCCCGGGACAAGACCATGCCGGCGTTCCTCAAGAAGGAGAACGCCAACCACGTGCCGGTCAACGCGCTGTGGCTGACCAACGTGATGATCCAGATCTTCCTGCTGATCACCTTGTTTTCCGCCGGCACCTACACCAGCCTGATCTATCTCGCCTCGTCGATGATTCTGGTGCCGTACCTGTGGTCGGCGGCCTATGCGGTGCTGCTCAGCGGCCGGGGCGAAACCTACGAGCACGCCTCGGCCGAGCGCACCAAGGACCTGCTCATCGGCGGCATCGCCCTGTGTTACGCGGTGTGGCTGCTGTATGCCGGCGGGGTGAAGTACCTGCTGCTGTCGGCGCTGCTGTACGCGCCCGGCGTCATCCTGTTCGCCAAGGCCAAGCATGAGCAGGGTGAGCCGCTGTTCACCACGCTGGAGAAGGGGATTTTCACCTGCGTGATCGGCGGGGCCGGGCTGGCGGCGTATGGGTTGTACAGCGGCCTGCTGTCGCTGTGAGGCTGCGGCTGGACGTTCAGGCGCCCTACGACTGGCCGGCGATGCTCGGATTCCTTGGGGCACGGGCGGTGGCCGGCATGGAGACGGTCGAGGCCGGCGTGTATTCGCGGATCATCGGTTTGAACGGGGTCGGCGGCAGCGTGTCGGTCCGGCCCGGTGACGGGGATGGCCTGGACGTGGAACTGGATTTTCCCGAGCCGGCGGCGGTGCCGGAGATCGTCGCGCGTTTGCGTCGATTGTTCGGCCTGGATGCGGATGTGGTGCGGATGCAGCGGCACCTGGCGGCGGACCCGCTGTTGGCGCGGTTGATCGCCGAACGGCCGGGACTGCGGGTGCCGGGGGCGTGGGACGGGCTGGAGCTGGCGTTCCGTGCGGTGCTGGGGCAGCAGATCACGGTGACGGCGGCGATCCGTCTGGCGGGGAAACTGGTGGCGCGTTACGGCGAGCCGATCCATTCGCCGGTGCCGGGGTTGACCCATGCCTTTCCCGAGGCTGACGTGTTGGCGGTCGCCGATCTGGCGGCGTTGGGCATGCCCAAAAGCCGGGGGCGGACGTTGTCCGGCGTGGCGCAGGCGCTGCTGGACGATCCGTCGCTGTTCGAATCCGGGGTGACGCGGCTGCTGGCCTTGCACGGCATCGGCGACTGGACGGCGCAGTACATCGCCTTGCGCCAATTGCGGGACATGGACGGGTTTCCGACCGGGGATGTGGGGTTGCTGCGGGCGCTGGAGGTGCTGGAGGGCCGGCGGCCGACGGCGCGGGAACTGACGGCGCGGGCCGAGGCCTGGCGACCGTACCGGGGGTATGCGGCGCAGGTGCTGTGGACGTCGTTGGGGCGGGGGGATTGATCGCGGGTTTTGTGTCGGCTGCACCGGCCTCATCGCCAGCAGGCAGGCTCCCACAGTTTTTGCGGTGAGCACAAAATCTGTAGGCACCGTCAGTCCCTGTGGGAGCCAGCCTGCTGGCGATGGCGCCGGTGAAGGCGCCCGGGCAGCGAGCCGGCGAAGTCACAGCCAATGCGGGGAATGCGAACCTAGTTCGGTGGCCGGCAACGCCCAGCGCAACGGCGTCCCGCTGATGTTCAGCGACGCCTTCAGCCGATGGGCCGGCCCCCACGGCGTCTGCTCCACCCGCGCGTCCTGATCCTGGCCGTCCTCGGCCCGCAACGGTTCATCCGTCCCCGGCCCCTGCTCGATCAACAGCTTCGCCGTGCGCGCCAAAGACAACCGTGCCGAGCCGGCCTTGCCGCTGTGCAGGCGCTCGGTCAGCAGGCGGATCACGCTGGCCGCCATCAGATACCCGGTGGCGTGATCCAGCGCCTGCACCGGCAGCGGCGTCGGCGTGTCGCTGCGCCGCCAGCGCTGCCCGGCCTCGGCGATGCCGCTGCTCATCTGCACCAGGCTGTCGAAGCCCCGACGGTTGCGCCACGGGCCGCTCCAGCCGTAGGCGTTGAGGCTGACGTCGATCAGCCCCGGCGCCCACTTGCGCCGGGATTCGGCGCCGAAACCGAGGTTTTCCAGGGCATCGGCCCGGTAGCCGTGCACTAGGATGTCGGCGTTCTTGAGCAGCGTCTCAAACACCGCGCGATCCGCCGGAGCGTGAAGATCCAGTCGCGCGCAGCGTTTGCCGAGGGTGAGTTCCGGCACCACACCGGGCTCGTTCCAGGTCGGCGGATCGATGCGCAGCACCTGGGCGCCCAGGCCGGCTAGAAAACGGGTGGCGGTCGGCCCCGCCAGCACCCGGGTCAGATCCAGCACCTTGAGCCCGGCCAGCGGTTGCGCCGCCGAGCCTGTCCAGGCGCAGGGGCTTTGCGTTTGACCGTCGAAGACATGCACCAGCGGCTCGGCATTCACCGCCAGGCCCTGCGGGTGCTGCTGCCACTGGGCCCAACTGCGCATCTGCGCCGCGCAGCCGTTGGCCTCGACCACCGCGTGCTCCAGCTCCGCGGCGGTCCACTGCGCGACCTTCGCAGTCATGGCGGCGCGGTCGGCGCAGGCTCCGAGCACGCGTTCGGCGGCGGCGCGGTGGTGCGGGGCGTTGGTGTGCAGGCGGATCCAGCCGTCCTGCGTCGCGTAGTCGCCGGCCACCGGATCCCACAACGGCGGCACGTTCCAGCCGTCCGGGCGCAGCGAGGCGGCGAACCAGAACGAGGCGAGGCGGCGGTCGACTTCGACGGCGGGCCGGTGGCCGGTCTGCCGGAGCAACAGTTCGCTGACCGCTTGGCCTGCGGCGGCGATGCTGGCGCAGGCCAGGTCGGTGACGGCGAAGGCCGAGGGCAGGGCGCCGACGGCGGTGAAGGGGATCGGCGTGCGGGGCAGGCCGAGCGCGGCTTGGATGGATGCGAGCAGATCGGTCATCGAAGGCCCTCCGGAAGGAGAGCGCAGCATAGTGCAAAAGGCGCACCCGGGAACCCTGTGGGAGCCAGCCTGCTGGCGATGACGCCAGCAGGGGCACCGCATGGCAGGGGTCAGACGCGGAACTGATCCATCAGCTTCATCTGCTGGCTGGCCAGGGCGTTGAGCTGACTGCTGATGGCCGCCGATTCGCTGGCCTGTTCGGTCAGGGTTTCGGTGACGGTGCGGATCGCCGAGACGTTGCGGTTGACCTCTTCGGCCACGGCGCTCTGCTGTTCGGCGGCGCTGGCGATCTGCAGGTTCATGTCGCTGATCACGGTGACCGCTTCGCTGATCTTGCCCAGCGCGTCCACGGCCTGGCGGATCTGCCCGGCGTTGCTCTGGGCCTGGCTCTGGCTGGAGTGCATGGTCGCGACCACGCCGCGGGTGCCGGACTGGATGCGTTCGATGACCACGCGGATCTCCTCCACCGAGTCCTGGGTGCGCTTGGCCAGGTTGCGCACTTCGTCGGCCACCACCGCGAAGCCGCGGCCGCTCTCGCCGGCGCGGGCGGCCTCGATGGCGGCGTTGAGCGCCAGCAGGTTGGTCTGTTCGGCGATGCTGCGGATCACTTCCAGCACCGAGCCGATCTGTTCGCTGTTGAGCGCCAGTTCCTCGACTTCGGCCACCGCCTTGCTGACTTCATCGGCCAGTTGGCTGATGTCGCGGGTGCTGCGTTCGATGATCGACATGCCGTCCCGGGCCGACTGGTCCGCGCCCTTGGCGGCGTTGGCCGCGTTCGAGGCGCTGTTGGCGACGTCGTGGGCGGTGGCGCTCATTTCGTTGGAGGCGGTCGCCACCTGGTCGATCTCGCGGAACTGCACCTGCATGCCTTCGCTGGTCTGGCGGGCGATGGCCGACGACTGGTCGGCGGTGCCGCGGGCGTCGGTGATGCTCTGCTTGATCTGGGCGATGGTCGGCTGCAGCTTGTCGAGGAAGCGGTTGAACCAGTTCACCAGTTCGCCCAGTTCGTCTTTTTTCCCGTAGTTCAGGCGTTGGGTCAGGTCGCCTTCGCCGCTGGCGATGTTCTTGAGCATGTCGGCGACGCTGTTGATCGGCCGGGTCACGCCCGAGGCGGTGAGCCAGATCAGCAGCAGCCCGAGCAGGCCGGCCACCACGGCGACCGACAGGGCGGTGATCGTGCCGGCCTCCTGGGCGTCGTCGAGCACCGCCTGCAATTTGACCGAGTCCGCCAGCAGCACTTGCTTGGGCAGGTCGATGACCACGCCCCAGGCGCGGGCGTCGCCGATCGGGTTGACCGGGTACACGGCGCGGATCAGGTCGCCCTGTTCGAGGATCTTCGGGCTGCCGCCGCCGAGCAGTTGCAGGATGTCCTTGCCTTCGGCGCCCAGGGTGTCGGCGATGCCTTTGCCGACTTTGCTGGCGTCGGCGCTGTAGGCGGCCAGCACGCCGCTGCCGGAGACGATCAGCATGTGCCCGGCGCTGTTGAACAGTTCGCGCTGGGAATCCACCGCCGCCGCTTGCAGGGCGTCGAGGGCGATGTCGACGCCGACCACGCCGATGGCCTTGCCGTCCACCAGCAGCGGCACGGAGATGGTGGTCATGAGCATTTCCTTGCCGCCCACGGTGTCGGCGTACGGGTCGAGCAGGCAGGTGCGCTTGTTGTCGCGGGGGCAGGTGTACCAGCTGTTGTACGGCGTGCCGCTGAGGCTGAGGGTGGTCTTGGTCATGTCCTCTTCGACCATGATCGTGTTCAGCGCGGTGCCGGCGGCGCGGCTCCAGTAGCTGGCGAAGCGGCCGGCCTCGTTGGATTGGCGGGCGGCGTCGTTCTTGAATTCGCTGTCCTTGCCGTCCAGGCCGTCGGGTTCGAACGCCAGCCAGATGCCGAGCACCTTGGCGTTGCGCTCGAAGGCGGTCTTGAGGCTCTGGTTCAACTCTTCGCGCAGGGCGCCGGCATCCATCGAGCGTTTGGCGGCCATCACCCGCATGTCCTTGATCTGGTCGGCCAGGGCGGTGACCGCCAGCAGGCTTTCGCCGAAGGTCTTCTGCACCCGCACCGCCTGTTCGGCGGCCTTGGCCTGCAGCAGGTCCTGCACGCTGGCGATGAGCATCTTGCTGCTGGAGTCGCTGACCAGTTCGTCGTTGCGGTTGGTCTGGTGGATGTTGATGCCGACGATCAGCGCCACCACGCCGAGCAGGCACAGGCCGGAGAGCAGGACGATTTTCAGGCGAATGGAAAGAGAGTCGAACATGGGGCGATCTCGCGAATGAATGAAAGGTTGGCCACGGGGCGGACTCACCCGTTTCGCCAAATCCATTCAGCGCCATGCCTTGCTCATCGGCTTGGGGCACAGCCGCATGAGGCGTCGACCGACGAACGGTCATGGCTAAACGTTTGCGCAGGAAAATGCCCTGAAAAGGGCAGAAAATTCAGGAGATCTTCGGCAACGGTTCCGGTCGTGACCAGATCCACAGGTTGCCCAGGGTCATGCCAGCGATGGCGAGGTAGACCGGCCAGCCGTGATCGAGCATCACCAGCATCAGCGTGGCGCACAGCAGCATGCTGGCCGTGGCGCTGAGCTTGGCCCGGCGGGCGATGAGCTTGCCGTTGCGCCAGTTGCGCAGGATCGGGCCGAACAGCCGATGGTTCTCCAGCCAGGCGCTCAGGCGCGGGGAACTGCGGGTGGCGGCCCAGGCCGCGAGCAGGATGAACTCGGTGGTCGGCAGGCCGGGCACCACGATGGCGATCAGGCCGATGCCGAGGCTGACGTAGGCCAGCAGGCCGAACAGCAGGCGGGCGAGTTTCGAGGAGGCGGGTCGGGGCATGGAGTCGGTGGGGCACGTGAGGCGGAAGGGGATCTTACAGGCTTGTGCGGTCTGGGGTTGAGGCAACTGCCTTGCGGCGCCTGCACGGACGCCATCGCCAGCCTGCTGGCGATAACGCCCTTGAAGGCACAGTTGCCGTTCACAGGGAGACGGCGGCCGGTCAGGCCGGTTCGGCTTCGGTCGAGTAGGCCTGTTTCAGCAGCACGGTGAAGCGGTTGAAGGCGTCGAGGGCGCCTTGCTCGGCTTCGGCTTCCTCTTCGGCAGTGAACGGCAGCGAATCGAGGGTCTTGACGAAGCGCTTCCAGCCTTCGGCGCGGCCGCCTTCCGGTTCGCCCAGGTGACGGGCACCGAAGGTTTCGCTCAGGTCCAGTGCGACGGCGCGCTTGATCAGGAAGGCCGCACCGAGCTTCGAACCTTCGGAGACGAAGATCCAGCCCAGGGCACGGGCCTTGCTCGGGTTGTGCACCGCACCGGCCACCGGGGCCGGGACGTCGGTGCCGAGGTCGGCGAGGTCGGCCTTGGCCGCTTCGGCGCGGCAACGGGCCGGCAGGTCAGGGACGATGGCGGTCAGTTCGGCATCGTTGTACAGCGCCACCAGTTCCGACTGGAACAGGTATTGGGCGACCACGAAGCGGGCGAAGCTTTCGCGGGTCTCGAAGGGGGCGTGAGCCTTGACCAGCGCATCGAGCTTGCTGTGCGGCTCGTGGGTGATCTGGTTCAGGCGTTGCGAACGCAGGGATTTTTCCGGGGCGATCATGGGATGTCCTTGAAAAGCAGTGGCACTTGATAACGAGACGTACAAGAAGACGCATGAGCGTAAAAAAACCTCACTGCGCGGCGATGCACGCGCGCAGTGAGGCGGGCCGGGTCAGATGTCCCAGACCAGGTTGACCGCGAAGTTGCGGCCCGGCTGGGTCAGGCGGTCGAGGTTGGCCGGGCTCAGCACCGCGGCTTCGCCGACGCTGTCGTAGCCGCGCACGTCGTCCCACAGCCAGTACTTTTTGTCGGTCAGGTTGTAGATGCCGCCGCTGACGGTGACGTCGTCGGTGACCTTGTAGAACCCGGTCAGGTCGAGAATGCCGAAGCCCGGCGACTTGAACTGGCTGCTGACGCCGTCCGGCGACTTGAACTGGCTGTCGTCGACGCGGTCCTTTTTCTTCACCACGGTCCAACTCAGCAGGCCGCCGTAGTTGTCCTGGTCGTAGCCCAGACCGAACACGCCGGTCAGCGGGTTGACGCTGTTGAGCGGCTCGCCGGTGTCGTTGTTGCGACCGTAGGCGTAGGCGACCGAACCCTGGGTGTACAGACCCTGCGGCGCCCCGAACGCGTCCAGGTTCAGGCGGCCCTTGACCTCGGCGCCCTTGATGGTGGCGTGCTTGATGTTGTTGGTCTGGAAGGTCAGCTCGCTGTAGCCGGGCGTGACTGCGTCTTCGTTGATGAAGTCGCGGTACTTGTTGTAGAAGACCGCCACATCGAACGAGCCGGATTCGAAGTTGCCGCGCAGGCCGGTCTCGTAGCTCTTGCTTTTCTCCGGCTCCAGATCCGGGTTCGGCGCCACGTTGTAGCCGGTGGTGCTGTTCTCGAAGCGGCCGTACAGCGCCTTGGCGGTCGGGGTGCGGAAGCCTTCGGCGTACTGGCCGTACCAGGTATAGTTCTCGGTCAGGGCGTAGGTCAGGCCGAACTTGGGCGAGACTTTGTGCCAGGTCTTGTTCGAATCGCTGACCGTGCCTTTGCCGTCGGCGGCCACGGTGTTGAGGAACTCCTGGGTGATGTGCGGCTTGAGCTGGGTGTAGTCGTAGCGCAGGCCCGGCAGGAAGGTCCAGTCGTTCCAGCTGATCTGGTCCTGGGCGAACAGGCTGTAGGTATTGATGGTCGGATCCGGGAAGTCGCTGGACTTCTTCAGCACGTCGGCTGCACTGGTGGCGCCGATGGCGGTGCAGCCGCGGCCGACCGCCAGGCACTTGCCGTCGCCGCTGCGCGAGCCGGTGACTTCCTGCCGCTTGATCGTGGTGCCGTAGGTCAGGACATGGTCGGTGGCGCCGAGGCTGAAAGCCTTGTCCAGCTGCGCGTCGAACACCCACTGCTTTTCTTCGTAGACCGTGTCGCGGGTGCGCAGCACCTTGCGGGTCATCGGGTAGTAGAACTCCTCGGTGCTCTGGTCGGTCTTGGCGGTCTGATGGTTGAGGCTCCACTTCACGTTGTCCGCCAGCAGGCTGTTGAGCTCGAAGCTGTGCTCCAGGCCGAAGCGCTCGCGGGTGATGGTGTCGTTGCCGGTGCGCCACTGGTACATGCCGCCGGGCAGCACGCTGTTGGGGAGGGTCGGCGCGCCGTTGAAGTAGGGGCCGCCGTAGGCGCTTTTCTGGTCGGTGTCGCGGTCGTCCTTGTATTTCTCGTAGGTCAGGCCCAGGCGCGAGCCCTCGGCGTAGTTCCAGCCGAGCTTGGCCAGCACGTTGCTCGCCTTGACGTCTTCCGGGTTGGCGGCGGTGCGGTCGAGGCCGGTGCCGTTGTTGCTGCCGTAGGAGTCGGTTTCATGGCCGTCGCGCTGGCTGTAGTGCAGCAGGCCGTCGAACCGGTCGGCGCGGCCGGCGACGGTGGCGGACTTCAGCCAGCTTTCGTCGGCGGAGCTGTAGCCGGTCTTGAGGCGGGCGCCGACGTCCTTGCCGGGCTTGATGATGTCGTCCGCGTCGAGGGTGTAGTAGCTCACGGCGCCGCCGATGGCGTTGCTGCCGTACAGCACCGAGGCCGGGCCGCGGAGGATCTCCACGCGCTTGACGATTTCCGGGTCGACGTAGTTGCGTTGGGTCTTGGCGTAGGGGCCGTTGAAGAAGCCGTCCGGCACTTCGACGCCGTCGACCTGGGTCAGGATGCGGTCGCCGTCGATGCCGCGGATGTTGTAGCCGCTGATCCCGCCGCGCTGGCCGGCGCCGCCCACGGAGACGCCGGGCTCGTAGCGCACCAGGTCCTTGATGGTGTTGACGTTGCTGCGGTCGAGCTCTTCACGGGTGTGCACGGTGACGGTGGCGGGCACGCTGTTCACCGACTGTTCCTGGCGGGTGGCGCTGATGGTCACCTGATCCAGGTTGAGCGCGCCGGCGGTGCTGCGTTTCTCCAGCACGACGTTGTTGTTGCCGATCTTGCGAAAGCTCAGGCCGGTTCCCGCCAACAGGCGCTCCAGGGCTTTTTCCGGCGGCAGCGAACCGCGCACGCCCGGCGACGACACGCCTTCCCCCAGTTGCGCCGGCAGGCCCACCTGCCAACCGGTGACGGCGGTGAACGCATTGAGCGCCGACACCAGCGGCTGCTGGGCGATGGCGAACGAGTAGTCGCCCATGTTGCGCGCAGGCTGTTCGGTGGCCGCCATCAGCGGTGCGGTGCCGGCCATCAGGATGGCGGCCGTCAGCAGCGACAGTACGCGGGAAGGGGAAGCGGTCTGGCGGGTAAGGCGTGATGACATCGATAGCGCTCCGTGTCGCACGAATCTTTATAGGTGCTGATCCGCGTCCGGAGATGCGAATCAATTGCATTGGCTATAACGAGACGTACGAGCTTCGGCTATCGAGTAAAAATAATTCTCATTTAGTTCAGGATCACCAGCGCCGGGAATTCCTTCAGGCGCGCGGAGGTGATGTGGGCCAGGGAACGCACCACGTCCAGCGGCTGGTCGAGGCGGTAGTTGCCGGTGACGGCGACGTCGGCCAACTGCTCGTTGGTGTTGATGATCCAGCCTGGATAGTAGCGGCGCAGCTCCGCCAGGACCTGGCTGAGCGGGCAGTTCTCGAAGATCAGCCGGCCCTGCACCCACGCAAGGTCGGTGGCGGCGTCCTGTTTGGCCGGGCGGTCGAAGCCGTTGGGGCCGATGCGGATGCTTTCCCCGGCCGACAGGCGCACCCGGGCGTCGTCCCCGGTGGCGCGCAGGTCGACGTCGCCGCGCTGCACGCGCACCTGGGCCACGCCGTCCAGGTAGCGCACGGCGAACGCGGTGTCGTGCACGCTGGCCTTCACGGGGCCGGCGTCGATCTCCAGCGGCTGGCTGCGGTTGGCGGCGATCTCGAAGAACGCTTCGCCCTGGTACAGCCGCGCCACCCGCTGGCGGTCGTTGATGGTGCTGGAAAATGCCGAGTTGGTGTTGAGCAGGACTTTGGAACCGTCCTCCAGTTGCAGGCGCTGGCGCTCGCCGACCACGGTCAGGTGGTCGGCCTGCAGGCGCATCGGCAGGTTGCTGAAGCTGAACAGGCCCAGCACCAGCACGGCGGCGGTGGCCAGCGGTTTCCAGTGCGGGCGCAGGCGGGTGAGGACGGTGACTTTCTGCGGTTTGGCGGCCAGCGCCTGGGCGCACTGCGCCACTTGCGGGCCGTCCCAAATGGCCTGGGCCTTTGCGAAGGCTTCGGCGTTGCGCGGATCGGCCGCCAGCCAGGCGTGGAACTGCCGGGTCTGCTCTTCGTCCGGACTGCCGAGCGCGATGAGCCAGTCCAGGGCCTGGTCCATTGCGTTGGCGGCGTCCTGCGCCGTATCGGGCGAAGGCGGGCGGTGGGTGTCCGTCACGGTGTTTCCTCGGCAGTGTCGTTGCACGGCTGTTTTTTTAGTGAAGCGTAAAAGTCGGGCAAGGGTAACAAAGCCCGATGATCCGCGCAGTCGCTGCTCGGACTTACAGACCTTTCCTACGGCTTCAGTCGCCGTTCAAGCGTTCGGCGACGCCGATGCAGATGGTCATGATCAGCTTGAGTTCTTTCTGCACGGTGCTGAGGGACACGTCCAGCTCGTCGGCGATCTGCTGGTAGCTGTGGCCGTGCAGGCGGCTGAGGATGAAGATCTGCTGCTGGCGGGGGCTGAGTTCACTGAGGCTCACGTTCAGGCGCTCCAGCAGTTGTTCTGCATGGGCGGCGTCTTCGGCGCTGCTGGCGGGGGCGGCGACGCTGTGCACCACCTCCTGCGGGACGTCGTCGACCATGGTGCGCGCGTGGATCTTGCGGGCGCGCAGATGATCCAGCGCCAGGTTGCGGGCGGTCTGGAAGACGAAGGGTTCGAGGTGATCGATGGCCCGCTCGCCCAAGGCCCGGGTCACGCGCAGGTAGGTCTCCTGCAGCAGGTCTTCGGCGGTGCTGGGGTTGTTGACCATCCGTTGCAGCGTGCGCAGCAGCGAACTGCGCTGGGCAAGGAAGACGTGGTTGAACTGTGCCTGACTCACGGGAGGACCTGATCCGTTTCGATCAAATGATAATGCTTATCATCCAGTCGAATGGTCAAGCTCTGATTTCAGATTGAAATCAGGCACTTCATGCGGGAGCGGTGGCATCCCCCTGTCCCTGTGGGAGCCAGCCTGCCGAAAGCAGTCGCTCCCACAGAACGATCCGGGGTCACTCGGCGTTGCACAGCGCCAGGCAGTTGTCCAGCATGCGGTTGGAGAAGCCCCATTCGTTGTCGTACCAGGCCAGCACCTTGAGCAGCTTGCCGCTGACCTTGGTGTGGTTGGCGTCGAAGATCGACGACAGCGGATTGTGGTTGAAGTCGCTGGAAACCAGCGGCAGGGCGTTGTAGCCGAGGATCTTCGAGTGCTGGCTGGCGGCCTTGAGCAGCGCGTTGACCTCGTCGGCGGACGCCTCGCGCTTGAGCTGCACCGTCAGGTCCACCAGCGACACGTTGATCACCGGCACGCGCACGGCCATGCCGGTCAGCTTGCCGGCCAGTTCCGGCAGCACCAGGCCCACCGCTTCGGCGGCGCCGGTCTTGCTCGGGATCATGTTCTGGGTGGCCGAACGGGCGCGGTACGGGTCGCTGTGATAGACGTCGGTCAGGTTCTGGTCGTTGGTGTAGGCATGGATGGTGGTCATCAGGCCGCTTTCGATCCCCAGTTCGCGGTGCAGCACCTGGGCCACCGGGGCCAGGCAGTTGGTGGTGCACGAGGCGTTGGAGATGATCTGGTGCGAGGCGCGCAGGATGTCGTGGTTCACGCCGTAGACGACGGTGGCGTCGGCGCCTTTGGCCGGCGCCGAGATGATCACCTTGCGGGCGCCGGCGCTGATGTGCGCGGCGGCCTTGGCGCGGTCGGTGAACAGGCCGGTGCATTCGAACACCACGTCGATCTTTTCCGCGGCCCAGGGCAGGTCGGCCGGATTGCGGATGGCGCTGACGGAAATGCGGTCGCCGTTGACGGTCAGGCTCTCGTTGTCATGGGCGACTTCGGCATCGAACGTGCCGTGAACGGTGTCGTACTTGAGCAGATGGGCGTTTATCGCGCTGTCACCCAGGTCGTTGATGGCGACGATCTGCAAGTCCTGCCGATAGCCTTGGGTATACAGTGCGCGCAGGACGTTACGGCCGATGCGGCCAAAACCATTGATTGCGATTCGAAGAGTCATTGAACAGCGCCGCCGTCGTTTTGTTGTTGGAATTACAAGATTATTCGCAAAAAAATAGAAAACAAGCCTTTTTGGTGGCAGTATTTTGTTTTATCTACAACGAGTGACCTGAATCAACTGGTTCGAATGATCAAGAAAACCGTCCGTCATCCCGAGCGCGCGGGCCTTTGATCAGCATAGACAATCAGGTCGCCACATCCGTTAGCCTGGAGTTCTACACATGCATCCCCGCGTTCTTGAGGTCACCGAACGGCTTATCGCCCGCAGCCGCGCCACGCGCCAGGCTTACCTTGCATTGATTCGCGGCGCAGCCTCCGACGGGCCGATGCGCGGCAAGCTGCAATGCGCCAACTTCGCCCACGGCGTGGCCGGCTGCGGCAGCCAGGACAAGCACAGCCTGCGGATGATGAACTCGGCGAACATCGCCATTGTTTCGTCTTACAACGACATGCTCTCGGCGCACCAGCCGTACGAGGTCTACCCGGAACTGATCAAGAACGCCCTGCGCGAGATCGGCTCGGTGGGCCAGTTCGCCGGCGGCACCCCGGCCATGTGCGACGGCGTCACCCAGGGCGAGCCGGGCATGGAGCTGAGCCTGCCGAGCCGCGAAGTGATCGCGATGTCCACGGCGGTGGCGCTGTCGCACAACATGTTCGACGGCGCGCTGATGCTCGGCATCTGCGACAAGATCGTGCCGGGCCTGATGATGGGCTCCCTGCGCTTCGGCCATCTGCCGACGATCTTCGTGCCGGGCGGGCCGATGGTCTCGGGCATCTCCAACAAGGAGAAAGCCGACGTGCGGCAGAAGTACGCCGAAGGCAAGGCCACCCGCGAAGAGCTGCTGGAATCGGAGATGAAGTCCTACCACAGCCCCGGCACCTGCACCTTCTACGGCACCGCCAACACCAACCAGTTGCTGATGGAAGTCATGGGCCTGCACCTGCCGGGCGCGTCGTTCGTCAACCCGAACACGCCGCTGCGCGACGCGCTGACCCGCGAAGCCGCGCACCAGGTCACCCGCCTGACCAAGCAGAACGGCCACTTCCTGCCGATCGGCGAGATCGTCGACGAGAAGGCGCTGGTCAACTCCATCGTCGCGTTGCACGCCACCGGCGGCTCCACCAACCACACCCTGCACATGCCGGCCATTGCCATGGCGGCGGGCATCCAGCTGACCTGGCAGGACATGGCCGATCTCTCCGAAGTCGTGCCGACCCTGAGCCACGTCTATCCGAACGGCAAGGCCGACATCAACCACTTCCAGGCCGCCGGCGGCATGGCGTTCCTGATCCGTGAACTGCTCGACGCCGGCCTGCTGCATGAAGACGTCAACACAGTGCTTGGCCACGGCCTGCGCCGCTACACCCAGGAGCCGTTCCTCGACAACGGCGAGCTGGTGTGGCGCGACGGCCCGACCGAGAGCCTCGACGAAAACATCCTGCGCCCGGTGGCCCGCGCGTTCTCGCCGGAGGGCGGTCTGCGGGTGATGGAAGGCAACCTCGGTCGCGGCGTGATGAAGGTCTCCGCCGTGGCGCTGGAGAATCAGATCGTCGAAGCGCCGGCCATGGTGTTCCAGGATCAGCAGGACCTGGCCGACGCATTCAAGGCCGGCCTGCTGGAAAAGGATTTCGTCGCCGTGATGCGCTTCCAGGGCCCGCGCTCCAACGGCATGCCGGAGCTGCACAAGATGACGCCGTTCCTCGGCGTGCTGCAGGACCGCGGCTTCAAGGTGGCGCTGGTGACCGACGGGCGCATGTCCGGCGCCTCGGGGAAAATCCCGGCGGCGATCCACGTCAGCCCCGAAGCTTATGTGGGCGGCGCTTTGGCGCGGGTGCAAGAGGGCGATATCATCCGCGTCGACGGCGTCAAAGGCACCCTGGAACTCAAGGTGGACGCCGCCGAATTCGCAGCGCGCGAACCCGCCAAAGGCCTGTTGGGCAACAACATCGGCAGCGGCCGCGAGCTGTTCGGCTTCATGCGCATGGCCTTCAGCTCGGCGGAGCAGGGCGCCAGCGCCTTCACTTCTGCCCTGGAGACGCTTAATTGAAACTGGCTTTGGTCGGTGACATCGGAGGCACCAACGCACGGTTTGCGTTGTGGAAAGATCAGCAGCTCGAATCGGTGCAGGTGCTGGCCACGGCCGACCATGCCAGCCCGGAAGAGGCCATCGGCCTCTACCTGAGCCGGCTGGGCCTGGCGCCGGGCGCCATCGGGTCGGTGTGCCTGTCGGTGGCCGGTCCGGTCAGCGGCGACGAATTCAAGTTCACCAACAACCACTGGCGCCTGAGCCGCCAGGCGTTCTGCCAGGCCTTGCAGGTCGAGCGGCTGTTGCTGGTCAACGACTTCTCGGCCATGGCCCTGGGCATGACCCGCCTGCAGCCCGGCGAATTCCGCGTGGTCTGCGAAGGCACGCCGGAGCCGCTGCGCCCGGCGGTGGTGATCGGCCCGGGCACGGGGCTTGGGGTCGGCACGTTGCTGGACCTGGGCGAGGGCCGGTTCGCCGCGTTGCCGGGGGAGGGCGGGCACGTCGACTTGCCGCTGAGCAGCCCGCGCGAGACCCAACTGTGGCAGCACATCCACAGCGAGATCGGCCATGTCAGCGCCGAGACCGCCCTGAGCGGCGGCGGTCTGCCGCGGGTCTACCGGGCGATCTGCGCGGTGGACGGGCATGAGCCCACGCTCGACACGCCGGAGGCGATCACCGCTGCCGGCCTGGCGGGGGATCCGGTGGCGCTGGAGGTGCTGGAGCAGTTCTGCCGCTGGCTCGGCCGCGTGGCCGGCAACAACGTGCTCACCACCGGTGCCCGGGGCGGGGTCTTCATCGTCGGCGGTGTGGTGCCACGCTTCGCCGATTTCTTCCTGGCCAGCGGTTTCGCCAAGAGCTTCGCCGACAAGGGCTGCATGAGCGACTACTTCAAGGGCATCCCGGTGTGGCTGGTGACGGCGCCGTATTCGGGCCTGACGGGCGCCGGTGTGGCGCTCGAACAGGCTTAGGGCCGAGTCGGCTTCATCGCTGGCGAGCCAGCTTCCACAGGTGTTGTGATCAACGCAGACCCCTGTGGGCGCTGGCTGGACAGCGATGGGATCAGAGTCGGTGACAAATTTCCAAGGTTCATCAGGCATAATCCGTCCCAATTCCAATAATCAGGATGCCTTCGAAGTGAGCTCAGTCAACAAGTCGATTTTGTTGGTCGATGACGACCAGGAGATACGCGAGTTGCTGCAGACCTACCTGACCCGCGCAGGGTTTCAGGTACGGGCCACGGCTGACGGCGCCGGTTTCCGCCAGGCGCTCAACGAGGCGCCGAGCGATCTGGTGATCCTGGATGTGATGCTGCCCGACGAGGACGGCTTCAGCCTGTGCCGCTGGGTGCGCCAGCATCCGCGCCAGGCCCAGGTGCCGATCATCATGCTCACCGCCAGTTCCGACGAGGCCGACCGGGTGATCGGCCTGGAGCTGGGCGCCGACGACTACCTCGGCAAACCGTTCAGCCCCCGTGAGCTGCAGGCGCGGATCAAGGCGTTGCTGCGTCGGGCCCAGTTCGCCCAGGAGCGCAGCGCCAGCGAGGTGCTGAGCTTCGACGAGTGGCGGCTGGACATGGTCAGCCACCGGCTGTTCCACACCGACGGCGAAGAAGTGATCCTGTCCGGCGCCGACTTCGCGCTGCTCAAGCTGTTCCTCGACCACCCCCAGGAAATCCTCGACCGCGACACCATCGGCAACGCCACCCGCGGCCGCGAGCTGATGCCCCTCGACCGCATCGTCGACATGGCCGTCAGCCGTCTGCGCCAGCGCCTGCGCGACACGGAAAAGCCGCCGAGGCTGATCCGCACCGTGCGCGGCAGCGGTTATCAACTGGCGGCCAATGTGGTTGCCGGCAATGGCCACTGAGTTTTTGCGCAACCTGGCCGGCAAGGTGCCGATGCCGCGTTCGCTGCTCGGGCGGATGCTGCTGCTGACGCTGTTGGCGGTGCTGTTCGCCCAGACCCTGTCCAGCGTGATCTGGGTCTCGCAGCTGCGGGCGACCCAGCTCGAAGGCCTGGTCACCAGCGCCCGCAGCCTCGCCCATTCGATGACTGCCAGCGTCAGTTACTTCCGCTCGTTGCCGGTGGCGTACCGGCCGCTGGTGCTCGATCAGTTGCGCAGCATGGGCGGCACCCGTTTCGTGGTGACCCTCAACGACAAGCCGCTGGACATGGACGTGCTGCCGGTCACGCCGCGCAAGGCTGCCGTGATCACGGCGGTGGACGAAGTGCTGCACCAATCGTTGGGGCACGACACCGACATCCTCGTGACCTTCGTCAGCCCCGAAGACCTGCGGATCTTCAACGCCGGACTCAAGCTCGATGAACTGCCGCGGTCCTGGGCCCACTACGCGCTGACCCTGGAGCCGGTGAACCCGCCGGTGCTGGTCACCCAGATCCAATTGGCGCCGGGCGAATGGCTGTACATCGCCTCGCTGTTGCCCGAGCCGTACACCAGCCTCGAAGAGCAGGGCCTGCCGACGCAGCAGGTGTGGTTCATCGTCTTCACCAGCGGCTTTTTGCTGCTGTTCATCGGCTTGCTGGTGCATTGGCAGAGCCGCCCGCTCAAGCGCCTGGCGCGGGCGGCGCGGGAACTGTCGCTGGGGGCCGACGTGGAACCGGTGGCCGAAGGCGGCGGCAGCGAAGTGGTCGAGGTGGGCCGGGCGTTCAACACCATGCGCGAGCGCATCAGCCGTTACCTGACTGAGCGCAGCCAGTTGTTCAGCGCGATCTCCCATGACCTGCGCACGCCCATCACCCGACTGCGCCTGCGGGTCGAACTGCTGGAGGACGAAGCGCTGCAGGCCAAGTTCGGCCGCGACCTGGATGAGCTGGAGATGCTGGTCAAGGGCGCGCTGCAATGCGTCAAGGACACCGACATCCACGAAAACATCGAGCCGGTGGATCTCAACCATGTGCTGGAATGCCTGGTGGAGCCGTACCTGGCGCCCAACGGCAATGGCCGCGTGACCCAGCACGGGCGGGCGCTGGCGACATACCCGGGCAAGCCGCTGGCGCTCAAGCGCTGCATCGGCAACCTGATCGACAACGCCCTCAAGTACGGGCAGAACGCGCACCTGCACATCGACGACGATGAGAGCGCCTTCGTGCTGCACGTCGACGACGAAGGGCCGGGGGTGCCGCAGCAGCGGCTGGAGCAGGTGTTCGAGCCGCATTTCCGCCTGGCCGGGCAGCAGCAAGGTTATGGGCTCGGGTTGGGCATTGCGCGCAACATCGCCCACAGCCACGGCGGCGAGGTCACGCTGCAGAACCTGCGCGAGGGCGGCCTGCGGGTGACGTTGCAGTTGCCGCGCAGCGCCGATTAGCCGGGCCGCGTCAGCTTTTTTCGTGGGCTGGCCCGCTCCCATACTGGGCCTGTGATCGACGCAGCCCCCTGTGGGAGCGGGCTTGCCCGCGAAGGCGTCCTGCGAAACGACACAAATGTCACCGGTCGGTGACAAACCCCGTCCCCTTCGTTACAAGCCCGCCCCGGCCCGTTGTTTAGACTCCCCGCAGTCATAACAACAAAAAAGGCCACCCATGGATCACTTCAATCCAGGCTTCAGCAGTTGGCTGAACGCCCCTGCCCACCAGCGCTGGCTCGCCGACGAAGGCTTGCGCCTGCTGGACTTCGCCAAGGCCTCGTGGCTGCCGGAGGGCTTCGGCAACCTCGACGGGCGCGGTCGCCTGCCGGCCGGTGCGCACGCCGAAACCATGAATACCGCCCGCATGACCCACAGTTTCGCCATGGCCCACATCCAGGGCCTGCCAGGCTTCGCCGAGCTGGTCGATCACGGTGTCCGCTCGCTGCGCGGCCCGCTGCGCGACGCCGTGCACGGCGGCTGGTTCGCCACCGCCGAGCACCGCGACGGCAACACCGGCAAGAACGCCTACCTGCACGCGTTCGTCGCCCTGGCCGCCAGTTCGGCGGTGGTCGCCCGACGCCCCGGCGCCGAAGCGCTGCTCGACGACGCCATCGACATCATCGACACCTGCTTCTGGAGCGACGAAGAGGGCGCGATGCGCGAATCCTTCAGCCGCGACTGGCGCGAAGAGGAAGCCTACCGCGGCGCCAACAGCAACATGCACGCCACCGAGGCCTTTCTCGCCCTGGCCGACGTCACCGAAGACCCGCGCTGGCTGGTGCGCGCCCAGCGCATCGTCGAACGGGTGATCCACGGCCACGCCGCCGCCAACGGCTACCTGGTGATCGAGCACTTCGACCGCGACTGGCAGCCGCTGCGCGAATACAACCGCGACAATCCCGCCGACGGTTTCCGCCCCTACGGCACCACGCCGGGCCACGGCTTCGAATGGGCACGGCTGATGCTGCACCTGGAGGCGGCGCGGGTACGGGCCGGCATGCTCACCCCCGGCTGGCTGGCCACCGATGCGCAGAAACTGTTCGAGGAAAACTGCCGTCACGGTTGGGCGGCGGACGGTGCGCCGGGCATCGTCTACACCCTCGATTGGGACAACAAGGCCGTCGTGCGCCATCGCCTGCACTGGACGCACGCCGAAGCCAGCGCCGCCGCCAGCGCCTTGCTCAAACGCACCGGCGAAGAGCGCTACGAAGCCTGGTACCGGCTGTTCTGGGAATTCTGTGAATTGAAGTTCATCGACCGCTGCGACGGCAGCTGGCACCACGAACTCGATCCGCTGAACCGCCCCAGCGCCGACATCTGGCCGGGCAAGCCGGATCTCTACCACGCGTGGCAGGCCGTGCTGATTCCCCGCCTGCCCCTGGCGCCGAGCATGGCCACGGCCCTGGCGCAGTGGTCCCAGAGCGTTCCTGTGTAACCATGTCGTGACATTCGCGCGTCCCTTCGTTACCTGCGCAGGGATGCGCGCTGTTTAAACTCGTGTGCAGCGCAAGCTCCAGACTTGCATGCATAACAACAAGAAAGGTACCTCTCAGATGAATGCGATTTCTCGCCTCGCCACTGTCATTTCTGTTGCCTCCCTGTTCCCGCTCGCTGCGCTCCCTCTGAGTGTTTCCGCCGCCGAATCCAAAGGATCGGTGGAAGTCGTGCATTGGTGGACGTCCGGCGGCGAGAAGGCAGCGGTCGATGTGCTCAAGGCCCAGGTCGAAAAAGACGGCTTTACCTGGAAGGACGGCGCCGTGGCCGGCGGTGGCGGCGCGACCGCCATGACCGTGCTGAAAAGCCGCGCAGTGGCCGGCAACCCGCCGGGCGTGGCCCAGATCAAGGGTCCGGACATCCAGGACTGGGCCTCCACCGGCCTGCTCGACACCGACGTGCTCAAGGACGTCGCCAAGGCCGAGAAGTGGGACAGCCTGCTCGACAAGAAAGTCTCCGACACCGTGAAGTTCGAAGGCGACTACGTGGCCGTGCCGGTGAACATCCACCGCGTCAACTGGCTGTGGATCAACCCGGAAGTCTTCAAGAAGGCCGGCATCGAAAAGGCCCCGACCACCCTCGAAGAATTCTACGCCGCCGGCGACAAGCTCAAGGCCGCCGGCTTCATCCCGCTGGCCCACGGCGGCCAGCCATGGCAGGACAGCACCGTGTTCGAAGCGGTGGTGCTCTCGGTCATGGGCGTCGACGGCTACAAGAAAGCCCTGGTGGACCTCGACGACGCGGCCCTGACCGGCCCGCAGATGGTCAAGGCCCTGACCGAGCTGAAGAAAGTCGCGACCTACATGGACGCCGACGGCAAAGGCCAGGACTGGAACCTGGAAGCCGCCAAGGTCATCAACGGCAAGGCCGGCATGCAGATCATGGGCGACTGGGCCAAGTCCGAATGGACCGCGGCCAAGAAAGTCGCCGGCAAGGACTACGAGTGCGTGGCCTTCCCGGGCACCGACAAGGCCTTCACCTACAACATCGACTCCCTGGCCGTGTTCAAGCAGAAGGACGCGGGCACCGCGGCCGGTCAGCAGGACATCGCCAAGGTCGTGCTGGGCGAGAACTTCCAGAAGGTCTTCAGCATCAACAAGGGCTCGATCCCGGTGCGCAACGACATGCTGGCCGACATGGGCAAGTTCGGTTTCGACTCCTGCGCCCAGACCGCCGCCAAGGACTTCCTGGCGGACGCCAAGACCGGCGGCCTGCAGCCGAGCATGGCGCACAACATGGCCACCACGCTGGCGGTGCAGGGCGCGTTCTTCGATGTGGTGACCAACTACATCAACGACCCGAAAGCCGACCCGGCCGACGCGGCCAAGAAGCTGGGCACCGCCGTCAAGTCGGCCAAGTAACGCTCGCCCCTGCAGGGGCGAGCCCTGCTCGCGAAAGCGGTGGAGCAGCCGGCCGATGTGTCGGCTGACGAACCGCGACCGCCGGCAGGCTGGCTCCCGCAGCTTGCGATCCTCAATCCCTGTACTGGATTTCCCCATGAGTTCTGTCGCTGTGTTCAGCAAGGCCTCGCCGTTCGATGCGTTGCAGCGCTGGCTCCCCAAGCTGGTGCTGGCGCCGAGCATGTTCATCGTGCTGGTGGGCTTCTATGGCTACATCCTGTGGACGTTCGTCCTGTCGTTCACCACCTCGACGTTCCTGCCGACCTACAAGTGGGCGGGGCTGGCGCAGTACGCGCGCCTGTTCGACAACGACCGCTGGTGGGTGGCGAGCAAGAACCTTGCGGTGTTCGGCGGCCTGTTCATCGGCATCACCCTGGTGATCGGCGTGCTGCTGGCGGTGTTCCTGGATCAGCGCATCCGCCGCGAAGGGTTCATCCGCACCATTTATCTGTACCCGATGGCGCTCTCGATGATCGTCACCGGCACGGCGTGGAAATGGCTGCTCAACCCCGGCATGGGCCTGGACAAGCTGCTGCGCGACTGGGGCTGGGAAGGCTTCCGTCTGGACTGGCTGATCGACCCTGACCGGGTGGTGTATTGCCTGGTGATCGCGGCGGTGTGGCAAGCCTCGGGCTTTATCATGGCGATGTTCCTGGCGGGCCTGCGCGGCGTCGACCAGTCGATCATCCGCGCCGCCCAGATCGACGGCGCGAGCATGCCGACCATCTATTGGAAAGTTGTGCTGCCGAGCCTGCGTCCGGTGTTCTTCAGCGCGGTGATGATCCTGGCCCACATCGCGATCAAGAGTTTCGACCTGGTGGCGGCGATGACCGCCGGCGGCCCGGGCTACTCCTCGGACCTTCCGGCGATGTTCATGTATTCGTTCACCTTCAGCCGCGGCCAGATGGGCATGGGCTCGGCCAGCGCCATCCTGATGCTCGGCGCGATCCTCGCGATCATCGTGCCGTACCTCTATTCCGAGCTGAGGACCAAGCGCCATGACTAACCTCGCCGACAAACCTTCCGTCAGCCTGAGCCGCATCGCCATCCACGCCGTGCTTCTGCTCGCCGTGGTGCTGTACCTGGTGCCGCTGGTGGTCATGCTGCTGACCAGCTTCAAGACCCCGGAAGACATCAGCACCGGCAACCTCCTGAGCTGGCCGGCCGTGGTCAGCGGCATCGGCTGGGTCAAGGCCTGGGGCACGGTGGACGGCTACTTCTGGAACTCGATCAAGATCACCGTTCCGGCGGTGCTGATCTCCACCGCCATCGGTGCGCTCAACGGCTATGTGCTGTCGATGTGGCGCTTTCGCGGCTCGCAACTGTTCTTCGGCCTGCTGCTGTTCGGCTGCTTCCTGCCGTTCCAGACCGTCCTGCTGCCGGCCTCGTTCACCCTCGGCAAGATGGGCCTGGCCAGCACCACCACGGGCCTGGTGTTCATCCACGTGGTCTACGGCCTGGCGTTCACCACGCTGTTCTTCCGCAACTACTACGTGACCATCCCCGATGCGCTGGTGAAGGCGGCGCGGCTGGATGGCGCCGGGTTCTTCACGATCTTCCGGCGGATCATCCTGCCGATGTCCACCCCGATCATCATGGTCTGCCTGATCTGGCAGTTCACCCAGATCTGGAACGACTTCCTGTTCGGCGTGGTGTTCTCCAGCGGCGACTCGCAGCCCATCACGGTGGCGCTGAACAACCTGGTCAACACCAGCACCGGGGTCAAGGAATACAACGTTGACATGGCAGCGGCGATGATCGCCGGGCTGCCGACCCTGCTGGTCTATGTGGTGGCAGGCAAGTATTTCGTGCGCGGGCTGACGGCCGGCGCGGTCAAGGGGTAATCATGGCTACGCTCGAACTTCGCAATGTAAACAAGACCTATGGCGCCGGCCTGCCGGACACCCTGAAGAACATCGAACTGTCGATCAAGGACGGCGAGTTCCTGATCCTCGTCGGGCCTTCGGGCTGCGGCAAGTCGACTTTGATGAACTGCATCGCCGGCCTTGAGACCATCACCGGCGGCGCGATCATGATCGGCGACCAGGACGTCAGCGGCATGAGCCCCAAGGACCGCGACATCGCCATGGTGTTCCAGTCCTATGCGCTGTACCCGACCATGAACGTGCGCGAGAACATCGAGTTCGGCCTGAAGATCCGCAAGATGAGCCAGCCGGCCATCGACGAGGAAGTCGCCCGGGTCGCCAAGCTGCTGCAGATCGAGCACCTGCTCAACCGCAAGCCGGGCCAGCTCTCCGGCGGCCAGCAGCAGCGCGTGGCGATGGGCCGGGCGCTGGCGCGGCGGCCGAAGATCTACCTGTTCGACGAGCCGCTGTCCAACCTCGACGCCAAGCTGCGGGTCGAGATGCGCACCGAAATGAAACTGATGCACCAGCGCCTCAAGACCACCACGGTCTACGTGACCCACGACCAGATCGAGGCCATGACCCTGGGCGACAAGGTGGCGGTGATGAAGGACGGGATCATCCAGCAGTTCGGTACGCCGAAGGAAATCTACAACGACCCGGCCAACCAGTTCGTGGCCAGCTTCATCGGTTCGCCGCCGATGAACTTCATCCCCCTGCGCCTGCAACGCAAGGACGGCCGGCTGGTGGCGCTGCTCGACAGCGGCCAGGCCCGCTGCGAACTGCCGCTGGGCGTGCAGGACGCGGGGCTTGAGGATCGCGAAGTGATCCTCGGCCTGCGCCCGGAGCAGATCGCCCTGGCCAACGGCGACGCCAACGGTGCGCCGACCATCCGTGCCGAAGTGCAGGTCACCGAGCCCACCGGTCCGGACACCCTGGTGTTCGTCAACCTCAACGACACCAAGGTCTGCTGCCGCCTGGCGCCGGACGTGGCGCCGCAGGTGGGCGAGACCCTGACCCTGCAGTTCGATCCGGCCAAGGTGCTGCTGTTCGATGCCCAGACCGGGGAGCGCTTGGGCACTGCGGGTGTTGCGAAGGCCGAAGCGCATTCGGCCAATGTCGCCCAGTTCAAGGGGCGCTGAAGAACAAATGTGGGCGCGGGCAAGCCCGCTCCCACAGGGGTGTAAACCGCGTTGGAAAAAAACAGTTAATAACAATAAAGACGAGGATGTAGGGATGAAAATGAAACACGTCAATGCCCGTTTGATCTGCCGGATGTCGGCCGCCGCCGCACTGGTGCTGGCCGGCAACGCGATGGCCGCCGATGCGTTCAGCTCCGATTCCAAGTGGATGACCGGCGACTGGGGCGGCGAGCGCACCAAGCTCATCGAGCAAGGCATCGACATCAAGATGGACTACGTCGGCGAGATGGGCGCCAACCTGCACGGCGGCTACAACGACGACAAGACCGGCCGCTACAGCGACCAGTTCGGTCTGGGCGTGGCCCTGGACCTGCAGAAACTGTGGGGCTGGGACAACACCCAGGCCAAGATCCAGCTGACCAACCGCAACGGCGAAAACATCTCCAACGACCGCATCGGCGACCCGCGCGCCGGCACCCTGAGCTCCTCGCAGGAAGTCTACGGCCGCGGCCACATGGTGCGTCTGACCCAGTTGTGGATCCAGCACCAGTTCTTCGACAACAAGCTCGACGTCAAGGCCGGTTACTTCGGCGAAGGCGAAGACTTCAACACCTTCCCGTGCGACTTCCAGAACCTGGCGTTCTGCGGCTCCCAGGTGGGCAACTGGGCGACCAACATCTGGTACAACTGGCCGGTCAGCCAGGCGGCGATCCGCGTGAAGTACAACATCAACGATGAGCTGTATGCGCAGATCGGCGCGTACAACCAGAACCCGTCGCAGCTGGAGCACGGCAACGGCTTCAAGCTCAGCGGCAGCGGCACCGCCGGCACCGTGCTGCCGGTCGAGCTGGTCTGGTCGCCGAAGGTCAACGGCCTGCCGGGCGAATACCGCGTGGGTTACTACAAGAGCACCGCCGACGCCAACGACGTGCGTGAGGACGGCAACGGCCTGGACGCCGCGACCACCGGCGACGCCTACCGCGTGCACAGCAGCAAGCACGGCTACTGGTTCGTGGCCCAGCAGCAGCTCACCAGCCACAACGGCGACGCGTCCCGTGGCCTGAACATCGCGGCCAACGCCACCTTCCACGACAAGGACACCAACTTCATCGACAACTACCAGTCGCTGATGTTTGTCTACAAGGGCCCGTTCGACGCGCGTCCCAAGGATGACGTGGGCATCGGCTTCGCGCGCATCCACGTCAACGACGACGTGAAGAAGAACGCCGAGCTGCTCAACGTCGCCAACGGCGTTTCGGACTACGACAACCCAGTGTTCTCGCCGCTGCGCGAAACCGAATACAACTACGAGATCAACTACGGCTTCCATGTCACCAACTGGCTGACCGTGCGCCCTAACCTGCAATACATCACCCATCCGGGCGGTGTGGATGAAGTCGACAACGCTTTGGTCGCCGGCCTGAAAATTCAGTCGGTGTTCTGACGCGTCTGCGATAAGCTCCTCTCCATGTGCGCATATTTGCGGACGGCCCTGGCTGTCCGCTTTTTTTTGGGGCCGGCGCCGCCCTGTGACACGTGATTTTCAGGACCGTGGCCCATGCATGAGCATCCGCTGCAACGCTTCTTCAGATCCCTGCGCGAACGGCCGGTGTTCGCCTGGGAGCGCTATCAGATGCGCGACGTGCTGGTGATCGACCATCCGCTGTGCCAGGCGGTGTTCAGTCGTCAGGGCGCGCAGTTGCTGCACTTTCAGCCGCGCGGGCAGAAACCGTGGCTGTGGTGCGCGGCGAAGTGGCCGCACGTCGGTGCGATCCGCGGCGGGGTGCCGGTGTGCTGGCCGTGGTACGGCCGCCATCCGAGCGAGAACGCCTGGCCGTCCCACGGTTGGGCGCGGCTGCTGGACTGGAAGCTGCTCGACAGCGCCAGCGCCGAGGACGGCGTGCGCCTGCATTGGCGACTGCAGCTGTGCGACTGGCAGGTGGACCTGCATGCGCACCTGGGCGAGCGCATGGACCTGCGCCTGAGCACCGAGCATCAGGACGACATGCCGTGCCAGTTGAGCCAGGCGTTGCACGCTTACTGGCGCATTGGCGACGTCAGTGAGATAGCGCTGTCTGGGCTGGAAGGGGCGCAGGGCTACGACCAGTTGAGCCGTGAGGCTTGCCAGCAGGAAGGCGAGCTGCGGGTCGATGGTGGCTGCCAGCGGGTGTTCCAGCACGACGGCGAACTGCAGCTCAAGGACCGCGCCTGGCAGCGCGAGCTGTGCATCGACACCGGCGAGAGCGCCGACACCGTGGTGTGGCACCCCGGTTCACGGCCGTTGCTGGGGGTGAGCTGGGACGAGGTGACGGAATTCGTCTGCGTGGAAGCGGCGGCGGGGGGCACCGACAGCCTGCACCTGGCGCCGGGGGAGAAGGCGCACCTGAGCCTGCAGGCCTGGGCGGCGGCCTGAGCCGGGTTTTGCGCTGCCTTTGCTGGCGCCATCGCCAGCAGGCTGGCTCCCACAGGGGATCGTGGGTGCCTGCGGTATCTCACCGAATCCTGTAGGAGCTTGCCTGCAAGCGATGACGCCGCAACTGCCGACATCTAGGGTGCTGACACTCCGCCATCGCCAGCAGGCTGGTTCCCACAGTTTGATTGGCGACACGGCTCCCTGTGGGAGCGGGACGGTCACGGAAGTTGCGGATCAGTCGAACTCGTCGCCCACCGGATAGCGGCTCGCGTTCAGGCTCTCCTTGATCTTGCGCAGGTGCGGCTGGAAATCCACCCCGCGGCGCAGCGTCATGCCGGTCGCCAGCACATCCAGCACGGTGAGCTGAATGATCCGCGAGGTCATCGGCATGTAGATGTCGGTGTCTTCCGGCAGCGGAATGTTCAGGCTCAGGGTGCTGGCCTTGGCCAGCGGCGAGTTCTCGGCGGTCAGGCCGAGCACCGAGGCGCCGTTCTCCCGGGCGATGCGCGCCACTTCCACCAGTTCGCGGGTGCGTCCGGTGTAGGAAATGATCACGAACAGCTCGCCGGTGTGCGCCACCGACGCGATCATGCGCTGCATCAGCACGTCGGCATGGGCGGAGACCGCAAGGTTGAAGCGGAAGAACTTGTGCTGCGCATCCAGGGCCACGGGGGCCGAGGCGCCGAGGCCGAAGAAGTGGATCTGCCGGGCCTGGATCAGCATGTCGACGGCGCGGCTGATGAGGTTCGGGTCCAGGGCCTGGCAGGCGCTGTCCAGCGAGGCGATGGCGCTGCCGAAAATCTTTTGCGTGTAGGCCTCGGGGTTGTCGTCGGCCTCCACTGCGCGGCTGACGTAAGCGGCGCCGCTGGCCAGGCTCTGGGCCAGTTGCAGCTTGAGTTCGGGGTAGCCGCTGACGCCGAACGAACGGCAGAAGCGGTTGACGGTCGGCTCACTGACCGAGGCCGCCTGGGCGAGGGCGGCGATGCTGAAGCGGGTGGCCTGCTGTGGGTTGAGCAGGATCACTTCGGCGACTTTGCGTTCGGCCTTGTTCAGCTCTTCAAGGCGACTCTGGATCTGTTCCAGTAAATTTCGCACGCGGTCCATATGGGGTTCCTAATTCACCGGCGCGGGTAGGCGCGCGGCTATGCAAATTGGGCCTTTGATGCGGCCCGTGACGGTGGCCTATCCTACTGTCGGCTCCGATCGACCACCACTCGGAATCTGCATTTTGCGAAAATGTTGTGGTTATTACTACATTTTCCCTTGAGTGATGCCTTGAAAAAAGGTATTTGTAGCTTAACTTGATAAAAGAACAAACATCATGCCTTCGATTACGGTAGAACCGTGCACCTTTGCCTTGTTCGGCGCCCTCGGCGACCTGGCCCTGCGCAAGCTGTTTCCTGCCCTTTACCACCTGGACGGCGCCGGCCTGCTGCACGAGGACACGCGCATCATCGCGCTGGCCCGTGAAGCCGGCACCGTGGAGCAGCACTTGGCGTTCATCGCCGCCGAGCTGCGCCGCTACGTGGGCAAGGAGCTGGACGAGGCGGTGGCCGAGCGCTTCCTGGCGCGCCTGAGCTACCTGCACGTCGATTTCCTCAAGGCCGAAGACTATGAGGCGCTGGCCGAGGCGGCCGGCACCGCCCAGCGCATGATCGCCTACTTCGCCACCCCGGCGGCGGTGTACGGCGCGATCTGCGAGAACCTGGCCAATGTCGGCCTGGCCCAGAACACCCGCGTGGTGCTGGAGAAGCCGATCGGCTCGGACCTGGAATCCTCGCGCAAGGTCAACGACGCCGTGGCCCAGTTCTTCCCGGAGAACCGCACCTACCGAATCGACCACTACCTGGGCAAAGAGACCGTCCAGAACCTGATCGCCCTGCGTTTCGCCAACAGCCTGTTCGAGACCCAGTGGAACCAGAACTACATCTCCCACGTGGAAATCACCGTGGCCGAGAAGGTCGGCATCGAGGGGCGCTGGGGCTACTTCGACAAGGCCGGCCAACTGCGGGACATGATCCAGAACCACCTGCTGCAGCTGCTCTGCCTGATCGCCATGGACCCGCCGGCCGACCTGTCCGCCGACAGCATCCGCGACGAGAAGGTCAAGGTGCTCAAGGCCCTGGCGCCGATCAGTCCGGAAGGCCTGACCACCCAGGTGGTGCGCGGCCAGTACATCGCCGGCCACAGCGAAGGCAAGTCCGTGCCGGGCTACCTCGAAGAACCCAATTCCAACACCCAGAGCGACACCGAAACCTTCGTCGCCCTGCGTGCCGACATCCGCAACTGGCGTTGGGCCGGCGTGCCGTTCTACCTGCGCACCGGCAAGCGCATGCCGCAGAAGCTGTCGCAGATCGTCATCCACTTCAAGGAACCGTCGCACTACATCTTCGCGCCGGAGCAGCGCCTGCAGATCAGCAACAAACTGATCATCCGCCTGCAGCCGGACGAAGGCATTTCCCTGCGTGTGATGACCAAGGACCAAGGCCTGGACAAAGGCATGCAACTGCGCAGCGGGCCGCTGCAGCTGAATTTCTCCGACACCTGGCGCAGCGCGCGGATCCCCGACGCCTACGAGCGGTTGTTGCTGGAAGTGATGAACGGCAACCAGAACCTGTTTGTCCGTAAAGATGAAATCGAAGCCGCGTGGAAGTGGTGCGACCAACTGATCGCCGGGTGGAAGAAGTCCGGCGATGCGCCCAAGCCGTATGCGGCCGGGTCGTGGGGGCCGATGAGCTCCATCGCACTGATCACGCGGGACGGGAGGTCGTGGTATGGCGATATCTGATGTGAAACTGCCGGCGGGCGTCAGCGCCCATGCCTTCAAGAGCCCGGTGCTGCTGGCCGAAGGCCTGGCGCTGAGCGTGGCCAAGCAACTGGGCGATGCCATCGCCGCCCGTGGCCACGCGGTGCTGGTGGTGTCCGGCGGGCGCAGCCCGGTGGCGTTTTTCCAGCACCTGGCCAAGCAGGACCTGGACTGGGCGAACGTCACCGTGACCCTGGCCGACGAGCGCTGGGTGCCGGTGGAACACGCCGACAGCAACGCCGGCCTGCTCAAGCAGTACCTGCTCAAGGGCCCGGCGGCCAAGGCGCAGTTCCTGAGCCTGTACAGCGCTGCCGCCAGCGTCGAACAGGCCGCCGAACAGGCCGACCGCCTGCTGGGCGAGCTGCCGGCCATCGATGTGCTGGTGCTGGGCATGGGCGACGACGGGCACACCGCCTCGCTGTTCCCCGACAGCCCGAACCTGGCCCAGGCCCTGCAGGCCGACGGCACCCGCCGTTGCTGGCCGATGCTGGCGCCGAGCGTGCCGCGTCAGCGCCTGACCATGAGCCGAGCGCTGCTGGCCTCGGCCCGGCACAAGATTCTGTCGATTTCCGGCCAGTCCAAACTGGCCACCCTGAACGCCGCAGTGGCCGGCGACGATGTCGCCGCCATGCCGGTTCGCGCGTTTCTGCAACCCACGTTAGAGATCTACTGGTGCCCATGAGCCAAGGAACAGCCGCTATGACAAACCCATCCCCGACCGTTTCCATGGCGGACAAAGTTGCCCTGATCGACAGCCTCTGCGCCAAGGCGCGGATCCTGCCGGTGATCACCATCGCCCGCGAACAGGACGTGCTGCCGCTGGCCGACGCCCTGGCCGCCGGTGGCCTGACGGCGCTGGAAGTGACCCTGCGTTCGCAGTTCGGCCTCAAGGCGATCCAGATCCTGCGCGAACAGCGTCCGGAACTGGTGACCGGCGCCGGCACCGTGCTCGACCGGCACATGCTGGCCGCCGCCGAAGCCGCCGGCTCGCAGTTCATCGTCACGCCGGGCATCACCCGCGACCTGCTCGAAGCCAGCGTCGCCAGCCCGGTGCCGCTGCTGCCGGGCATCAGCAACGCCTCCGGCATCATGGAAGGCTATGGCCTGGGCTACCGCCGCTTCAAGCTGTTCCCGGCCGAAGTCAGCGGCGGCGTGGCAGCGATCAAGGCCCTCGGCGGCCCGTTCGGCGAAGTGAAATTCTGCCCGACCGGCGGCGTGGGCCCGGCCAACATCAAGAGCTACATGGCGCTGAAGAACGTCATGTGCGTGGGCGGCAGCTGGATGCTTGATCCGGAGTGGGTCAAGAACGGCGACTGGGCCCGCATTCAGGAATGCACCGCCGAGGCCCTGGCGCTGCTGGACTGATTCCGCTTCACCCGACACTTCGTTGTGTGTTCTACGGCTTTACGGTGCGCTTGGTCGGTGCACCGTTTTTTTTTGCCCGGCGAAAAGCGGCGGGGGACATCCCGCAGCACATCCCGCGATACATGCCGCGATACATGCCGCGATACATAGTTACCGCACGACCGATCACCAGCGGCGCTAACCTGCGTGCTTCTTACGCAAAGGAGAACGCGTCATGGATGATCAGTCTTCAGCGCCGTCGTCTTGCACGGTTTACCAGTTGGCCCCCGAGCAAGTCGCCGGGCCGTACTTCCGCAATCCGAAACTGCTGCGGCGCAACATCAGCGAAGGCGCCGAGGGCCTGCCGTTGCTGCTGCGCCTGACCATCGTGGACGCCATGACCGGCGAGCCGGTCAACGGTGCGCTGGTGGACATCTGGCACTGCAATGCCCGCGGTGCCTATTCCGGCTGGAGCCGGGTCGATCCGGATGTGGAGGTCGACGCGGAGGCCGTCGGTTCGGTGCCGCGCACCGACGACGACACTTACTTGCGTGGCAGCCAGTTCAGCGACCCCAAGGGGCGGGTACGCTTCACCACCATCTATCCCGGCTACTACGCCGGGCGCACGCTGCACATCCATGTGGCGGTGCGCATCCCCAGCGGCCACGCGTACCTGGAGGAACGTCATGTCGCCTGGGTCGGCCAGCTGTACTTTCCCGAGGTCGTCTCCCGGGCGGTGCTCAACGCCAAGGCCTATCGCGGACGCGCCTCGTCACCCCTGGGCAACGATCAGGACGCCTACTTCAGCGGCATGGGCGGCGAGGCCTCGACGCTGACCGTCTGGCCGGTGGGGCGCGACAGCCACGAAGACGGGTTCTTCGGCCATTTGACGATCGGCATCGACACCTTTGCGGTGTCGACGCAGATCAAGCCCGAGGACTTCGACAAGTATACGGTGCAGGAGGTCAGCGCAGTTCGTTGAGGGCGACGACCAAGCGCTGCATGTCGGCTGCGGTGGTGGTCAGCCCCGGCGTGATGCGGATGCAGGGGCCGCACGCCGAGCCGTTGCGCGCCACGGTGAACAGGTTGAACTCGTTGAGCAAGCGATCAACCAGCACCTGCTGGTCGGGGTGACGGGTGAAGCGCATCGAGGTGATGCCGCAGTACAGGCGCGGGTCGTCCGGGGTCATCACTTCGATGCCCGGCAGGTTGCGCACGGCCTTCACCCACAGGTCGCGCAGGTGGTTGAGCCGCGCGCCCTTGGCGGGTGCGCCGCCCAGTGCCCGGTGTTCCTCGAACACCAGGGGCAGGGTCATCAGCGCCGGAAAGTTCGGGGTGCTGTAGGGGGTGCGCGAGCGGATGTCGGTGACCGGGAAGTGCGCTTCCGCCATGTCCGGATCGATGTCGGCCAGACGCTGCGGCGCGATGTAGAGGAACCCGAGGGTCAGCGGCGAACCGATCCATTTGTGCAGGTTGAAGCCGGCGAAGGCGATGCCCAGCGCCTCAAGGTCGAAATCGATCTGGCCGAGGGCATGGGCGCCGTCGAGGATGATGTCCACCCCGTGCTCCTTCGCCTGCGCGGCGATGGCCTGCACCGGCATCACCAGGCCGGTGCGGTGGGTGACGTGGGTCAGCGCCATCAGCTTGAGGTTCGGGTAGCGGACGAACGCTTCGCGGTACGTCGCCAGCAAGCCGTCGAAGCTGGCCGGGTGCGCATGCTCGATCTCGATCACCTCGACCCCGCGGCTGCCGGCGAGCCAGCGCATGGCGCTCTTGACCGTGTCGTACTCCAGGTCGCTGATCAGCACCTGGTCGCCCGGCCGCAGCCGGTTGTAGTTGCGGATCAGCGACTGCAGGGCGGCGGTGGCGTTGCAGGTGAAGGCGACGCTCTGTGCCCGCACGCCGATCAGCTCGGCCAGATGCGCGCGGATCTCAAGGCTGTCGTGCTGCTCGAAACGCTGGCGCACGTAGACCGAGTTGCTGTTGTTGATCAGCTCGATGTTGCGCTGGTATTCCTCGACCACGGTGCGCGACATGCGTCCGAAGTAGCCGTTTTCCAGGTTGATCGGGCCGGGCTGGACATCGTAGCGGTCGGCGAAGGTTTGCCAGAAGGCTTCGTCTCGGGCGCGGCGGGTGTTATCGGGCATGGTCGGCTCGCAACAGGGGGGGCGCCTCAGTGGCGCGGGGCGGGTTTGCCGTGTTTGGCGCGCAGCGGTTCAAGCAGGTCCGACAGACCGTTGTGATCGATTTCGTGCATCAGCGCCAGCAGGCCACCGAGCTCGCCGTTCGGGAAGCCCTCACGGGCGAACCAGTTCAGGTACGGGCCGGGCAGGTCGGCGATGATGCGTCCCTTGTACTTGCCGAAAGGCATTTCGCGGGTGATCAGCAGTTCGAGTTTCTCAGGGTTCATCGGGGGTAGATCCGGATTCGTTACGCTTCGGAAAATACAGGCATTCTGCATGCAGGCCAAATGACAGATCATGCAAATAAAGGGGATACAGATTTTGCCTTTCTTTATAACTCATTGATTTTTAATGGGTTAATTCAGAATCTGGCGCTGGCACGGCCGCTGCAACACCTCCTTGCATCTTCCATCGAATGTGAGGAATCAAAAAATGACCGACATGAACAAAGAGGCCATCTCCGTACTCAACGACCTGATCGAAACCAGCAAGGACGGTCAGGAAGGGTTCAAGACCTGTGCCGAAGACATCAAGCATCCGGAACTCAAGGCGCTGTTCGTCAAACGCTCCGGCGACTGCGCCGCGGCGGCCGCCGAACTGCAGGCGACCGTGCGTTCGATGGGCGGCGATCCGGAAACCTCCACCAGCGTCAGCGGCGATCTGCACCGCCGCTGGGTCGACGTCAAGGCGATGTTCACCGGCAAGGATGAAGAAGCGGTGCTCAATGAGGCCGAGCGCGGCGAGGACCACGCCCTGAAGGCGTACCGCGACGCCATCGACAAGATCAACAAGCACAATCTGGTGGGCATCCGTGACCTGGTCGAACGCCAGTACCACGGTGTGCAGCGCAATCACGATCAGGTGAAGGCCCTGCGCAACCAGGCCCGCGCGCGCTCATGATCCAACACCGCTAAAGCCGGAACTGTGGGAGCGAGCCTGCCCGCGATGGCGTCAGAACAGTCAGCATCGGTATCGACTGTCAGACGGTTTTCGCGGGCAGGCTCGCTCCCGCATTGTTTGGGCCATGCCGGTTCGCGTCAGCCGATGCTGATCGCCGGCAAGGTCGGCAGCGTCACGGTCTGCTGCTTGCGCGGCGCCAGGATCTCGGCTTCGCCGTCCACCACCAGCTCGTCGCGTTGGTTGAAGACGCGGGTGGCGATGCGCACGCGGAATTTCGGCAGTTTCTCGAGGATCTCCAGGCGTACGGTCAGGGTGTCGCCGATCTTCACCGGCTTCTGGAAGCTCATCTGCTGGCCGATGTAGATGGTGCCGGGCCCAGGCAGCTCGCAGGCGACGGCGGCGCTGATCAGCGCACCGCTGAACATGCCGTGGGCGATGCGCTCCTTGAACATGCTGGCGGCGGCGAACTCGGCGTCCAGGTGCACCGGGTTGTGGTCGCCGGACATCGCGGCGAACAGCTGGATGTCGCGCTCTTCGACGGTCTTGCTGTAGCTGGCGGTCTGGCCGACTTCAAGGGCTTCGTAAGGGATGTTGGTAACCTGGGTCATCGGTTTCGGTTCCTGTGACGGATGGGGTGAATCCAGAAAGATTACTCGGACCGGTGCGGCCGGCGGTGGCTCAGGGCCTGGTCGATCCAGGCCAGCACATCGGCGGTCACTTCGTCGCGGTTGGTCTCGTTGAACAATTCGTGCCGCGCCTGCGGATAGATCTTCAGTTGCAGGTTCTGGCTGCCGGCCGCGCGCAAGGCATCGGCCAGATCAGTCAGACGCTTGCCTTCGCTCACCGGATCACATTCGCCGCCGATCACCAGCAGCGGCAGGCCCGGATCGATCTGGGCGAGATTGGACGCTTTGCTGATCTGCTGCAACCCGCCGAGCAGGTCGATCCACAACTGGTTGGTGCAGCGGAAACCGCACAGCGGATCGGTGGCGTACTTGTCGACTTCGGCCGGATCGCGGCTCAACCAGTCGAAAGCGGTGCGCGCCGGCTTGAAGCGCTTGTTGAACGAGCCGAACGACAGCCATTCGATCAGCGCGCTGCGGCCCTTGGCGCCCTGGCGCAGTTTCTCGAAGCGGGCGATCTGCCGTGCCGCGCGGTACAGCGCCACGGGCTGGAAATTCGAGCCGCTGAGGATAGCCCCGTGCAGGCTGGCGCTGTGGTGCAGCAGATAGGCCTGGGCCAGGTAGCTGCCCATGCTGTGGCCGAGCAGCACGATCGGCACGTCGGGGTGGGCCTGGCCGATGTGCTGGTTGAGGCTGGCCAGGTCGCCGACGACCTTGCACCAGCCGTCGTCGTCGGCGAAATGCCCGAGGGTGCCGGAATCGGCGGTTTTGCCATGTCCGCGCAGGTCCGGCGCGTACACGCCGTAGCCTTCGGCGCACAACCGATCCGCCAGCCGGGCGTAGCGGGCACTGTGTTCGGCCATGCCGTGGGCCAGCAGGATCACCGCCTTCAGCGGCGCGGCGGGCAGCCACTGGTTGACGAAGAGGCGGGTGCGGTCATTCGCGTCCAGCCAGAAGGTGTCGTGGATCATGGCGATTCCTTTGCAGAGCTGCCCGGTTCGAGGTCGTTGCATTGTATAGCGCGTCCGATCCGCCCGCGCCACGGCCGCAAGATTCACGGGATCAATGGGGACGCTGCCCGTATTTGCCTGATTGACCATAGCTGCTAGTGTCCGGGGAGCCCCGCTTTTCGCGCTGCGCATTCAAAAGTGACAGAGAGGCGGCCCCGGAACGGCTCAGGTAAAGAGGACAAGAACAATGCAACCTGATTTCTGGAATGACAAACGCCCGGCGGGCGTGCCCCTGGACATCGACGCGGGTGAGTTCAAGTCGGTGATCGAGGTGTTCGAGCGTTCCTGCAAGAAATTCGCGGACCGCCCGGCGTTCAGCAACATGGGCGTGACCCTGACCTACGCCGAGCTCGAACGTCACAGCGCGGCGTTCGCCGGCTACCTGCAGGCGCACACCGATCTGGTGCCGGGGGACCGCATCGCGGTGCAGATGCCCAATGTCCTGCATTATCCGATCGCCGTGTTCGGCGCGTTGCGGGCCGGGCTGATCGTGGTCAACACCAACCCGCTGTACACCGCGCGGGAGATGCGTCACCAGTTCAAGGACTCCGGCGCCCGGGCGCTGGTGTACCTGAACATGTTCGGCCAGAAGGTGCAGCAAGTGCTGGCGGACACCGACATCCAGTACCTGATCGAAGCGAAGATGGGCGACCTGATGCCTACCGCCAAGGGCTGGCTGGTCAACACGGTGGTCAGCAAGGTGAAGAAGATGGTGCCGGCCTATTCGCTGCCCCAGGCGCTGTCGTTCAAGAGCGCGCTGCGCCTGGGCCGGGGCCTGGGCATCAAGCCGCTGAAGGTCGGCCTGGACGACATCGCCGTGCTCCAGTACACCGGCGGCACCACCGGCCTGGCCAAGGGCGCGATGCTCACCCACGGCAACCTGGTGGCCAACATGCAGCAGGTGCGCGCCTGCCTCGCCCAGCTGGGCAGCGACGGCCAGCCGCTGCTGCGCGAAGGGCAGGAGGTGATGATCGCGCCGCTGCCGCTGTACCACATCTATGCGTTCACGGCGAACTGCATGTGCATGATGGTCTCCGGAAACCACAACGTGCTGATCACCAATCCGCGGGACATAGGCGGCTTCATCAAGGAGCTGAAGAACTGGCGCTTCTCGGCGCTGCTGGGGCTCAACACCCTGTTCGTCGCGCTGATGGATCATCCGGACTTCAAGTCCCTGGACTTCTCCAGCCTCAAGCTCACCAACTCCGGCGGCACCGCGCTGGTCAAGGCCACCGCCGAGCGCTGGGAACAGCTCACCGGCTGCCGCATCACCGAGGGCTACGGCCTGACCGAAACCTCGCCGGTGGCCTGCACCAACCCCTATGGCGACCAGTCGCGGCTGGGCACGGTGGGCCTGCCGGTGCCGGGCACCACCTTGAAGGTCATCGACGACGCAGGGGTCGAGCAGGCGACAGGGGAGCGCGGCGAGCTGTGCATCAAGGGGCCGCAGATCATGAAGGGCTACTGGCAGAAGCCCGAAGCCACCGCCGAGGTGCTCGACGCCGACGGTTGGTTCAAGTCCGGCGACATCGCCGTGATCGATCCCGACGGCTTCGTGCGCATCGTCGACCGCAAGAAGGACATGATCATCGTCTCGGGCTTCAACGTGTACCCCAACGAAATCGAAGACGTGGTGATGGCCCACCCGAAGGTGGCCAACTGCGCGGTGATCGGCGTGCCGGACGAGCGCTCCGGCGAGGCGGTGAAGCTGTTTGTGGTGGCCCGGGAAACCGGCGTGAGCCTGGAAGAGCTCAAGGCCTACTGCAAAGAGAATTTCACCGCCTACAAGGTGCCCAAGCACATCGTGCTGCGCGAGTCGTTGCCGATGACGCCGGTCGGCAAGATCCTGCGGCGGGAGCTGCGGGACATCGCCTGACGAACTGCGTCTGACGCCATCGCGAGCAGGCTCGCGCCTACAGAGGCATGGACACTTCTGTAGGCGCGGGCCTGCTCGCGATTTTTTAGGGGGGTGTCCCCGAAAACCGGGGCTTTCAAGGGTGTATAGGTTTTTTGCTCTAAAATGACTTTTAAAGGGTCTTGAGTCATTTAAATGACTGTGGCGACCACTTTTGGCTCTAGTCGCCCCTTGGCAAAGCTGCTACTCTCGGCGCGCTTTGTGACTTCTCGGCCTTGAAGAAAAGCCAGACTCACCACAATAAACACACACCAATAACAATCGCATCGAATGCGGTGTTGAATTCGCGTTGCTGAGGAGTGGGCTTCCATGATCGAAGACTTTTGGAAGGATAAGTACCCCGCTGGAATTGCTGCCGACATCAATCCAGACGAGTACCCGAATATTCAAGCAGTGCTGAAGCAGTCCTGCCAGCGCTTCGCCGACAAACCGGCTTTCAGCAACCTGGGCAAGACGATCACCTACGGTGAACTGTACGAATTGTCCGGTGCCTTTGCCGCGTACCTGCAACAGCATACCGATTTGCAGCCCGGTGATCGAATCGCCGTGCAGCTGCCCAACGTCCTGCAGTACCCGGTGGCCGTCTTCGGTGCCATCCGCGCCGGGCTGATCGTGGTCAACACCAACCCGCTGTACACCGCGCGGGAGATGGAACACCAGTTCAACGACTCCGGCGCCAAGGCCCTGGTGTGCCTGGCGAACATGGCCCACCTGGCCGAGGCCGTGGTGCCCAAGACCGGCGTCAAGCACGTCATCGTCACCGAGGTCGCCGACCTGCTGTCGCCGTTCAAGCGCCTGCTGATCAACAGCGTCATCAAGTACGTGAAGAAGATGGTGCCGGCCTATCACCTGCCCAAGGCCGTCAAGTTCAACGACGTGCTGAGCAAGGGCCAGGGCCAGCCGGTGGCCGAGGCCAGCCCGGCCAGCGGCGACGTGGCCGTGCTGCAGTACACCGGCGGCACCACCGGCGTGGCCAAGGGCGCGATGCTGACCCACCGCAACCTGGTGGCGAACATGCTGCAGTGCAAGGCGCTGATGGGCTCCAACCTCAACGAGGGCTGCGAGATCCTGATCACGCCGCTGCCGCTGTACCACATCTACGCGTTCACCTTCCATTGCATGGCGATGATGCTGATCGGCAACCACAACATCCTGATCAGCAACCCGCGCGACCTGCCGGCGATGGTCAAGGAACTGTCGAAGTGGAAGTTCAGCGGCTTCGTCGGCCTCAACACCCTGTTCGTGGCGCTGTGCAACAACGAAGGCTTCCGCAAGCTGGACTTCTCGGCGCTGAAGGTCACCCTGTCCGGCGGCATGGCCCTGCAACTGGCGGCGGCCGAGCGCTGGAAAGCGGTCACCGGCTGCCCGATCTGCGAAGGCTACGGCATGACCGAAACCAGCCCGGTGGCCACGGTCAACCCGATCCAGAACATCCAGATCGGCACCATCGGCATTCCGGTGCCGTCGACCCTGTGCAAGGTCGTCGACGATGCCGGCGTCGAGCAGCCGATGGGCGAGATCGGCGAGCTGTGCGTCAAGGGCCCGCAAGTGATGAAGGGCTACTGGCAGCGCCAGGAGGCCACCGACGAGATCCTCGACAGCGAAGGCTGGCTCAAGACCGGCGACATCGCGCTGATCCAGCCGGACGGCTACATGCGCATCGTCGACCGCAAGAAAGACATGATCCTGGTCTCGGGCTTCAACGTGTACCCGAACGAGCTGGAAGACGTGCTGGTGACCCTGCCGGGCGTGCTGCAGTGCGCGGCCATCGGCATCCCTGACGAGAAGTCGGGCGAGGCGATCAAGATCTTCATCGTCGCGCGGCCGGGCGTCACCCTGACCAAGGAACAGGTGATGGAGCACATGCGCGCCAACGTCACCGGCTACAAGGTGCCGCGTTCGGTGGAGTTTCGCGATTCGCTGCCGACCACCAACGTCGGCAAGATCCTGCGCCGCGAACTGCGCGACGAAGAGCTCAAGAAGATCAAGGCCAAGAACGCCAGCGCCGCGTAAACAAGAAGCCCCGCAGATGCGGGGCTTTTTTTTGCCGGTGGCCGTGGCGAGGGCGGGTTCTGCCTTACTGGCGGAACCTGGCGAAGTTCACGTTCGTGCCCGCCGGGCGCATGTCCTGCAGGAACGAATCCTTGTCGGCGCTCAGTTCCAGGCTCAGGGCGGCCTTGCGCTTGCCCTGGTTGCGCACCACCAGGCCGTCGAGCTGTTCGCGCAGGAACGCGGTCGGCACCTTAACGTGCAGCAACTCGTCGGTGGCCGGGGTGTGCATCAGCAGGTGGATCCACGGGTATTGGCCGATCGCCAGGCGCGACATCGGGATGTCGAACCACCAGATGTTGCGGTTGCGATTCAGTTCGGTGAAGTGGCAGTTGTTGACGCCGAGCACGGCTCCGCCCAGTTGCTGGTTGATTCGGGCGATGGCCTGCGGTTTGTCGAGTTTCATGGGAATCCTGCGGGTCGGTCTTGGGCGCGTGGCGCCCGTCAGGTGGCCATTCTCGGGGCAAACCCGGCAAACATAAAGCCCGGCATGCCCGGCGCGACGAATGAAGGCCGCCGAAAATAAATGAAACCTTGGGCGAACGCGGTCAGTCCACCGTTGCGTAATGACATTTCCCCGTCAATGTTCCAAGGAGAATCACCATGGGCAGCACGAGCGATAAAGTGAAAGGCATGGCCAACGAAGCGGTCGGCAACGTCAAGCAAGGCGTCGGCAAGGCCACCGACAACCAGCGTCTGCAGGCTGAAGGCAAGCTGCAGGAAAAGAAAGGCGAAGCCCAGCAAGCGGTCGGCAAAGCCAAGGACGCGATCAAGAAAGGTGTCGACAAGGCGTGACCCGGCCTTGAACGATTCACCCCGGCGGCCATCCAAGGATGGCCGTTTTTTGTGCCGTTCACCTGCGGTCACGGAACACGGTGTTTCAACGGCGCCAAGTAAGCTACCTTGATGAAAGAGCACGGCCCCTGAGTCGCCACGACTTGAACCTGTTTGCGGCGAAAGGAGACGCGAATGATTTTTCCGGACATGAAAGGTCTGCCCCTGCACCGGGTGATGGTGCGCACGGTCACTGAATTCATCGCCGACGAGATGTCGACCTATGCCTCGGCGCTGGCCTACCAGATGCTGTTCTCGCTGTTCCCGTTCATCCTGTTCCTGATCGCCCTGATCGGTTTCCTGCACCTGCCGGACTTCTTTTCCTGGCTGCGCCTGCAATCGGAGCTGGTGCTGCCGCCCCAGGCGTTGGAGCAGGTCAACCCGGTGATCGACCAGTTGCAGCAGTCCAAGGGCGGCTTGCTCTCGGTGGGTATCGTGGTCGCCCTGTACACCGCGTCCGCCGGCGTGCGGCTGATGATGAGCGCGATGAACGCCGCTTACGACGTCGTCGAGGGCCGGCCGATCTGGAAGCGCTTTCCGCTGTCGGTCATCTACACCGTCGGCATCGCCGGGATGCTGCTGGTGGCCGCCGCGCTGATGGTGCTCGGGCCCCAGGTGATGGGCTGGATCGCGTCGCAGGTGGGGCTGGAGGAAGCGGTCGTCACGGTGTGGACGATCGCCCGCTGGCCGGTGATCGTGATCCTGATGATGGTCGCGGTGGCGGTGATCTACTACGTGATGCCCGACGTCAAGCAGGAGTTCCGCTTCATCACCCCCGGCTCGGTGCTGGCGGTGGTGGTCTGGATCGTCGCCTCCCTGGGCTTCGCGTTCTACGTCAAGACGTTCGCCAACTACAACGCGATGTATGGCAGCATCGGCGCGATCATCGTGCTGTTGCTGTACTTCTACATTTCCGCGGCGGTGCTGCTGCTCGGCGCGGAGATGAACGCGGTGATCGAACACATGTCCAGCGAGGGCAAGGATCCGGGCGAGAAAGTCCCCGGCGAGCTCGCCGAACATCCCAAACAACACGTTTCCGGCCTGGGGCGCGACCATTCGCTCAAGCCGAACGCAGACGAAGCCTGACCATGATCCGTGAAATCCTGAAGATGGGCGACGAGCGCCTGCTGCGCATCGCGCCGCCGGTGCCGGCCGAGATGTTCGACACCCCTGAACTGTGGCAATTGATCGACGACATGTTCCAGACCATGGAAAGCGTCGGCGGCGTCGGGCTGGCGGCGCCGCAGATCGGCGTCGACCTGCAGCTGGTGATCTTCGGCTTCGAGCGCAGCGAGCGTTATCCGGACGCCGAAGCGGTGCCGCAGACGATCCTGATCAACCCGCTGATCACGCCGTTGAGCCCGCTGACGGAAGAGGGCTTCGAGGGCTGCCTGTCGGTGCCCGGCCTGCGTGGCGCGGTGGACCGCTATCAACAGATCCGCTACGAAGGCGTCGACCCCAAGGGCCAGCCGATCGTGCGCACGGCGTCGGGCTTCCATGCACGGGTGGTGCAGCATGAGTGCGACCACCTGATCGGCCGGCTGTACCCGTCGCGCATCACCGATTTCAGCAAGTTCGGTTTCACCGAGGTGATGTTCCCCGACCTCGATCCCAACGCCGACGACTGATTCTGGACCTGCAGGCGCCCGCCTGCCGGCGATGGCGGCGCGTCCGTCGAGGAAGAGGTGGCTGACATTGCGCTATCGCCAGCAGGCTGGCTCCCACAGGAGAATCCTGGCCAATCAGCCAATCAGCCAATCAGCCAATCAGCCAATCAGCCAATCAGCCAATCAGCCCGCCGGTCAGCTCCGACGCGGCTCAAGCCCCATCGCAATCATCGGCTTGCTTCGCGCATAGCGGCTCAGGCGTTCGGCCAGGGCGTAGGGCAGGGCGGTGTCGACGCTGAACCCGTGCCGCTCGTAGAAACCCCGCAAGTCCGGATGGCAGAACAGCCACACCGGTTCATCCACACCGCTCACCGCTTGGGCCATCAGCCGGGCCGCCAGGCCCTGCGCGCGGCAGTCGGGAGCGACGAACAAGCCGGTCAGCCAGTGCCCGCCGGCCACCGGCCGCAGGCACAGCGCGGCGACGATCTCTTCGCGCCGGGCCACCCACAGCTGCGCTTCGCGCACGGCTTTCATCGACGAGCCGTGGGTACGGTAGAACTTGTTCATCAGCGGCCAGGACAGGGCGTCGAGCCGGGCGTACAGGGTGTCGGGCATGGCGGGGCACCGGGCTGGCGAAAGGGGCGGATTATACGGCGCGCATCCCTGAATAAATAATCTGCAAGATTGGCGAGGGCCGTTGCACAGAAGGAGGTGAATCCTGTGCCGAGCCTTGCCATGACCCACTATTTCGACGATGACCATCGCCAGCAGATCGAAGCCCTGCGCCGACGCTTCACCGCCCGCACCGAATGGCCGACCTGGCTGCTGCTGATCGGCGTTTACGGTGCCTGGTTCGCGGTGGTGCTGGGCAGCGGTCGGCTCGGTCTGTGGTGGAGCACCGCGCTGCTGATCCCGTTGCTGGTGCTGTGGCTGTCGGTGCAGCACGAACTGCTTCACGGCCACCCGACCCGTTGGGTGGCGCTGAACAAGCTGCTGGGCTATGCGCCGTTCGCGGTCTGGTATCCGTACACCCTCTACCGCGACAGTCACCTGCAGCACCATCGCGACGAACACCTGACGACCCCCGGCATCGACCCCGAGAGCCGCTACCTGAGCGCCGAACATTGGCGCGGCAGTTCGCTGCTCGGGCGCAGCCTGCACTGGCTGAACAAGACCGTGCTCGGCCGCTTCATCCTCGGCGCGCCGCTGGCGTTGCTGGCGCTGGCCGGCGAAGAGCTGCAACGCCTCAAGCGCGGCGAGCGGCAGGCCTGGCGCATGTGGCTGACCCACGGCGCCCTGACCGTGCTGATGCTGGTGTTCATCGCCCGTTGCAGCGTACTGCCGGTATGGCATTACCTCTTGCTGATCAGCGTGCCGGCGCTGTCGGTGGCGATGATCCGCTCCTACTACGAACACCGCCCGCACGTGCGACCGGAGCAGCGCACCGTGCTCAACGAGGCGGGATGGCCATGGCGCTGGCTGTTCCTGAACCTCAACTTTCACTTGGTGCACCATGACCTGCCGAAACTGGCGTGGTACGACCTGCCCCAGGCCTACCGGATGCGCCGGGCGCAGTGGGTGGCGCGCAGCGGCGGGTTCGTGGTGCAGGGGTACGGGCAGTTGTGGCGCAGGCATGGGCTCAAGCCGATCGACAGCCCTGAGCATCCCTTTCACTGATCCACCGCCATCGCGAGCCGGCTCGCGCCTACACAGGAAACTCGCTGAATGGATGACCGTTCATGACCCGACGCCACGCCGAACTCTTGATGTACACGGCCCCGGAACCGATCCGCGCCGCCAACGAACGCTGGTTGGCGCAGATCCTCGACCACCTGGGCCATAGCCGGCTCAGCGCCGAAGGCCTGTCGCTGCCTGAGCTCTGGCTGTCCCCCGATTTGCTGCTGACCCAGACCTGCGGCTATCCGTTGATGACGGCGTTGAACGGCCGGGTGCGCCTCGTCGGACGGCCCCGCTACGAACTGCCCGACAGCGGCGCCGGCCACCATTGCAGCCTGATCCTCGCCCGGGCCACCGATCCGCGCAGCGCACTGGCGGACTTTCGCGGCAGTCGCGGGGTGATCAACAGCGACGATTCCAACAGCGGCATGAACCTGCTGCGCCAGCGCCTGGCGCCGCTGCAACGTGAGGGGCGGTTCTTCGGATCGGTCGGGCACAGCGGCGGCCACCGCGAGAGCCTGCGCTGGCTGCGCGAGGAGCGCGCGGATCTGGCGGCCATCGACAGCGTGACCTACGCCTACCTGGCGCGACATGCCGCCGTCGAGGTCGAGGGGCTGCGGGTGGTGGAGCGCAGCGAACCGAGCCCGACCTTGCCTTTCATCACCCGGATCGGCGCCACGGACGAACAGGCCGAGAACCTGCGTCAGGCAATGAACCGGGCGCTGAGGGCGTTGCCGGACGTGGCGCAGACCCTCGGCCTGCCGGAAGTGCTGCCGGCCAACGAAAGCGATTACCGGATCCTGCTCGGCTATCGGGACGAGGCGCAGGCGTTGGGTTATGGCCATGTGCAGTAGCGGGTTCATCAATTCAAATCTGGAATATAAAAATTCTTTTTGAGTATTTTTAACGCATAAGGCGCCTTGCTAGGATCGCGCCACCGGACAACCGGACATACCGCGACCCTAACCCAAGGAGCCCACATGTCCGGCGCCGTCCTGTCCCGTCGTCACCCCGTCGAAGGCCTGTTCCGGGCCCATTACCGCTGGCTGTGCGCTCGCCTACGGCAGCACCTGAGCGACGATGCCGGCGTCGAGGACATCGCTGCCGAAACCTTCGCCCAATTGCTCGAGTCCTCCGGCCCCGACGCGATCCGCGAGCCCCGGGCCATGCTCACCACCATCGCCCGGCGCCTGCTGTACCAGCGTTGGCGGCGGGCCGACCTAGAGCGGCGTCACTTGAATGCCCTGCACCCGTGCGAGCCGCAGGCCTGCGCGTCTCCCGAAGAGCTGGCGCAGCTGTCGCAGGCTCTCGGCTGTCTGGACCGCAGCCTCAAGCGCTTGCCGGGCAAGGTGCGCTCGGCGTTCCTGCTGGCCCGCGTCGATGGCCTCACCTACCCGCAGATCGCCGCCGAACTGGGCATTTCCCAGCGCTCGGTCAGCGACTACATGACCCGTTCCCAAGCCCTGTGCGACCGCCACAGCGCCAACCAACCCCTGATCCGCCCCCTACAGAACAAGAGGTCCGCATGAGATCGATCAAAACACTGCTCGGTGGTTCGCTGCTCGCCCTGAGCCTGACCGTCGGCCACGCCGTGGCCACCGAGAAAACCGCGCCGATCCATTTCGGCGACATCACCTGGGAAAGCGGCAGCTTCATCACCGAAGTGCTGCGCCTGATCGTCGAGAAGGGCTACGGCTACCCGACCGACACGTTGCCGGGCAGCACCGTCAGCCTGGAAGCGGCACTGGCGAAGAACGATATCCAGGTGATCGGCGAAGAGTGGGCCGGGCGCAGTCCGGCGTGGGTCAAGGCGGCCGCCGAAGGCAAGGTGTTCGGCCTGGGCGACACGGTCAAGGGCGCCACCGAAGGTTGGTGGGTGCCGGAATACGTGATCAAGGGCGACCCGGAGCGCGGCATCAAGCCATTGGCGCCGGAGCTGAAGTCGGTGGCGGACCTGCCGCTCTACAAGGACGTGTTCCGCGATCCAGAGGATCCGAACCGCGGGCGTTTCCTCAACAGCCCGACCGGTTGGACGTCGGAGATCGTCAACAGCCAGAAGCTCAAGGCGTACGCGCTGACCGACAGTTTCGTCAACTTCCGCACCGGTTCCGGCGCGGCGCTGGATGCGGAAGTGGCGTCGTCGATCAAGCGCGGCAAGCCGGTGCTGTTCTACTACTGGTCGCCCACGCCTTTGCTGGGCCGCTACAAACTGGTCAAGCTCGACGAGCCGCCGTTCGACGCCGAAGCCTGGAAGACCCTGGCCGACGCGAGCAACCCCAACCCCAAGGGCACCCGTTCGATGCCGGCCAGCCTGGCCATCGGCGTGTCGGCGCCGTTCAAGGCGCAGTACCCGGATCTGGTGGCGTTTTTCGAGAAGGTCGATTTTCCCATCGATCAGCTGAACCGCACCTTGGCGGGCATGAGCGAGAAACGCCAGCCGCCGCGCCAGGTCGCCGAAACGTTCCTGCGCGATCAGCCGCAGGTATGGACACCGTGGGTGCCGGCGCAGGTGGCCAGCAACGTGACGGCGGGCCTTTGAAGTTCACTGACGGGCAAATAGGGTGGGCGCCGGCCTGCTGGCGATGGCTTCCGTCAAAACGCCCCTTGGCCTGATCCATGTTGTCGCTCCGGCAGGTCTGGAGCAGGGGCGACACACTTCACCCGGTTTCCTTCTCCGCGTCCCTTGTGCTGAACCGTTTCTTGTTCATTTCGCCCTCGGTACTGGCCGACTAATGGCCTTGCGCCGGGTATTGCCCTGTCTATGCTCACGTGTAACTAACTATGTCGATCGCAACTCAATGCGATTCGACCGCAAACAGTTAGTGGCTGAACAATAGCTGCCAGAGTGCGCAATTAAAGGCACCGACACTGTACCGACAAGGAGCATCTGTTAAATGGAAGTTCTCGTGCATGTTAGGGTTGGCCCGCGTGCGGGCTATCAAGAGAAGGATGTCTTGATAAGAACGTCGCCACAGGGACGCTCGGATTAAACATCATTTATCACCTGACAACTTCCTCCCGTGGAGGAAGGCGTGTGCCTGTTCTGTGGAACGTAGTGGTGGATCTTGAAAGACCTGAACTTTCATCAAATCAAAAGACCGCGCGGAAGGTGACAGAAACATGTTCAACCTACATCACAAGGCTGACCTGCAGGAAATCGAACGTTTCAGTTGTGCCCTGACCGAAGCCAACGCCAAGTTGGCGGCCATCAGCGGGTCGATGGCCATGATCGAATTCACCCCCGAAGGCATCGTGCTGGATGCCAACGAAAACTTCTGCCGGACCATGGGCTACGGTGCCGACGAGGTGCGCGGCAAGCATCACCGGATCTTTTGCGAGGAAGCGTTCTACCGCAGCGAAGAGTACGCGAAGCTGTGGCGCGACCTGGCCCGTGGGGAGCCGATCAGCGGTACGTTCCTGCGCTTGCACAAGAGCGGTCGGGAAATCTGGCTCGAAGCCAGTTACATGCCGGTGTACGGCCCGGACAAACAAGTGCGCAGCGTGATCAAAGTGGCGTCGGACATTACCGACCGCGTCAACAAGGAGCACGAAGAGGAAAACATGCTCGCGGCGATCGGCCGATCCATGGCGGTGATCGAGTTCACGCCCGAAGGCAATGTCATCACCGCCAACGAAAACTTCCTCAAGACCATGCAGTATTCGCTCAATGAGATCATCGGCCACCACCACAGCCTGTTCTGTCACCGGGCCGAGGCCGAGTCGGCGCAGTACAAGGCGTTCTGGGCGTCGCTCAACCGCGGCGAATATCACTCGCACCGTTTCGAGCGCAAGAACAAGTCCGGGCAGACGGTGTACCTCGAAGCCTCCTACAACCCGCTGTTCGACGCCAAGGGACGGTTGTACAAAGTGGTGAAGTTCGCCAGCGACATCACCCACCAGATGAACACGTTGCAGACCGCTGCGGAATCGGCCCACAGCACTTCGGTGCAAAACGACGCCTGCGCGCAAAAGGGTTCGCAGGTCGTGCAGCAGACCGTGCAGATCATTCAGGACATTTCCCGCGACCTCAACGAGGCGGCGCTGAGCATCGATGCGGTGAGCAAGCAGTCGGACATCATCGGCACCATCGTCCAGACCATCCGCGGCATCGCCGACCAGACCAACCTCTTGGCGCTCAACGCGGCCATCGAGGCGGCGCGGGCGGGGGAGCACGGGCGCGGGTTCGCGGTGGTGGCGGACGAGGTGCGCAGCCTGGCGGCGCGGACCAGTCAGGCGACCCTGGAAATCGTCGAAGTGGTGCGCAAGAACCATGACCTGTCGTTGAGCGCGGTGTCGAGCATGCAGTCGAGCCTGAGCCGCACCGGGCTGGGGGTGGAGCTGGCGAACGAGGCGGGGGATGCGATCCGCGAGATCCAGCAGGGGTCGCGGCATGTGGTGGATGCGATCAGCCAGTTCAACGAGACGTTGCAGTTGAACTGACGCCATCGCCGGCCGGCTCGCGCATTGTCTTGCGGCGGCCGCGAATTCGGCGTTCACCCACGATCCCTGTGGGAGCCGGCCTGCTGGCTTTGGCTCCCACGGGGTTTCCTTTACGACCGATTCAAGGGGCTCAGAGCGAGGCGAGGAACTTGTCCGCCATCTTGTCGCTGTCCTTGATGTCGTTGACGTTCTCTTTGTCCGATTGCGCCAGTTTCATCTTGTCCTGCAGGCGCTGGGCGATTTCCTTGGCCACGGCCAGTTGCTTCTCCGGCGGCATGTTTTTGATGTCGTCCTCGGTCAGACCCATTTCCTGCAGGATGCTGTCGCGCAGGCGCTGCTCCGGCGACTTGCTCATGTAGTCCTTGAACTCTTCGGTGGCGGTCTTGGCGCCGACCTTGGCGTCGGAAGCGTCGGTGGTCTGCAGGCCGACGCGGGTCTTGGCGAAGGCTTCGTCGACGTTGTCGTTGATGCGGTTGGCTTCGCTGACCTGCTGGGTGGCGACCTGGGTGGCCGAAGCCTGCACCTTGTTGGCGGTTTCGGTGGACTGCATCGGCGCCTGGTTCTGCAGGGTCTGCAGCATGGCGCCGTGGAGGCCGCTTTGCAGGCCGGCGGCTGCGGTGGCCGTGGCGTCCTCGGAAAGGCGCTTGGGCAGGTGGATGATTGCCTGTTGTTTAGCACTGACCAACATGATGGATGGGCCTGTAGGTAATGACTGACCCGGGTGAGGCAGCAATTACCGTGCCCATCTGCAAAGCTTAATAAAATCAAAGACTTGAGCGTTTTAACTGTCGGGTTAACGGTCAACCCTTGCCGCTGGCGGCAGGGGCCGTCCGCCTCAGGCCGGATCCGGCAACGCCGAGGCCGGCAGGCCGAACACCCGGTCGAACAGCCAGTTGAAGGCAAACGTGTAGCAGGGGATGAACACGATCAGCGCCAGATCCAACAGGAAGGCCTGCACCAAGCTGATGTCCATCCACCAGGCGATCAGCGGAATCAGGAACACGATCAGCGTCAGCTGGAAACCCACGGCATGGGCGATGCGCCGTTTGACCGTGCGCGTGCGGGACTTCTGCAGACTTTCCCAACGCTCGAAGAGCGAGGTGTAGATGAAGTTCCAGGTCACGGCGATGGTGGTGATGATCACCGCCAGGGGGCCGGTGCTGCCGGGGGAGGTGCCGGACAACAGCGCCAGGCCGAGGGCGGAGAAGGTCATGCCGATCACTTCGTAGAGCGACACGTAGACCAGTTTGCGGTTGACGCCTTGCATGGGGATTGCCTCTTTCTTGCGACTGACGGCCAGCGGGGCTGGCCAAGTCGGCGAAAGATAGCTTCAATGTTAGTGACAGAAAAAGTCAGAAGCTTTCAGGTTTATTGATAGGTGACGGGTTTGAATTTCAGCAGCGACAGCATCGAACTGTTCCTGGCGGTAATCGAGCGCGGCTCGTTTTCCGCCGCCGCCCGGGCCTTGGGCAAGGTGCCGTCGGCGGTGAGCATGGGCATCGGCAACCTGGAGGCTGAACTTGGCTATCCGCTGTTCGACCGCCATCACCGCGAGCCGCAGCCCACGGCGATGGCCCTGTCGCTGGTGCCCCACGCACGTCTGATCGCCGAACAGCTCAAGCAGTTGCAGGTGCACGCGGTGCAGTTGTCGTTGGGGCTGGAGAGCAGGCTGTCGATCGGCGTGGCGGCGGACATCGACCGGCGCCGGCTGATGGTGGCGATCAAGGTGCTCGCCGGACGCCATCCGCTGCTTGACGTCGAAGTGCTGACCGCCCCGCAGGATGACGTGCTGGCGATGCTGCACAGCGGACGGGTCAGTGTGTGCCTGGCGTTCGCCGGGCTGAGCATGAACGTGCTCGAGCGGTTTCAGTTCGTCGGCAGCGAACGGATGATCGCCACCCTGGCGGCGGACAGTCCGCTGTGGCAAGGGCAGGACCTGTTTCTGGAGGATCTGGTGCACGTGCGGCAGATCGTCGTCGCCAGCCGCGACCTGCCGGTCAGCGACACCCGCCCGCTGGTGGCCGAGTCCCACTGGCGCACCGACAGCCTGGCCACGGCCCTAGAGATGGTCGAGGCGGGGTTGGGCTGGGGCAACTTCCCGTTGTCGGTGGTGCAGCCGTGGCTCGATGCGGGGCGGCTCAAGCGGCTGAACTTTCGCAACATCGAAAACGGCCTGGTGCTGCCGGTGCATGCGGTGTGGCTCAAGCGCCAGCCCTTGCAGAAGGGGGCGCTGGCGCTGGTCGAGTTGTTGGGCTCCTGAGCCCGGCGGATTGCCCCTGTAGGAGCGAGTCTGCCCGCGATGGCGATCGGTCAGTGACCGATGCCGCGCTGACGCGCCGCTATCGCGAGCAGGCTTTTCGCGGTCAGGTGCTTTCGCGGACCTTCAGTTCGAAGCCCATGTCTTCCACCGGCCGGGCGACGCTGTTGCCGGCCATCAGGGTCAGCATCTGTTCCGCCGCGCGCCGGCCGATGGCCTCGCGCGGGGTGCTGATGCTGCTCAGGCGCGGCACCATGTGTTCCGAGGCGGGCAGGTCGTTGAAACCGAGGATCGCCACCTGTTCGGGCACCTTGATCCCGTGGCGCAGGGCTTCGAGCAAGGCGCCCTGGGCCAGGTCGTCGTTGCCGAAGAAGATCGCGTCGACGTCCGGGTGCGTCGCCAAGAGTTGCAGGAACAGCTCGCCCCCCAGGCCCACGGACGAGGCGCGCGGGGTCAGTACCTCCAGGTCCGGGTCGTACAGGCCGGCCTGCTGCACGGCGCGGCGGAAGCCTTCGCCGCGCAGCAGGGTGCGCTGGTCGAGCTGCGCGCCGATGTAAGCCAGGCGCTTGCGCCCGCGGGACAACAGGTGCTCGGCGGCGGTCTCGCCGGCGCTGAGCTGGGAGAAACCGACGCAGTTCACCCCGGCGGCGCTGTCCAGTTCCATCATGTAGACGCAAGGGATGTTGCTGGCCTCGATCATCCGCCGCGAGCTTTCGGTGCGGTCGAAGCCGGTCAGCAGCAGGCCGCGCGGCTGGTAGGCCATGTAGTTGCGCAGCAGTTTCTCTTCTTCGTCGCGGGAGTAGTGGAAGTTGCCGATCAGCACTTCGAAGCCTTTGGGCGTCAGCACCCGATGAATGGCTTCCAGGGTGTCGATGAACAGCAAGTTGGACAAGGAAGGCACCAGCACCACCACCGAATGGCTCTGGGCCGAGGCCAGGGCACGGGCGGCGGGGTTGACCACGTAGTTGAGGTCGAGGGCGGCTTTCTGCACCTTTTCCACCAGTTCGGTGGCGACGGTGCTGACCCCGCGCAACGCGCGCGATGCGGTGATCGGGCTGACCCCGGCCAGGCGGGCGACTTCATTGAGGGTGGGACGGCCGGTGGTGCGGGTGTTTTTATCGTTCTTGGGGGTGGTCATCGGGCGGCTTGCCAAACAAAAATCAAGGCACTAAGGTAGCGCTGTCCTTTTGCAGCTGCAAATGCGTGAGCGAGGCTTGCCTGATCCTCGCTCTTTGGCGTGGGGCATCAACCTGCTGCAACCCAAAAAAACGACAAGAAGGCGTCGGCAATGTCTGCCTGTGCACTAGAGTCATAGCTAGCAAAGGTAGCGCTGTCTGCGCGCTGAGGTGTTACATGAATCATCCCATCACCGCCCTGGTCATCATGGGCGTTGCCGGTTGCGGCAAGACGTGCGTCAGTCAGGCCCTGTGCCAGTTGAGCGGCGCCACTGCCATTGAAGGCGATACTTTCCATCCGGCCGCGAACATCGACAAGATGAGCGCGGGGATCCCCCTGAACGATGAAGACCGCGCCGGCTGGCTCGACAGCCTGTGCGAAGAGCTGCGCCGCGTCGACGCATTGGGCGAGCGCCCGGTGCTGACCTGCTCGGCCCTCAAGCATGCCTACCGCGAACGCTTGCGCAGCGCCTTGCCGGGCCTGGGCTTCGTGTTCCTCGAACTGACCCCCGAAGTGGCCGCCGACCGCGTGTCCCACCGGCCGGGCCACTTCATGCCGGCCACGCTGATCGAAAGCCAGTTCGCCACGCTCGAATCGCCCAAGGGCGAACCGCTGACCCTGGCGCTCGACGCCTCGGTGCACAGCGTCGACGAGCTGGCCGCCCAGGCCCACCAATGGTGGCTGGCCAACGGTCTGAAACAGGCGGTATGACTGTGTTCGAAGAGATAGCGCTGTCCTCCCGACTTCTGATCAACCCGCTTTAATAACAACAACAAACCAGGAGACACCCCCTATGTTTGGCATGTCCCACGACGCCTACCTGCTGCTCGATGCAGTGGTCACGGTGATCGGGCTTATCGTCCTGATCACCAAGTTCAAGATCCACCCCTTCATCGCCCTGACCATCGCCGCCGCGTTCCTCGGCCTGACTTCCGGCATGCCCATCGGCACCATCATCAAGGCGTTCCAGGACGGCTTCGGCGGCGTGCTCGGTTTCGTCGGCATCATCCTGGCGCTGGGCACCATGCTCGGCAAGATGATGGCCGAATCCGGCGGTGCGGATCAGATCGCCCAGACCCTGATCCGCGCCTTCGGCAAGGAGCGGGTGCAGTGGGCGATGATGTTCGCCGCGTTCCTGGTGGGCATTCCGCTGTTCTTCGAGATCGGCTTCGTGCTGCTGATCCCGCTGGTGTTCATCGTCGCCCGGCGCACCGGCGTGTCGATCATCAAGATCGGCATCCCGCTGCTGGCCGGCCTGTCCGCCGTGCACGGCCTGGTGCCGCCGCACCCGGGCCCGCTGCTGGCCATCGGCGTGTTCGGCGCCGACATCGGCAAGACCATCCTGTACGGCCTGATCGTCGCGCTGCCGACCGCCATCATCGCCGGCCCGATCTTCGGTACGTTCATCGCCAAGCACATTCCGGGTCACCCGAACCAGGAACTGGTGGACCAACTGGCCCGCGAGACCGATTCGACCGACCTGCCGAGCTTCGGCATCACCTTGCTCACCGTGCTGCTGCCGGTGTTCCTGATGCTGCTCAAGACCTTCGCCGACGTGGCGCTGCCGGACGGCCATTTCTTCCGCACCTGGATGGACATGATCGGCCACCCGATCTCGGCCTTGCTGCTGGCGCTGCTGCTGTCGCTGTACACCTTCGGCTACAAGCAGGGCATCGGCTCGAACCAGATGCTCAAGTGGCTCGACGCGAGCCTGGCGCCGACTGCCGCGATCATCCTGATCATCGGCGCCGGCGGCGGCTTCAAGCAGATGCTGGTGACCAGCGGCGTGGGCGACGTGATCGGCCACATGGCGGTCAGCGCGCAGATCTCGCCGATCCTGCTGGCTTGGCTGGTGGCGGCGGTGATCCGCATCGCGACAGGTTCGGCCACCGTGGCGACCATCACCGGCGCCGGCATCGTGGTGCCGGTGGTGGGGATGATCCCGGGCGTGAACCGTGAGCTGCTGGTGCTGGCCACCGGCGCCGGTTCCCTGATCCTGTCCCACGTCAACGACGCCGGTTTCTGGCTGGTCAAGCAGTACTTCAACATGACCGTGGCGGAAACCTTCAAGACCTGGACGGCGATGGAAACCATCCTGTCGGTGGTCGGCCTGGGCTTCATCCTGCTGCTGTCGCTGTTCGTGTAAACGATCCGGCAGGCACAAAAAAACCGCAGCGATGCGGTTTTTTTGTGCCTGAAGCCATGGGACAGGGATCTTTCGCGGCGAGGGAGCAAGCGCCCTCGCCACATTGAGTGCCGCCAGATCAGGCGCCGGTCTTCGGGGCCAGCCCGTCCGCCCGGAACATCCCGCGGATCCCGCGCACGGCCTGGCGGATCCGGTCCTGGTTCTCGATCAGGGCGAAGCGTACGTGGTCGTCGCCGTACTCACCGAAACCGACGCCCGGCGACACGCAGACCTTGGCCTCGGCCAGCAGTTTCTTGGCGAACTCCAGCGAACCCAGGTGCGCGTAGGCCTCGGGGATCTTCGCCCAGACGTACATCGAAGCCTTCGGGTTCTCGACCATCCAGCCCAGTTCGTGCAGGCCCTTGACCAGCACGTTGCGCCGCTGGCGGTACTGCTCGGCGATGTCGCGCACGCATTGCTGGTCGCCTTCCAGCGCCGCGATGGCCGCCACCTGCAGCGGGGTGAAGGTGCCGTAGTCGTGGTAGCTCTTGATCCGCGCCAGGGCGCTGACCAGTTCCGGGTTGCCGACCATGAAGCCGATGCGCCAGCCGGCCATGTTGTAGCTCTTGGACAGGGTGAAGAACTCCACCGCGATGTCCTTGGCGCCGGGCACCTGCATGATCGACGGGGCCTTCCAGCCGTCGTAGACGATGTCGGCGTAGGCCAGGTCGTGCACCACCAGCACGTCGTACTGCTTGGCGAGGGCGATCACCCGTTCGAAGAAGTCCAGTTCCACGCACTGGGCGGTGGGGTTGGACGGGAAGCCGAGGATCATCATCTTCGGTTTCGGGATCGAGCCGCGGATGGCCCGCTCAAGCTCGGCGAAGAAGTCCACGCCGGGCACCAGCGGCACCGAGCGCACCTGGGCGCCGGCGATCACGGCACCGTAGATGTGGATCGGGTAGCTCGGGTTGGGCACCAGCACCGTGTCGCCCTGGTCCAGGGTCGCCAGCATCAGGTGCGCCAGGCCTTCCTTGGAGCCGATGGTGACGATGGCTTCGCTTTCCGGATCGATGTCGACCTCGTAGCGTTCCTTGTACCAGTTGGAGATCGCCCGGCGCAGGCGCGGAATGCCCTTGGACGTCGAGTAGCCGTGGGTGTCTTCGCGCTGGGCGACGGTGACGAGTTTCTCGACGATGTGCGGCGGCGTGGCGCCGTCGGGGTTGCCCATGCTCAGGTCGATGATGTCTTCGCCACGGCGGCGGGCGGCCATCTTCAGCTCGGCGGTGATGTTGAAGACGTAAGGGGGGAGTCGATCGATGCGCGCAAAGCGGCGCGGCGAACCTTGTTCAGCCATTGTTGCCTCGGATAACGTAAGCGCCCGGAACCGTCCGAGCGACGCTGGTCACTGCGGTGACCTGTGGCGGAAGATAAGGGCAGCGGTGGCAGACTGTCCAGCGTGCACGACAACAATTTTTTCCCAAGGAAAACGGTCAATGGAATTCACCAGCGGCTTCTTGCTGAGCCTTTCGCTGTGCCTGGATATCGGCGTGGCCAACATCGCGATGATCACCCTGGCGATGCAGCGCGGCTATTTTCAAGGCTTCGCGCTGGGCCTCGGCACTTGCGTCGGCGATTTGGTCTACGCGGTGCTGGCGCTGGCGGGGATGACCGTGCTGCTGCAGTACGAAACCGTGCGCTGGACGCTGTGGATCGGTGGCTCCGCGCTGTTGGTCTACTTCGCGGCGAAGATGATCTATTCGGCGATCCATCACGAAGCGCTGCTGGCCGAGACGGCGCAGGTGAGCCAGAACTCCCACCGCAAGGAATTCTTTCGCGGGATCTTTCTCGCCATGTCGTCGCCCAGCGCCATCCTCTGGTTCGCGGCGGTGGGCGGCACGTTGATCGCCCGCTCCGGTGGCGGCGGCCCTTTGAGCTCGGCGCTGTTCCTCGGCGGTTTCCTGTGCGCCGGGCTGTTGTGGTCGGCGGGGCTGTGCTTCGCCGCGAGCCATGGCGGCAAGCTGCTGGGTGACAAGCTGTTGCGCTACTCCTACCTGGCATCTGCAGCGATCTTCTGCTATTTCGCGGTCTACGTGATCGTATCCGGCTATAACGAATTCGTCGGTTCCGGCGCCGCCGAGGCCCTGCATTCGCTCTGAATGTGCGAATCGGGTTTGGCTTCTATACTCCCAGCCGAACCCACTTTTTTCGTTCAAGGAGTCGAGTCATGGATGAGCAGAAACGCGTCGAAGTGGCTGAACCTCGCTTCGAACATGGACACTTCCTGCTGATTGCAGGTTTTCGCGATCGCTTCACCAAAGAGACTGTTCAAGACATCCCCGCGCTATGGGAAAAACTGATTCCGCACATCGGAAACATTCCGGGGCAGAAGGGCGAAGTCACCTACGGCGTCTGCAGCAATTTCGACGGCAACGGCGGTTTCGATTACATGGCCGGGGTCGAAATCCGCAAGCTGGATGACTTCCCGCAGGAAAAGTATCCGTGGATCGAAATCCTTCCGCGCCAGTACGCGGTGTTCGAACACAAGGGTTCGCTGGATCTGTTGCCGCAGACCATTGACTACATCTACAACACCTGGCTGCCGGCGTCCGAGTACAAAGGGCTCAACGCCCCGGAGCTGGAACGCTACAGCGCCGATTTCAATCCGAAGCTCAAGACCGGCAAGCTGGAAATCTGCGTCCCGGTCGAAAAGAAGACCTGATCGGCCATCGGCAGCGCGAATCCGATTCGCGCTGCCGGTCGAGCCTTACTTGCCCTTGATCCGTCGTGCCCGCCACAGGTCGATGCCCAGGGTGACGAAGCCGAAGAAGCTGATGCCCAACACCATCAACAAACCGATTTCCACGCTGCTCATAAACGGTTCCCCCCCCTCGGGTGATCAGAGACAGGCGTCAGGAATAGACCGTCCCGAATCCGAAGAAAAGCGCTTTTACGCAGGCTTTACGGCGCCCATGCGGATCGATATGAACACCTTATTCCTTTATTCTTGGCGGCCCTGTCTTCACTGATTCCGAGCCGCCATGAACCCCGTCATCCGCCACGTCACCGCTGCCGACCTGGATCGCTGCTACGCCATCGAAACCCTCGCCTACGAAGGCGATGAGGCCGCCACCCGCGAGAAGATCGCCACGCGCATCGCCACCTGGCCGGACGGTTTCATCGTCGCCGAGGTGGACGGCGTCGTGGCCGGGTTCGTCAACGCCGGTGCGGCGTTCGAGGTGCAGATGTCGGACGAGGCCTTCAAGGAACTGATCGGCCACGACCCGGCCGGCCCCAATGTGGTGATCATGTCGGTGGTGGTGCACCCGGACTATCAGGGGCAAGGCCTGGCCAAGCTGCTGATGACCGCCTTCATCGAGCGCATGCGCGGCCTGGGCAAGGCGACGATCCATCTGATGTGCAAAGAGCGGCACATCCCGCTGTACGCCGGGTTCGGTTTTGCCTACATCAAACCGTCCGAGTCCGACCACGGCGGGATGGCGTGGCATGAGATGATCCTGACGCTCTGAGAGCGGTGTTGGCTGACAGGCCGCTATCGCGGGCAAGCCCGCTCCCACAGGATTTCTTTGTGGGAGTGACGATGCGTTGATGCCATCGCCAGCAGGCTGGCTCCCACATTGGATCGGGGTGATCGCAGACTCTGCATCCGGCCGAGTCCCCTGTGGGAGCGGGCTTGCCCGCGATGGCGTCATTGAAGACACCGCATGACTTCGCTCAGTACAGCGTGCTCTGCACCCGCGCCGGCGCTTCCCGGTCGTAGGCTTCGGCGTCGAACTGGCCATCGTTCAGGCGCTTGTGGAAAGCCCCCGCACTGGGCAGCGCCGAGCGCGGCAGGTGGGTGTCCGGGTTCCACGCATCCGAGCGCACGAACGCTTTGGCGCAATGGAAAAACGCCGCCTCCACCGTCACCAGCAGGACCGTGCGCGCCGGCTTGCCGTTGACCGCGAAGCTGGCCAGCAGGTCGGCATCGGCGCTGATGGCGGCCGTGCCGTTGACCCGCAACGTCTCGCCGATGCCGGGAATGATGAACAGCAGCGACACCCGCGGGTCGTGCAGCACGTTGCGCAGCGTATCGATGCGGTTGTTGCCCGGCCGGTCCGGCAGGGCCAGGGTGCGCTCGTCGAGGATCCGCACAAAGCCTGCGGTGTCGCCGCGCGGTGAACTGTCGAGGCCGTCGGCGCCCACGGAGCTGACGATCACCAGCGGCGAGAGCCGCACCATCGCCTGGTAGTCCTCGTTGAGAAAGCCAATCTGCTTGCGCACCGCACGTTCGTGGGGCAGGCCGTAAAGGGCTTCCAGGGCTTCAATCGAATCGATCATCGTGCATCCCTCCACGGTTTCAGAACACCAGGCCCATGCGCCGTTCGTAGCCGACCCGGCCCAGGATCGCCTGACCGCTGTCGACGAAACCGTGCCGGGCATACAGCGCGATGGCCGCGTCGTTGTCGGCGTCCACCGCCAGTTGCAGGCCCTTGATCTGCGGCCAGGCCTGGCGCGCGGCCTCGGGCAGCGCTCGCAGGCAGGCCTTGCCGTAGCCACGGCCCTGGGCGCGGTGGTCGACCTGAAGCGCATGCAGGGTGGCGCTGTGCTCGTCGGCCCATTCCGGCATCGCCGGCGGGCGCTTGAGCAGCAGGAAGGCGACGGGCACGTCGTCGTCCAGCAGGGCAAAGCCCTTCACGCCTGCATTCGTGCGCAGGGTCTGCAGGGCGGTGTGGATGTCGCCGGAAAACTTGATCTGCCCGGGGTGGATTTCGATCGTCTCGATCTGCTGACGCTGGGCGGCATTCAGGCTGTCGTACGGCACGAGTTTGGCTGACACGGGAATTTCCTTTTTCCTACGAAGTGGAGCAACGGATTCTACCGAGCACGGTGAGGGCGAAACATTTAATTTTCGTGCCTTGTCGATCCGGCGGATCGCCGTACGACTAAGGGTGTCTTCCAACAACAATCACGGAGAACACCCATGAACGCACAAGCGCAGATCCAGACCCTGATCGACACCTACCGCCAAGCCGTCATGTCCAAGGACGTGGACAAGGTCATGGCCCTCTACGCCGACGACATCGTCTCCTTCGACGCGATCAAGGCCCTGCAATTCAAGGGCAAGGCCGCCTACCGGGCGCATTGGATCGCCTGCATGGAAATGTGCCCCGGCCCGCACATCTTCGAGTTCCACGAAGTCGCCATCGAGACGGCGGACACAATCGCCTTCGCCCATTGGGTGGCCAATTGCGGCGGCACCAACGACAAGGGCGAAACCCAGAGCTGCTGGATGCGGGTCACCGCGTGCTACCGGCAGGAGGGCGGCGCATGGAAGATCGTCCACGAGCACTGGTCGGCCCCGTTCGATCCGATGAGCGGCGCGACCTTGTTCGACGTGCAGCCGTAAGCGGCGCACGGTTCGCCAAAGCGCCGATCTGCGGCCATAGTTGATCCGTCCGGTTCAGGAGTGAGCGATGAAATACCTATGCCTGGTGTACAGCGACGAGCGCTTGCTGCACTCGTCGCCCGACAGCCCCGAAGACGCCGAATGCTGGGCGTATGCCGAGTCGATCCAGGGCAGCGGCCGGATGGTCGCCGCCGAGGCGCTGGAGTCGGTGCAGACCGCCACCACGGTGCGCATGCGCAACGGCAAGGTGTCGGTCACCGACGGCCCGTTCGCCGAAACCAAGGAACAGTTGGCCGGCTTCTACCTGATCGACGCCCGGGATCTCAACGAAGCCATTCAGGTCGCCGGCCACATTCCGGCGGCCCGGGTCGGTTGCGTCGAGGTGCGCCCGGTTCGTCAGCTGAACGTCTGACCCATGGCGGACGCAGAGGTCAAGGCGCGGGTCGAGCAGGTCTACCGCGAAGACTCGCGGCGGATCCTGGCGACGCTGATCCGTCTGCTGGGGGATTTCGACCTCGCCGAAGAAGCCTTGCACGAGGCGTTCTTCGTCGCGGTCGAGCGCTGGCAGCGCGACGGCGTGCCGGACAATCCGCGCACCTGGCTGGTGTCCGCCGGGCGCTTCAAGGCCATCGACGTGTTGCGCCGCCGTGCGCGGTTCAAGGCGTCGCGGCCCTGGCTGCTGGCCCAGGTGGAAGAACTGGAACAGGCCCAGTGGAGCGACGATGACGTGGAAGACGACCGCCTGCGGCTGATGTTCACCTGTTGCCACCCGGCCCTGGCGGCGGATGCGCAGGTGCCGCTGACGCTGCGGGAAGTCTGCGACCTCACCACCGAAGAGATCGCCCGGGCGTTCCTCTGCGCGCCGGCGACGATCGCCCAGCGCATCGTACGCGCCAAGGCCAAGATCCGTGACGCGAAGATTCCCTATCAGGTGCCGAGCCTGAGTGAGCTGCCCGAGCGGCTGGACAGCGTGCTGCGGGTGATTTACCTGGTGTTCAACGAAGGCTATTCGGCCTCCGACGGCGCGCAGGTCGTGCGCGAAGACCTGACGCGCGAAGCGATCCGCCTCGGCCGGCTGCTGATGGAGCTGTTGCCGGAGCCGGAGGTCATGGGCCTGTTGGCGCTGATGCTGCTGCATGAGTCGCGGCGGGCGGCGCGGACGTCGCCTGAAGGCGAGCTGATTTTGCTGGAGAACCAGGATCGTACGCGCTGGGATGCGCAATTGATCGCCGAGGGCGGCGCGCTGGTCGAGCGGGCGCTGACCACCCGGCGGTTCGGGCCGTACTGCCTGCAAGCGGCGATTGCGGCGGTGCATGCCGAGGCGCCGATGGCGGACGAGACCGACTGGGCGCAGATCGTCGGCCTGTACGACGTGCTGCTGCGGGTGACGCCGTCGCCGGTGATCGAGCTGAACCGGGCGGTGGCGGTGGCCAAGCGCGACGGGGCGCTGGCCGGGCTGACGCTGATCGAAGGGATCCTGGAGCGTGGCGAGCTGCAGGATTACCACCTGGCGCATTCGGCGCGGGCGGAATTCTGCCGGCAGTTGGGGCGGACCGACGAGGCGCGGACGGCGTATGCCCGGGCACTGGAACTGACCCGGCAGGCGCCGGAGCGGCGGTTCATCGAGGGGCGGTTGCGCGAGTTGGGTTGAGCCTTGTGTACCGGTGCCGGCCTCATCGCCAGCAGGCTGGCTCCCACAAGATGTTGCGGTGTGCATCGCCGTTGTGGGGGGGCAGTGCCGGCCCCATCGCTGGCAAGCCAGCTCCCACAATGATCGCCGGTGTCCGCAAGATCCCCGCCCACCACAAAATCCTGTAGGAGCTTGCCTGCAAGCGATGAGGCCGGCACTGACGGCATCCATGCTGCTTGATACGCAGCCATCGCCAGCAGGCTGGCCCTCACAAAGTGTTGCGGTGCACATCGTCCTCCTGTGGGAGCCAGCCTGCTGGGATGGGGCCCTCAAGGCCGGCAGCGCGGCAATCAGGCCTGCTGCCGGGTCGCGGCCATGACGATTTCGCGGATGCACACGCCCTGGGGCTGTTCATAGGCATAGGCGATCGCCGTGGCCACGTCCTCGGCGCTGAGCACGGTGCCGCCCATTTCCTGTTTCCACGCCTGGTAGCCGGTCTTGATCGCTTCGTCCGTGGTGTGGCTCAGCAGTTCGGTCTCCACCGCACCCGGCGCAATGGTGGTGACGCGCACGTTGTGCGGCGCCAGTTCCTCGCGCAGGTTCTCCGACAGCCCGTGCACGGCGAACTTGGTGCCGACGTACGCCACGTGGTTGGGGAACGTCTTGCGCCCGGCCACGGAACTGACGTTGATGATCGTGCCGCGCTTGCGCTCGATCATGCCGGCCACCACGGCATGGATGCCGTTGAGCAGGCCCTTCACGTTCACATCGAGCATGCGCTCCCACTGGGCCGGATCCTGCTGGCTGATCTCGCCCAGCAGCATCACCCCGGCGTTGTTGATCAGCGCATCGGCCGGACCGAACTGCGCTTCGGCCTCGGCGACGGCGGCCAGCAGCGCGGTGCGGTCGGTGATGTCCACCCGACGGCTGAGGGTGTTCGGCAGCGCCAGGGCCTCCAGGCGTTCGATGCGCCGGGCCAGCAACAGCAGCGGGTGGCCGGCGGCGCTCAGGCGGCGGGCGGCGGCTTCGCCGATGCCGGAACTGGCTCCGGTGACGATGATCAACGGTTTGCTCATGACTGCACTCCTGAAGCAAAAAAAACGAATGGCTGGATGTGCGGCGCAGTATATTTAGCCCGTTTCAGGCTGAAAAATGCCTTATTTCTCTGTCTGGCATCGGAACGCTCTATGGATATCCGCCATCTCAAAGCCTTTCTCGCCGTGTTCGAGGAACGCAACATCACCGCAGCGGCGCAGCGCCTGTTCATCAGCCAGCCGACGCTGTCGGTGACGGTCAAACAGCTTGAGGAGGAGCTCGGCGCCACCTTGTTCCTGCGCCAGCCGCGCGGGGTGGAGGTCAGCGACGAGGCGCGCCTTTTGTACCCGCAGGCCCGGCGCATGGTGGCCGAGGCCCAGGCCCTGAGCCGGATGTTCCGCAGCGGCGAGCACCGTGTGCCACTGACCCTGGGCATCGAAGGCGACATCGCCGCCAGCCACATCGAAGCCTTCGTGCGCATGGCCCGCCAAGCCTTGCCTCACCTGCTGCTGACGCTGGAGGAGGGGTGCCTGGGCGACGGTCGGCTGGCGGTCGAAGAGATGTGCTGCGAGGACGAACTGTTCCTGCCGCTGTGGGAGGAACCCTACGTGCTGGCACTGCCGGCCGATCACCCGATGGCCGCTGCCGAGACGGCGTGGGCCCCCATCGAAGACTGGATCACCTGCCCGCAGCACCCGTCCCATCAGCGCCTGATGGCGCTGTACGGCCGTTCGCCTCAGGCCGTGGCCGGGCATGCCGGATCATTGCGTCAGGCGCTGCACATGGTGGCGGCAGGCATCGGCGCGGCGATGCTGCCACGCTCCTTGGCGGCGGGGCACGAGCGGGTGGCGGTGCGGGCGCTGCACCTGCCGGCACCGACCCGGCGGGTGGGCCTGTGCTATGCGGCGCAGGCGCTGGAGCTGCCGGCGATGCGTGGCCTGCATGAGTTCTTTCAGGTGAACGGGCCTGCGGTGATCGACGCGGCTTGAGCGGTTGTTTGCGGGGACGCCATCGCGAGCAGGCTCGCTCCCGCAAGGGCGCTCATTCCTCTGTAGGAGCGAGCCTGCTCGCGATCGGCCGCGCCGCTATTCCAGCATCTGGCTGAGCATCCAGCTGCCCGCCGGTCCCGGCGGAAACTGCCGCGACCACAGCGCATCGACGAACACCGGTTTCGGCCAGCCGCGCACGTTCAGCTCCGTCAACGTGCCGTTGCCGAAGCGCCCCACCAGCCAGCGCGGCAGCGGCGCCCAGCCGAACCCGCGCTGGGCCATCTCCAACAGCATCAGGTAGCTGGGCGCCGACCAGACGCGGCCCTTGGCCCGGGAGCCGTAGGGATTGACGATGGTCGCCAGGCGCAGTTCGCGGTGTTGCTCCAGCGTCTGCGGATCGATGGATTCCAGCGCCGCCAGCGGATGTCCGCGTCCGACGAACAACGCGATCTCAGTGCGCTCGTTCACCGTGGCGGTCTCCAGGTCCGGCGGGTAATGGTCGCGCATCTCGACGAACGCCAGATGGGCCCGGCCCCGTTGCACCAAGGCGATCAGGTCGTCGCATTCGGCGATCAGGCATTCGAGCTCCAGATCCGGGTAACGCTGTTCGAACGCGCTGAGCGACGCTTCGAAGCGGTCGGACTGGTAGGTGTCGGAAATCGCCACCGTCAGCTTCGGCTCGACCCCTTGGGCCAGTTGCCGCGCGGTCATTTCCAGGCGGCTGCCGGCCGCCAGGATCGCCTCGGCCCGCTGCAGCATCACATGGCCCGCCGGGGTCAAGGTCGGCTTGCGGCTGCTGCGGTCGAACAGGACAAGATCCAGGTCGATCTCAAGGCTCGCCACTGCGGCGCTGACGGTTGACTGGCTGCGCCCCAGCTTGCGCGCCGCCGCCGAAAACGAGCCTTGGGTCGCGGCCTGGACAAACGCCTGCAGCACTTCTTGAGAGGCCATGAACTATCGCCTTGATCGATGGTTATTGATTATGAAGTATCGATGCGGGGTTGGATGATGGCAACCATCATCACTCAAGGAGTCAGGTCATGACGGCCCCTAAATCCATCACTGAACGCATTTGCCAGGCCATCGGTTTCGAGGTGCTGGCGATCCTCATCTGCACGCCGCTGCTGGCCTGGATCATGGGCAAGCCGCTGCTCGACATGGGCGTGGTCACCGTGGTCGTCGCCGTGCTGGCGCTGGTGTGGAACGTGGTGTTCAACGGTGCGTTCGACCGTGTGCTCAAGCGTTTGCGCATCCGCCACAACGCCTGGGTGCGGGTGGTGCACGCGCTGCTGTTCGAGGGGGGACTGGTGCTGATGGGCGTGCCGCTGATCGCCTGGTGGCTGTCGGTGAGCCTGTGGCAGGCGTTCCTGCTCGACATCGGCGTGCTGCTGTTCTTCCTGCCCTACACCTATGTGTACCACTGGGCGTATGACGTGGTGCGCGAGCGGCTGGTGCTGCGCAGTGCCTGCGAGGGCTGAAGGGAACGGCGCCGGCCGGCCCGGCGCCATCGCCAGCAGGCTGGCTCCCACAAGGTTCTGCGGTGAACACAAAGGTTGCGTTCACCCGGATCCCCTGTGGGAGCCAGCCTGCTGGCGATACGTCAGTGAGGGCAGCGCAAGGCAACTGCCCCCGCTACGCGATCAAACGTGGAAGTAACCCACGCACGAATCGAACGGCAGGCGCTTGAGTTCGATCTTGTTCAGGTCCAGCACTTCGCGCAGGGCCTTGGTTTCGCCCGGGAAGTTGCGGTAGGCCACTTCGTCCAGCACCACGATGGCGCCTTTGGGCATGTACGGCAGGAAAGTCTCCAGCGCGACCTTGGTTGACTCGTACAGGTCGGTGTCCAGGATCAGCATGGCCACGACCAGGTCAGGACGGGTCTTGACCCATTCCGGCACGGTCTTGACGATGTCGCCCTTGACCAGTTCGCAGCGCGGGATGCGGTTGACCGGGCGCAGCAGGTCGTTGGCGTCGATCATGTCCTGGATCAGCGACTGGTCGGTGTCGGAGAACATGGTTTCGTTGACGTCGGCCGGATCGTCGGTCTTGCTGATGCTCTGGAAGCCTTCGAAGGTGTCGAAGCCGACGATGGAGCGGTTGATCGCGTACGGCTCCAGGATCATCGACAGGTGCATGTAGAGCATCAGCGAGTTGCCCTTGTACACGCCGCACTCGATGATCGCGCCCGGGATCTCGGCGACTTTCTTGAACAGTTCCATGCGCGACAGCGCGGCGGTGACGCCGATGCGGTTGGCGAACACGAACGGGGCGTCGGCCACGTATTCGGCGTCCACGCGCTTGAGGACGCCGGCGCGGGTTTCGTTGTATTGGGCTTCGGCAGGCGTGATGCGACGCTTGGTCATTGCTGGATTCCTTGGAAATTCGAGAAGTCGTGGGCGTGGAAGTAGTCTTTGAAGCCGGCGCCGACGTCCGGGCACGCGCTGTCGACGTTGATCGCGCCGCGGTTGTGCTTGAGGTCATCGAGGTGCATCAGGCGGAAGTCGACGCTGAAACGGGTGTGCTGCGTGTGGTTGGCGACCGTGCCGTGCAGGTGCGAGCCGGAGAAGATCAGCATGTCGCCGGTGTTGCCGGCCACGCGCAGTTCGGCTGCGGTGTCGATCTCTTCCAGCGGCACCGGGTGCACGCGGACTTCTTCCTTGAGGTTGTCCTTGGCCTTGTGGCGCTGGTTGTTGATCCAGTCGTTGAGGCTCCACTGGGCGGACGAGTTCTTCACCGGCACATCGAAGTAGCCGGTGTTGATCATCATGGTCTGGTCCGGGGAAATGGTGTGCACCGGCATCCAGGTGTTGATCTGGCAATCGACGCTGCCGTACCAGGTGTCGCGGTGCGGCTTGTAGGCGTAGCTGACGCCGGCGTGCAGGTAGTCGTAGTTCGGCACCACACGGATGCGCGGCACGTCGAAGATGTATTCGTGCGGGTCGACGCCGATCTCGTCGATGAAGCTCAGGATCAGCTCCTTGGCGCGCAGGCTGTTGGTGAACTGGCCCTTGAGGCGGGTCACCCGCACCACGAACTCTTCCACCGGCATCAGCGTGTGCAGCGCCTGGTGGCGGGTTTCGCCGTCGAACGCTGCGGTGATGCTTTCCTGGGCGAATTCGCACAACTGGCGGGCGGCGCGCAGTTGGGTGTTCAGGAAGATGTCGCCGGCGTAGATGGCTTCTTTGAAGTCAGCCTTTTGCTGCAGCTGATTGATATACAGGTTCACGGTTCTTTTCCCTGAATGCATCGAATGACTTATGAGTCGGCATCATGCCGGCAAACTGAAGCGCAATCTGAGCGGTCGGTGTCCGATGGCAGGGTTATCGGACGGCCGGGCGCCCGGCAGGCGGGCACGAAAGAATCCCGGCCCTGAAGCGGGCCGGGATTTTACGGTGACGGGCGGTTCAGAAAATCAGGGTGAACAGCCAATACAGGCTGCCCGACAGCACGATCGCCGCCGGCAGCGTCAGCACCCAGGCCATCAGCAGGTTGCGGATGGTCTTCATCTGCAGGCCGCCGCCGTTGGCGACCATGGTGCCGGCCACGCCCGAGGACAGCACGTGGGTGGTCGACACCGGCAGGCCGAACATGTCGGCGGCGCCGATGGTCAGCATCGCCACGGACTCGGCCGAGGCGCCTTGTGCGTAGGTCAGGTGGGTCTTGCCGATCTTCTCGCCGACCGTCACCACGATGCGCTTCCAGCCGACCATGGTGCCCAGGCCCAGGGCGATGGCCACGGCGATCTTCACCCACAGCGGAATGAAGCGGGTGGCGTTGTCGATCTGCTGCTTGAACAGTTGCAGCTTGCCGGTGGTGTCGGCGTCGAAGCCGCCGACCTTGTTCTTGTCCATCAGGCGGATGGTTTCGCTGGCCAGGTACATGTCGTTGCGCACGTTGCCCATGGCCTCGGCGGGCACCTTGGACAGCGAGCCGTAGCCTTTCACTTCTTCACCGATGTGGCCGGTCAGCGCAGCGAGGGCCGGGACCAACTGCGGCGTCGTTTCCTTGCTGCGCACGTAGTCCGACAGCACCGGGCGCGGGTCGGCCGGGGCCGGCAGCGGCGCGCTCTTGACCAGCGCCTGTTGGGTGACTTCGGCCACCGCCGCGAACTGCAGGGTCTGGTCGGCGGGCATGGTGCGGTTCAGCGCGTAGGCCATCGGCAGGGTGCCGACCAGGATCAGCATGATCAGGCCCATGCCTTTCTGGCCGTCGTTGGAGCCGTGGGCGAACGACACGCCGGTGCAGGTCAGGATCAGCAGGCCGCGGATCCACCATGGCGGCGGGGTGTTGCCCTTCGGCGCCTTGTACAGCGAGCGGTTCTTGACGAACGCGCGCAGGGCCAGCAGCAACAGCGCCGCGCAGCCGAAGCCCACCAGCGGCGACAGCAGCAGCGCGTAGCCGATCTTGGTCGCCTGGGCCCAGTCCACGCCGCTGGTGCCGTCGCGCCCGTGCATCAGAGCGTTGGCCACGCCGACGCCGATGATCGAGCCGATCAGGGTGTGCGACGAAGAAGCCGGCAGGCCCAGCCACCACGTGCCGAGGTTCCACAGGATCGCGGCGATCAGCAGGGCGAAGATCATCGCGAAACCGGCGGAGGAGCCCACCTGCAGAATCAGCTCCACCGGCAGCAGGGCGATGATGCCGAACGCCACCGCGCCGCTGGAGAGCAGCACCCCGAGGAAGTTGAAGAACCCGGACCAGATCACCGCGAAGTGCGGCGGCAGCGAGTGGGTGTAGATCACCGTGGCCACCGCGTTGGCGGTGTCGTGGAAGCCGTTGACGAACTCGAACCCCAGCGCGATCAGCAGTGCCACGCCCAACAGCAGGAACGGTGTCCAGGTGGTGACCACCGTGCCCAGCTCGTGCATGTCGTGCACCAGGCTGTAGGCGGTGAACAGCAGCCCCAGGGCCAGCACCGCGAAAAACACCACGTAGGTAAAGGGGCCGGTTTTCTTGTCGAGTGTCGGCCGGCCGCTGGAGGCAGTCGGTTGGCCGGCGGTCAGGGAGGGCGTCGCCATGGGAGGACAATCCTGAGCGGGGGAAGGAGTGTCGCCCATGATCGTTGCTGAATATTACAGAGAGACTGCGGTAGATCAGTGTTTGATGGATTGGCTGCGCCGTTGGTCCGGATCATCGCCAGCCTGCTGGCGATAGCGGCGACTCAGTAATCGCGCCGTTTGCGAAACGCCCAGCGTCCGGCGATCAGGGTGAACGTCGCCACCAGCGCCACCAGGATCCAGAACCCCTCCGGATCCTGCGCCAGGGGCACGCCGCCGACGTTCATGCCGAAGAAACCGGCGATGATGTTGATCGGCAGCGCCAGCACCGTGACCACGGTCAGGGTGAACAGCGTGCGGTTGCTCTGTTCGTTGACGTTGGCGGCGATCTCTTCCTGCAACAGTTTGATCCGCTCGCCCAGGGCCGTGAGGTCGTTGATGATCAAGGCGAACTCTTCGGTGGATTTGCGCAACTCTTTGACGTCCTCCTTCTGCAGCCACGCCGGCGGGCGGTTGAGCAGGCGCAGCAGCGAGCCCGGCTCCAGCGCCAGCAGCCGTTGCAGGCGCACCAGCACCCGGCGGTTGGCGCCAAGCTCGGCGCGGTTGGTCGACAGCCGCGAGGACAGCAGTTCGTCCTCGACCTGATCGACGCTGAGGCTGGTCTTGCGCACGATCTGGGTGAGCACTTCGCCCTGGTCGCGCAGCAGGTGCACCAGCAGCTCCAGCGGCGAGCGGAAGCATTCGCCGGCCTTCACCGAGGAGCGCAGCTTGTCCACCGAGTGCAGCGGTTGCAGGCGCGCGCTGACGATCAGCTTGCCGCGCACGCAGACCCACAAGGTCGAGACGTCCGAGGACACCATGCTGCTGAGGTTGAACACCACGTCGTTGACCACCGCCAGCAAGGCCGAGTCGACGTGTTCGATGCGGGTCGAGCGTGAACCTTCGTGCAGCGCTTCGAAGAACTCCTCCGGCAATTGCAGGTGGCTCTTCATCCAGCGCTCGCACGCGGCGTGGGCCAGGTTCAGGTGCAGCCAGAGGAATTCGTCGCCTTCGCCGTCGTTCTGCAGGCAGCGCAGGGCGGTGGCCGAATCGACTTCGCGGCCGCGTTCGCCGGGGCGGAAGCGAAAACCGTAGAGCAAACCGAACAGGTCGGGGTCGCGATGACCGAGGTCGAGGCTGTGGTTCATGGAGACTCGCAGGGGAGGGCGTCTGTCGCGGGAGAGACAGGCTCACGTGTGCCCCATCATGGCGAGGCTTTGTGACCGTTGCGTGACGGTAAAGTGACGGCGGGTCAAGGGCTTACCGGCGGTCGGATCTTTCTCAAGAAGCGCGCTGGCGCGCCGATCACGCATGGGTTAGGTTGCGCGCCTTCGGCCAAGAGCCAAGGCCCGCCGACACGGATGTCCGGCACCATTCACGTCTTACCGGGCGTGCCTCATCCCTGTCATGAGTACCTTGCGATGCTGCAAAAATCCCTGAGAGCGCAAATTCTCGCCCTGCTGAGCGGCAGCCTGCTGGCGATGCTGTTGATCGCGCTGTCCTGCTTCCATTTCCTGTCCAACGGCGTGCAGAGCTACAGCCAGCTGATCGCCGGCCCGCTGCACACCTCGCAACTGATCGACGAAGCCAACCTGCAGTTCAAGGTGCAGGTGCAGGAGTGGAAGAACGTCTTGCTGCGCGGCAAGCAGCCGGCGGACCTGGCCAAGTACTGGGGCCAGTTCGAGGAGCGTCAGCGTGACGTCCAGACCATCCTGGGCGAACTGGCGAGCCAGTCCGGCATCGAGCCTTCACTCAAGAGCCGCATCGAACGCCTGCGCGAAGAGCACCGTCTGCTGGGCGCCGCCTACCAGAAGGGCCGTGACGCCTACGTGGCCGCCGGGGCCGATCCTGCGGCCGGCGACGCCGCCGTCAAGGGCGTGGACCGCGCCGCCAGCGACCAGATGAGCGAGCTGGTGGTCGAACTGCGCAAGCAAGGCACCGAGCAATCGGCGCTGATCAGCGCCAGCGCCGACCGCACCGTGTGGCTGGGCCTGTTGGTGATGCTCGCCTCCGGACTGCTGATCGGCCTGCTCAGCCTGTGGCTGGTCAACCGCAACCTGGTGGAGCCGATCCGCAAACTGATCGACTACGTCAGCCTGTTGAGCCAGGGCAAGTTCGCCGAGCGCGTGGCCAGCAACCGCCAGGACGAGCTGGGCAACCTGGCCGCGGCGGCCAACACCCTGCGCGACTTCCTCGCCGAGACCTTCAGCCACCTGCAACGCAGCGCCAAGGATCTGGACAGCGCCAGCGGCGAGCTGAACGCCATCGCCACCCTGATGGCCGGCGGCACCAACGAGCAGTTCAGCCGCACCGACCAGGTGGCCACCGCGATGAACGAAATGTCCGCCACCGCCCAGGAAGTCGCCCGTCACGCGGCGGACGCGGCGCGGGCCGCCGACGATGCCGACCAGTCCGCCCAGCAGGGCGAGAAGGTCATGCAGAACACCATTCACGCCATTACCCAGATGCGCGGCGAGATCGCCAACACCGCCACGGTGATCCGTCGCCTGGAGGCCGACAGCGGCCGCATCGGCAAGGTGCTGGAAGTGATCCGCGGCATCGCCGAGCAGACCAACCTGCTGGCGCTCAACGCCGCCATCGAAGCGGCCAGGGCCGGCGAGGCCGGACGCGGTTTCGCGGTGGTGGCCGACGAAGTGCGCAACCTGGCGCAGCGCACGGCGGAGTCGATCATCGAGATCAACCAGATCATCCACAGCGTGCAGACGGGCGCGGTGGACGCCGCCCACGCCATCGACAGCGGCCAGACCCGCAGCGACGAAAGCGTCGAGCAGGTGACCCAGGCCGGCGCCATGCTTGAGCGCATCACCCACGCGGTGGAAGCGATCCGCGACATGAACCGTCAGATCGCCACAGCGGCCGAGGAACAGACGTCGGTGGCCGAAGACATCTCGCGCAACCTGACCGAAATCACCTCGATCGCCAGCACCAACCTCGACAACGTCCAGCGCACCGAAAGCGCCAGCCAGAACCTGCACGGGCTGTCGGGGCAACTGAACGAAGTCACCGCCCGCCTGAGCGCCTGACGCCTGCGAACCTGTGGGGGGCAGACTGTTGGCGGTGGGCAGGCACTGGAGATGTCAACAGTGCCGGCCCTATCGCTGGCAAGCCAGCTCCCACAGGTTCCGGGGCGTTCACAGATGCAGGGTTGAACCCAGACACTGTGGGAGCTGGCTTGTCAGCGATGGGGGTGGGTCAGGCAACAGGGATATCGACTGGGTTGGCCTCATCGCTTGCAGGCAAGCTCCCACAGGTTTTGAGTCGTTCTCAGATGCAGGGTTGAGCCCAGACACTGTGGGAGCTGGCTTGCCAGCGATGGCGGTGGGGCAGGCAACAGGGATGTTGGCAGTGCCGGCCTCATCGCTTGCAGGCAAGCTCCTACAGGTTCCGGGTCGTTCACAGATACAGGGTTGAACCCAGACACTGTGGGAGCCAGCCTGCTGGCGATGGCGTCCGTTCAGCCAGCGCCGGCCAGGATCAAGTCAATTGCCCTGCTGGGAGGGACCATCTGTCGAATCAGGTGTCCTGCTTGTTGCTCAGCACCTTGCCGGTGGTGGCGTCGAAGTCCACGTCGAACTCCTTGCCGTCGGCGGTGCGCAGTTCGACTTCGTATTCGTAGCCGTTGAAGTGGTTGTCCAGGTCGGTGTCGGTGATGGTGGCGCCGGGATGCAGTTTCAGCGCGGCCTGGTTCATGTCCTCCAGCGGCTTGATCTTGCCGTCCTTGACCAGTTGCGGGATCTGGTCGACGCGCACGTCGGCCTGGGCCAGGCCAGCGGTGAGGGTCAGGGCGGCGGCGGTGAACAGGGCAGTCAAAGTCTTCATGGGTTATTCCTTTCAGGTGATTCGTTCAAGTGAGTTCAGGTTAACCGCCGCAACTTAATTCACCCTTAAAAAGCGCCGCGGCGGTTTGCGTCGTTTGTTCAATTGCCTGGTGTCCCTCCCTTTCATGCTCGGCCTTCAATCAATGGAGGTGGACATGAGACTCATCCTTGCGTGGTGTTACGCGCCGCTGTTCTTCGTGGGATTCATCGGCGCCGCCGTGTGGCTGGCGGGCGGATCGGCCGGGTGGCTGCTGCTGTTGTTTGTGCTGGCGCTGGCGGTGTCGTTCGCGGCGGAACGGGCCTTGCCCTACGAACCCGACTGGAACCGGCCCATCGGCGACCGCCGCCGTGACCTGCTGCACGCGTCGGTCAACGAGGCGTTGAACGCCCTCGGCCTGCTGGCGCTGCCGGGGCTGGCGGCGCTGCTGGCGGTCGACGGGCTGTGGCCGCGGGCGTGGCCGTTGTGGCTGCAACTGGGCCTGGCGGTGCTGGTGGCCGACGCCGGCATGAGCCTGATGCACTACGCCAGCCACCGGGTGCGCTGGCTATGGCGGCTGCATGCGGTGCACCACAGCGTCGAGCGCTTGTACGGCTTCAACGGCTTGATGAAGCATCCGCTGCATCAGGCGCTGGAAGCCACGGCGGGGCTGCTTCCGCTGCTGGTGCTGGGGATACCCGCCGAGGTCGCGGTGCTGCTGGCGTTCGCCATCGCGATCCAGCTCTTGCTGCAGCACTCCAACGTCGACATGCGCCTGGGGCCGTTGCGCCATGTCTTCGCCTGGGCACCGCTGCACCGCTTCCATCACATGAAGTACGGGCGGGCGGGGGACGTCAATTTCGGGCTGTTCTTCACCGTGTGGGATCGGCTGCTGGGCACCGCTTTCCACACGCAGGATTACCGGATCGGTGCAGGCGATCTGGGCATCGGCAGCCGGCCGGATTTCCCCCGGGACTACGTGGCGCAGTTGCTCGACCCGTTTGCGAGAGCGCACCTGGCCAAGGAGCCGGCGGTGCCCGAGGCGCTGCGCCGCTGAGTCAGTCCAGCAGCCGCAGTTCCATGTGCTGCAAGGCTTGGCGGGCGGTGACGCCGAACAGTTTCTTCAGGCTGCGGGAAAAGTGCGCCGAATCGGCGAACCCGGCGGCATGGGCGGCCTCCGTCACCGGTCGGCCGGCCAGCACCTGCGCCATCGCCAACCGCAGGCGCCGCCACAGCACCAGGCGCCGCACCGGCAGGCCGACCTGGCTGACGAACAGCCGCTGCAACTGGCTCAGGGACACATGGGCGCTGTCGGCCACGGTACGGGCGGCGACCTTGTCCGCCAGCGAGGCGTCGATGGCCACAAGCGCACGTTCGATCCGGGGATCGGCGTGCCGGCGGCGGGGGCAGTCGCGCAGCGTCTGTTCGAGCGCGGTCAGGGAAAGATCCGCATCGAACAGCGCATCGCGCAGTACCTGCGCCTCCAGCGCCAAGGGCTCGGCGTACACCGTGAACAGCGGATCCGGCGCCTCGACGATGGCATGACGAACCTGTGAAGGGATCAGCAGGCGGGAGGCGGTGATGGGGGCATCATCCAGCAACACCGTCACCGGGCGGTCGGGGGCCAGAATCAGTTGGTGGGCGTAGTGGGAATGGGGCGCGGTGCGCCCCGATATCCCGTGGATCAGGCCATGGTCGTGCCCGAGCCACAGGCGGCCTGTCCACGGGGTGTCCGGCTTCACTCAGAAACCGTTGTTCTTGAGCACCTGATCCACACTGGCGGCGGCCGGGCGCTTGTAGAACTTGAGCAGTTCGCTGGCGCGGTTGGTGAAAATGCCGTCCACGCCTGCGGCCATGACCTTCTCGAAGTCCACCGGCTCGTCGACGGTGTAGACGTGCACCAGCAGGCCCTGATCGTGGGTGTACTGGTTCATCCATGGCTGCACCAGGTCCGAGTAGCTCTGGTCGCCGCCGTGGGTCAGCTTCGCCGACGGGCCGGTGCCGATGGCGCCTTGGGCCTTGGCGTAGTCGATCCACTGCTTGAACTCGGCCTCGGACTTCGGCTCCTGCTTGCCGTAGTAGGCGTTCTTGTCCTTCTCGCCGGAGTCGGCGAAGGCCACCTTGGATTTCGGTTCGATGCTGCCTTCACCGACCCACAGCAGCAGGATCTTCGGCACCTGCGGCATTTCCTTCTCCAGCAGCTCAAGGCTGTTCTTCTCGAAGGTCTGCAGGATCACCTTGCCTTTGCCCTGACCGACGCCCAGTTCGCTCTTGGCCAGTTTCGAACCGGCCGGGCTGAGCCAGCCGCGGTCCTGCAGCTTTTCCTTCAGGTCATGTTCGATGCCGGGGAACAGTTGCGGCTCCTTGGTCTCGATGTACAGGCCCGGCTTGTGCTTGGGGTTGGCCTGGGCGATGTCGATGATTTCGTCGAGGGTCAGGATCTTCAGGCCCGCATAGGAGGCGCGTGCGCGGTCCGGATAAGCCTTGTTGTACCAGCTGCCGGCGTCCAGGGTTTTCAGCTCGGCCATGGTGAAGGCGTTGGCCGGGCTGTCCTTGCGCTCAGGGAACTTGGTGGCGACGTCAGTGGTGCGCTGCAGGTTGTTGTCGTGCAGGGCGAACAGCACGCCGTCCTTGCTGCGCTGAAGGTCCATCTCCAGGTAATCGGCGCCCAGGTCGCGGGCCAGTTTGTAGGACGCGGCGGTGGATTCCGGCGCGTCGAAGGAGGCACCGCGGTGGGCGATCACCGCCGGGCGCGGAATCCCCAGGGAAGCGGCCAGTTCGGCAGGGGCCGGCTGGGCGGCGTGGGCCTGGCCGAGACCGAGCATCAGGCTCAGCATCAGGGCGCTTTTGGTGAAAGTGACGGGCATGTCGAGGTCCTTTCGCAGGTATTTTCGAAGATGTCCCTTTTAGCAACTCAAACGAAAACGTGCTATCGCAAGACCGACATAAACGTACTGAAAGCGAAAATTTCCGCACTTTTGTGCGTTTGTTTGCAGTACGCTTGGCCACGGCAACCACCCCGGCAGAGGGTGTGCCTCAATGCCCTGCGTGTAAACCTTCGATCACTCTTGTGAGGTTTACCATGCGCATCACATCCCAACTCATCTGCCAGGCGGCCGACGACCTCAAGGGCTTCGTCGGCCTCAACCGCAAGACCGGCCGCTACATCGTGCGCTTCAGCGAAGACTCCTTCGGCATGGACGTGGCCGACGACGGCATCGTGCCGGCCAGCGAATTCGTCTGGGCCCAGGCCCCGGACCAGGCCATGACCCTCAAGCGCGAACTGATCCAGCTGCTGCTCGACCAACACATCGATGACCGGATCAACATCACCGAACCGCTGCGGGTGTACATGCGCAAGCGGGAGGTGCCGGAGATCGTGGCGGTGCGCAGCCTGGTCAAGGGCTGAGTCCGGGGTGACCCGCCTATCGCCATCGCCAGCAGGCTGGCTCCCACAGGGGATCTGGTGACAGCCTGCTGGCGATGGGGCCTCAATGACACTGCAGCCTTCAGCCGAACCGGTAATCCCGCTCCACCTTGCACACCCGCGTATGAAACGCCGAATACCAGGTCGAACGCCCGCGCTCGCGGATGGCCTGGTGTTCCGGATGGTTTTTCCACGCCAGGATCGCCGCCTCGCTCGTCCAGTACGACACCGTGATCCCCACGCCGTCGTCACCCCGGACCGACTCGGTGCCCAGGAAACCCGGCTGGCGTTGCGCAAGCTCCACCATGCGGGCGGCCGCCTCGGCATAGCCCTGATCCCCTTCGGTGCGGGACGAGGTGAAAATCACCGCGTAGTAGGGCGCCTTCGGGGTCTGGGCGATCATGGTCGTACCTCCGCGCAGGCCTGGACAAACGCACGCACCAACGGCGGCAACTGGCCTTTGAGCGCCGCCCGTTCGGGCTGGAACAGCGTGGCGACGAAGAACGGGTGACCGGTCAGTTCGATGGCGCGCAGATCGCCGGACGAGTCGTGGCCCACCGCGTGCAGAGGGCCGTTCAGCAAGTCTTGCTGGAACTGCGGATTCACACCGTAGCGGCAGCGATAGCCCTCAAGGATCTGCGACGTTTCATACGCCTTGGCGATCAACGAACCGGCTTCCAGGTGAATGCTGTCCATCGTCTCCACCAACGAACAGCTCAGCGGCGAAAGCACTGCGCGGTTCGAATCCGGGGACACTTCGCCGTGTTCGGCATCGGCCCAGCCCAGCACATGGCGGGAAAACTCCAGCACCGCATGCTGAAAGCCGCCGCAGGTGCCGAGGAATGGGCGCTGCCGTTCGCGGGCAAAACGGATCGCCCGCAACGCGCCGTCTTCGCTTCTGTAAGGGCTGGCCGGGACGCACCAGACACCGTCGAAGGCCGCCAAGGGCGTATCGGCGTCGATCCGGTCGGTGGCCAGCCATTCGAACTGCACAGTCAGGCCGGTGTGTTCGGCAGCCATGCCGAGGGCGACGGGGATTGCCTGGTGAGCGGTGACGTTCGGGTCGCGGTCGCCGATCAGGGCGATGCGCAGGGCTCTGGATTCCATGAGGGTTCACCGTGCTTGTTGTGGGATCGGGCCCACTATAGATTGGCGTCCACGCACTCAATATTGGCGTTTGCCCAAGTGATCAATGCAGCCACGCACTATCGTCTCGACTACCCGGATCTGTCGCTGATCCTCGCTTTGGTGCGCGGCGGCTCCCTGGCCCGGGCCTCGCAGTTGCTGAAGGTGGATGTGTCGACCGTGTTCCGCGCGGTGCGCCGCCTCGAATCCGCGCTCGGCCAGCAACTGTTCGAAAAGAGCCGCGCCGGTTACCTGCCCACCACGCTGGCGCGGACGCTGGCCGAACAGGCGGAGCGCGCCGAGCAGGCGCTGGAGGCGGCGCGGATCGGCGTGGAGCAGGGCGGGGAAGTGGTCAGCGGCACCGTGCGCCTGACCTGCACCGACTCGGTCTTGCAGGGCCTGTTGTTGCCGGCGTTGGCGCAGTTCATGCCCAACTATCCGGCGCTGACCCTGGAGCTTTGCACCTCCAACGATTTCGCCAACCTCAGCCGCCGCGACGCCGACATCGCCCTGCGCCTGACCCGCACGCCGCCGGAGCATCTGGTCGGACGGCAGTTGGCGAAGATTTCCTACCGGGTGTGCGCCAGCGAACGTTACCTGCGCAACGTCGATGCCACGGATCTTGGCGCACTGGCCTGGATCGCACCGGACGACTTCCTGCCCGATCACCCGACCGTGGTCTGGCGCCGTCAGCACTGGCCGGGCGTGACGCCTGCCTATCGGTGCAACAGCATGCTGTCTGTCACTGAACTGGTGCGGGGCGGATTGGGGGTGGCGGCGTTGCCGGACTTTCTCATCGGCGACGGTCTGCAAGCCTTGAGCGAACCGCTGCACGGCCACGACACGGCCCTTTGGCTGCTGACCCGGCCGGACTGCCGGGTGTTGCGTGCGGTGGTCACGCTGTTCGACGAGCTCGGGCGGGCGTTGCGCTTGCCGTGACGCGGCTCAGCGCTGCGGATTGTCGCGCATGTGCTGATGCAGCTCGCTGGTCAGGCTTTCGATGCGCTCGGTCAGGTTCTTGGTCATTTCCGTGAGCCGGGTGTTCTGCTCCAGCAATTCGAGCAGTTGCGCGGCGTTCTTCGCGGCCTGGGCCTGGCGTTCGCTGTTGGCCACGGCCAGCGCTTCGCGGTGCTGCGCGTCGGCCTCCGACTGGGCCTTGTCCCGGGCCGCCTGGCGGGTCTGGGCCAGCAGGATCAGCGGCGCGGCGTAGGCCGATTGCAGGCTGAACGCGAGGTTGAGGAGGATGAACGGGTACACGTCGAAATGGGTGACGCCGGACATGTTGAGCGCGACCCACAGCACCACCACCAGCGTCTGCGCCCCCAAGAACATGGGCGTGCCGAAGAACCGCGCAAAGGCCTCGGCTCGCAGGGCGAAGGCGTCGGTGCCGAAGGTGGGGGCGAGGTGGGCATGGGGGCGGTGGAAACGCAGGTGGTCGACAGCGGCTGAATCGGGTTTGGACGGGGTCATGGTCGGCTCGGTGGGGCTCTGGGGTTACGGGTCACTATAGCGTTGTGCGGGGGGCGGATGGCCGAGGCCGGGCTGGTGGTCACGTAAAACACTGTGGGAGCCAGCCTGCTGGCGATGGCGGCAGCCTCGGCGCTGCAAGACGCCTGGGCGGACTCAGACGCTGGATCGGCTCAAGGCCACGCAGACGGTGTTCCGTCCGGTGTGCTTGGCGGTGTAGAGCGCCTTGTCGGCGTCATCCAGCCAGTCCAGTGCGTCGGGGTAGAGGCCTTGGTAACGGGCCAGGCCGATGCTCAGGCTGACCCGCAAGGCGGGCACGTCCGGGTGGCGGTAGCGATCCAGGGCCTGGCGCAGTTGCTCCATCAAGGCCTCGACCTTGTTCAGCGGCAGGTTGGGCAGGATCGCGCAGAACTCGTCGCCGCCGTAGCGGCCCGCCAGTTCGCTGTCCGGCAGCAGGCGTTTGATTTCATGGCTCAGTTGTCGCAGCACGGTATCGCCGACGATGTGACCGTAGCTGTCGTTGATCGCCTTGAAGTGGTCGATGTCGATCAAGGCCAGAATGGCCTGGCTGCCGTGCGCCCGGCATTGGTCGAACTTCAGGTGCAGCAGGTCTTTCCAGGCGCCGTGGTTGAGCAGGCCGGTCAGGCTGTCGGTGCGGCTCAAGGCGCTGAGGGTGCGCTTGTGTTCGGCCAGCTTGATCGCCAACCGGTAGCAGACCATGCCCAACGCCAGCGGATAGAGGGTGAGCATCGGCAGGCAGGCCCAGACCTGAATCGGCGTGGCCGTGAGCGTGAACCGCACGCCGAACAGCGCCCAGCCCAGCAGCACGCCGGCCAGCTGGGCGAGGGCGCCGGGCACGAACAGGCGCAGGCCGCCGGCGGCGACGTTGTTCATGGTCATCATCGAGAGGATGGTCACGGTGGTCAGCGGGTTGAACTGGAAGCACGCGGTCCAGAAACCGCCGCACACCGAGTCATACAGCAGGTTGCGGCGTTCGGCGCGGTAGGGGAAGGCCGAGCGGCTGGAGCATTGGTAGGCGAGGTGGGGCCAGATAAACCCGTTGAACACCAGCAAGGCCCAGAGCCAGGCCGGCATGCCCAGCGGATAGAGGGCGGCGCCGACGCTGAAGAAGCCGACACCCAGGCCGATGGCCCGCGGCAGGTAAATGCGTCTGGCGAATGACAAGCCTTTGCCGCGTTGGTTTTCCATGATGTTCTGCGCCAGATTCATTCTGAAACACTTTGATGTGTTCTTCTCGGACTTACCGTTCATCGGCAAATTGTCGGACATTGTCATTTATTCCAGCGGGAATAATCAGTGTCCTTCCGAGCCATTTAACCGTGGGCAGAAGCAACGGAAGCCCGGGCTAGAGCTGATAGCGGGCCAGGAACATGTCCAGCGCCGCCTCCACGACGGTGTGCTGCATGTCTGGGTTCAGAGCCGCACGGCCCATGGACATCTGTGGCCAGAAACCGAACGCCTTGATCAGGCCCTGTATCTGCTGGGACGCGAATTCGGGATCCGCCGGCTTCAACCGGCCGTCGGCCTGGGCGGCCCGTATCCAGGAGGTCAGGCCTTCCTCCCGCTCGCCCAGACGCGCCACCATGTTCTGTGCCCTTTCCGGGGAATGAATGGTGGTGGCGATCACCACCCGGGCCAAGGTGAGGAAGTTTTCGTCGGCCATCAGTTGCACCTTGGCCATTACCCGCTCGCGCAATTGCTCGCGCAGGGGCTGGTCGGCGCTGTAGGGCGTGGTCTGCTCGGCGGAAATCCGCGCCCACAGTTGGTTGAGGATTTCGGTGAACAACTCCTCCTTGCTGGGGAAGTGGTTGTACACCGTGCGTTTCGACACCCCGGCGGTGGCCGCAATCTTGTCCATGCTGGTGACGTCGAACCCGTTGGCGCGGAATTCGGCGATCGCCGCCTGGATGATGGCTTCGCGTTTGCGGTCGGTGAGGCGTTGGGGGGCTGTCATAAGTTCGATTCGGCAGGCAGAGGGTGAAATTACACTCGGCAGTTTACTTGTCGTCCGGTTTGATGCAACCTAGAAAGTACACCGGTCAGTGTAATGTTGCGTTAATCGGTGCACCCTAAAACCAGATGTCCGGCTGATGCGTGCGTGCCTTGGCCATTTACTGTCCTACCCTTGGAAGACCGTGCATGGCGCGGTTCTCTGGAGTCATTCCGTCATGGCCGAATCCGTTTCTTCGATGAGCAACGCCACCGCGCCCGAAGCCTCCCGCCAGGCCCAGGGGCTGTTTCGCAACCATGCGCCGGTGCAGCGTGAAGGTTTTGGCAAGATGATGCGCATCATGTGGAACATGATCTTCCACAAACCGCGCAATACCCGTCCGGCCGCCGCCATTCCGGTGCAGGCCCTGACCCGCGCCGACCTGTTGGCGGCACCGAACCACAGCGTCTACCGCCTTGGCCATTCGACCCTGCTGCTCAAGCTGCAAGACAAGTTCTGGGTCACCGACCCGGTGTTCGCCGAACGTGCCTCGCCGGTGCAATGGGCCGGCCCCAAGCGCTTTCACCAGCCGCCGATCAGCATCGACGAACTGCCGCCGATCGAGGCGGTGATCCTGTCCCACAACCACTATGACCATCTCGACCAACAGGCCGTGCTTACGCTGGCGGACAAGGTCAAGGTGTTCCTTACCCCGTTGGGCGTGGGCGACACCCTGACCAAGTGGGGCATCGACGCGGACAAGGTTCGCCAGTTCGACTGGTGGCAAGGCACCGACGTCGCCGGCATCCGCTTCATCGCCACGCCGTCGCAGCACTTTTCCGGTCGTGGCCTGTTCGACGGCAACAGCACCCTCTGGGCTTCGTGGGTGATCATCGACGGTGACACGCGAATTTTCTTCAGCGGCGACAGCGGCTACTTCGATGGCTTCAGGCGCATCGGCGAACAGTTCGGCCCGTTCGACCTGACCCTGATGGAAACCGGTGCCTACAACGTCGAATGGCCCCACGTGCACATGCAACCGGAGGAGACCCTGCAGGCCCACCTCGACCTCAAGGGCCGCTGGCTGTTTCCGATCCACAACGGCACGTTCGACCTGGCGATGCACGCCTGGCATGAACCCTTCGACCGTATCCTGGCCCTCGCCTGGGACCGCAGCGTCGCCATCACCACTCCGCAGATGGGGGAGGTCTTCAACTTGGCGCAGCCACATCGCGGGAGTGCGTGGTGGCTGGCGGTGGAAGGGGATGCAGAGGTGCTGGTGCAGGGGGCCTGAGGGTACCGAACCGGTTCGCGCCTGCGAGGCAAACCGGACTATTCCGCCATCGCGAAGTCGCTGCGGCCGCCAAGGTCCTGCGTCATGCCCTTCACATTCCCGCCCCGCGCCGGCGCAAAGCCGGGGAAAAACACCAGCCCCTGCGCCTCGAAGCGGTAGGTCAACGCGAGGCGCGAGGCCTCCGCCACGTCCTGCTGCGCTTCGAAGCGCTGGATGTCATCCGTGGAGACGCCGGCCTCCCGCGCCAGCGCCTCCACACTCCAGCCCAGCATCGCCCGGGCCTGGGCGCAGTGCGTCGGGGTGAACTGGAACAGGGCAATGCGTTCGAGAATGAGGTTCATCGCAGAAGTGGCCATGGTGGTGTGCTCCGGGCGCAGAAATGCTGGCTGAAAGTGTACTGTGTTTTTGTACAGTTGTTTTCAGGCCGGATCAAACGCAATTTCGCGTTTTTGCGAACCAACGGCAGCTGACCGGACGAACGGTGCAAGCGGCTGCGCCTCGATTCCCGCACGCAACCTCGCCATAATGCGCCCCGCGTTTGACTGCGCCGGTTCCAAGCCCGGCGCGACCTCCTACTCATTCAGGGATCGATTCATGTTCAAGGGATTGTTGCGTCCGGCCTTGGCGGCCACTGCGCTGTTCGCGCTTATGACGGCTGCTCACGCCGCCGATACCCGTCAGGTCTTTACCGGTACGCTGGGCAAGATGCCGATCGTCCTGGAAGTGAACACCGCCGATGCGGAACAGGTGAGCGGTCGCTATTTCTACGAGAAGTACCACCGTGACCTGGAGCTCGGCGGTACGCTGCAGGACGGCGTGCTCACGCTCAACGAAGGCAACTCCCGTTACAGCGCAGAAGACAAACCCTTGCCGACTCTCACGCTGACACGGGCCGGCAACGGCTGGCAGGGCGAGTGGCAGAGCCCGCAGGGCAAAAAGCTGCCGGTGCGTCTCACCCAAGCCGCATTGCCTGCCCCGGCGCCAGGCGCATTGCCCTATGTCGCTGCATTGCCGGGCAGCGACCCCTACGAGTATCTGCGGCTGCGCGGGCTCACGCTCAAGCCGGTGAAAAAAGAGACGTTCATGGGCTACGACCTGCAATGGTGGGCAGAGCCTGAGTCGAAGATTTCACTGTTCACGGTCGAGTCCGGCTACGCAAAAGAAGAACGGCAACGCATCAACGAACATCTGCTCGGCCGGCTCTGGAGCGAAGTCAGCGACTATCACCGCTGCATGATGGATGGCGGCGAATATGCCGAGTTCGATCAAGGGGCTGCCCCCACGTTCCTGTCGCCGGAAGTGGTCAGCCTGGAGATTTCCACCGGCTACAACTGCGGCGGTGCGCATCCGGACTTCGGCAGTTCGCCGATCAACCTCGATGTGCGCACCGGCGAACTGTTGAAGCTCAAGGATGTGCTGTGGATCGGCGAGCCCGACAGTCAAGCGACCGAATACGATCAAGGCAAGGTGATGGCGCCATGGCTGGTCAAACAGTTCGCCACGCTCTATCCCGAAGAAATGAAGAAGCCTGCCGAAGACGACGGCGAGTGCGACTACACCGACGAAAGTGTCTGGGGATATTCCAACTGGCACTTCACGGCGAAGGGCATTTACATGGGCGCTTACTTCGCGCGCATCCAACGCAACTGTGACAACCCCGAGTGGTCCGTGTTGCCGTACTCGGTGGTCAAGCAACACCCCGGCGTCGTCAAACTGCAACTGCCCCAGGGCTGAGGGTCACGCCAACCCCGGCGCTTCCCGCACTATGAAGTGATCCAGGTTTTCAATGTTTGCACTGAACACCCCGAACGTCTGTTCGGGGTTTTTCTTGCTCGGCACCTGCTTCAGCTCCGGCGTCACGCCATAGAAGAAACAGAACAGTTCCTTGTCGCTGTCGATAGCGTGCTTGATCTCTTCCAGGAACGCCTTGCGCTTGCGGTAGTTGTCGATGAGTTTCTTGCTCAGGTACACGTTCACCGAATACGGTTTCTTCTTCGCCTCGTCCGCTTGCTTGAACCAGACCTTCTGTTCGAAGTCGATGCGCAGGCTTTGGGTGTAGTCCTTGATCTCCTTGATCTTGCCCCAGTAGATCAGCCCTTTGTTGTCCAGCAGGTATTCGACCTTCTTGAAGAACGAACCATAGGGCGCGGTGTGTTCGCCGATCTTGAGCGGCATGCGCTTGAGCAGTTCCTTGTCGGCGAAGTTCGACACGAAACATTCCACCGGGTGGGCGAAGACCGTGGTCTTGTCCGGCGCCGTGTCGCGGCCTGCGGACGGCTTGGCGTTCGTCGGCTCTGCACGGAGCGGATCGTCCCGCCGCACATCCGCCCCCACTTCCACAGCCGGCGGCTTGCGCACGTACTCACGTCGGGTCAGCAGCAACTCAGACGGAAAGTGCTCTTCCCGCCCTTCGTCGCCGTCCTCTGTTGCGCTTCCCGACGCCGACGCTTTCAGGCTCGCGTACGGACATCCCGCCACATGCTGCGTCGTCGGCAGGTTCTTGAAGTGCGGTGTGCGTACGTAGTTCACGTTCTTGGCATTGAACGTCCCCAATTCATTCGACACTTCGGATGCTGCACGGCAGGCATTGTTGGGGCACTGGAAATGTTCCTTGGCCGAATCGAAGTCCACTGTCTCGTCGAAGTTGAGGTCGCGGACGTCATAGATCGAAAGTTTGTCGTCGAGGCTGACGCAATAGGCGAGGTCGAACTTCATGGCGGGGACTGGTTCCTTCAGTGGAGCGGGGCGGTGAGCGTCTGAATGCGTTCCTTGATGCGATCAAGATCCTTGAGTTCGCACTCCCAGATCACATCGACACGCCAGTCCAACAGCTTCAGCTTGTTAATGCAACGCTCGTCCCGTTGGGCATTGGCCTCGAACTTCTGCGACCAATACTCAGGGCGCGTTTTAGGAACGGACGCGAACTTGCAGCCATGCCGATGCCAAAAGCAACCGTGCACGAAGAGGCACAGCCGATGCTTGGGAAAGACCAGGTCAGGCGACCCCGGCAGGTCTCGCCGATGCAAACGAAACCGCAGCCCCATCGCATGGCACAAGGAGCGGACGACCCGTTCAGGCTTGGTGTCCTTGCCCTTGATCTGCGCCATGAGCCTGGAGCGCTGCTCTGCCGTGATCCGGTCTGCGCACATACCGATCCGCCTCTTGGGGCTTGCGTCTGCGGACAAGCATGGGAGCGTTGCGGCGACCAGGTCAAGGCGCCAGAGAGGACGGTTATTCGGGCACTAACCGCTTAACCCGCTGGTAGAGCTTCTCAGTGAATGCCTCACGGTCATTGGAGTGATGGCAACGGCGATGACAGTTCGGGCACAACGCTACAGCGTTGGTGATTTGATCGGAGCCCTTATCGGCAAGCGGTTTGACGTGATGGACTTCCAGAAACGGCAAATCGAATTTGTGGAAGGGGGCGGGTTCTCCGCAGCCTTCGCAATGACCGTTGGCTTCATTGCGAACCCACGCCCTGACGCCGGGATCGCGAACAAAGACGGTGCGGGAGTTTTCAGCTTTCTTCGGCTTTTTGATGCCCTTCGGTGGTTCCTTGAACTCAAGCTTTTGAAGTGCAGCGGCACGGCGCTCCAGCGTTTCTTCATCCGCCGTCGGAACAGTAGGGTTGCCCGGTTGAACACCCCGATCAGCAAGCGCGTCCCGAATCCAATGCTCAACTTTCGGCCCCACGTTCTTCGCCGGTTTGTAGCCCTTGATCGGTTGCCGATCCATTGTCATCAAAACCCTGGAGATGTTCTGCATTCGGAATTCGACGGAGCCTTTGGTGCGGGTGGGCAGGGCTGAGGCACGCAGAGCGCGATTCTCATGGGCCTTGTTGAATTTTTGGCCGGCCAGTTCTTGCTCCAGCATCTTCAGATAGGCGTCAACGGCCGCCTCGATCTCAAACACTGTCCAGTCGCTGTCTTTCGTTTTGTCGCTCATACATTCGCCGAGGGTTGGAATCCCTTGGACGATACTGAGTGGCCATTACGGATGTCTACGAAAATTCCTACAGAGAATCGCGATTAATCTCGCGAACATTCCTACAAGGACACAACGCTGAAGATGTTCTGAACCGATGGGAAGGAGCAAAACTATTCCTTCCCCAATAAAAAAGCCCCGATCAGATCGGGGCTTTTGCTTTTTCGGCTGGTCGACTCAGACCGCAACCGTCAAACCGTGGCGAACCGGGGATCAATCCCAGCTCAACGCACCACCGGTTTGGTACTCGATCACACGAGTCTCAAAGAAGTTCTTCTCCTTCTTCAAGTCCATGATCTCGCTCATCCACGGGAACGGGTTGGTGGTGCCTGGGTATTCTTCCTTCAGACCGATCTGCGACAGGCGACGGTTGGCGATGAACTTCAGGTAGTCCTCCATCATCGCCGCGTTCATGCCCAGCACGCCGCGAGGCATGGTGTCGCGGGCGTATTCGATTTCCAGCTGGGTGCCTTGCAGGATCATCTGCGAAGCTTCTTCCTTCATTTCGGCGTCCCACAGGTGCGGGTTTTCGATCTTGATCTGGTTGATCACGTCGATGCCGAAGTTCAGGTGCATGGATTCGTCGCGCAGGATGTACTGGAACTGCTCGGCGACGCCGGTCATCTTGTTGCGGCGGCCCATGGAGAGGATCTGGGTGAAGCCGCAGTAGAAGAAGATGCCTTCCAGGACGCAGTAGTAGGCGATCAGGTTGCGCAGCAGTTCCTTGTCGGTTTCGACGGTGCCGGTGTTGAATTCCGGGTCGGAGATGGCGCGGGTGTATTTCAGGCCCCAGGCGGCTTTCTTCGCGACCGACGGGATCTCGTGGTACATGTTGAAGATTTCGCCTTCATCCATGCCCAGCGATTCGATGCAGTACTGGTAGGCGTGGGTGTGGATCGCCTCTTCGAAAGCCTGGCGCAGGATGTACTGGCGGCATTCCGGGTTGGTGATCAGACGGTACACGGCCAGGGCCAGGTTGTTGGCGACCAGGGAGTCGGCGGTGGAGAAGAAGCCCAGGTTGCGCATGACGATGCGGCGCTCGTCTTCGGTCAGGCCTTCCGGGTTTTTCCAGAGGGCGATGTCGGCGGTCATGTTGACTTCTTGCGGCATCCAGTGGTTCGCGCAGCCGTCCAGGTACTTCTGCCAGGCCCAGTCATACTTGAACGGTACGAGTTGGTTGAGGTCGGCGCGGCAGTTGATCATGCGCTTTTCGTCGACGGCGACACGGGCGGCGGAGCCTTCGAGTTCGGCGAGGCCTTCGGCGACGTCGAGCGAATCCAGTGCGGCCTTGGCGCGGGCGACGGCGGCCGAGTCGTTGGCGGTCACGGCGCGGGCCTCGAGGGCGGCGGCGCCGCCGGCGCTGTCGAGGCGGTCCAGGGTGGCTTCGGCATTGTTGCCGGCGGCGGCTGGTTTGGCCGCTGCTTCACTGTCTTCTTTGTCGAAATCGTCCCAGCTCAGCATGACGTGTCGTCTCCTGCGTGAGGGCCGGATGCCCGTGTGAAAACCGGTTGTGGGTTGTTCACACGGCCGTACCGGCCGCGTTGGATCTAAAGGAATCGTTTTTTGCAGCAGCTAAGGCAGGCAATAAAACTTGAATTTGTACGGGTGCCGGGAGCCTCTGACGGGCGCAGGCGTCGTCGGACGCTGCTGCGAGGCTCCGGACTGGCTGCGGATCCCTGTAAGGGAATATTGCAGGCCCGTTTAGGGCGGCATTATAGGGAATTTTTCCCCGCCGTGGTGGGGCGAATCCGCGCATGGGGCGGTCAGGAGGGCGGCTTTTTCGGTCGGAGCGAGAGTTTATGGGGCTTTGGCGGCAGAAGATTTTTTTTCGCAAAAATCTCGCGTTTGCGGGTTTGTTCAAAAAACGAACAAAAAAACCGTGTTTTCACTATATGTTGTGTTTTGCAAGCCCTTTCGGCATCGGAAAACACAACTGAGCCCGGCCGAAGCCGGGCTGGAATCGACGTTCAGCGCATCGCTGAACGGGCCGGTGCGGTGCAGTCCCGGTCAGCCGTTGGAGCAGCCGTTGCCCATGACGCTGTAACGCAGGATATGGCGCTGGCCCTTGGAGTCGTCGTATTCCATTTTCATCGGCACCACTTCACACACATTCGGCACTTCGCTCATGGACACCACTTTGGCGATGTCCAGGTGGGTGGAGTAAGTGTATTCCTCGATCACCGGTTGTTGCTGCGCGACATCAGTCGGGACCTCGTCTGCCATGGCGGTTGCGCACAGACTGCTGAGGGCCAGAACCAATAAAGCTTTCATTTCAAAGTTACCTTCTTGAGGTCGAGTGGGGGCACGCAACCTTTTTGGGGTTGCGTGTGGAACTTCATTGCTTGGGTTACTTGAAGCGGAGCGTGATTAACGGCCTTCGTGGGGGCTGTAACGTTGTTAATCGCTTTGCCTTGTCGGCGAGGCAGATTCTAGGGAGGCGGGGTGGGGGTAAACAGAGCGGGTTTTGATAAACACCTTTGGCAGATTTCGTAACAATCGCCCGATATCGTGTAAGCGGAGGCTTACCGCGGAGGTGGACCGCCTGGAATACCCAGTCGCCGGAATCGCCGGCAGGCCAGATCCCACAAGGGCTGCGGTTAACTGGGCGGGCTCGGTTATGGCGTGCTTCGGGATTGTCTGGATGTTTTGTAGGGGCTTGTTACTACCATCGTCGAATGGTTCTATACGGGCGCCCCGGCTACAACAGGGTCATACAAAAACAACTATTACACCGAGGTAGGAAAGATGAGTGCGGCTTCCCTGTATCCCGTTCGCCCTGAAGTTGCGGCCAATACGCTGACCGACGAGGCAACCTACAAAGCCATGTATCAGCAGTCGGTCGTCAACCCGGACGGCTTCTGGCGCGAACAGGCCAAGCGCCTCGACTGGATCAAACCTTTCACCGCGGTGAAGCAGACATCGTTCGACGACCATCACGTCGACATCAAGTGGTTCGCCGACGGCACCCTGAACGTTTCCTACAACTGCCTCGACCGTCATCTGGCCGAGCGCGGCGATCAGATCGCGATCATCTGGGAGGGCGACGACCCTTCCGAAAGCCGCAACATCACCTACCGCGAACTGCACGAACAAGTCTGCAAGTTCGCCAACGCCCTGCGCGGCCAGGATGTGCACCGCGGTGACGTGGTCACCATCTACATGCCGATGATCCCTGAAGCCGTGGTCGCCATGCTGGCCTGCACCCGGATCGGCGCGATCCACTCGGTGGTGTTCGGCGGCTTCTCGCCGGAAGCCCTGGCCGGGCGCATCATCGACTGCCGCTCCAAAGTGGTGATCACCGCCGACGAAGGCATCCGCGCCGGCAAGAAGATCCCGCTCAAGGCCAACGTCGACGACGCGCTGACCAACCCGGAAACCAGCAGCATCCAGAAAGTCATCGTGTGCAAGCGCACCGCCGGCGACATCAAGTGGAACCAGCACCGCGACATCTGGTACGAAGACCTGATGAAAGTGGCCGGCACCGTGTGCGCACCCAAAGAGATGGGCGCCGAAGAGGCGCTGTTCATCCTTTACACCTCCGGCTCCACCGGCAAGCCGAAGGGCGTGCAGCACACCACCGGCGGTTACCTGCTGTATGCGGCCATGACCCACGAGCGCGTGTTCGACTACCGTCCGGGGGAAATCTACTGGTGCACCGCCGACGTGGGCTGGGTCACCGGGCACTCCTATATCGTCTACGGCCCGCTGGCCAACGGCGCGACCACGCTGCTGTTCGAAGGCGTGCCGAACTACCCGGACATCACCCGGGTGGCGAAGATCGTCGACAAGCACAAGGTCAACATCCTCTACACCGCACCGACCGCGATCCGCGCCATGATGGCGTCCGGCACGGCGGCCGTCGAAGGGGCGGACGGCAGCAGCCTGCGCCTGCTCGGTTCGGTGGGCGAGCCGATCAACCCGGAAGCCTGGGACTGGTACTACAAGAACGTCGGCCAGTCCCGCTGCCCGATCGTCGACACCTGGTGGCAGACCGAGACCGGCGGCAACATGATGAGCCCGCTGCCGGGCGCCCACGCCCTCAAGCCGGGTTCGGCGGCGCGTCCGTTCTTCGGTGTGGTGCCGGCGCTGGTGGACAACCTGGGCAACATCATCGAGGGCGAGGCCGAGGGCAACCTGGTGATCCTCGATTCGTGGCCGGGCCAGGCGCGTACCCTGTACGGCGATCACGACCGTTTCGTCGACACCTACTTCAAGACCTTCCGCGGCATGTATTTCACCGGTGACGGCGCCCGTCGCGACGCCGACGGCTACTACTGGATCACCGGGCGGGTGGACGACGTGCTCAACGTGTCCGGCCACCGCATGGGCACCGCCGAGATCGAAAGCGCGATGGTCGCCCACCCGAAAGTCGCCGAAGCGGCGGTGGTCGGGGTGCCGCACGACATCAAGGGGCAGGGCATCTATGTCTACGTCACCCTGAAGAACGGCGAGGAGCCGACCGAGCAACTGCGCCTGGAACTGAAGAACTGGGTGCGCAAGGAAATCGGCCCGATCGCTTCGCCGGACGTGATCCAGTGGGCGCCGGGGCTGCCGAAGACCCGTTCGGGCAAGATCATGCGCCGGATCCTACGCAAGATCGCCACCGCGGAGTACGAAGGGCTGGGTGATATCTCGACCCTGGCGGACCCAAGCGTGGTGCAGCACCTGATCGATACCCACAAGACCATGAATGTCGCGTAAGCGGCGGGTCTGACGTGCTGAAAAGCCCCGTCCGGCGCATGCCGGGCGGGGCTTTTTTCTGTCTGCGGATTCTCGGGCGGGAGGGTTGGCGTCATCGCTGGCAAGCCAGCTCCCACAGGGATTTGCATGGAAACCGATATCCCTAACCCGCCACGAAACCTTGTGGGAGCTGGCTTGCCAGCGATGGCAATCGGTCAGGCAAGTGAAGAATCTGCGAAAACTCCCCAACCAATAATTATCGGTTTCCCCCGTCAGACGCTTCCCGCTGTTACCGGCCCGTCTTCAAGTTACTGAATGTGTAACCGCCCGCTCCGCAACGGGGCAATGGGAAACGCCGCGCCCGGTTTCAGGGCCTCAAAATGCCCTGCGCAAAATTAGACGGAACGCTGCGCTTGCCGGATTAGAAGGGTTTGCGAATAATAGGCCCGCAATTTGCAACATAGATCGGTTCACTGTCTTTTGCTCTTGCATGAAATTGCGGAGCTGTCAATCTGCTCGGGCGGGTTTCTCGGTGCATCTGTAATTAGTTGTCGCATTGAAGAAATATCGGCTTCGGGCCTGTCGCTAGAATGCCGATCACTCGCTCGTCGTGGCTCGTGTTTAAACCCCAGGCGTTTTCGCCGGGAAACGTCCGACCGATGCAGCGCCGCTTTCCGATCCACCCATTCGCATATTGGGCTGTCGCTCACTCTGCCGTTTTTGCCCTTTACCGATGGAGTCCCAAGATGAAGAAACTTGTGCTGCTTGGCGCCCTGGCACTGTCCGTGCTGTCCCTGCCATCGTTCGCTGACGAAAAGCCTCTGAAGATCGGTATCGAAGCGGCCTACCCTCCATTCGCCTCCAAGGCCCCGGACGGCAGCATCGTCGGTTTCGACTACGACATCGGCAACGCCCTGTGCGAAGAGATGAAGGTTAAGTGCCAGTGGGTCGAGCAAGAGTTCGACGGCCTGATCCCGGCCCTGAAGGTGCGCAAGATCGACGCGATCCTGTCGTCCATGTCGATCACCGAAGACCGCAAGAAATCCGTGGACTTCACCAACAAGTACTACAACACCCCGGCCCGACTGGTCATGAAGGAAGGCACCGCTGTCAGCGACGGCCTGACCGAGCTCAAGGGCAAGAACATCGGCGTGCAGCGCGGCTCGATCCACGAGCGCTTCGCCCGTGAGGTCCTGGCCCCGCTGGGTGCCGAGATCAAGCCGTACGGCTCGCAGAACGAAATCTACCTCGACGTGGCCGCCGGTCGCCTCGACGGCACCGTGGCAGACGCTACCCTGTTGAATGACGGCTTCCTGAAGACCGACGCCGGCAAGGGCTTCGCGTTCGTCGGCCCGCAGTTCACCGACGAGAAGTACTTCGGCGACGGCGTCGGCATCGCCGTGCGCAAGGGCGACGCGCTCAAGGACAAGATCAACACTGCCATCGCGGCCATCCGCGAGAACGGCAAGTACAAGCAAATCCAGGACAAGTACTTCGACTTCGACATTTACGGCAAGTAAGTTCGTCGCACGATCCGTCCGAAATGGCGCAAGCAACAGAATCTCTGCGGTTTGCGCCATTTTTTCATCCCAACTTTCGAGGACCTGAATCATGTTGAAAGGCTACGGGGCTGTCATCCTCGACGGCGCATGGCTGACGCTTCAGCTCGCCTTGTCGTCCATGGCCCTGGCGATCGTTCTCGGTCTGATCGGTGTCGCGCTGCGGCTGTCGCCGGTGCGCTGGCTGGCGTGGCTGGGCGACCTGTACGCCACGGTGATCCGCGGAGTGCCCGACCTGGTGCTGATCCTGCTGATTTTCTACGGCGGCCAGGACATGCTCAACCGCGTGGCGCCGATGCTCGGCTACGACGAATACATCGACCTGAACCCGCTGGCCGCCGGCATCGGCACCCTCGGCTTCATCTTCGGTGCGTACCTCTCGGAAACCTTCCGTGGCGCGTTCATGGCCATTCCCAAGGGGCAGGCCGAAGCGGGCATGGCCTACGGCATGAGCGGTGTGCAGGTGTTCTTCCGGGTGATGGTGCCGCAGATGATCCGCCTGGCGATCCCGGGCTTCACCAACAACTGGCTGGTGTTGACCAAGGCCACCGCGCTGATTTCCGTGGTCGGCCTGCAAGACATGATGTTCAAGGCCAAGCAGGCGGCCGACGCCACCCGCGAGCCTTTCACCTTCTTCCTGGCAGTGGCGGCGATGTACCTGGTGATCACCAGCGTCTCGTTGCTGGCGCTGCGTCACCTCGAGAAGCGCTACTCGGTAGGCGTAAGGGCGGCTGAGCTATGATCTTCGACTACAACGTCATCTGGGAGTCGCTGCCGCTGTACCTCGGCGGGCTGGTGACCACCCTCAAACTGCTCGCGCTGTCGCTGCTGTTCGGCCTGCTCGCGGCGCTGCCGCTGGGCCTGATGCGCGTCTCGAAGAACCCGGTGGTCAACATGACGGCCTGGCTCTACACCTACGTGATCCGCGGCACGCCGATGCTGGTGCAGCTGTTCCTGATCTACTACGGCCTGGCCCAGTTCGAGGCCGTGCGCGAAAGCTTCCTGTGGCCGTGGCTGTCCAGCGCGACGTTCTGCGCATGCCTGGCCTTCGCGATCAACACCAGCGCCTACACCGCCGAAATCATCGCCGGCAGCCTCAAGGCCACGCCGCACGGCGAGATCGAAGCGGCCAAGGCCGTGGGCATGTCGCGCTTCAAGATGTACAAGCGCATCCTGCTGCCGTCGGCCCTGCGCCGGGCGCTGCCGCAGTACAGCAACGAAGTGATCATGATGCTGCAGACCACCAGCCTGGCGTCCATCGTGACCCTGATCGACATCACCGGCGCGGCCCGCACCGTCAACGCGCAGTTCTATCTGCCGTTCGAGGCGTACATCACCGCCGGCGTGTTCTACCTGTGCCTGACCTTCATCCTGGTGCGCCTGTTCAAGCTGGCCGAGCGCCGCTGGCTGAGCTACCTGGCCCCGCGGAAGCACTGACATGGAACGCATCGACCACGTATTGCCGTGGAGCCACCTGGGCAGCGAGCGCCGGATTTCGGTGTTCCGCTTCGGAGGCGGGGAGCGCAAGGCCTACATCCAGGCCAGCCTGCACGCCGACGAACTGCCGGGCATGCGTACCGCCTGGGAACTGAAGAAGCGCCTCGGCGAGCTCGAAGCCCAAGGCCTGCTCAACGGCGTCATCGAACTGGTGCCGGTGGCCAACCCGCTGGGTCTTGGCCAATTGCTGCAAGGCAATCACCAGGGCCGGTTCGAGGCGGGCAGCGGCAAGAACTTCAACCGCGACTTCGTCGAGTTGAGCGCACCGGTCGCAGCGGCGCTGGGCGAACGCCTGGGCGATGATCCGCACGCCAACGTCCGGCTGATCCGTCAGGCGATGGCCGATCACCTGGCGGCGTTGCCCGAGGCGAGCAGCCAACTGCAAGGCATGCAGCGCGTGCTGCTCAGCCACGCCTGCACCGCTGACGTGGTGCTGGACCTGCACTGCGACGCCGAAGCCGCGCTGCACCTGTACGCGTTGCCGCAGCACTGGCCGCAGTGGCGTTCGCTGGCCGCGCACCTGAACGTTAAAGTGGGATTGCTGGCGGAAGACTCCGGCGGCAGCTCCTTCGACGAAGCCTGCTCGCTGCCGTGGCTGCGCCTGTCGCGCCAGTTCCCGGAGGCGTCGATTCCCCTGGCCTGCCTGGCGACCACCGTCGAGCTGGGCGGCCAGGCCGACACCGGCCGGGCGCAGGCCGAGGACTGGGCCGAAGGTATCTTGGCGTTCCTCGCCGAGCAGGGCCTGATCGGCGGCGAGTGGCCGAAGCCGGCGCACGAGCCTTGCGAAGGCATGCCGTTCGAGGGCACTGAGTTGCTGTTCGCGCCGCACCCCGGTGTGGTGAGCTTTTTGCGCAGGCCCGGCGAATGGGTCGAGGCCGGCGATGAGATTTTTGAAGTGATCGACCCTGTGTCCGATCGGGTCAGCACGGTGTGTGCTGGTACGTCCGGGGTGCTGTTTGCCATTGAACGGCTGCGATATGCCCAACCCGGTTTCTGGCTGGCCAAGGTGGCGGGGCGCGAAGCGCTGCGTCACGGGCGCTTGCTCAACGACTGACTGACTGTTTTTGTGAGAACCGACCGCATGTACAAACTTGAAGTCCAAGACCTGCATAAACGCTACGGCAGTCACGAAGTGCTCAAGGGCGTGTCCCTGAAGGCGGCAGCCGGCGATGTGATCAGCATCATCGGCTCCAGTGGCTCCGGCAAAAGCACTTTCCTGCGCTGCATCAACCTGCTCGAGCAGCCGCACGCGGGCAAGATCCTGCTCAACAACGAAGAGCTCAAGCTGGTGGCGAACAAGGACGGCGCGCTGAAGGCGGCCGACCCGAAACAGCTGCAGCGCATGCGCTCGCGCCTGTCGATGGTGTTCCAGCACTTCAACCTGTGGTCGCACATGACCGCGCTGGAAAACATCATGGAAGCGCCGGTGCATGTGCTGGGCGTGTCCAAGGCCGAGGCCCGCGAGAAGGCCGAGCACTACCTGAACAAGGTGGGCGTGGCCCATCGCAAGGACGCCTTCCCGGGGCACATGTCCGGTGGCGAGCAGCAGCGTGTGGCGATCGCCCGTGCGCTGGCGATGGAGCCGGAAGTGATGCTGTTCGACGAGCCGACCTCGGCCCTCGACCCGGAACTGGTGGGCGATGTGCTCAAGGTCATGCAGTCCCTGGCCCAGGAAGGCCGCACCATGGTGGTGGTGACCCACGAAATGGGCTTTGCCCGTGAAGTGTCGAACCAGCTGGTGTTCCTGCACAAAGGCCTGGTGGAAGAGAGCGGCAACCCGCGCGAAGTGCTGGTCAACCCGCAGTCGGAACGTCTGCAGCAATTCCTCTCGGGCAGCCTCAAGTAAACGCTCCCTTTATGCACCACGTTAGTGCATGCTTCGCAGCCTGGATGCTGGCTCATTTCCCCTGCGGAAGCGAGCCTGCCCGCGAAAGCGGCAGGTCAGTCATTCTCATCGTTGACTGACCCAACCCTTTCGCGAGCGGGTTCGCTCCCACACTGGATCTATGTCGGGTTCAGGATTACGGGCTAGCATTGGCCCATGCCTTCAATACTGTTACCTCGTTTCGGATTGCCCGCCCATGACTGCCCATCGAATTGGTTTCCTGATTTGGCCCAGCACTAAAGCTCTGACGCTGGCGCTGGCGGAGGAAGCCTTGCGTGTCGCTCAGCGGGTGCATCCGGAGGTGGTCTACGAGTTGTCGTTCTTGCAGGCCGAACCGCCGAGCGAGAGCGGCTGGCAACTGCCTGGCGAACCCTGGTCCGGCAAGCTGGAGAACTTCCAGAAACTGTTCCTGCTCGCCGACGAGCCGCCGGCCGCCCTGGCGCCGAACCTCACCAGCGCGCTCAAGCAACTGGTGCGCGCCGGTTGCGTGATCGGCGGGCTGTCCGCCGGCGTGTACCCGTTGGCGCAACTGGGGCTGCTCGACGGCTACCGTGCCGCCGTGCACTGGCGCTGGCAGGACGATTTCGCCGAGCGCTTCCCCAAGGTCATCGCCACCAGCCATCTGTTCGACTGGGACCGCGACCGTCTCACGGCCTGCGGCGGCATGTCGGTGCTCGACCTGCTGCTGGCGGTGCTGGCCCGTGACCACGGCGCTGAACTGGCCGGCGCGGTCTCCGAGGAACTGGTGGTCGAGCGCATCCGCGAAGGGGGCGAGCGTCAGCGCATTCCGCTGCAGAACCGCCTGGGCTCCAGCCATCCGAAGCTCACCCAGGCGGTGCTGCTGATGGAAGCCAACATCGAAGAGCCGCTGACCACCGACGAAATCGCCCAGCACGTGTGCGTGTCCCGCCGGCAGCTGGAGCGGATCTTCAAGCAGTACCTCAACCGTGTGCCGAGCCAGTACTACCTGGAGCTGCGCCTGAACAAGGCCCGGCAGATGCTGATGCAGACCAGCAAGTCGATCATCCAGATCGGCCTGTCCTGCGGTTTCTCCTCGGGGCCGCATTTCTCCAGCGCCTACCGCAACTTCTTCGGCGCCACGCCGCGGGAAGACCGCAACCAGCGGCGCAGCAGCAGCCCGTTCGAGCTGTCCTCGGTGCCGCCGGAGCGCGGTTGATCCGCGCTTGAGGGCGCTTGCTCTTCGGTTCCGCAGGCCCCGCTGTCCGTAATCTCCCCTCCGTTTGTTCGATGATGGCTTGCGCGCCGAAATCGACCGCTGCCGTTCGGAAACAAGCCGACAGCACCGCATGCTCTCCTGCGCAAGCGGATTGCCGCGCAACTCAATGATTTGGGCGATTTCCATGGGCAATTCCAGAATATCCGGGGGGGCATTTCGGTGATGGCATTGTCGGTCGGATGATGGCAACAGGGTGGGGGTTCATCGCAGGGCGAGCCGTGCTGATTGATGGGCGGACAGCAGACTCCATCGGTGAGCGCCATGTGCGGTACATATGTACCGCACACGGAAAAACGGCATCGGATACAAAGTGACAGGTCTGCCGCAAACCCCGGTCGCCAGTTAAACTGCGCCTTTGCGACCCTATTTGTCGCATTGCCGTAAACCCGGGAAAAACCGGGGTTTGCGCTATAAGAAGTTGTCGCTTGGCGACAAGGCCGGGCTGAGAACTGTCCTTACAATCCCCCCATCTCCCGCCAGTTTCAGGCGGGTGTTCCTCATCAGGAGACTCCGATGTCCGTTGAGCACGCTGCGGTACAACGCGCCGATTTCGACCAGGTAATGGTTCCCAACTATGCGCCTGCCGCTTTCATTCCGGTGCGTGGCGAAGGCTCCCGCGTCTGGGACCAGACCGGCCGCGAGCTGATCGACTTCGCCGGCGGGATTGCCGTCAACGTGCTGGGCCATGCGCATCCGGCGCTGGTCGGCGCCCTGACCGAGCAGGCGAACAAGCTGTGGCACGTGTCCAACGTGTTCACCAACGAGCCGGCCCTGCGCCTGGCGCACAAGCTGATCGACGCCACCTTCGCCGAGCGTGTGTTCTTCTGCAACTCCGGCGCCGAAGCCAACGAGGCCGCGTTCAAGCTGGCCCGCCGCGTGGCGTTCGACCGTTTCGGCAGCGAGAAGTACGAAATCATCGCCGCGCTGAACAGCTTCCACGGCCGCACCCTGTTCACCGTGAACGTCGGCGGCCAGTCGAAGTACTCCGACGGTTTCGGTCCGAAGATCACCGGCATCACCCACGTGCCGTACAACGACCTGGCGGCCCTGAAGGCTGCCGTTTCCGACAAGACCTGCGCCGTGGTGCTGGAACCGATCCAGGGCGAGGGCGGCGTGCTGCCGGCCGAGCTGGCGTACCTGCAAGGCGCCCGCGAGCTGTGCGATGCGCACAACGCGCTGCTGGTGTTCGACGAAGTGCAGACCGGCATGGGCCGCACCGGCAAACTGTTCGCCTACCAGCATTTCGGCGTGACCCCGGACATCCTCACCAGCGCCAAGAGCCTGGGCGGCGGTTTCCCGATCGCGGCGATGCTGACCACCGAAGCGCTGGCCAAGCACCTGGTCGTCGGCACCCACGGCACCACCTACGGCGGCAACCCGCTGGCGTGCGCGGTGGCCGAGGCAGTGGTCGACGTGATCAACACCCCTGAAGTGCTCAACGGCGTCAACGCCAAGCACGACAAGTTCAAGACCCGCCTGGAGCAGATCGGCCAGAAGTACGGCCTGTTCACCCAGGTGCGCGGTCTGGGCCTGCTGATCGGCTGCGTGCTGAGCGATGCCTGGAAAGGCAAGGCCAAGGACGTGTTCAACGCCGCCGAGCGTGAAGGCCTGATGATCCTGCAGGCCGGCCCGGACGTGATCCGTTTCGCGCCGAGCCTGGTGATCGACGACGCCGACATCGATCAGGGCCTGGAGCGCTTCGAGCGCGCCGTGGCCAAGCTGACGCAAGCCTGATTGACCCTCCGGCGCCTGACCGCTCAGGCGCCGGACCCGATTTTCGTTTCGCACCGACACATACTGTGGGAGCCAGCCCGCTGGCGATGAGGGCCTGACAGCCAACATCACTGTTGCCTGAAAGGACGCAATCGCCGGCAGTCTGGCTCCCACAATCGACTCTGGGTCGACCCGGGGACGGTGCGGAATTTTTCACCTGTGATTTTCATGAGAGAAAGGAGTGACACCATGCTGGTGATGCGCCCTGCGCAAATGGCTGACCTGGGCGAGGTACAGCGTCTGGCTGCGGACAGCCCGATCGGTGTCACTTCGTTGCCGGACGACGTGGAGCGCCTGAGCGACAAGATCGCCGCCAGCGAGGCGTCGTTCTCCGCCGAGGTCAGCTTCAACGGCGAGGAAAGCTACTTCTTCGTCCTTGAGGACACCGTCGCCGGCAAGCTGGTCGGCTGCTCGGCCATCGTCGCCTCGGCCGGCTACTCCGAACCGTTCTACAGCTTTCGCAACGAGACCTTCGTGCACGCTTCCCGCGAGCTGAAGATCCACAACAAGATCCACGTGCTTTCGCAGTGCCACGATCTCACCGGCAACAGCCTGCTGACCAGTTTCTACGTGCAGCGCGACCTGGTGGGCTCGCCGTGGGCCGAGCTCAACTCCCGTGGCCGCCTGCTGTTCGTCGCCAGCCATCCTGAGCGTTTCGCCGACTCGGTGGTGACCGAGATCGTCGGCTACAGCGACGAGAACGGCGACTCGCCGTTCTGGGACGCCATCGGCCGCAACTTCTTCGACCTCAACTACGCCGAGGCCGAGCGCCTGTGCGGCCTCAAGAGCCGCACCTTCCTGGCCGAGCTGATGCCGCACTACCCGATCTACGTGCCGCTGCTGCCGGACTCCGCCCAGGAGGCGATGGGCCAGGTGCACCCGCGTGCGCAGATCACCTTCGACATCCTGATGCGCGAAGGCTTCGAGACCGATCATTACATCGACATTTTCGACGGCGGCCCGACCCTGCACGCCCGCGTCTCGGGGATCCGCTCGATCGCCCAGAGCCGCGTCGTGCCGGTGAAGATCGGCGAGCCGGTCAAGGGCGCAGGGCGCCAGTACCTGGTGGCCAACGCGCAGTTGCAGGATTACCGCGCCGTTCTGCTGGAGCTGGACTACGCGCCCGGCAAACCGGTGACCCTGGACCTGGAAGCGGCCGAAGCCCTGGGCGTCGGCGAGGGCGCCAGCGTGCGCCTGGTGGCGGTTTAACGCCTTAGCGAGTTTCACGGGTGGCGTTGGCGGCCCGTTTGAGGAGATAGCATGATCGTTCGTCCCGTACGCAGCAGCGATTTACCCGCTCTGATCGACCTGGCCCGCAGCACCGGCACCGGCCTGACCACCTTGCCGGCCAACGAAGAGCGCCTGACCCACCGGGTCGGCTGGGCCGAGAAGACCTTTCGCGGCGAAGCCGGCCGCGGCGATGCGGACTACCTGTTCGTGCTCGAAGACGACAACGGCCGCGTGGTGGGGATCTCCGCCATCGCCGGCGCCGTCGGCCTGCGTGAGCCGTGGTACAACTTCCGGGTCGGCCTGACCGTCAGCGCCTCCCAGGAGCTGAACATCTACCGCGAGATCCCGACCCTGTTCCTGGCCAACGACCTGACCGGCAACTCCGAGCTGTGCTCGCTGTTCCTGCACGCCGACTACCGCACCGGCCTCAACGGCCGCATGCTGTCCAAGGCGCGGATGCTGTTCATCGCCGAGTTTCCGCAGCTGTTCGGCAACAAGATCATCGCCGAGATGCGCGGCGTCTCCGACGAGGCGGGCCGTTCGCCGTTCTGGGAGAGCCTGGGCCGGCATTTCTTCAAGATGGAATTCAGCCAGGCCGATTACCTGACCGGCGTCGGCAACAAGGCGTTCATCGCCGAGCTGATGCCCAAGTTCCCGCTGTACACCTGCTTCCTGTCCGAAGACGCACGTGCCGTGATCGGCCAGGTGCACCCGGACACCGAGCCTGCGCTGGCGATGCTCAAGGGCGAAGGCTTCAGCTATCAGGGCTACGTCGACATCTTCGACGCCGGCCCCGCCATCGAGTGCGAAACCGGCAAGATCCGCGCGGTGCGCGACAGCCAGGCGCTGGTGTTGGCGGTGGGCACGCCGGGCGACGACGCCACGCCGTTCATCATCCATAACCGCAAGCGCGAGGACTGCCGGATCACTGCAGCCCCGGCGCGTCTGGCCGCCGGCACCCTGGTGGTCGATCCGCTGACCGCCAAACGCCTTCAACTCAATGCCGGCGATCAGGTGCGCGCCGTTCCGTTGTCCGCAGCCCGGGAGTCGAAACAATGAATTCGCTATACATCGCAGGTCAGTGGCTGGCCGGCCAGGGGGATGCGTTCGAGTCGCTGAACCCGGTGACCCAGCAAGTGCTGTGGTCAGGCCAGGGCGCAACCGCCGCCCAGGTCGATTCGGCGGTGCACGCCGCGCGCCAGGCATTTCCGGCCTGGGCCAAGCGTTCTCTGCAGGAGCGCATCGGCGTGCTCGAAGCATTCGCCGCCACTCTGAAGAGCCACAGCGACGAGCTGGCCCGCGCCATCGGCGAGGAAACCGGTAAGCCGCTCTGGGAAGCGGCGACCGAAGTCACCAGCATGGTCAACAAGATCGCGATCTCGGTGCAGAGCTACCGTGAACGCACCGGTGAGAAGAGCGGCCCGCTGGGCGACGCCACCGCCGTGCTGCGCCACAAGCCCCACGGTGTGGTGGCGGTGTTCGGTCCGTACAACTTCCCTGGCCACCTGCCGAACGGGCACATCGTGCCGGCGTTGCTGGCCGGCAACAGCGTGCTGTTCAAGCCGAGCGAGCTGACGCCGAAGGTCGCCGAGCTCACGGTCAAGTGCTGGATCGAGGCCGGTCTGCCGGCCGGTGTGCTGAACCTGCTGCAAGGCGCCCGCGAAACCGGCATCGCCCTGGCGGCCAATCCAGGCATCGACGGCCTGTTCTTCACCGGCTCCAGCCGCACCGGCAATCACCTGCACCAGCAGTTCGCCGGGCGCCCGGACAAGATCCTCGCCCTGGAGATGGGCGGCAACAACCCGTTGGTGGTGGATCAGGTCGCCGATCTCGACGCAGCGGTCTACACGATCATTCAGTCGGCGTTCATTTCCGCCGGCCAGCGCTGCACCTGCGCCCGCCGTCTGCTGGTGCCGCAAGGCGCCTGGGGCGACAGCCTGTTGGCGCGCCTGGTGGCGGTGACGTCGACCATCGAGGTCGGCGCGTTCGACCGCCAGCCGGCGCCGTTCATGGGCTCGGTGATTTCCCTGGGCGCGGCCAAGGCCCTGATGGATGCCCAGGCGCATCTTTTGGCCAACGGTGCGGTGCCGCTGTTGGAAATGACCCAGCCGCAGGCGCAGTCGGCCTTGCTGACGCCGGGCATCCTGGATGTGACCGCTGTGGCCGGGCGTCCGGACGAGGAACTGTTCGGCCCGCTGCTGCAAGTGATCCGCTACGCCGATTTCGACGCGGCCATCGCCGAAGCCAACGACACCGCCTACGGTCTGGCTGCCGGCCTGCTGTCGGATTCCGAGGCGCGTTACCAGCAGTTCTGGCTGCAAAGCCGTGCCGGCATCGTCAACTGGAACAAGCAACTGACCGGCGCCGCCAGCAGCGCACCGTTCGGCGGCGTCGGCGCGTCGGGCAACCACCGCGCCAGCGCCTACTACGCGGCGGACTACTGCGCCTACCCGGTGGCCTCGCTCGAAACCCCGGACCTGGTGCTGCCGGCGGCCCTGACGCCGGGCGTGAAGATGGCGTGATGCCCATCGCCGGCAGGCTGGCTGGCTCCCACGGGATCGATGCAGGGCACATAGGTGCAAACACCTGCCGACCTGTGGGAGCGGGCTTGCCCGCGAAAGCCGCGCCGCAGTCTCAAAGAACCGTTACGCAAGCCTATAACAACAGATTCTCGTGGAGCCTCGCTGATGAAATCCTGTGAAGTCAATTTTGACGGTCTAGTGGGGCCGACCCACAACTACGGTGGCCTGTCCTACGGCAACGTCGCCTCCCAAAGCAACAGTCAGCAGTCCTCCAATCCGAAGGAAGCCGCGCTGCAGGGTCTGGCGAAAATGAAGGCGCTGATGGACATGGGCTTTGTCCAGGGCGTGCTGGCGCCGCAGGAGCGTCCGGACGTGGCTGCCTTGCGCCGTCTGGGCTTCGGCGGCACCGATGCCCAGGTGATCGAGCGCGCCGCCAAGGAAGCGATGCCGCTGCTGGTCGCCAGCTGCTCGGCGTCGAGCATGTGGGTGGCCAACGCCGCCACGGTCAGCCCGAGCGCCGACACCGCCGACGGCCGCGTGCATTTCACCGCCGCCAACCTCAACTGCAAGTACCACCGCAGCATCGAACACCCGACCACCAGCCGCGTGCTGGGGGCGATGTTCGCCGATCAGCAGCACTTCGCCCATCACGCCGCGTTGCCGGCGGTGGCGCAGTTCGGCGACGAAGGCGCGGCCAACCACACCCGTTTCTGCCGTGAGTACGGCGAGGCCGGCGTCGAGTTCTTCGTGTTCGGCCGCAGCGCGTTCGACACCCGTTATCCGGCGCCGCAGAAGTACCCGGCGCGCCAGACCCTCGAAGCGTCCCAGGCGGTCGCCCGCCTGCACGGCCTGCGTGACGACGGCGTGGTCTACGCCCAGCAGAACCCGGCGGTGATCGATCAGGGCGTGTTCCACAATGACGTGATCGCGGTGGGCAACGGCGAGGTGCTGTTCTATCACGAGGACGCGTTCCTGGAGACCGAACAGATGCTGGCCGAGCTGCAAACCAAGCTCGCCAAGGTCGGCGGCAAGTTCCAGTCGATCTGCGTGCCGCGTTCGGCGGTCACCGTGGATGACGCGGTGCGCTCCTACCTGTTCAACAGCCAGTTGCTGTCGCGCCCTGACGGCTCGATGCTGCTGATCGTGCCGGAAGAGTGCCGCGGCAACGAGCGTGTCTGGAACTACCTGCAAAGCCTGACCGGCTCCGGCGGCCCGGTTCGCGAGGTCAAGGTCTTCGACCTGAAGCAAAGCATGCAGAACGGCGGCGGCCCCGCTTGCCTGAGGCTGCGTGTCGCACTCAACGAAACCGAACTGGCGGCGGTCAATCCAGGGGTTATCATGACGGCACCGTTGTACGGTTCGTTGACCGCATGGGTTGAAAAGCACTACCGCGACCGCCTGACCGAAAACGATCTGGCGGATCCGCAATTGCTGCTTGAATGCCGGACGGCACTGGATGAACTGACGCAAATCCTTAAACTGGGCGCGGTTTATCCATTCCAGATCAATTGATGGCCGGTGCGCCGCCTTCGCGCGGCGCACGGCTTCATCTCCCAAGAGAGCGTAAACATGAGTGATTCCCTGCAGCTGATCCTTGAAGACACCGACGGCACGCAACTGCAAACCTCCTGCACCCGCGTCGCGGTCATGTGGCAAGGCAAGGAGCTGTGGATCCAGCAGGACGGCCGCGGCCAACTGCTGATCGGCGTCGACGTCGAAGAAGACGACGAAGAGTACGCCAACCTGCTGCTGCGCCCGTTGGCGACTAATCTGGTAAGTCTGCAACTGGAAATGGAACCGGCCGACCTCGGTGGCGAGGAACATGTGCACGGCCCGGATTGCAACCACGACCACTAAGGAAACCGCTCTATGCTCGCCCTCGGCAAACTGCTTGAACTGACCCTCGCCGGCCGCGAACCGGCGGAGAAGACTCAACTGACTGTCGAAGGCGTGCGCATGCGCTGGTTGAGCGAGGGCGCGCTGGAAGTGCGGCCGCCCGAAGCGCGCGACAATGGCCTGGACCTGCTGCTGTCTGCAGGGATCCACGGCAACGAGACCGCGCCGATCGAATTGCTCGACCGCCTGTTGCATGACATCGCCCGCGGCGACCTGAAGCCGCGCGCACGCATTCTGTTCCTGTTCGGCAACCCGGAAGCGATCCGCAAGGGCGAGCGCTTCATCGAGCAGGACGTCAACCGGCTGTTCAACGGCCGTCACGAACAAAGCAGCGGCTGCGAAGCCTTGCGTGCCTGTGAGCTGGAGCGCCTTGCGGCGAGTTTCTTCAACCTGCCGGACCGTCAGCGCCTGCACTACGACCTGCACACCGCGATCCGCGGTTCGAAGATCGAGCAGTTTGCCCTGTACCCGTGGAAGGAAGGGCGCCAGCATTCCCGGCGCGAGTTGGCCCGTCTGCGGGCGGCGGGCATGGAAGCGGTGCTGCTGCAGAACAAGCCGTCGATCGTGTTCAGCTCGTACACCTACGACAAGCTCGGCGCCGAGTCCTTCACCCTCGAGCTGGGCAAGGCCCGGCCGTTCGGGCAGAACGCCGGGGTCAACGTGTCGCTGCTGGAAAACCGCCTGAAGCAGATCATCGAAGGCAACGAGCCCGAACAGGCGCAAGAAGGCCTGGACGGCCTGCAGCTGTTCAGCGTGGCCCGGGAAATCATCAAGCACAGCGACGCCTTCCGCCTGAACCTGCCGGCGGACATCGAGAACTTTTCGGAATTGGACATGGGGTATGTGCTGGCCGAAGACCTGGCCAATACCCGCTGGATCATCGAAGAGCAGGGCGCGCGGATCATCTTCCCCAACCCCAAGGTCAAGAACGGCCTGCGCGCCGGCATCCTGATCGTGCCGACCACGGACGATCAACTGGCCTGATCACGCCGCACGAACCCTGCAGGCTTCCTTCACTGAATCCGGAAGCACCGCAGACCCTGTGAGAGCGGGCTTGCCAGCGAATCGGCCGGCCCATCCGACATCGATGGTGACTGACCCGCCGCCCTCGCGAGCAGGCGGGCTCCCACAGGTTTCGGCGCTTAGACCGCTACGGCACGCGGCTCGCTGCGGCGCAGCGCACGGATCTTCAGCAGCGTGTCGGCGCAGGTTCTCGCCGCTTCCTGACCCTTGTGCACGAAATGCTCGAAGAAGAACTTCTGGTGCTCTTCGCCGGCATGGAAGTGGTGCGGGGTCAGGGACACCGAGAACACCGGCACTTCGGTTTCCAGCTGCACCTGCATCAGGCCGCTGACGACCGACTGGGCGACGAACTCGTGACGGTAGATCCCGCCGTCCACCACCAGGGCGGCCGCGACGATACCGGCATAACGACCGGTCTTGGCCAGCAGCTTGGCGTGCAGCGGCATTTCAAACGCGCCGCCGACCTCGAAGAAATCGATGTCCGATTCCTGGTAGCCCTGGGCGATCATTTCGTTGACGAAGCCTTTACGGCTCTGGTCGACGATTTCCTTGTGCCAGCAGGCCTGGATGAACGCGACGCGCTCGCCCTGGGTGTGTTTGGCTTTGCTGTCGATTGCGGTGGGTTGCATGTTCTGACTCCTGTTTGTGTGAAAAACAGGGCGATATGAATCGAAAGGGATCAAGGGTACGCGCGCGCAAGCACGCAGACGGCCCTTTGGCGTCAATCCCGTTCTCTCTTCATCCGGACTGTGACCGTCGGCCCCGGAATCACACCGGGTCTGCTGACCTTGCCGTCGGACACGACCTGAACCGTGCCTGCCGCCAAGCGCTCGCGGGCTATGCGCGTTGCGCGCAATTACCGCCGGTGGGGAATTGCACCCCGCCCTGAGAACGTTGTGCCGCCCTTTGTCCGGCGGCGCAGCGTTTTTAACACAGTTCCTTTGGCGATGCATTGCGCCTTTGTGATGATTGCCATCGAATTTTTCGCTTCACGCGGCGACTTTTCCTTGCCCAAGGGTTGATTAATCCGCGCCATGCCCGCAGTAATTCCAAAACGAAAAGGGATTTCCCCTGCTGACTTGAGGCCAGGTTCATGAGCGTTATCGATCTTCGCAGCGACACCGTCACCCAACCGTCTCCCGCAATGCTTGAAGCGATGGCCCGCGCGGCCACCGGTGACGATGTATATGGCGAGGATCCGACGGTCAACCGTCTGGAAGCCGAATTGGCAGAACGGCTGGGGTTTGCCGCCGCGCTGTTCGTGCCGACCGGCACCATGAGCAACCTGCTGGGCTTGATGGCCCATTGCGGGCGGGGCGACGAATACATCGTCGGCCAGCAGGCGCACACCTACAAGTACGAAGGCGGCGGTGCGGCGGTGCTCGGCTCGATCCAGCCGCAGCCGCTGGAGGTGCAGGCCGACGGTTCGCTGGATCTGGACCAGGTGGCCGCCGCGATCAAGCCCGATGACTTCCATTTCGCCCGCACGCGTCTGCTGGCCCTGGAAAACACCATGCAAGGCAAGGTGCTGCCGCTGGAATACCTGGCCCGGGCCCGAAGCTTCACTCAGGAGCACGGCCTGGCCCTGCACCTGGACGGCGCGCGCCTGTACAACGCGGCGGTCAAGCTGGGCGTCGATGCCCGGCAGATCACCCGGCATTTCGATTCGGTCTCGGTGTGCCTGTCCAAGGGCCTCGGCGCTCCGGTCGGCTCGGTGCTGTGCGGCTCGGCCGAGCTGATCGGCAAGGCCCGCCGGTTGCGCAAGATGGTCGGCGGCGGCATGCGCCAGGCCGGTCTGCTGGCGGCGGCGGGGCTGTACGCGCTGGAGCATAACGTCGAGCGCCTGGCGGACGACCACGCCAACGCCGAGTTGCTGGCCGAAGGGCTGCGCAATGCAGGGTTCAGCGTCGAGCCGGTGCAGACCAACATGGTCTACGTGCAGATGGGCGACCGTGCCCACGCCCTGAAGGCGTTTGCGGCGGAGCGCGGGATCCGGCTGAGCGCCGCCGCCCGGCTGCGGATGGTCACGCACATGGACGTCAATCGCTCGCAAATCGGGCAGGTGGTCGAGGCATTCGTCGCGTTTTCGCGCAAGTGACAGCGTTGGCGGCCCAATTGACTGCTTCTATCGTATAAACACGCTGTACCCCGCGCGCAGGGCCGATATAATGCGGCCCTTTGCCGTTGCTTCGTCTGTCGACGTTTTGCACAGGCCTTTGGCCGCAGCCTCCGTGGAAGAACCTAATGAAAAGCGCAGAAATCCGTGAAGCCTTCCTTCGCTTCTTCGAAGAGCAAGGCCACACCCGTGTAGCCTCCAGCTCTTTGATTCCGGGCAATGACCCAACCCTGCTGTTCACCAACGCAGGCATGAACCAGTTCAAGGACTGCTTCCTGGGCCAGGAAAAGCGCGCGTACACCCGCGCCGTCAGCAGCCAGAAATGCGTGCGCGCCGGCGGCAAGCACAACGACCTGGAAAACGTCGGTTACACCGCCCGTCACCACACCTTCTTCGAAATGCTGGGCAACTTCAGCTTCGGCGACTACTTCAAACGCGACGCCATCACCTTCGCCTGGACGTTCCTGACGTCCGACAAGTGGCTGAACCTGCCGAAGGAAAAGCTGTGGGTGACCGTCTACGCCACCGACGACGAAGCCTACGACATCTGGACCAAGGAAGTCGGCGTGCCGGCCGAGCGCATGGTGCGCATCGGCGACAACAAGGGCGCTCCGTACGCCTCCGACAACTTCTGGACCATGGGCGACACCGGCCCGTGCGGTCCGTGCACCGAGATCTTCTACGACCACGGCGCCGACATCTGGGGCGGCCCGCCGGGCTCGCCGGAAGAGGACGGTGACCGCTACATCGAGATCTGGAACAACGTGTTCATGCAGTTCAACCGCACCGCCGACGGCGTGCTGCATCCGCTGCCGGCACCGTCGGTGGACACCGGCATGGGCCTTGAGCGGATCAGCGCCGTGCTGCAGCACGTGCACTCGAACTACGAGATCGACCTGTTCCAGAGCCTGCTGACCGCTTCGGCCAAGGCCATCGGCTGCACCAACGACGGCCAGGCTTCGCTGAAAGTGGTGGCCGACCACATCCGTTCCTGCGGCTTCCTGGTCGCCGACGGCGTGCTGCCTTCCAACGAAGGCCGCGGCTACGTGCTGCGCCGGATCATCCGTCGCGCCTGCCGCCACGGCAACAAGCTGGGCGCCAAGGGCAGCTTCTTCTACCAGATCGTCGCCGCGCTGGTGGTCGAGATGGGCGAAGCCTTCCCTGAGCTCAAGTCCCAGCAGGCGCACATCGAGCGCGTGCTCAAGGCCGAGGAAGAGCAGTTCGCCAAGACCCTGGAGCAGGGCCTGAAGATCCTCGAGCAGGACCTGTCCGAGCTCAAGGGCGAAGTCGTGCCGGGCGACGTGGTGTTCAAGCTCTACGACACCTACGGGTTCCCGATGGACCTGACCGCGGACATCGCCCGCGAGCGCAGCCTGACCATCGACGAAACCGGCTTCGAGCGCGAAATGGAAGCCCAGCGTGAGCGCGCCCGTTCCGCCAGCTCGTTCGGCCTGGACTACAACAGCCTGGTCAAGGTCGACGTCGACACCGAATTCACCGGTTACCACGCCACCAGCGGTTCGGCGAAAGTCGTCGCGCTCTATAAAGACGGCCAGTCCGTGGACGTCTTGAGTGAAGGGCAGGAAGGCGTGATCGTGCTGAACCAGACCCCGTTCTATGCGGAGTCCGGCGGCCAGGTCGGCGACTGCGGCTACATTCAGGCCGGCAACAGCCGTTTCGACGTGCGCGACACCACCAAGACCGGCGGCGCGTTCCTGCACCACGGCGTGCTGGCCTCGGGCAGCCTGATCGTCGGCGCACCGGTGGAGACCCACGTCGAAGCCGACGTGCGCCACGCCACCTCGCTGAACCACTCGGCCACCCACCTGCTGCACGCGGCATTGCGCAAGGTGCTGGGCGACCACGTCCAGCAGAAGGGCTCGCTGGTGGACAGTCAGCGCCTGCGTTTCGACTTCAGCCACTTCGAGGCGATCAAGCCTGAACAGCTCAAGGCGCTGGAAGACATCGTCAACGCCGAGATCCGCAAGAACTCGGCGGTGGAGACCGAAGAGACCGACATCGACACCGCCAAGAAGAAAGGCGCAATGGCGCTGTTCGGCGAGAAGTACGGCGACAGCGTGCGCGTGCTGAGCATGGGCGGCGACTTCTCCGTTGAGCTGTGCGGCGGCATCCATGCCAACCGCACCGGCGACATCGGCCTGCTGAAGATCATCAGCGAAGGCGGTGTGGCCTCCGGCGTGCGCCGCATCGAAGCGGTGACCGGCGCTGCGGCGCTGGCCTACCTGAACGCGGCCGAAGAGCAACTCAAGGAAGCGGCCAGCCTGGTCAAGGGCAGCCGCGACAACCTGATCGACAAGCTGTCGGCTGTGCTGGAGCGCAACCGCCTGCTGGAGAAGCAGCTCGAGCAGCTGCAGGCCAAGGCCGCCAGCGCCGCCGGCGACGATCTGTCGGCCCAGGCTGCGGACGTCAAGGGCGTGAAGGTGCTGGCTGCGCGTCTGGACGGTCAGGACGGCAAGGCGCTGCTGGCGCTGGTCGATCAGCTGAAGAACAAACTCGGCCGCGCAGTGATCCTGCTCGGCAGTGTCCATGAGGAAAAGGTCGTACTGGTCGCTGGCGTGACCAAGGACCTGACTGGCCAACTCAAAGCCGGTGATTTGATGAAACAGGCTGCTGCGGCAGTGGGCGGGAAGGGCGGCGGTCGCCCGGACATGGCGCAGGGCGGCGGTACAGACGCCGGCGCACTGGACAGCGCATTGGCGCTGACCGTTCCGTTCGTCGAGCAGGGTTTATAAGACGCGCCGCCGGGCCCGCAGTCTAGTGGCGGGCCCGATGGCCGTTCGAGTGATTATTGGGCGCCCTTCATGGGCAGAGGCGGCTTTGAAATGGCTTTGATCGTACAGAAATTTGGAGGCACCTCGGTCGGCAGCGTCGAGAGAATCGAGCAGGTCGCCGACAAGGTTAAGAAATTCCGCGATGCCGGCGATGACCTGGTGGTTGTGCTGTCTGCAATGAGCGGCGAAACCAACCGTCTGATCGATCTGGCCAAGCAAATCAGTGGCGACGACCAGCCGGTTCCCCGTGAACTGGACGTGATCGTCTCCACCGGTGAGCAGGTCACGATCGCCCTGTTGGCCATGGCGCTGATCAAGCGCGGTGTGCCGGCGGTGTCGTACACCGGCAACCAGGTGCGGATCCTGACGGACAGCGCGCACAACAAGGCGCGCATCCTGCAGATCGACGACCAGAAGATCCGCGGCGACCTGAAGGCCGGCCGCGTCGTCGTCGTCGCCGGTTTCCAGGGCGTCGACGAACACGGCAACATCACCACCCTGGGCCGTGGCGGTTCCGACACCACCGGCGTGGCGCTGGCCGCCGCGCTCAAGGCTGACGAATGCCAGATCTACACTGACGTCGACGGTGTCTACACCACTGACCCGCGTGTGGTGTCCGTGGCTCAGCGCCTGGACAAGATCACCTTCGAGGAGATGCTGGAAATGGCCAGCCTCGGCTCCAAGGTGCTGCAGATCCGTGCGGTGGAGTTCGCCGGCAAGTACAACGTCCCGCTGCGCGTACTGCACAGCTTCAAGGAGGGTCCGGGCACCCTCATTACCATTGATGAAGAGGAAACCATGGAACAGCCGATCATTTCCGGCATCGCCTTCAACCGCGATGAAGCCAAGCTGACCATCCGTGGCGTGCCAGACACCCCGGGCGTGGCGTTCAAGATTCTCGGCCCGATCAGTGCCGCGAACATCGAAGTCGATATGATCGTGCAGAACGTCGCGCACGATAACACCACCGACTTCACCTTCACCGTGCACCGCAACGACTACCAGTCCGCGCAGACTGTGCTGGAAAACACCGCCCGCGAGATCGGTGCCCGTGAGGTCGTCGGCGACACCAAGATCGCCAAGGTCTCGATCGTCGGCGTCGGCATGCGTTCCCACGCAGGCGTTGCCAGCCGCATGTTCGAATCCCTGGCCAAGGAAAGCATCAACATCCAGATGATCTCGACCTCGGAAATCAAGGTGTCCGTGGTGATCGAAGAGAAGTACCTGGAACTGGCCGTGCGCGCCCTGCACACGGCTTTCGAACTGGACGCTCCAGCCCGCCAGGGCGAGTGACGCGTCACCTGAAGGGCGCGGTCTGACCGCGCCCTTTATTTTTTGAATGGCGCAGACGGGAAACTGTTCTTTTGCTTGCGCTGGTCAATACTCAGGCATGTAGGGCTACGATCGCTCCGGTTGTAGGTCGGGTGCCTTTTTTTTGCAGACTGTTGTCCCTGAACTGAAATGCGTGAGGAGAAAGGTATGCTGATTCTGACTCGTCGGTGCGCAGAAAGCCTGATTATCGGTGATGGCGAAATCACCGTGACCGTGCTCGGCGTCAAAGGAAATCAAGTGCGCATCGGCGTCAACGCCCCCAAAGAGGTGGCCGTGCACCGTGAGGAAATTTACCTGCGTATCAAGAAAGAGAAGGACGAAGAACCAACCCATTAATTTTTATCGATTTTTATGTTTGCAAACGGGGAAGAAGCTGGTTAATATACGCCCCGTGTTGCGGAGAGCTGGCCGAGTGGCCGAAGGCGCTCCCCTGCTAAGGGAGTACACCTCACAAGGGTGTCGGGGGTTCGAATCCCCCGTTCTCCGCCATTATTTTCGTAGTTCGTTGTAATCTGGCTTTTTCGGTAAGTTGTTGAAATTACTAGAAAAAGTGCTTTACAAAAAGATTCAACGGTCTATAATGCGCGGCAACAAATGCACTCGTAGCTCAGCTGGATAGAGTACCCGGCTACGAACCGGGCGGTCACAGGTTCGAATCCTGTCGAGTGCACCATTTAAGAGTTGTTTATAGCGATATAGGCGACTCGGCTTCAACCAGTTGTGGTCTGGTCTAAAAACACAAAATGCACTCGTAGCTCAGCTGGATAGAGTACTCGGCTACGAACCGAGCGGTCACAGGTTCGAATCCTGTCGAGTGCACCATACACCAAAAAGCCCGCGTTTAACGCGGGCTTTTTGCTGTCCGGGATTTGGCTTTTCCCGTCACGCATCCTTTCTCGTCAAAATCCACCTGCGCACTGCGGCCCCGTTTGAGGTCGTAGCGATAGGTCATGGATGAGTTGCGCTGGGTGATCTTGTCCGGTTTGCCCAGGGCGCTCTCGACATCCAGCGGGTTCATGCCGGTGATGACTCTACGGTTGATGATCGCTTCACGCCTCTGCCTGGCGTCGATCAGGTTGCCGCAGGGGTCTTGTGCGCGGCCGATGATGGCCGGCTCGCGCCTTTTGCCTGGGTGACCGGCGGTTTCTTCATGACGGGCTTCCGGCAGCAGGGGTACGACCGACCCCGGTGCGTAGGGGCTTACTTCGTGTCGTGAAAGGCGTTCGCCATTTGTGCAGCTCAAGGTGGTGAAGGTGATGCGCCCGTCTTCGGCCTCGCAGCGATGGACGGTGGTCGCCCCGGCGGCGGGCGGCAGGCAGAGCAGGGTGGTCAAAACGATCGGGGTTGGTTTCAAGGGCATCGGGCGTCCTCCGTGACGGGCAATGTCCAAGGGTAGCCGCTGCTTTTGCCGTTGCCGGTGTGTTTTCTTTTCAGGATGAGTCGTCGCAGTTCCATGGATCAGGGCGGCGCTGAGCTTTGTCTCGCAAGCGCTTGTTTCAGCCATGATTTTTTAACGTTTTAAACCGTCAGGCGGTGTATCATTGCGCCCGTCAGCCCCGCCGGGGCTTATGGAAAACCTCCATGGACTTACCCAGTAGTTGTTCAGTAGCCCGTTTCACCAATCAAGAATTGACTGATTGATCCTTCCGGCGTGCCCCGCTGCTGGGAGTGGAGTTCGCCTATGTCTGAAGTTGAAGTAAAGAAAACACAGGAAAGCCTGCAGGATCGCCTGGCTCAGGTCGTTGAGCTGCTGCAGCGCCAGAAGGTCGTCGAAGACCTGACCCATCGCCAGGAAGGCGCTCATCACGACCGGGTCGAGAACCTGGTTCACCGGCAAAACCTGGTCGAGCTGCAGCGCAAGCTCGATGACCTGCACTCCGCCGACGTCGCCTACATCCTCGAAGCCTTGCCGCTGGACGACCGTCTGACGCTCTGGCAACTGGTCAAGGCTGACCGCGACGGCGACATCCTTCTTGAAGTGTCCGATTCCGTCCGTGAGTCGCTGATCGCCGACATGGACGATCACGAGCTCCTGGCCGCCGCCAAGGAGCTGGACGCCGACGAGCTCGCCGACCTGGCCTCTGAGTTGCCGCGGGACGTCGTCCACGAGCTGATGGAGTCCCTCGACAACCAGCAGCGCGAGCGTGTGCGTTCGGCCCTGTCCTATGACGAGGAGCAGGTCGGTGCGCTGATGGACTTCGAGATGGTGACCATCCGTGAGGATGTCAGCCTGGAAGTGGTGCTGCGTTACCTGCGTCGTCTCAAGGAGCTGCCGGGCCATACCGACAAGCTGTTCGTGGTCGACTACGACGGCGTGCTCAAGGGCGTGCTGCCGATCAAGCGTCTGCTGGTCAACGATCCTGAGAAGCAGGTTGCCGAAGTCATGGCCAGCGATCCGGTGAGTTTCCACCCGGACGAGGACGCCTACGACGCAGCACAGGCGTTCGAACGGTACGACCTGGTCTCTGCCCCGGTGGTGGACAAGAACGACAAGCTGATCGGCCGTCTGACCATCGACGAAATGGTGGACCTGATCCGTGAGGAAAGCGAAAGCGAAGTCCTCAACATGGCGGGTCTGCGCGAAGAGGAAGACATCTTCGCTTCGGTCTGGAAGTCCTTGCGCAACCGCTGGGCTTGGCTGGCGATCAACCTGATCACGGCGTTCGTCGCCTCGCGGGTGATCGGCCTGTTCGAAGGCTCGATCGAGAAGTTGGTGGCGCTCGCGGCGCTGATGCCGATCGTGGCGGGCATCGGCGGCAACTCAGGCAACCAGACCATCACCATGATCGTCCGGGCCATGGCGCTCGATCAGGTCAGCACCGGCAACACCTCGCGCCTGATGCGCAAGGAACTGGCGGTCGCCCTGATCAACGGTTTGATCTGGGGCGGCGTGATCGGTGTGGTCGCTTACCTGCTGTACCACAGCTGGTCGCTCGGAGTGGTGATGACGGCGGCCATGACCCTGAACCTGCTGCTGGCGGCGTTGATGGGGGTGCTGATCCCGATGACGCTGGCGAAGATGGGGCGTGACCCGGCCATGGGCTCCAGCGTGATGATCACCGCGATGACCGACAGCGGCGGTTTCTTCATCTTCCTGGGGTTGGCGACGATCTTCCTGCTCTGACCGCACCTGAAAAGCCCGCCCATCGGCGGGCTTTTTGTTGCCTGCAAAAAAGCGCTTGGCCGAATGCCGGGCAAAAAAAAGCCAGCATGCAGGCTGGCTTGAGATGTTCTGTGCGGCTCAGGACGCGTCGGCGGCCATTTCGGCGTCGTGGGCGATCAGCGACACCAGGGCGTTCTGCTGGCGGTGGGAGAGCTGACGGAAGCGTTGCAGCAGTTCGCGTTCGTGCAGCGACAGCTCGGGGCTGTCCAGGCGCATGCTCAACTCTTCGCCCAGTGCGCCTTCCTGAATGAGGCTCTGCTCAAGACGGGCAATGATCTCTGAGTTCATGCTGCGGTGATGATTGCGAGCCACCTCGGCGATGCGTTCACGCATTCCGTCTGGCAGGCGTACGACGAACTTGTCAGCCGTGCGGCTGGAATAAATTGCCTGTTTCAATGGGCGCATATAGTTAACCGGTTAGTTCAGGGGAGCGGTTCTCGGAATTGGCCGCAGGATGAGTGGTAGGACAAGCACCCTCGCCAAATGGTTCAACCTGAATTGTTAAGAGGCCCGCATCATGCCTCAAAATTGCCAGATCCTTGGCGTCAATTCTGTGACAAATATTGATCTGGGTAAAGGCGTAATGCCAGCACCAATTATCAGAAATGCGGACTGGTTTGAAAAGATCGCCCAGTGCGCATCGCCGACCGCATCCCGATGCACGAGAACGGGTGCCCGACGGCGCCAGAACGTGCATGCTATGTGGCTTCGATCCTTCTTCCCTACCTTTTAAAGGATAGTGGCAAATGGCCGATTTTCTAGGGCGCAACCGTTGCCGGAGGGCATTTTCAGGATGGACGGCAGGCTGATTTACCTGATGGGGCCGTCCGGTTCGGGCAAGGACAGCCTGATCGACGCTGCGCGCGAACCGCTCAGGGCGCTCGGCTGCGAAGTGGTGCGGCGGGTGATCACCCGGTCGGCGGAGTCGGTGGGCGAAGAGGCGGTCGGCGTGACGCCGCAGGAGTTCGAGCGACGCCGCAGCGCCGGCGATTTCGCGCTGTCATGGCAGGCCAACGGCCTTAGCTACGGCATTCCGGTGCAGATCGATCAATGGCTGCAGTCCGGGCGGCATGTGCTGGTCAACGGCTCGCGCGGACACCTGGCCGAGGCGTTCGAGCGCTATCCGACGCTGTTGCCGGTGCTGTTGACGGTGCGGGATGACGTGCTGCGCGAGCGCTTGCTCAGGCGGGGGCGGGAAACCCTGGCGCAGATCGATGCGCGGCTGGCGCGCAATGCGTTGTTCGTGGCGGGCGATGCGGTCGGCGAGGCGCCGATCCATCGGCTCGACAATTCGGGGGCTTTGGCGGACACCGTCGCCCGCTTGCTGGCGTGGGTGAAGCTCAGCGCAGCACCGGGTCGAACTTGATCTTGCGGCCGGCCACCAGCGCCAGCACGAACAGGACGGCGAATGCGCCGCAGCCGATCAACGGCAGGGAAATCTCCGTCTCTTCGAAGAGCGAAAGGTGAGCGATGCCGCTGAGCAGGGCGAGGATCAACAATCCCAAGGCCGATCTGGACATGCAGTCCTCCTGAAAAAAGTTAGAACGCCAGGCGCTCGGTCGATTGCGCCGGCAATGCGTGCCCAGGCTCGTTGACCTCCTGCGGCGCGAAGACTTGGCGGTCGCTCAGCACCGCCCATTGCGGCGCTTTCTGCACCATCAGGTAGTGCGGCAGGCGTTGGGCCACCGAGGCGTCTTCCCGTGGCGCAAAATGAAACCCCACCAGAACCGCGAGGGCGATCGCATTGGCGAGCAAGAGGGCGCTGTTCATGGGCTGATCTCCGTTTGTTCTTTGGGAACAAGCGAAGCAGCCGGCGTGCCAATAGTCTAACCGCTGTGAAGTCCTTTAAAAACAAGCATTTGAAAGGGTCTTTCGCAGGGGTTGACGTGCATTTCGCAAGGGTGGCCTTTTAATGGGATGCAAAATGCACGACGAAAGCTCCCGCGACATTGCAGGGTGCCTGCCTACGCTCAAAAAGCCCTACGGATGACATGACAAACAGGGGCATGGCCGTTAACATGCACGCCGTCCGTCACAACGGCAACCGCGTGTCCCAGTAGCTCAATTGGATAGAGCATCCCCCTCCTAAGGGGAAGGTTGGCAGTTCGAACCTGCCCTGGGACACCATCCTTTCGAAAGCCCCGTGCAGAGCGATCTGGCGGGGCTTTTTCATGGTGTTCCGCCGGCCCTCAAAAGAGCCCGATCCCTTCTTCAGCCTTGCCGATCGTGGCGCTGACCTCGGTAGCTCGGCGCCGGCCGTTGACCGAATAACTCCGCTCCTGACCCCCAGCCCCGGGTTTGCGCAGTGTGAGCAATGCAGGCAATCCATCCTTTTCGCTGTAGCTGCCGAACCAGTTGTTCAGCCTGGCGATGAAGCACTCGTTGCCGATGGTCACCGCCATGTCCGTGACCGATTCGATGGCGTAGTAGCCCGCACCGTAGCTGTAGTAGTCATCGTCGCCTTGCCCGGAGGCCGGAATGGGGCAGAGGGGGGCCGTGCCCTGCTTGAGCTGTTGGGGGTTGCCGGCGTTCGATTCGGTCAAGGCTTCGGTGAGCGCCGTTTGCAGGCCCGGTTCCAGCGTGTAGCTGGCGTTGTTGTCTTCGGCGTACTGGGTGGCGGGTACGGTCAGTCGGTACTCGTAACGAACCGTCACGGTGGGGATCTGGCTGTTGATTTTCAGCGGGTTGAGCAGATAGAGCCGGTCGGTGCCGTAGGAGCCGTTGAAGTAGGTGAGGTACATCCTTCCGTGAGATTCGATCCAGCCAACCGATTGGTTGGCGCCGCGATCACTGGTCGATAACGAGTAGCGGTCATTGATCGCTTCAGGATCGTAAGGGGCCTTTCGTCGTGTGAACCGCGCTCCGTCGCGATGGAACGTTTCATAGATGTTGACCAGGCCGGTTCCGCCGGAATAGGTGGAGACGAACAGATCCCGTTGGCCATCGCCGTCCAGGTCAATCAAGGTGTAAGTGGCCCGGCCTTGCTCCGCATCCGCATCAAGGCCGGAGGCGTTCAGGGCTTTCCATTCATCCGGCGAGACCCCTTCGGGCCGGGCCTTGGGGAAGGTCGTTTGATCGTAGGCGTCGTCTTCGCTCGGATCGCCGGAGAACGAGGTTTCGTCTCTTTTGGCCGAGAGCGTGCCCAGTGCCCCTTCCAGCGCAAACTCCGGGTTGTCCTCGATCTTCTTGAGAATGCGTTGGTGCAGATCCTCCATGACCTCCCGGTCGACGTCGTCGGGCTTGTAGGCGACGGCCTCGATCCACTGCGCGTTCAATGTCTGCAAGCGATCCTGGTACTGCTGGTGCAGGCAAGCGATGTTGTCGGCGCACCCGTCACGGGTCTTCAGCCATTGGCGCTGGCTCGACTTCAGTTCGGCCTGCGCCTGCGGGGCGGCTTTGATCAGTTTGCGGTAGGTCGAGCCCATCTCCGCATCCAGTCCATACAGCGGCTTGTCCGCGCAAATGGCGTGTTCCACGACACTTTGCGCCTTCTCGCAATCCATGCCGCTCGCCCAAGCGGCCTGGGCGAACAACAACGCACACGCCGATACAACACAGCTTCCTTTGATGAACACGATCAATCCCTTGCGGTTGGATGAAAAGAACAGCCGCGAAGGGTAATCCCGCCGCAAGGAATCTTGAAGCCCGGCTTCAAGAGAACCGTTGATCCGGCCGATAACCCTTGGGGTGACGGCGGAATCGCGCGAAATCGCTTGATAGCATTTGGCCTGCCGTTATCATCTGCGCGCCTGCGCAAAGCCTCGATCCGTCCTCTTCAATTGCCTGGAAATCCTCGATGTCGTCGTATCACCAAAAGAGTTTTCTGATCGTCGATGATTTTTCGGATTACCGCAGTTCCGTGCGTTCTATGCTGCGCGAGCTCGGGGTCAAGGACGTGGACACCGCCGACAGCGGCGAGCAGGCGCTGAAGATGTGTTCGCAGAAGTCCTACGATTTCATCCTCCAGGACTTCCACCTGGGGGACGGCAAGAAGAACGGTCAGCAGGTGCTGGAAGACCTGATGATGGAAAAGCTGATCAGCCACGAGGCGGTGTTCGTGATGGTCACCGCCGAGACCAGTCAGGCGATGGTGCTCAGTGCCCTGGAGCACGAGCCCGATGCCTACCTGACCAAGCCGTTCAACCGCATCGGCCTGGCCCAGCGCCTGGAGCGCCTGGAGCAGCGCAAGACCCTGCTCAAGCCGATTCTGCAGGCCCTGGACCGCGGCAAGCCGGTCGAGGTGCTCAACGCCTGCATCGCCCTGTGCAAGCAGGACATCCGCTATTCGCCGCTGTGCCTGCGCTACCGCGCTGATGCCCTGCGCGACATGAACCAGAACGAAGCGCTGGAACGCCTGTACGACAGCATCCTGGCCGACCGTCCGTTGCCGTGGGCGTTCGCCGGGCTGGGCCAGTTGCTGTTCAAGCGCGGCCAGATCGCCCAGGCCAAGGGCGTCTATGAAAAGGCCCTGAAAATGTTCCCGATGATGCCGGCGCTGTACGACGGCATGGCCGAGGTGCTGGTGGCCGAGGGCGACAGCAAGGGCGCGCAGAAAGTGCTCGAAGAAGCGATCCGCCTGTCGCCGCTGGCGGTGCGCCGGCAGGCGCTGCTGGGCAAGCTGGCGATGGCCAACGAAGATTTCGACACCGCCTCCCGCGCCTACCGCCAGGCCGTGCACCAGGGCGCGCAGTCGCGCTTCAAGGATCCGGAAAGCAATCTCGGCCTGGCCCATGCGCTGATCAGCAAGGGCAGCGAGAAGGGGCTGGACACCCGCACCCGGCTGGAGATCAACACCACCCTCAGCCTGGTGGCCAAGGAAAACCCGTCCGATCCGGGCCTGCAGATCCGTGCGCGCCTGATGAAGGCCACCAGCCTGTTGCTCAACGATGCCGAAACCGCCGAGAAGCTCACCGAGCAGGCGTTGCTGCGCCTGGACGGCATGGAGCAGTTCATGAGCCCGGAAGCGGCGCTGCTGGTGGCCAAGCAGTTGCAGATGCTCGGCCAGACCGAGGCGGGCACCTCGATGCTCAAGAGCTGCGCGGAAATCTACGGCGACGATCCGACGGTGATGAAAGACATCGCCAAGCTGACCGACGACCCGGCTATCCTCAGTTCCAGCAACGCCGCCGCCGAACTCAACCGTCAGGGCGTGCGGGTGTACAAGACCGGCAACCTGGCCGAAGCCCGCGAGGTGTTCCGCCGGGCGCTGAAGATGCAACCGAAGAACATCAGCATCGCGCTGAACATGGCGCAGTCGCTGCTGCACGGCACCGACACCAAAGTGCCGTCGGCGGAGCTGGAAGAATGTCGGGCCTGCCTGAAAACGGTTGGCCTGATGCCCGACACCGACGCGCGTTACCCGCGCTACCAGAAGCTGAAAAGCAAGGCGTTTGGCGAATGAACCGAGATGAGCAGGCACTGGATTTCTCCACGGTGATCGCATCCACCGTGCACGACATGAAGAACTCGCTGGCGATGCTGACCCAGGCCCACAGCCAATGGCTGGCGCGGCTGCCCGAGGCGCAGCGCCAGGGGCCGGAGCAGGGGGTGATCGACTTCGAGTTCGCGCACCTCAACGGCATGCTGGTGCAGCTGCTGGCGCTGTACAAGCTGGGCGTCAACCAGATGCCCCTGCAGCCGGCCTACCACGAACTGGACGACTTCATCGAAGCGCAACTGGCCGCGCACCAGGAGGTGTTCGCCAGTCGCGGGATCGTGGTCACGTACGAGGTCGATCCCCTGAGCCCGCTGGGCTTCTTCGACCGCGAGCTGGTCGCCTCGGTGCTGGGCAACATCATCAACAACGCAATCCGTTATGCCCGGGAGTCGCTGCTGATCACCGTCAGCGACGAAGCCGGGCAACTGGTGCTGAGCGTCAACGACGACGGCGAAGGCTACCCGGCCGAGATGCTTGAGCGCCAGGCCGAATATGTACAAGGCATCAACCACAGCAGCGGCAGCACCGGGCTGGGGCTGTACTTCGCCGGGCGCATCGCCGCGCTGCATCAGCGCAACGGTGTCGAGGGGCGTACCGAGATCCGCAACGGCGGCCCGTTGGGCGGCGGGGTGTTCAGTCTCTATTTGCCGTGAAGCCCCGGCTTTTCAGGTGTTCTGCGGGTTGTTCGGCTTTTTGTTGGCGACTGCTTGATATTCCGAACAGCCGAAGCCTATTTTGTACGGGTCGCCGTTCGCGGCTCGCACAATAACAAGGATTGCGTCATGACAACCGATGGCCAGCGTTCACTCGCGCAGCGATTGACGGGCATTGATGAGATTGAATGTGTCACGCCGGATTTGAACGGCGTGCCACGGGGCAAGGTGATGACCGCCGAGGGCTTCCTCGAAGGGCGGCGTCTGCAGTTGGCCCGGGGGGTGCTGCTGCAGTGCATCATGGGCGGCTATCCGCCGGCGCGGTTCTACGGCAGCGACGACGGCGACCTGGCGCTGGTGGCCGACCCTGCGCAGATCCATCGCCTGCCGTGGAGCGAACAGCCCCGGGCGCTGGCGATCTGCGACGCCGACGAGCTGACCGGCGAAAGCTCCAGCCTCTCCACCCGCGGCCAGCTGAAGGCGGTCATCGCCCGTTACGCGGCCCGCGGCCTGGCGCCGGTGGTGGCGACCGAGCTTGAGTTCTTTGTCTTTGCGCCGAACACTGATCCGACCCAGCCGTTCCAGCCGCCGCTGGGCCTGGACGGGCGCCGGGAGGACGGCCATTCGGCGTTCAGCGTCAGTTCCAACAACGGCCTGCGGCCGTTCTTCAGCGACGTCTATAAATGCATGGCGGCCCTGGGCCTGCCGCGCGACACCTTCATGCACGAGATGGGCGTCAGCCAGTTCGAGATCAACTTGCTGCACGGCGATCCGCTGCTCCTGGCCGACCAGACGTTCCTGTTCAAGCACCTGCTCAAGGAAGTCGCGCTCAAGCACGGCCTGACCGTGGTGTGCATGGCCAAGCCGCTGGCGCACACGCCGGGCAGTTCGATGCACATTCACCAGAGCATCGTCGAAACCGGCAGCGGCAAGAACGTGTTCAGCGACGAGGCCGGGCAGCCGACCGCGATGTTCCGCCACTTCATCGGCGGGCAGCAGGCGGGCCTGGCCGACTTCACCGCGCTGTTCGCGCCGAACGTCAATTCGTACCAGCGCCTGTGCCATCCCTATGCGTCGCCGAACAACGCCTGCTGGTCCCATGACAACCGTGCGGCGGGCCTGCGCATTCCCGCCAGCTCGCCGGCGGCCCGCCGGGTCGAGAACCGCTTGCCGGGCGCCGACGCCAACCCGTACCTGGCGATCGCCGCCAGCCTGGCCGCCGGCCTGCACGGCATCGAGCATGAGCTTGAGCCGACCGCGCCGATCCAGGGCGAGTTCGAGGTGCCGGACAATCTTTCGCTGCCGTGTACCTTGCACGCGGCGCTGGAGCGTCTGAAGCGTAGCCAATTGGCCCGGGAACTGTTCGGCAAGGAGTTCATCGAAGGCTACATCGCTTCGAAGAGCATGGAGTTGACCAGTTTCCTCGATGAAATCACTCCCTGGGAACGGCGCGTTCTAGCTGCCCAGGCCTGACGAACCGCCGCCGTCGGGCTATCGTTCGGATAGCCCGACACTTACCGCAAGGAGCCGCTCGGAACGCCGATGCGCCAAATCTGGAAATCCTTTCGAGCGCTGTATTTCGCCTCGCTGATGATGCTGATCGGTTCGGGCCTCCTTTCCACTTATCTGGCTTTGCGCCTGGCGGCCGACCACGTCGACGGACTGTGGGTCGGTGCGTTGATGGCGGCCAACTATTTCGGCCTGGTGCTGGGCGGCAAGATCGGCCACCGGCTGATCGCCCGGGTCGGGCATATCCGCGCCTATTCCGCGTGCGCCGGGATCGTCGGTGCGGCGGTGCTGGGCCATGGCCTGGTGGACTGGCTGCCGGCGTGGCTGGTGCTCAGGACCATCGTCGGCCTCGGCATGATGTGCCAGTACATGGTCATCGAGAGCTGGCTCAACGAGCAGGCCGACGCCAACCAGCGCGGCCTGGTGTTCAGCGGCTACATGATCGCCTCGTACCTGGGGCTGGTGCTGGGCCAACTGATCCTGGTGATGCATCCGGGCTTGGGCCCGGAGCTGTTGATGCTGGTGGCGCTGTGCTTTGCCCTGTGCCTGGTGCCGGTGGCCCTGACCCGGCGGATTCACCCCGCGCCGCTGCACCCGGCGCCGATGGAACCGCGCTTCTTCATCAAGCGCGTGCCACAGTCGCTGAGCACGGTGCTGGGGGCGGGGCTGATCATCGGTTCGTTCTACGGCCTGGCGCCGCTGTACGCCTCGCAGCAGGGGCTGTCCACCGAGCAGGTCGGTCTGTTCATGGGTAGCTGCATCTTCGCCGGGCTGCTGGTGCAGTGGCCGTTGGGCTGGCTGTCGGATCGTTACGACCGGGCGTTGCTGATCCGCAGTTTTGCCTTGGTGCTGGCGGTGGCCGCGTTGCCCCTGGCGATCCTGCCGCAGGTGCCTTTGGAGGTGTTGTTCATCGTCGGCTTCCTGTGTTCGCTGGTGCAGTTCTGCCTGTACCCGTTGGCGGTGGCGTTTTCCAACGACCATGTCGAGAGCGAGCGGCGGGTGTCGCTGACGGCGATGCTGCTGGTGACCTACGGCGTGGGCGCGAGCATCGGTCCGCTGGCGGCAGGGGTGCTGATGAAGCTGTTCGGCAGCCAGAGCCTGTATGCGTTCTTCACGTTCTTTGCGCTGGTGCTGGTGTGGCGGATCCGGCCGAAGGCCGTGACCAACCTGCATCAGGTCGACGACGCGCCGCTGCATCACGTGGCGATGCCTGACAGCATGTCCAGCTCGCCGCTGGTGGCGGCCCTTGACCCGCGCGTGGACGAGCAGGTGGTGCAGGAGCAGATGCACAGTTCGGTCAGCCCGGAGCCTGCGGCGGATGCCGATCCGGCAGCGGCGGGGGATGTGCCTGCCGAGGCGGACGCCGAGCCCGCCAAGCCCTGACGGGCCCTTTCCTTTGCCGCAACGAAAAACGGGCAGTCACCCTGAGTGACTGCCCGTTTTTCATGGCGCTGGCCTGACGGTCAGAAGTCGTCCTTGTCGAAACGACGGGCCTCGCGCTGCAGTTGGTAGACGAAACGCTCGACGTTGCGCGCCGCCGGGCCGCTGATGTTGTGAAAGCGCAGGCCGGCGAAGGTCATGTTGAGCTTTTCTTCGAAATGCAGGTAGCGCAGTTCGACCGAGGCCGACTGGTTGCCGAACAGCGGGGGAGCGATCAGGCGGTCGTAGACCTGGCCCAGTTGCAGGCGCCCGGTGATGTCGCCTTCGAAGCGCAGCTTGCAGCCGGTGGCGGAAATGTCGAGCAGTTTGCCGGAGAGGGGCGACTTGAGCTTTTCGCCGCCCAGTTCGACATTGACCAGGTCGGTCAGCTTCAGGGCCGCGCGAAAGGCGTTGCGGCGCTGGTGGTAGACCACTTCGGTCGGCATGGCGCCGCTGTAGAAGCGGTCGCCTGCGGATTCTTCGATGGTCAGCGGGGTGCTGCATTCCCAGGCGATGCGTACGCCCTCGTGGAAGCCTTCGACCTTGAACGGCTCGCCGGCCTGGAGGAAACGCTCGCCGTCGCGCGGGATCATTTCGTCCAGGGCGATGGTGCCGCTGTCACGGTCGACCTTGATCAGGTAGCTCTGAAAGCGCTGGCTGCGCTCCAGGAACGTGATGATCAAAGGGTCGTGGCTTTCTTGCAGCTGGCGCAGGTTGCTGGAGATCTCCAGGGGCGTGGTGAGCACCTTGGGTGGCTGCGGAGCATCATCCGCGCTGAGGGCATTGGACACGTTGAATCAATCTCCAGACAAAATTTGACTACGGCTAGCCAGCATTTTGCCAGCATGTTTCACGTGTTGATAGGGCGCCGGCATGGAAGGGCTCACGCCTGGCTGAGTGCGCGTGGTTTCTGCAGGTTCGCGAAGGCGCCGCTGGCATCGTAGAGCGCGGGAGGCTCGCCGCCGGTGAGGATCTTCAGCTGGTTGGCCGTGGCGGCCTGCTGGATCCGGATCGACTGGCCGTTCTTGAGGTTGGCGGCGTGGCACTGGGCGATCAGGTCGGTCAGCACGTCGCTCTGGGACAGCAGCCGGTCGCCGACGCTCGATTGGCTGGCCAGTTGCTCCAGGCCTTGGCGGTCAGCGGGCAGGTTGAGGCTGGCGAGGATCTCGCTGCGCTTGCGGCCATGCTGTTCGAGCAGAATGATCAACGCCTGCTTGCTCGCCAGAATTTCTTCCAGCAGCGGCATGTCGCGACCGTGCAGGGCGAGGTACTCGCTTTGCAGCAACTCCAGCAATTGTTGAGCTGGAGCAAAGTCGTCGATGATCAGTTGCAATAAAGTTGTGTCGTGCATGGCTGGCCTTGGGTTTTAAGCGTCCAAAAGCCTGGCGCAGACCGGGGCCTAGCGCTGGGCTTCGAAGTTGAGCAGTTTGCTGGCTACACGGTTGCTGTCGACCTTGTAGCTGCCATCGGCGATCGCCGCCTTCAACTCGGCCACCCGGCCTTTGTCGACGACGGGCTGGTCGCGCAGCTTGTCAGTGATCTTCTGCAACTGTTGAGCCTCATTGCTGAGGTGTACCGATTCCCCGCTTTTTGCGGCAGTGGCCTGTTCGGCCGGGGCGTTCAGCGGTGCGGAAGCGCCGGTTTCGGCGGTTTCCTTGGGAGCGCTGGTGCGTGTGCCGCCCGTAAGTGACGAGGAGCTGTTCAAACGGCTGAAATCGATGACCATGTCAAAAAAACCTCTGGGAATTTGGACGCTTGCCATGTTCTCGGCCATCCCCTGGAAAACTTTAGGCCCTTTCGTCAATGAGCCTGCAAGCGCCGGCACGTCTGCCGATGTGGCACAGTTTAGGGAACGGCTGCGGTCTGCGCCAGTTTTCTACATCGCCACTTCCACTTGGCCGGGCGCGATGACCTGCGCCTTGATGACCCGTTGGGAATTGAGGTTCTTCACCCGGATCTGTTCCTTGAGCCCGCCGTTGGACAGGGCTTCGCCCGGCATGCGCACGGCCAGCGTGCCGCTGCGGGCGGTGATGACCACCTGATCGCCTTTGCGCACGACTTCCGCCTGCTCCAGGTGCACCAGCGTGATCACCTGATCGGCGACCGTTGGTCGGGTCAATTTCTGCCCGATCGCCTGATCCACCGACGTCAGGAAACCTTGGTTGATCTGACTCACGTCGCGCTCGCGCAAGGTCACGTCCTGGGGTTCGATGATCCCGGCGCGCTTGAGGGGACGGGTGGTGGTCACGATCTCGCGAAACAGGCGGACTTGAGCGGGCACGAACACCGTCCAGGGGGATGCGCCTTCGCAGCGCACCTTGACCGTCACCCGTCCCAGCGGACGTGCGGGACTCTCCAGGGAGGCTGTCAATTCCTTGTCGCACATAGGCATGCGCATGCGCGGGTCGAGCTGGTTGACTTCGATTTCGTAGCGGCCTTCCGTTTGACTGGTGGCCAGATAGTCTTCTACGGTGAATTCAAGAAAGCCTTGAGTGACGCCGATAAGCATGTCAGGCAAGGTAACCGCATCAGCAACGGCAGGGCTGCCAGCGAAAAAGAAGCAAACGGCCGACGCCGCGCAAAGCCATCTGCGGATCGGGGATGCCGGGCGTCGAAAAAATGTCGTTTGAGTGTTCATACGGGTTAAAAAGCAAGCGCCGTGCCGTTTGGCAACGAATGTGCGTCGCAACAACACTTGGCGTTGGCGTAGGAGTCTGTGCATGGCTGGTGTAATGGATTCGGTGAACCAGCGCACGCAACTGGTGGGGCAGAATCGCCTGGAGCTGCTGTTGTTCCGTCTCGACGGTCAGCAGCTCTACGGGATCAACGTGTTCAAGGTTCGGGAAGTGCTGCAATGTCCCCAACTGACGCTGATGCCCAAGTCCAGTCCTGTCGTGTGCGGGGTGGCGAATATCCGGGGGGCGACCATTCCGATCCTTGATCTGGCGATGGCGACCGGTTCCGGGGCTTTGAAAGACAAGAACAGTCCGTTCGTGATCATCACGGAGTACAACACCAAGACCCAGGGTTTCCTGGTGCGCTCGGTGGAGCGCATCGTCAACATGAACTGGGAAGAGATCCATCCGCCGCCCAAGGGCACCGGTCGCGATCACTACCTGACCGCTGTGACTCGGGTGGACAATCAGTTAGTCGAAATCATCGACGTCGAGAAGGTGCTGGCGGAAGTCGCGCCGACGCCGGAGGCGATTTCGCACGGCGTGGTGGACGTCGAGACCCAGAGCAAGGCGTTGTCGCTCAGGGTGCTGACGGTCGACGACTCGTCGGTGGCGCGCAAGCAGGTCACGCGTTGCCTGCAGACGGTGGGCGTCGAGGTGGTGGCGCTGAACGACGGCCGGCAGGCGCTGGATTACCTGCGCAAGCTGGTCGACGAAGGGAAGAAGCCGGAAGAAGAGTTCCTGATGATGATCTCCGACATCGAGATGCCGGAGATGGACGGGTACACCCTCACGGCCGAGATCCGCAGCGACCCGCGCATGCAAAAGCTTCACATCATCCTGCATACTTCGTTGTCGGGTGTGTTCAATCAGGCGATGGTCAAGAAGGTCGGTGCCGATGACTTCCTGGCCAAGTTCCGTCCTGATGACCTGGCATCCCGGGTAGTCGACCGGATCAAAGCAGCAGATATCAGCTAGGGGCGTTCGCCCCTGGCGGTCAACACGATTTAAGAGGCGGCATCAATTTGTCTACGGGTAATTTGGATTTCGAACAGTTCCGGGTGTTCCTGGAGAAAGCCTGTGGCATCTTGCTCGGTGAAAACAAACAGTATCTGGTGTCGAGCCGTCTCAACAAACTGATGGAGCAGCAAGGCATCAAGTCCCTGGGTGAGCTGGTGCAGCGCATCCAGACCCAGCCGCGCAGCGGTTTGCGCGAGCAGGTGGTCGATGCCATGACGACCAACGAGACCCTGTGGTTTCGCGACACCTATCCGTTTGAGGTCCTCAAGAACAAGGTGCTGCCCGAGGCGATCAAGGCCAGCCCCAACCAGCGTCTGCGGATCTGGTCGGCGGCCTGCTCGTCGGGCCAGGAGCCGTATTCGCTGTCGATGTCGATCGACGAGTTCGAGCGGATCAACATCGGCCAGCTGAAGATGGGCGTGCAGATCGTCGCCACCGATCTGTCCGGCAGCATGCTGACCAACTGCAAGACCGGCGAGTACGACAGCCTGGCCATCGGCCGCGGTCTGTCCGCCGATCGCCTGCAGCGCTACTTCGATCCGAAGGGGCCGGGCCGCTGGGCGGTCAAGGCGCCGATCAGGAGCCGGGTGGAGTTCCGCTCGTTCAACCTGCTCGACAGCTACGCCAGCCTCGGCAAGTTCGACATCGTGTTCTGCCGCAACGTGCTGATCTACTTCTCCGCCGAGGTGAAGAAAGACATCCTGATGCGCATCCACAGCACGCTGAAGCCGGGCGGTTACCTGTTCCTCGGCGCTTCCGAAGCGCTGAACGGGCTGCCCGACCATTACCAGATGGTGCAGTGCAGCCCGGGGATCATCTACCAGGCGAAGTGACCGGCACATGGCGACACAAGAAACGGGAGTCCGCGAGGGCTCCCGTTTTTTTGTGCCTCAAGCGGCAGAAAAGCGGCAGGCGGCGGAAACCCGTTGCCGCTTTTCTGGCATTGCCGCCTTGCCGTTGGTCGGCAAGGCCCCGTAATCCGGGGCTTTTATAAATTGGCATGCCGCTTGCTATAACCCGATTACGAAAAACTCCGGTCACCTGAAGGTTCCCGACATGAGCATCAGCTTCGACAAAGCGCTCGGCATCCACGAAAAGGCTCTGGGCTTCCGCGCCCAGCGCGCCGAGGTGCTGGCCAACAACATCGCCAACGCCGACACCCCGAACTACAAGGCCCGGGACCTGGACTTCTCCAAGGTGCTGGAGGCCCAGAGCCAGAAGAACGCCAACGGCACCTTCGCCCTGAACATGACCAACAGCCGTCACATCGAGGCCGAAGGCCTGGGCAACGGCGACGAGTCGCTGATGTACCGCACGCCGATGCAGCCGTCGATCGACCAGAACACCGTGGACGCCCAACTGGAGCAGTCGAACTACGCGCAGAACGCGGTCGGCTTCCAGGCCAGCTTCACCCTGCTCAACAGCAAATTCAAAGGGCTGGTATCGGCCCTGCGCGGAGAGTAATCCATGTCCCTGTCCAGCGTTTTCAACATTGCCGGCAGCGGCATGAGCGCACAGAACACCCGCCTGAACACCGTGGCGTCGAACATCGCCAACGCCGAGACCGTCTCGTCGAGCATCGACCAGACCTACCGCGCCCGTCACCCGGTGTTCGCCACCATGTTCCAGGGCGAGCAGAGCTCCGGCGGCAACTCCCTGTTCCAGAACCAGGACGCCGCAGGCCAGGGCGTGCAGGTGCTGGGCGTGGTCGAAGACCAGAGCAACCTGGAGGCGCGCTACGAGCCTAACCACCCGGCGGCCGACGCCAAGGGCTACGTCTACTACCCGAACGTCAACGTGGTGGAAGAGATGGCCGACATGATTTCCGCGAGCCGTTCGTTCCAGACCAACGCGGAAATGATGAACACCGCCAAGACCATGATGCAGAAGGTTCTGACCCTCGGTCAGTGATAAGGGGCGACTGCCATGAGCGTTACCGATACCACCAGCAGCCTGAGCCTGAACGACATCCTGGCGAACTCGTCGAAGAAGACCAGTTCGACCGCCGATGGCATCGCTTCGGCCACCAACAGTTCGACCGGCGGCAAAGCCCTGGGCAAGGACGCGTTTCTGCAACTGCTGGTGACCCAGCTGAAGAACCAGAACCCGCTGGACCCGCAGGACAACAGCGCGTTCGTGGCCCAGCTGGCGCAGTTCAGCAGCCTTGAAGGCATCACCACCCTCAACAGCACCGTCAGTTCGCTGGCCGGCAACTACAACTCGTCGCAGGCCCTGCAGGCCTCGTCGCTGGTGGGCCGCAACGTGATTGTGCAGACCAACACCGTGCAGCTCGACGACCCGAGCAAAGGCATGACCGGTTCGGTCAACGTCACCTCGTCGATCGCCGGCGGCACCGTCACCATCACCGACAGCGCCGGCAAGACCGTGCGCACCATCGACCTGGGCAGCCGCGCCGCAGGCAATGCGAGCTTCACCTGGGACGGCAAGGACAAGGACGGCAACCTGGTCGCCGCCGGCACCTACACCGTCAAGGCCAATGCCCCGATCAACGGCACGGCGACGGACCTGGCGACCTACCTGCCGGCCACCGTCACCAGCGTGACGATCAGCCAGACCGGCGGCGAGCTGATGCTCAACCTGTCCGGCAAGGGCACCGTCGCCCTGTCCAAAGTACAAACCATTGGTATATAGAGCCGACCCACCGGCACAAAGGAGTGAAATATGTCTTTTAACATCGGCCTCAGCGGTCTCTATGCAGCCAACAAACAACTGGACGTGACCGGCAACAACATCGCCAACGTCGCGACCGCCGGTTTCAAGTCCTCCCGCGCCGAATTCGCCGACGTCTACTCGTCGACCCGCCTGGGCAGCGGCAGCAAGGTCATCGGCAACGGCGTGCGCCTGGCCAACGTGTCCCAGCAGTTCACCCAAGGTGACATCAGCAACACCGGCAACGTGCTGGACATGGGCATCAACGGTTCCGGCTTCTTCACCCTGAGCAACAACGGTTCGATCACCTACACCCGTGCCGGCACGTTCAAGGTCGACAAGGACGGCTTCATCACCAACACCGACTACACCTCGCGCCTGCAAGGCTACGGTGTGGACGCCAACGGCAAGATCATCAACGGCGTGCTGACCGACCTGAAGATCGACACCTCGAACCTGGCGCCGAAGTCCACCTCGCTCGTGACCTCGACCATCAACCTGAACTCCACCGCGCCGGTGATCGACGATACCGTGGCGGCAGGCAAGTTCGACCCGAGCAACACCGCGACCTACACCAAGTCGTTCAGCACGCCGGTGTACGACAGCCAGGGCAACTCCCACGTCATGGACCAGTACATGGTCAAGACCGGCGCCAACACCTGGAAGGTCTACACCCTGGTGGACGGCCGCAACCCGGACGCCACCGGCAGCGATCCGAAGACCACCCCACCGGTGGCTTCGACCATGTCCTTCGACACCGCCGGCAAACTGACTCAGGTCAGCACTCCGGATCCTGCGGGTGGCCCTGCCATCATCAGCAGCGACCTGAAACTCACTGGCTGGGTGCCGGGCACCGTGACCAACGGCGTCTGGAAAGCCAACGGCGCGTCGGCCAACCCGGCGGGCATCACCATCTCGATGGCCAAGACCACCCAGTTCAACGCCGACACCGCCCGTTCGATCCCGACCCAGGACGGCTACGCCACCGGCCAGATCACCAACCTGACCATCGACGGCACCGGCACCCTGTTCGCCAACTTCAGCAACAACCAGAGCAAGGCCATCGGCCAGGTCGCGCTGGCCAGCTTCACCAACGAACAGGGCCTGCAGCCTGTCGGCGGCACCGCCTGGAGAGAGACCTACGCTTCGGGCATCCCGGGCTACGACGCACCGAAGACCGGTACCCTGGGCGAAGTGGCATCCAACTCGCTGGAAGAGTCGAACGTCAACCTGACAAACGAGCTGGTGGATCTGATCAAGGGCCAGAGCAACTATCAGGCGAACGCCAAGACCATCTCGACCCAAAGCACCATCATGCAGACCATCATTCAGATGACCTGATCCGGGTTGATCGCAACAAGAGAACCGGCGCCAGTGGCGCCGGTTTTTTTATGCCTGCCGAAATCGTCTATAGAACAACTGACTGCCGTTCGTCGGATTCTTGGTTTGATTTTTGCACTCCCGCCGCATCCGGCACGTACGTGTCAAAAACCCTTTCACCTGCTTCATTGAGCCAGGACACGGCTTGGCGATATGGAAATCAGGAAGCTTCATTCCCTGTTTCACCGTAGTTTCCACAACACACACAAGGAAGATGCAATGGCGGTAATTAATGGCTCCAACGGCCCTGACAATCTGGTGGGCACCGCAGGAGATGACCAGATCCGCGGAATGGCGGGCGACGACATCCTCGATGGCGGCGCCGGCAACGACGTGCTGATGGGTGGGGCGGGGGCTGACCGGTTGATCGGCGGCGCCGGCACCGACACGGCCAGCTACGAAGATGACGTATCGGGTGCGGGCGTGACGGTCAACCTCAAGACCGGCGTGCACACCGGGCTGGCCTTGGGCGACACCTTCGAAGGCATCGAGGTCATCCGCGGCACGACCTACCACGACAAATTCGTCGCCGACGGCAACGTCTACGCGTTCGATGGCGGCAACGGCTATGACTCCCTGAGTTACGCCCTCTCCGAGCAGGCCGTGAACATCACGATGGCAGGCGGTGTCGGCAGCGGGACCGGCGGCGACGCCCAGGGCGACACGTTCAGCAACATCGAGGTGGTCATCGGCTCGGACTACGACGATGTCTTCACCGTGACGTCCGGCGGCGGATCCTTCAGCGGCGGCGCCGGCAACGATGTCTACATCATCAACAGCGCCACCTTCTCCGGTGTCAGCGAACTGGCGGGCGGCGGCGACGACGAGATCCGCACAAGCTTGTCCAGCATGGGCATGAGCGCCGAAGTCGAGCGCCTGACCTACACCGGCAGCGGCAACTTCACCGGCCGCGGCAACGCCGGCGACAACATCATCACCGGCGGCGCGGGCAACGACGTGCTGATCGGCGGCGCCGGCGCGGACCGTCTGATCGGCGGCGCGGGCATCGATACCGCCAGCTACGAAGACGACAACTCCGGCCTCGGCGTGACGGTCAACCTCAAGACCGGCGAGCACACCGGGCTGGCCAAGGGCGACACGTTCGACAGCATCGAGGTCATCCGCGGCACCACCTACCACGACAAATTCTTCGCCGATGCGTCGGCCAACACCTTCGACGGTGCCGTCGGCTACGACAGCGTGAGCTACGCCCTGTCCGACCAGGCGGTGAACCTGACCGTGACGGGCACCACCGGCACCGGCTCCGGCGGCGATGCCCAAGGCGACATGTTCAGCAACATCGAGTCGTACATCGGCACGGCCTACGATGACGTCTTCACCATCACGTCCGGCAACGCGTCGTTCACCGGCGGCGCCGGCAACGACATCTACATCATCAACAGCGCCGGCGGTGCGGGGGCCCTCGAATTGGCCGGCGGGGGCGACGACGAGATTCGCACCAACCTTTCCAGCATGAACATGAGCGCCGAAGTGGAGCGCCTGACCTACACCGGCAGCGGCAACTTCACCGGCCGCGGCAACGCCGGCGACAACATCATCACCGGCGGCGCGGGCAACGACCTGCTGATCGGCGGTGCCGGCGCGGACCGTTTGATCGGCGGCGCGGGCATCGACACCGTCAGCTACGAAGACATCGTTTCGGGCGTCGGCGTGACGGTCAACCTCAAGACCGGCGTCCACACGGGCATCGCCACGGGCGATACGTTCAGCGGCATCGAAGTGTTCCGCGGCTCCAGTTACGCCGATAACTTCGTCGCCGATGAAAGCGCCACCACTTTCGACGGCGGCACCGGCACCGACACCGTGAGCTACGCCGGTTCTGCCCAGGGCGTCAGCCTGACCGTGGCGAGCAACGCCGGCAGCGGTTCGGGCGGGGACGCCCAAGGCGACCTGTTCAGCAACATCGAAGGCTTCTACGGCTCGGCCTTCGACGACGTGTTCACCGTGACGGCCGGCTCCACGACGTTCAGCGGCGGCGCCGGCAACGACGTCTACGTCATCAACGGCAACGGCTCGGCGGCGGTGATCGAATCGGTGGGCGGCGGCGACGACGAAGTGCGCACCAATCAGGCCAGCCTGACGCTGTCGGCCGAAGTCGAGCGCCTGACCTACACCGGCACCGGCAACTTCACCGGCCGCGGCAACGCCTCGGACAACATCATCACCGGCGGCGCCGGCAACGACCTGCTCATGGGCGGCGCCGGCGGCGACCGCTTCATCGGCGGCGCCGGCACCGATGTCGTCAGCTACGAAGACAGCACCGCAGCAGGCGTGACGGTCAACCTCAAGACCGGCGTCCATGGGGGCATCGCCGCCGGCGACACCTTCACCGACATCGAGATCATCCGCGGCAGCAAGTTCGGCGACACCTTCGTCAGCGGGCTGGAGGCGCACATCTTCGACGGCGGCGTCGTCGGTGGCGTGGACACCGTCGACTACTCGACCTCCGAACAGGCCGTCAACATCACCCTCACCACGGTCGGCACGGGCAGCGGGCAGGGCGGCGACGCTCAGGGCGACACCTTCACCAACATCGAGCGGATCGTCGGTTCGGCCCAGAACGATGTGTTCACCACCGGCGCCGGGGCCTTCACCCTGGAGGGCGGTGCGGGCGACGACCTGTACATCATCAACGGCCCGGCCTTCCAGACCATCGTCGAGACCGCCGGCGGCGGCAACGACGAAGTGCGCACGACGCTGGCGAACATGACGCTGAGCGCCGAGGTCGAGCGCCTGACCTACACCGGCACCGGCAACTTCACCGGTCGCGGCAACGCCTCCGACAACATCATCACCGGCGGCGCCGGCAACGATACCTTGATGGGCGGCGCAGGCGCCGACCGCTTCATCGGCGGCGCCGGCACCGACACCGTCAGCTACGAAGACAGCGGCGCGGCCGTCACGCTCAACTTCAAGACCGGTGTGCACAGCGGCATCGCCGCAGGCGATACCTATACCGACATCGAGCTGATCCGCGGCTCGCAGTACGGCGACACGTTCATGTCCGGCAGCGGCGCGGACCGCTTCGACGGCGGCGCCGGCACGGCCGTCGACGTGGCGGACTACTCGCAGTCGGCACAGGGCGTGACCCTGACCCTGGGCGCCACCGGCGCCGGAGCCGGCACCGGTGCCGGCGGCGACGCCGAAGGCGACAGTTTCACCGGGATCGAGAAGATCATCGGTTCGGCCAACAACGACGTATTCGTCAGCAACGCCAACTCGGGCTCCTTCACCGTGCAGGGCGGCGCCGGCGACGACGTCTACATTCTCAACAATGCCACGTTCGGCTCGATCATCGAGCTGGCCGACGGCGGCAACGATGAGGTGCGCACCAACCAGGCCTTCTACGTCATGAACGCTGGCATCGAGCGTCTGACCTACACCGGCACCGGCACCTTCCTGGCCCGGGGCAACGCGCTGGACAACGTCATCACCGGCGGTGCCGGCAACGATGTGCTGATGGGCGGCGACGGCGGCGACACCTTCATCGGCGGCGACGGCTTCGACACCGTCAGCTATGAAGACATCGGCCCGGTGGGCGTGGTCGTCAACCTCAAGACCGGCGAGCACACGGCGATCGCCAAGGGCGACACTTTCCAGAGCATCGAGAAGATCGTCGGCTCGGGTCGCGACGACACCTTCATGGGCAACGACCAGGCCAACATCTTCGACGGCGGCTACGGACGTGACACTGTCAGCTTTGCGTTCGAAAGCTCGGCCATCACGCTGGATCTCAGCCAGCCGCTGACCGGGGCTGCGGCCGGCGACACTTACCTGAACATCGAGAACTGGGAAGGCACCGCGTTCAACGACACGCTGATCGGCACGGCCGGCGTCGAGACGTTCATCGGCGGCAAGGGCGCCGACTACATCGACGGCGGCGCGGGCGCCGACGCGGCCTGGTACCTGGGCAGCTCGGCGGCGGTGCAGATCGACCTGCTGGCCAACACCGTGACCGGCGGCGACGCCACCGGCGACGTGCTGGTCAACATCGAAGGCCTGCACGGTTCGGCCTTCGACGATACGTTGACCGGCAATGCCCTGAACAACGAGCTCTATGGCGGTGCGGGCAATGACGTGATCCGCGGCGGCGACGGCCACGACACGATCCACGGCGGCAAGTACGAGCCGTTTGCGTTCAACGGCCCTGACCGCAGCGGTCCGGCGGAAGCGGACATGCTGTTCGGCGGCAACGGCGATGACGACATGTGGAGCGCCAGCAACGACCGCGGCAGCATTCTGCACGGCGACGCCGGCAATGACAGCATCACGGTCTACGCCGGCATCGCCTACGGTGACGAAGGCAACGACGCGATGGTGGGCGAAGGGCCGGGCTACCAGCTGTTCGGTGGCGCGGGCGTAGACACCTTGATCATGGTCGGCAACGGTTTTGCCTTCGGCGGAGAAGGCGCCGACACCTACAAGGTGACCGGGACGGGGGGACGTTTCGTGATCAAGGATGACGGCAGCTCCAGCGGCGATCAGGTCGTGCTGTCGAACATCCAGTCCAAAGCGGATGTGTTCATCGCGAGCGACGGCGTCAATGCCTACATCTACAAGGCGTCCGACTGGAACGCCGGCTACAAGGGCAACGCGGTGGTGCTGGCCGACTGGTACGCCGGTTCCGCCACCATCGAGACCTTCACGACCGCCAACGGTGACAGCTTCACCATTCCGGTCGTAGGGCAGGCGATGACCGAGTCGTTCATGGTCTGATACCCCGTAGCGGCAAAGGAAACGGCGAAGCCTGAAGGGGCTTCGCCGTTTTTTGTGGCCCGTTTTTCCTGCGCCCAAAGAAAACCCCCGGCAAACCGAAGGTCTGTCGGGGGTTGTTCGTTCAGGCGTCTCGCAACGCCTGAAGGCGCTCAGCTTATTGGCAAGCTTCGCAATCCGGCTCGTCGATGGCGCAGGCCTTCGGCACCGGAGCAGGACCTGCCGGTGCGGTCGGTGCCGCCAGGACAGCGTCGTCGCCGTGGTTGCCGCCCGCGGATACCGCGTTCAGCTTGCCGGTGTTGATGGTCGACTTCTCGGTGCTGGTCGCGGCCAGGGCACGGAGGTAGTAGGTGGTCTTCAGGCCACGGTACCAGGCCATGCGGTAGGTCACGTCCAGCTTCTTGCCCGATGCGCCGGCGATGTACAGGTTCAGCGACTGAGCCTGGTCGATCCACTTCTGGCGGCGGCTGGCGGCGTCGACGATCCACTTGGTGTCCACTTCGAACGCGGTGGCGTAGAGCGCCTTGAGCTCCGCCGGGATGCGCTCGATCTGCTGCACCGAACCGTCGTAGTACTTCAGGTCGTTGATCATGACCGAGTCCCATAGGCCGCGGGCCTTGAGGTCGCGCACCAGGTACGGGTTGATCACGGTGAATTCGCCCGACAGGTTCGATTTCACGTACAGGTTCTGGTAGGTCGGTTCGATCGACTGCGACACGCCGGTGATGTTGGCGATGGTGGCGGTCGGTGCGATGGCCATGATGTTGGAGTTACGGATGCCTTTCTGCACACGGGCGCGAACCGGTGCCCAGTCCAGGGATTCGTTCAGGTCCACATCGATGTACTTCTGGCCGCGGGCCTTGATCAGGATCTGCTGGGAGTCCAGCGGCAGGATGCCCTGGGACCACAGCGAGCCTTCGAAGGTCTCGTAGGCGCCGCGCTCGTCGGCCAGGTCGCAGGACGCCTGGATCGCGTAGAAGCTGACGGCTTCCATCGACTTGTCGGCGAACTCGACCGCTTCCTGCGAGCCGTAGGCGATGTGCTGCAGGTACAGCGCGTCCTGGAAGCCCATGATGCCCAGGCCCACCGGACGGTGCTTGAAGTTGGAGTTCTTCGCCTGCGGCACCGAGTAGTAGTTGATGTCGATCACGTTGTCGAGCATGCGCACGGCGGTGTTCACGGTGCGTTGCAGCTTGGCGGTGTCCAGCTTGCCGTCGACGATGTGGTTCGGCAGGTTGATCGAGCCCAGGTTGCAGACCGCGATCTCGTCCTTGTTGGTGTTCAGGGTGATCTCGGTGCACAGGTTCGAGCTGTGCACCACGCCCACGTGCTGCTGCGGGCTGCGCAGGTTGCACGGATCCTTGAAGGTCAGCCACGGGTGGCCGGTCTCGAACAGCATCGAGAGCATCTTGCGCCACAGGTCCTTGGCCTGGATGGTCTTGAACAGCTTGATCTTGCCCGGGTACTCGGTCAGGGCTTCGTAGTACTCGTAGCGCTCTTCGAAGGCGGTGCCGGTCAGGTCGTGCAGATCCGGCACTTCGGACGGCGAGAACAGGGTCCACTTGCCGTCGTCGAAGACGCGCTTCATGAACAGGTCCGGGATCCAGTTGGCGGTGTTCATGTCGTGGGTGCGGCGACGGTCGTCACCGGTGTTCTTGCGCAGCTCGATGAACTCTTCGATGTCCATGTGCCAGGTTTCCAGGTACGCACAGACAGCGCCCTTGCGCTTGCCGCCCTGGTTCACGGCCACGGCGGTGTCGTTCACCACCTTGAGGAACGGCACGACGCCTTGCGACTTGCCGTTGGTGCCCTTGATGTACGAGCCCAGCGCACGCACCGGAGTCCAGTCGTTGCCCAGGCCGCCTGCGAACTTGGACAGCATGGCATTGTCGTGGATCGCGCCGTAGATGCCCGACAGGTCGTCCGGAACGGTGGTCAGGTAGCAGCTGGACAGCTGCGGACGCAGGGTGCCGGCGTTGAACAGGGTCGGGGTCGACGCCATGTAGTCGAAGGACGACAGCAGGTTGTAGAACTCGATCGCGCGGTCTTCTTTCTGCTTCTCTTCGATGGCCAGGCCCATGGCCACGCGCATGAAGAAGATCTGCGGCAGTTCGAAGCGCACGCCGTCCTTGTGGATGAAGTAACGGTCGTAGAGGGTCTGCAGGCCCAGGTAGGTGAACTGCTGGTCGCGCTCGTGGTTGATCGCCTTGCCCAGTTTCTCCAGGTCGAAGTCGGCCAGCACAGGGTTCAGCAGTTCGAACTCGATGCCTTTGGCGACGTAGGCCGGCAGGGCCTTGGCGTACAGGTCGGCCATCTCGTGGTGGGTCGCGCTCTCGGCGACGCCCAGGAAGCCCAGGCCTTCGGCGCGCAGGGTGTCCATCAAAAGGCGAGCGGTGACGAACGAGTAGTTCGGCTCACGCTCGACCAGGGTGCGGGCGGTCATCACCAGGGCGGTGTTGACGTCGTTCAGGGCCACGCCGTCGTACAGGTTCTTCAGGGTTTCGCGCTGGATCAGTTCGCCGTCGACTTCTTCCAGGCCTTCGCAGGCTTCGCTGACGATGGTGCTCAGGCGGCCCATGTCCAGCGGCGCCAGGCTGCCGTCGGCACGGGTGATGCGGATCGACGGGTGAGCCTGCACCGGGGCTTCGGCGGTGGTGCGGGTGGCGCGCTCCTTGGAGCGGGCGTCGCGGTAGATCACGTAGTCGCGGGCGACTTTCTGCTCGCCGGCGCGCATCAGGGCCAGTTCGACCTGGTCCTGGATCTCTTCGATGTGGATGGTGCCGCCCGACGGCATGCGGCGCTTGAAGGTCGCGGTGACCTGTTCGGTCAGGCGGGCGACGGTGTCGTGGATTCGCGACGAGGCGGCAGCGGTGCCGCCCTCAACTGCGAGGAACGCTTTGGTGATAGCGACGGTGATCTTGTCATCGGTGTAAGGAACGACAGTGCCATTACGCTTGATCACGCGCAGTTGGCCAGGCGCGGTGGCGGCCAGATCCGAATTCGAATCGGCGGCCTGCGGCAAGGTGCCCTGCGGGTTCTCGCGAGTTGTGTCGGTTTGCATGGGTGTCTCCACGTTCTCTATGTTTGTTTGGGCACCGTCTCGGTGCCCACCGTTCCGTCCTGAAGCACTACAGCCGGCAAGCGCCGGGCATAACGACTTCGGGACAGTTCAGGAAGGGGGCCTTGTGGGCGCCGCTTCCATGCCGAAGTCTTCGGTCACGCGCGGTGCGCGTGAAACCGCATTCCGTTCCGGGGGCAGTTCCGGACTGCAACTCCCGTACCGTCATCGCCGTGAACGGCTGAAAAACGGTTGCCATCCGCAGGCGCGGTTTGGGCTTCTGAAAATACGTTTGGTTCAACCCGACAATGGCAATAAAAAGCCTTGAATTCACTGCCGGGTTTGTGTTTGGGTTTTGGGCGCCAACCCCAACATCTAGGGTTTTTTTGCGCGCGGGCTACAAGATAATGCGTTTGGGGGAGGGATTGCAACGTACTACCTGTGGATAACCCTGTGCGTAAATTGTGTGGGAAAACGAGAAATCGCGTGTAGGCCGCGAACCTGCCGGGCCAGACCGTTTGTCACTGTTTTCCGCCGCAAAAAATGACGCCGGCAAATTTTTGAGGGCGCGAACCCTATCACAAAAAGGCAGCGTGTCCAGACGCATTTGCCGACTTGTGTTCTCGCCGGTCGACGTTTATACAATCGGCCCGTGCGCTAGCATTCTTATCCTCCCCAAACATGACAAAAAGACGGGAGGATCCTGATGGTTTCCCCGCCGGGAAACCCCTTCCTTTATCGGCAGCATCGGCAAGCAGAGGTCACCCGTGGAGCAAGAAGCCTGGCAGGTATTGATAGTCGAGGACGACCAGCGTCTGGCCGAACTGACCCGCGAATACCTGCAGGCCAACGGTTTGCGGGTGGAGATCGAAGGCAACGGCGCCCTGGCGGCGGCGCGGATCGTCAAGGAGCAGCCGGATCTGGTGATCCTCGACCTGATGCTCCCGGGCGAAGACGGCCTGAGCATCTGCCGCAAGGTGCGCGACCGCTACGACGGGCCGATCCTGATGCTCACCGCCCGCACCGATGACGCCGACCAGATTCTGGGCCTGGACCTGGGCGCCGATGACTACGTCTGCAAACCGGTGCGCCCGCGCCTGCTGTTGGCCCGCATCCAGGCGTTGCTGCGGCGCAGCGAAGCGCCGGAGCCGGCGGCGGAGAAGGCGCGCCGCCTGCAGTTCGGCCCCCTGGTGGTGGACAGCGCGCTGCGCGAGGCCTGGCTGGGCGACAGCGGCATCGAGCTGACCAGCGCCGAGTTCGACCTGCTTTGGCTGTTGGTGTCCAACGCCGGGCGGATCCTGTCCCGGGAGGAAATCTTCACCGCGCTGCGGGGCATCGGCTACGACGGCCAGGACCGTTCGATCGATGTGCGCATTTCGCGGATCCGCCCCAAGATCGGCGATGACCCGGACCATCCGCGGCTGATCAAGACCGTGCGCAGCAAAGGCTACCTGTTCGTGCCGGAAGCCTGCGCAGAACTGCCGCTGTGAATTCGATCTTCCTGCGCATCTACGGCGGCATGTGCGCCGCGCTGATTTTGGTGGCGGTGCTCGGCGTGCTGGCCCTGCACCTGCTCAATCAGGTGCGCAGCGAGCAGTACCGCGAGCGCCTGGCCCATGGCACCTTTTCGCTGATGGCCGACAACCTGCAGCCGATGAACGAAACCGAGCGTCACCGTGCGTTGTTGGTGTGGGAGCGGCTTTTGGGCATTCCCCTGGCGCTGAAGACCTTCGCCCAGACCGACCTTGACCTGACCCAGCGCACCCGCGTGCTGCGCGGCCAGGCCCTGGTGGAGCAGACCGGGCCGCACGCCGCGCGGGTCTACCGGCTGGTCAGCGACAAGGAGCAACTGGTGCTCACCGGCGACGTGCAGCAGATCAGCGAGCAACTGGCGCGGGCGACTATCTATCTGCTGGCCGACGAACTGGTGCGGGTGCCGGTGGGCGACCAGCCCAAGCGGCTGGCGCAACTGAAGGACGACAAGGGCTTCGGCTTCGACCTGCGGCTGGTCACGGTGCAGGACGCCGACATGGACGAAGACCAGAGCCGCCGCGTGGCTGAGGGCGACACGGTAATGGCGCTGGGCAAGGGCGGCGACTCGATCCGGGTGTTCGCCGGCATGGTCGGCACGCCGTGGGTGCTGGAGATCGGCCCGCTGTACCAGATGAACCCTTATCCACCGGAATGGCTGGTGCTGATCGCCGCCCTCGGGCTGACCCTGATCGGCCTGATCGTCTATCTGCTGGTGCGTCAGCTCGAACGGCGCCTGCGCGGCCTGGAGGCGGCGGCCACGCGCATCGCCAAGGGCAGCCTGGAGACCCGCGTGCCGGCGCGGGGCGCCGACTCGGTGGGCAAGTTGGCGGCGGCGTTCAACGGCATGGCCGAGCACCTGCAGCAACTGTTGGCCATCCAGCGCGAGCTGGTGCGTGCGGTGTCCCATGAGTTGCGCACGCCGGTGGCGCGCCTGCGCTTCGGGCTGGAGATGATCGGCTCGGCCACCACCCCGCAGGCGCTGGAGAAATACCGCGAAGGCATGGACCACGACATCGAGGACCTCGACAAGCTGGTGGACGAGATGCTGACCTATGCGCGGCTGGAGCAGGGCTCGCCGGAGCTGACCTTCCAGCGCATCGACCTTGATGCGTTGGTCAATCAGGTGATCGCCGAGCTGGCGCCGCTGCGCGCCGAGGTCACGGTGCAGCGCGGGCTGTGCCTGTCGGCGGCCGATTGCGACGATGCCTGGGTCGAGGCCGAGCCGCGCTACCTGCACCGGGCGCTGCAGAACCTGGTGCGCAACGCGATGCGGCATGCGCGCTCGAAGGTCACGGTGAGCTATCAGGTGGGCCAGCTGCGCTGCCGGGTGGACGTCGAGGACGATGGGCCCGGTGTACCGGAGGCGGCGTGGGAGAAGATCTTCACCCCGTTCCTGCGCCTGGACGACAGCCGCACACGGGCGTCCGGCGGGCATGGGCTGGGCTTGTCGATCGTGCGGCGGATCATCCACTGGCACGATGGCCGGGCGCTGATCGGCAAGAGCAAGAGCCTGGGCGGGGCGTGCTTCAGCCTGAGCTGGCCGCGCAATCAGGAACGGCGCTGAGTCCTGCGGTGACGGTGCCATTGTCATCGCCAGCAGGCTGGCTCCCACAGTTTTATGGAGGGTGCCGGCCTCATCGCGAGCAGGCTCGCTCCAACATTTCACCGCCGAAACCTGTGGGAGCCAGCCTGCTGGCGATGGCGTCAGTGAAGGCTCAATCCTTCAGGAGGGAATGCTGACCAGGCTCAGCAGTTGCCCGTCCTGCACCCCGAACTGCGCCTCCAGTTCCGTGCCGTTACGCCATTCGCCGGACAGGTTCGTCAACAGGCGCAACCGCACGGCGCCTTCCGGCGTCCACTCCAGCACTTCGGCATGCTCGAAGTAGAAGCGCTGCTGCACGATCGGATACAGGGCCTTGAACAGGCTTTCCTTCACCGAGAACGTCATCGTCACGCACAGCGCGATCTGGTCCCTGGGCCCGGCGGCCATGCGCTGCAGTTCCGGCGGGGTGAGAATTTCCCCGGCCAGGCGCTCGGCCCGTTCGACGTCGAGCAGGTTTTCCAGGTCCATGCCCAGCCCGCGCCAGTGCCGCTTGCGGGCGACGATCGCCGCCGCGCGGCCGGTGCCGTGGGTGATGGAACCGCAGATGTGCGCCGGCCACACCGGGGCGCGGTCCTCGCCGATGGCCGGCACCACGCCTATGCCTTCCAACTGCTGGAGCGCAGCGCGGGCGCAGAGGCGTCCGGCCAAAAACTCGGCCTGACGCTTGGCCACCGAGCGCTGGATGCTCGGCGGGGGCTCGATGGCGGCGCGGGCAAAGTCATCGCCGAGCAGGCGTGACGGGTCGAAACGGGTGCTCAGCAGCACGGTGTCGGGCAGCGTCGTGGGCAACGGCCAATGGGCGTCGAGCGCGGAGCAGCAGGCGGGGAGCAGGGGTTCGGCATTCATGGGGGGCATTTTGCCGGGTGGCCGGTGCTCAGCTCAAGGCCGGCGGCGGATTCATCGCCGGCAGGCTCGCTCCCGCATCGGAACGAGCCTGCCGGCGATGCCTTCGGGTCAACCGAAGATGTTCTTGAAGAAGGCCTGCATGTCCGCCCAGGACTTTTCATCGGCGGCCTTGTTGTAGCCGATGTCCGGGCCGCCATGTTCGCCGTGGCTCAGGCGGTCGGCGTCGGGGTTGCTGAAGCCGTGCTTGGCGCCGTCGAGGCTGACGAAACGGTAGTCGGCCCCGGCCTTGTCCATTTCCGCCTTGAAGGCCGCGACGTTGTCTGGGGTGACCATGCTGTCCAGCGCGCCGTGTTCGACGAGGATCTTCGCCTTGACGCTGCCGGGCGTGGCCGGGGTGCTGGTGGCGAGCGCGCCGTGGAAACTCACCACGCCGGCCAGCGGCACGCCTTGGCGCGCGGCGTTCAGCACCACGCCGCCGCCGAAGCAGTAGCCGATGGCGGCGAGTCTTTGCGGGTCGGTCTGCGGCTGTTTCTTCAACAGATCCAGGCCGGCCTGGAACCGCGCGCCCGCTGCTGCGCTGTCCTTGAGCGCCGCCTGCATGAAGGCCATGGCGTCCTTGGGGTGCTCGGTGTTCTTGCCGTCGCCGTACATGTCGATGGCCAGGGCGCTGTAGCCCAGCCCGGCGAGGTCGCGGGCGCGGCGCTTGGCGTAGTCGTTCAGCCCCCACCATTCATGCACCACCACCACGCCCGGGCGAGGGCCCTTGAGGGCGTCGTCGTAGGCGTAGTAGCCGATGAGCTTCGTGCCGTCGGCGCTCTGGTAAGGGATCTCCTGGGTCTTGATCGCCGCCTGGCTGAAACCGCTGGCGAGGAGCAGGGCGAGGGCGAGGAACAGGCGCATGGTCGGGTCTCCTGACAGAAAAGGGGTCAAGACAGCCTAGTCCATTTGGTTCAGCGCAGGTTCAGAGAGCGTTCAGGGGCGGTACAGGGGAGGGCCGTTAACCTTGCGCCATACCTGAAGAGCACCCAAGAGGAACATCCGATGACTCGTTTGAACAAACTGCTGCTGGCCTTCACCGTCATGAGCGCAAGCATCGCCGCCCATGCCGATACCACCTCCAACTTCGCCGGCCTGACGTTCGGCCAGACCAGCGACAAAGTGAAGAAGTCCAACGCCCTGAACGAGAACCTGGGTCACCCGGACGCCGACGGCGTGATCGGCAAGGACAACACTTGGGGCGTGCGCCTCGGTCAGCAAAATAGCCAGGGCCGCTACTACGCCACCTACGACACCGTGTCCGGTTCGCACAATGGCATTAAACTGCGCCAGGAAAACCTGCTCGGCAGCTACGATCTGTTCTATCCGGTGGGCGACAGCACCAAACTGTTCGGCGGCGCCACCGCCGGCCTGACCAAGCTGAGCCAGAATTCCCCGGGCTTCAGCCACGACAGCGACATCGGTTACGCCGTCGGCGGCCAATTCGGTGTGTTGCAGCAAGTGTCGCAGAACACCTCGGTGGAACTCGGTTACCGTTACCTGCGCAGCAACGCCAGCACCGAGATGAGCGAGCGCGGCGGCAGCAAGCAGGGCTCGCTGGACTTGACCAGCAGCGCCCAGACGTACCTGTCGGCCAACTACGCTTTCTGAGGCGCGGTTGACTGCAAAGCCCTGTGGGAGCCAGCCTGCTGGCGATGGCGTCCTGACGGTCGACCCTTTGTCGGCTGCCGGACCGCCATCGCCGGCGGGCTGGCTTCCACCTGTTGTGTCCGGAAATATCGATTGACTGGGAGAAGGTCATGAAGCTGTTGGTCGTCGAAGATGAAGCGCTGCTGCGCCATCACCTGCAAACCCGCCTCACGGAAAGCGGCCATGTGGTCGAGTCCGTGGCCAACGCCGAGGAGGCGCTGTACCAGACCGGCCAGTTCAACTTCGATCTGGCGGTGATCGACCTCGGCCTGCCGGGCATGGGCGGGCTGGACCTGATCCGTCAGCTGCGTTCGGGGGGCAAGGCGTTCCCGATCCTGATCCTCACCGCCCGCGGCAACTGGCAGGACAAGGTCGAAGGCCTGGCCGCCGGCGCCGACGACTACGTGGTCAAGCCGTTCCAGTTCGAGGAGCTCGAAGCGCGCCTCAATGCGCTGCTGCGCCGCTCCAGCGGGTTCACCCAGTCGACCATCGTCGCCGGCCCGCTGCTGCTGGACCTCAACCGCAAGCAGGCGACCCTCGATGAACAGCCACTGGCGCTGACCGCCTACGAGTACCGGATCCTCGAATACCTGATGCGCCACCATCAGCAGGTGGTGCCCAAGGACCGCCTCATGGAGCAGCTGTACCCGGATGACGACGAGCGCGATCCGAACGTGATCGAAGTGCTGGTCGGCCGTCTGCGCCGCAAGCTGGAAGGCCCGGCCGGGTTCAAGCCGATCGACACCGTGCGCGGCCTGGGCTACCTGTTCAACGAGCGCTGCACTTGATCCGCTCCCTTCGCGTTCGCTTGATGCTCGCCGCCACGACGTTGGCGGTGCTGTTCATGCTCGCCCTGTTGCCGGCGATGCAGGGCGCGTTCAGCCTGGCGTTGCAGGATTCGATCGAGCAGCGCCTGGCGTCGGACGTCACCACGCTGATCTCCGCCGCCCGCGTGGAGAACGGCCGCCTGGTGATGCCCACGCAGTTGCCGGACGAGCGCTTCAACCTCGCCGATTTCCGCCTGCTGGGCTACATCTACGACCGCGAAGGGCATCTGGTCTGGCGCTCCAAGGCGACCCAGGAAGAGCAGATCAACTACAAGCCGCGCTACGACGGCCTCGGCAACGAGTTCGCGCGGATCCGCGAGAGCAACGGCCAGGAGTTCTTCGTCTACGACGTCGAAGTCAAGCTGCTGGGCGGCAAGAGCGCGGCGTTCAGCATCGTTGCCCTGCAACCGGTGCGCGAGTACGAAACCACCCTGGAGGGCCTGCGCGAAAATCTCTATCTGGGCTTCGGCGCCGCGTTGCTGGTGCTGCTGGCGCTGCTGTGGATCGGCCTGACCTGGGGCCTCAAGGCCCTGCGCCGGCTCAGCCAGGAGCTGGACGAAATCGAAAGCGGCACCCGCGAGAGCCTCAGCGAACAGCACCCGCGCGAACTGCTGCGCCTGACCGGCTCGCTCAACCGCCTGCTGCACAGCGAACGCCAGCAGCGCAGCCGTTACCGCGACTCCCTCGACGACCTGGCCCACAGCCTGAAAACCCCGCTGGCGGTGCTGCAAGGCGTCAGCGAAGACATGGCCCTGCGCCCCCAGGACCGGGACCAGGCCTGGGTGCTGCAGAACCAGATCGAGCGCATGAGCCAGCAGATCAGCTACCAGCTGCAGCGGGCGAGCCTGCGCAAGAGCGGGCTGGTGCGCCATCAGGTGCGCCTGCGCCCGGTGCTGCAGAGCCTGTGCGACACCCTGGACAAGGTCTACCGCGACAAGCGTGTGCGGGTCGCCTTCGACCTGCCCGAGCACTGCTACGTGCCGATCGAGCAGGGCGCCTTGCTGGAAATGATGGGCAACCTGCTGGAGAACGCCTACCGCCTGTGCCTGGGCGAAGTGCGCATCAGCGTGCGCGAGAGCCTGGCCGGGGTCGAGCTGTGCGTGGAGGACGACGGCCCCGGCGTGCCGCAGGATCAGCGTGCACGGATCCTGGAGCGCGGCGAGCGGCTGGACCGGCAGCATCCGGGGCAGGGCATCGGCCTGGCGGTGGTCAAGGACATCATCGAAAGCTACAGCGCCAAGCTGACCTTGGGGGATTCGCCGATGGGCGGGGCGGCGTTCAGGATTCACTTCCCGGCGGTCTGACCGTTGGGCGTTGGCCTTGCAGGCCTCATCGCGGGCAAGCCCGCTCCCACAGGTTCCGCGGTCTGCACAACAGTGGTGAACGCCCACGATCACTGTGGGAGCGGGCTTGCCCGCGAAGGGGCCATTCGATCCGGTCGAAGATCCGGCTCAATGCTCCTGCGCCCGGTAAGCCCCCGGCGTCAGCCCCGTCCACTTCTTGAAGGCCCGGTGAAACGCCGACGGCTCGGAAAACCCCAACTGCTCGGCGATCGCCTGCAACGACAGATCGGCCCGTCCCAGGTGGTAGATGGCGATATCCCGCCGCAGCTGATCCTTGAGCTCCTGAAAGCTGGTGCCTTCCTCGCGCAGGTGCCGGCGCAGGGTCTGCGGGCTGATGTGCAGGTGCGCCGCCACCGCTTCCAGGTCCGGCCAGCGCGCGCTGTCCTGGCTGAGCAGGCGACGCAGCCGGCTGCTGAGGCTGTTGCCGTCGTCCGGGCGCGACAGCAGGTCGGCGGGGGAGCGTTCGAGGAAGTGCTTGAGGGTGCGCTCGTCCTGCAGCAGCGGCATGTTCAGGTAGCGGCTGTGGAAGCGCAGGCTGCTTTGCCCGGCCGAGAACGACAACGGGCAGGAGAACAGCAGATCGTACTCGGCGCCGTGGGCAGGCTTGGGGTAGCTGAATGTCGCCTGCTCCAGGCGGATCCGCTGGCCGATCATCCAGCTGCCCAGGCGATGCCAGATCACCAGCAGGCTTTCGGTCAGAAAGTGATCCGGATCCCATAACCGCGAATCGTCCAGGCTCAGGCGCACCCACTCGTCCTCGCGGTGCAGGGTCAGGCGCGGGGCCTCGGGGAATAGGCTATAAAACAGTAAGCCACGGTTGAGCGCCTTCTCCAGCGTGCGGCAATGGATCACGGCATGGCACATCATGGCGAAGCTGCCGGGTTTGCTCGGCGCCCGGCCGAAGCCCAGGTACTCGTCGTCCAGCGCCAGCCACAGGCCCTGGATCAGCCGGGTGAACTGCTCAGGGGCGATCCGCGCGCGCGGCTCCTCCAGCAGTTCGGGGCTGATGCCCAGCTGCTGCAGCAACGGCGAGCAGTCGTGGCCCGCACGCTGCGCGCCGACCAGGGCGGCGCGGGCGAAATGGCTGGCAATGGTGCGTTCGCGCATAAGCGGCAAGTCCTCCCTCAGGCGACGGATGGTAGCTGGCGGCCCGAACGTGCAACAAGGCGGATTTCCGCCAAATTGTAGGACGAGAGCGGGCGTGTTGGCGGAAATCCGCCACGTCGAGTCGGCGCAACGGTGACCGTGATCGGGCCGCAATCCCTGATATCAAAAGGCTTTCAGCGAAATGCGCCAAAGTGGCACGCGGTTTGCGATACAAGCGCCAGAAGCGTGCGCCGAGCCGGTCCGGAAAGCGTCGCTCGACACAACAAATCCCTCCAGTGCAGGAGGGTTCGCAATTCAAGTGTCGTGTTCAACAGATGGATGTTGCCCGCGGGACTCTTGAGGAAACTTGCAATGACGACTCGTCAGCCACTGTACAAATCCCTGTATTTCCAGGTGATCGTCGCAATCTGCATCGGTATCGCGCTCGGCCACTACTATCCGCAGCTCGGTGTGGCCGTAAAGCCGCTGGGTGACGGGTTCATCAAACTGATCAAAATGATCATCGCCCCGATCATCTTCTGCACCGTCGTCAGCGGCATCGCCGGCATGCAGAACATGAAATCGGTCGGCAAGACCGGCGGCTACGCGCTCCTGTACTTCGAAATCGTTTCGACCATCGCCCTGCTGGTCGGCCTGGTCGTGGTCAACATCGTGCAGCCCGGCAACGGCATGCACGTCGACGTGAGCACCCTGGACGCCTCGAAAGTCGCGACCTACGTGCAGCAAGGCGCCGAGCAAAGCGTCGTGGGCTTCCTGCTCAACGTGATCCCGAGCACCATCGTCGGCGCCTTCGCCACCGGCGACATCCTGCAAGTGCTGATGTTCTCGGTGATCTTCGGTTTCGCCCTGCACCGCCTGGGCGCCTACGGCAAGCCGATCCTCGACTTCATCGATCGCTTCGCCCACGTGATGTTCAACATCATCAACATGATCATGAAGCTTGCGCCGATCGGTGCCTTCGGTGCGATGGCGTTCACCATCGGCGCCTACGGCGTCGGCTCGCTGGTGCAGTTGGGTCAACTGATGGCCTGCTTCTACATCACGTGCCTGGCGTTCATCCTGATCGTGCTCGGCGCCATCGCCCGCATGCACGGCTTCAGCGTGCTGAAGATGATCCGCTACATCCGTGAAGAGCTGCTGATCGTGCTCGGCACCTCGTCGTCGGAATCGGTGCTGCCGCGCATGCTGATCAAGATGGAGCGTCTGGGCGCGAAGAAATCCGTCGTGGGTCTGGTGATCCCGACCGGCTACTCGTTCAACCTCGACGGCACCGCGATCTACCTGACCATGGCCGCCGTGTTCATCGCCCAGGCCACCGACACGCACATGGACATCACCCATCAGATCACCCTGCTGGTGGTGTTGCTGCTGTCCTCCAAAGGCGCGGCCGGCGTGACCGGTTCGGGCTTCATCGTGCTGGCGGCCACGCTGTCGGCCGTCGGTCACCTGCCGGTGGCCGGCCTGGCGCTGATCCTGGGCATCGACCGCTTCATGTCCGAAGCCCGTGCGTTGACCAACCTGGTCGGCAACGCCGTCGCCACCATCGTGGTCGCCAAGTGGGTCAAGGAGCTGGACACCGACGTGCTGCAGGCCGAGCTGGCCTCGGGCGGTCGCGGCATCGCCGATACCCGTCCGGAAGACGACCTGGGCGTGGCCGAAGGCGCGACCCCAAGCAGCGTCAAGTAACGCTGGCGTCATGAAGAAACCCGCTGCGGCGGGTTTTTTCTTGCCTGCGGTTTGAGCGCAACGGTCACTGCCGCTGACGCATCCGGTGATTGCCGCCCCGGCCGGGGCTGCCTAGGCTGCTGGGATCGTTCACGGAGATCGCCCATGTCCGCACCGCTGGCCTCACTGAAAATCCTGGATTTCTCGACCCTGCTGCCGGGGCCGTTCGCGTCGCTGCTGCTGGCGGACATGGGCGCCGAGGTGCTGCGCATCGAATCTCCGACCCGCCTGGATCTGGTGCGGGTGCTGCCGCCCCACGATCACGGGATATCGGCCAGCCACGCCTACCTCAACCGCAACAAGCGCAGCCTGGCCCTGGACCTGAAGCAGCCCGAAGCGCTGGAGGTGATCAAGCGTTTGCTGGCGGACTACGACATCGTGCTGGAGCAGTTCCGTCCCGGCGTGATGGAGCGCCTGGGGCTGGGCTATGAGGCACTGAAGGCGATCAACCCCCGGCTGATCTACGTGTCGATCACCGGCTACGGCCAGACCGGCCCTTACAAGGATCGCGCCGGCCACGACATCAATTACCTGGCCCTGGCCGGGCTCTCCAGCCACACCGGGCGCGCCGACAGCGGGCCGTTGCCGCTGGGCATGCAGGTGGCGGATATCGCCGGCGGCTCGCTGCACGGGGTGATCGGTTTGCTGGCGGCGGTGATTTCTCGCCAGCAGAGCGGGCAGGGCACACACCTGGACGTGAGCATGACCGACTGCGCCTTCAGCCTGAACGCCATGGCCGGCGCCGGGTATCTGGCGTGTGGTGAACTACCGGGCTGGGAAGATCAGATGCTCAATGGCGGCAGCTTCTACGATTACTACCGCTCCCGGGATGGGCGCTGGATGTCGGTGGGCAGCCTGGAGCCGGCCTTCATGCAGCAACTGTGTGCGGCGCTGGGGCGGCCGGAACTGGCGGCCCAGGGTTTGTCACCCAAGCCGCAGCAGCAACGGGCGCTCAAGGAGGCCTTGAAGGTCGAGTTCGAGAAACATGACTTTGCCGACCTGTGCGAGCTGTTCGCCGGCATCGATGCCTGCGTCGAACCGGTGTTGAATCTGGGCGAGGCGGTGGGGCATCCGCAGTTGCAGGCGCGGGCGCTGGTGGCGCAGGTACCGCGTGGGGACGGCACGGCCCAGGCGCAGATTGCTTGCCCGCTGAAGTTCTCCGAAGCGTTGCCGCCGCCGCGGCATGTCGGGGCGGCGCTGGGGGCGCATACGGATCAGGTGCTGGAGGGGTTGGGCTTCGCTGCTGCGGAGATCGAGGCGCTGCGGCAAGCCAAGGTGGTGCTCTAGCGGCTGTCCCGGCCCTTCGCCAGCAGGGGATGTGTGAACGCCAAAGATCCAGTATGGGAGCCAGCCAGCTGGCGATGGGGCCGGAACAGGCGCCACGGGATCCGCGCTATTCGACCCGCATCTCCCCGCTGAACACCAAGGTGTTCCGGCATCTGCGGCACAGGTACCGTCGCCCCTGCCTGACCAGGCTATGGCGCTGGGCCGTGAACGGGAAGTCGCTGTCGGCGCACGGGCACTTGTAGATGTAGCGGGTCACGCTGCGGCGCTTGACCTCATAGGTGTGGCAGCGGTCGGGCGGCAATTCGTAGACGCCGCGCATGATCAGCTGCCATTCCTCGCCGTGGGGCTGGATGCGGTCGCCGAACAGTTGATGGGCGATCAGGTGCGCGACCTCATGGGCCACGGTCTGCTTGAGGAAATGCTCGGTGTTTTCCCGGTACAGCTGCGGGTTGAAGCGCAGCAGGTTCTCGTGCAGGTGCGCGACCCCGGCTTTTTGCCCGCGCAGCTTGAGGCTCACCACGGGGCGCTTGAAAGGACGTTTGAAAAAGGATTCGGCGAGTTGGAAACAGTCTTCGACGCGGGTATTGAGTTGCTCGGGCATGCTTGATGGATCTCCAGAAGCTTGGAGTATGCCGCAACCTTCCGGCCTTGCGCATCGCCGGACCGCCGAATGGTCGCGGCTTTCCCGGGCATGAGAAGGCCGCCTTGCGGCGGCCTGGTGTTGGCGGATCTTGTTCTTTTCGGGGGGATCGCTAGTTGGTGTAGACCGGGCCCACGCCCAGCCCCCAGACAATCACGGTGAACGCCATGATGGCCACCAGCACCACCAGGCCTACCGCCAGCACCGAGCTGGAAAACAGGAATCCCTCATCGGTCGGTATGTTCATGAAGGTGGGCAGGCCCACGTAGAGCAGGTACACCGTGTAGCAGATGGCCGCCGTGCCGACGATCATCCCCAGCCACATGTGCGGATACAGCGCCGCCAGCCCGCCGACGAACAGCGGCGTCGCGGTGTAGGTGGCGAAGGCCACGCAACGGGCCAGGCTCGGGTTGGCGTCGTAGGTGCGGGCCATCCAGTGGATGAACGCGCCCATGACCGCCACGCCGCCGAGCATCGCCAGGTACGACATGATCGTCATCCACAGCGCGCTTTCGAGGGTCAGCATCACCGGCGCACGGCTGCCGATCACCCAGCCGACCTGGGTCGTGCCGATGAACGCCGAGACCGCGGGGATCGCCGCCAGGATCAGCGTGTGCGTCAGGTACATGTGGCTGATGCTTTCTTCCTGGTCGCCACGGATTTCCTTCCATTCCTGATCGGGGTGGGTGAAGAGCCCCACTACGTGATGGATCATGCCAGTCACTCCTCTTTGTATTGCCATCGCCCCCCAACGGAGCGCCTTCGGGCCAAGGTGGCCGAGCAAATTCAGGTCTCCAGACATCGATGCGACCTTATGTCGCAGTATAGGAAGGTCTTGACCGCACAGGGTGTAGGGGCTTAGAGCAAATCGCGCTGTAAACCCAGGGCTTAATCGCCGCAGGGACTTGAGCCGCCGGCGCAGCGACAGACCCGCGGCCCTTCGCCCGGGCGGCGTTTTTGCGTAAAATGCCCGCCCTTCGTCACACCTCACGGATTTCGCGTCATGGGCACTCTCACCGTCAACCAGAACAAACTGCAAAAGCGCCTGCGCCGCCTGGCCGGCGAAGCGGTCGCCGACTTCAACATGATCGAGGACGGCGACAAGGTGATGGTCTGCCTGTCCGGGGGCAAAGACAGCTACACCATGCTCGATGTGCTGATGCACCTGCAGAAGGTCGCGCCGGTCAAGTTCGAGATCGTCGCGGTGAACATGGACCAGAAGCAGCCGGGCTTCCCCGAGCACGTCCTGCCGGCCTACCTCAAAGAGCTGGGCATCGAGTACCACATCGTCGAAAAGGACACCTATTCGGTGGTCAAGGAGCTGGTGCCGGAAGGCAAGACCACCTGCTCGCTGTGCTCGCGCCTGCGCCGCGGCACGCTGTACACCTTCGCCGACGAGATCGGCGCGACCAAGATGGCCTTGGGGCACCACCGCGACGACATCGTCGAGACGTTCTTCCTGAACATGTTCTTCAACGGTACCCTCAAGGCCATGCCGCCCAAGCTGCGCGCCGACGACGGCCGCAACGTGGTGATCCGCCCCCTGGCCTACTGCAACGAGAAGGACATCCAGGCCTACTCGGACTTCAAGCAGTTCCCGATCATCCCGTGCAACCTGTGCGGCTCCCAGGAAAACCTGCAGCGCCAGGTGGTCAAGGAAATGCTCCAGGACTGGGAGCGCAAGACCCCGGGCCGCACCGAAAGCATCTTCCGCAGCCTGCAGAACGTGGTGCCGTCGCAACTGGCCGACCGCAACCTGTTCGACTTCACCAGCCTGAAGATCGACGAGACGGCGGCTTCGCGCTTCGTCAACGTCGTCAATCTCTAAGCCCCGTCAAGGTGGGAGCCAGCCTGCTGGCGATCCGGTGCGTCACGACTGATGCAGCGTCATCGCCGGCAGGCTGGCTCCCACTGTCGTTTGTGTTCTCGGGCGACATTCATTTCAGACCTCAGGAGAGGGCATGCGCGACTACAAGTGGCTGCACGAATACTGTCTGAACCGTTTCGGTTCGGCGGCCGAACTGGAAGCCCACCTGCCTGTCCCCAAGACCGCGGCGCAACTGCGTGCGGTGGGCGACGACCGCTACCTGTCGACCATGGCCCTGCGAGTGTTCCGCGCCGGGCTCAAGCACAGCCTGGTGGACGCCAAGTGGCCGGCCTTCGAGGAGGTGTTCTTCGGCTTCGACCCGGAAAAGGTCGTGCTGATGAGCGCCGAGCACCTTGAGCGCCTGATGCAGGACGCGCGGATCATCCGCCACCTGGGCAAGCTCAAGAGCGTGCCGCGCAATGCGCAGTTCATCCTGGATGTGGAGAAAGAGAAGGGCAGCTTCGGCGCCTTGCTCGCCGACTGGCCGGTGACCGACATCGTCGGCCTGTGGACGTACCTGAAAAAGCGCGGCCACCAACTGGGCGGGCTGTCGGCGCCGCGGTTCCTGCGGATGGCCGGCAAGGACACCTTCGTGCCGAGCTACGACGTGGTGGCGGCGCTGAACGCCCAAGGCATCATCGACAAGGTGCCGAGCAGCCTGCGCGACCTGGCCACGGTGCAGGACGCCTTCAACCGCTGGCACGAAGAGAGCGGCGGACGGCCGATGAGCCAGATCTCGATGATGCTGGCCTATACCGTCAATCATTAAGATCGGGGTTGTCTGCGATCGCCAGCAGGCTGGCTCCTACAGGGGATTGGTGAGCACCGCAGGTCCCGTGTGGGAGCCAGCCTGCTGGCGATGGCGAGCGGTCAGGCGACGCTGACCTCGCCTTCGCCCGCCCGCTTGCGGTCCAGCTGATACCGCCACCGCACATACAGCAGCGCCGAGCAGAACACCGCCAGGCTGGCGATCATCTCCAGCACGCCGAACAGCTGACGGCCCGGGTCATACGCGGCCAGCGCGCCCTTGATGAAGTACAGGTTCACCGCAAAGCACATCCACGAATGCCCCCGCGGGCTGCCCGTGACCATGCCCGGCGCGAGCACGATCCACGGGATCAGCTCGATCAGCAGGATCACCCAGGGGCGCGCGCCGTGCAGGTCGGCGAACACCAGGTAGTAGGCGGCGAGCAGTCCGGCCAGGGCGAAGAAGCACAGCAGGCTGACGATCCGCATCACCCGCACCCGCGGCGCGAGCCATTCGACGGCGGGCAAGACTTTGGGCTTTTTCGCCATCCTCAGCTCCCCAGCTTCTGCGCGGTTTTCGCCAGGCGTGCGCCCAAGGCGCGGCACAGCGCGATTTCGTGGCTGTCCAGGCCGCTCTTGCCGTCGGCCCCGGCATGGTGGCTGGCGCCGTACGGCGTGCCGCCGCCCTGGGTCTCCAGCAGCGCCGATTCGCTGTAGGGCAGGCCGGTGATCAGCATGCCGTGATGCAGCAGCGGCAGCATCATCGACAGCAGCGTGGTCTCCTGGCCGCCGTGCAGGCTGGCGGTGGAGGTGAACACGCCGGCCGGCTTGCCCACCAGGGCGCCGGTCAGCCAGAGGTTGCTGGTGCCGTCGAGGAAGTACTTGAGCGGCGCGGCCATGTTGCCGAAGCGGGTCGGGCTGCCCAGGGCCAGGCCGGCGCAGTTCTTCAGGTCGTCCAGCGTGGCGTACAGCGCGCCTTCGTCGGGAATGTCCGGCGCCACCGCTTCGCACTCGGCGGAGATCGCCGGCACGGTGCGCAGGCGCGCTTCGAGCCCGGCCTGTTCGACGCCGCGGGCGATCTGCCGGGCCATCTCGTTGGTCGAGCCGCTGCGGCTGTAATACAGGACCAGAATGTACGGATCGCTCACGGCAGCAGCTCCAGGACCCGCTCCGGCGGACGGCCGATGACGGCCTTGTCGCCGGCTTCGAGGATCGGGCGCTCCATCAGTTTCGGATGGTCCGCGATGGCGGCGATCAGTTGTTCTTCGCTGAGGCTGCTGTCGGCCAGCTGAAGCGTGTTGTATTCATCTTCGCCGGTGCGCAGCAGTTGCCGGGCGCCGATCCCCAGCTTGCCGAGCAAGGCCTTGATCTGCGCGGCGTCCAGCGGGGTTTCGAGGTAACGCACCACGTTCGGGGTCAGGCCACGGGCTTCGAGCAGTTCGAGTGCGCCACGGGATTTCGAGCAGCGCGGGTTGTGATAGAGCGTCAGATCGGTCATGGCGGGTCGCTTATGGCGTAAAGTGGCGGCTATTCTAACTGTGCAGCGCGCAATCCAGAACCTCGGGAGGCGACGGGTCGCAGGCGCATTCAATTTTTCACAAGGAACATGACATGACACGGCGACTGGCAGCGGCATTGACGATCATCGGAGCGTTGATGCTGGGGGGCTGCGGTAACGACTATGGCATCGATCAGAACGGGCAGAAAGTGGCCTCCGAGCGCCTCGACAAGCAGTGGGTGGTGCTCAACTACTGGGCCGAATGGTGCGGCCCGTGCCGCACCGAGATCCCGGAGCTCAACCACTTGGCCGAGCAGCTCAAGGACAGGAAGATCGGCGTGTTCGGGGTCAACTTCGACAACGTGCAAGGTGAGGAGCTCAAAGGCGCCAGCGAGAAGCTGGGCATCCGCTTCACCGTGCTGGCGCAGGATCCGGCGGACCTGTTCGAACTGCCGCGCAGCGAGGCCTTGCCGGTGACCTACATCATCGACAACAAGGGCAAGGTGCGTGAGCAGTTGCTGGGCGAGCAGACGGCGGCGGGGGTGATGGCGAAGCTGGAGGCGCTGAAGGCGACCAACTGAAGGGGTGCTGTGGCGAGGGAACGTGCTCCCTCGCCATAAAAAGGCTTCAGCCTTCTTCCAGCCACCAGCGCAACGGCTTGCCTTCGACGGGCCAGAAGCGCATCTGCTCGATCGGCGAGACGTCCCAGCGCTCGACCTTCTCCAGCGCCTGCAAGAAGCGCTGTTCCTGCTCCATCAGCGCCGGCGCGCATTGCTTGCGGGTCTTGCCGATCTTGCCGAAGCTCAGTTTGTCGCCGTCCAGGGTGTACGGCGCGAACCAATGGTTGCAGCCGCCGTTGCCGTAGGCCCGGCCATCGTCGCCCAGGGTGACGGTCAAGTGGCTGTAGTCCATCAGCGGGCGTTCGCCGATCCATTCCAGGATGTAGCTGCGGTTCTGCTGCAGCTGCACCGGCTCGGCGGCGCACCCGGCGAGGCCGGCACCGACGGCGGCGGTCAGGGCCAGGTGTTTCATCACGCGGACTCCCGGCAGCTCGGGCACACATGCTTGCCGCCCACGGCCTGCCAGCCCAGTTCGGCGATGCGTGCGGTGGCGGCGGCCGTCTCGGCCGGCTTGCCGAGCTTGGCGTCCACCGCGAACTCGAAGCTCAGGGCTTTGGCGCACGCATCGCAGTTGACCTGCCAGGTGTGGATCGCCAGTTCGCCGAACACCGGCCCCTGGGTCATCGCGGTCCATTGGCCCGGCGGGTTGATCAGGTGGCGGACGGTTTCGACGGTCAGGCGCATGGACAGGTCCTTGCTGCCCTTGAGGGTGACCACCAGGACGTCGCCGACGCGGATCGAGCCGCCGTTGCCGGTGACCTGATAGCGGCCCGGCACGATGGCGCGGCATTCGGTGAGGGTGTGTTGCGGGTTCATCAGGGTGTAGCGGAAATCGTGTTCGACCATGGAGCCTCCAAATATGCGCGACATGCTAGCACGGGCCGGATTGCAGAATGACGCGCGCTTGCGACCTTCGATCCGGTTCAAACCGGCACCGCAGTCATGGCAAACTGCCGCTTCTTTTTTCTAAGGAACGGAACATGGCGCTGATCGAATGTTATGAATGCAAGCGCAGCATCAGCTCGCAGACATCGGCGTGCATCCATTGCGGAGCCCCGCTGGAGCACGGCGCGGGCGGCGCTGAGGCAACGAAGTCGCCGATTTCCTTTGGCCGCCTGCCGCGCAACGAATCCGTTCCCGAAGCGTCGATCGCGCCCGCAGCGCCTGCGCCGCAGCCACGGGCCACGCCGGCGGCGGCCGGTCGCCGCCGGCGTGCGCAGGCGGCGCAACCGGTCGAGCCTCAGTTGAACGCCGACGGTTCGCGGCCGGTGGAAGGCTGGCTGAAGATCATGGTGTTCCTGCTGCCGGGCTTTTTTGTCTGGTTCCTGCTGCGCAGCGGCCACTCGGCCAAACAGCGGCTGCTGGGCTTCGGTTGGCTGGCGTTGCTGATCCTGGCGTCGTCGCTCAAGCCGTCCTGAGCCGGCTCAGGCCTCGACCCGGTTCTGCGGCGCGCCCTGCGCCCAGGCGGCGATGTTGCGCAGGGTCGTCTCGGCGATCGCCCCCAGGGCCTCGTGGGTCAGGAAGGCCTGGTGGGCGGTGACGATCACATTGGGGAAGGTCAGCAGGCGGGCGAGGACATCGTCCTGCAGCGGCAGGTCGGAGCGGTCTTCGAAGAACAGCTGCGCCTCCTCCTCATAGACGTCCAGCCCCAGATACCCCAACTGGCCGTCCTTCAGGGCGTCGATCAGCGCGGGTGTGTCGACCAGCCCGCCGCGCCCTGTGTTGATCAGCATCGTCCCCGGTTGCAGGCACGCCAGCGATTGGCGGTTGATCAGGTGCTTGCTCTGCGCGTTCAGCGGGCAGTGCAGGCTGATGATCCGTGACCGGGCCAGCAGCTCGGGCAGGCTCAGGTAGCGGGCCCCCAGCGCTTCGACGGCGGGGTTGGGGTACGGGTCGTAGGCCAGCAGTTCGCAGCCGAAGCCGTGCATGATCTTGGCGAACGTGGCGCCGATCTGCCCGGTGCCGACGATGCCGACGGTCTTGCCCACCAGATCGAAGCCGGTCAGGCCGTGCAGGCTGAAATCGCCTTCGCGGGTGCGGTTGTAGGCGCGGTGCAGGCGCCGGTTGAGCGCCAGGATCAACGCCACCGCGTGTTCGGCCACGGCATGGGGCGAGTAGGCGGGCACCCGCACGACCGCCAGTCCCAGGCGCCGGGCGGCGGCCAGGTCGATGTGGTTGTAGCCGGCCGAACGCAGCGCGATCAGCCGCGTGCCGCCGGCGGCCAGACGTTCCAGCACCGGTGCGCCGAGGTCGTCGTTGATGAAGGCGCAGACCACCTCGTGATGCTCGGCCAGCGCGGCGGTGTCCAGGCACAGCCGCGCCGGCTGGAAGTGCAGCTCGATGCCGTCCGGGCAGGGGGCGGCGAGGAAACTGTCGCGGTCATACGTCTGGCTGCTGAAAACGATCGTGCGCATGCTGGCCTCCTGAAACCGGGTCGCGGGGCCTGATGGCCCACGCTCACTGTAGCCGTCCGTGGCGCCGCCGGCGTTGTCCTGGATCAGGCACTGATCCTGGCTTGCGCGGCCAGGCGGTTGATCGCCCGATCCAGCTCGTCCAGCGCCTGGGCGGCGTTGGGATCCTGCTGCTTGAGCAGGGTTTCGCTGCGCTGGCAGGCGGCGCGCAGTTGCGGCACGCCGCAGTACCGGGTGGCGCCGTGCAGGCGGTGCACCCGTTCGAGCAAGGCGTTCTGGTCGTTGCCGTCGCGGGCCGTGCGAATCGCTTCCCGGTCGGCCTCAAGCGAGGCCAGCAGCATCGCCAGCATGTCCGCCGCCAGATCCGCCTTGCCGGCGGCCAGGCGCAGGCCTTCCTCGTGATCGAGCACCGGCAGATCCTGAGGGCCGGCCACGCCGTCGGCGGCGCGCTCCTGCACCGGATTGCGCAGCGCCAGCCCGGTCCACTTCAGCACCACCTGGGCCAGTTGCCGTTCGCTGATCGGCTTGGTCAGGTAGTCGTCCATGCCGCTTTGCAGCAAGGCGCGCTTTTCGTTGGCCATGGCGTGGGCGGTGAGGGCGACGATCGGCAGCGGCGTGCAGTGCCGTTCGCTTTCCCACTGACGGATGGTTTCGGTGCTCTGGCGGCCGTCCATGCCCGGCATCTGCACGTCCATCAGCACCAGGTCGAACGCTTCGCTCTGCACGGCGTTGACCGCCGCGTAGCCGCTTTCCACGGCCAGCACCTTGGCGCCCATGTCTTCGAGCAGCGTCTGCACCAGCAGCAGGTTGGCCGGGTTGTCGTCGACGCACAGCACTTTCGGTGCACGGCTGGACAGCGGCTCGCCCGGCTCGCTGCGGGTCTGGCGCGGCAGCACCAGGTCCGACAGCGCCCGCCGCAGTTTGCGCGTGCAGGCCGGTTTGGCCTGAAGCTGGCTGTGGGGGTTGGGCACCGAGAGGTGGAACAGGGTCTGTTCGGTGGTCGGGCACAGCACCAGCACTTTGCAGCCCAGGTGTTCGAGATCCCAGATGTGCTGGTTCAGCCGTTCCGGAAGCATGTCGTTGCTGGTGATGCCGAGCACCGCCAGGTCGATGGCCTGCTCGGTCTGGTGGGCGCCGGTGACGCCGTTGGTCAGGCTCTCCAGGGTGTTGAACGGGGTGACGTCCAGGCCGCAGTCCTCCAGTTGGTGCTGCAGCGCCTGGCGGGCCAGTTCGTGGTTCTCCAGCACCGCCACCCGGCGCCCGAGCAATGGCGCGGCCGGCAGGTCGTCGGTGTCGTCGCGGGTCTTGGGCAGGCTCAGGCTGATCCAGAACTCCGAGCCTTCGCCAGGCGTGCTGTCCACGCCGATCTCGCCGCCCATCTGCTCGATCAGGCGCTTGGAGATCACCAGCCCCAGGCCGGTGCCGCCCGGCTGGCGCGACAGCGAGTTGTCCGCCTGGCTGAAGGCCTGGAACAGGGCGCGCACGTCCTGGGCCGAGAGGCCGATGCCGGTGTCCTGGATGCTGATGCGCAGCTGCACGCTGTCCTCGTGCTCTTCTTCGAGCATCGCCCGGGCGACGATGGTGCCTTCGCGGGTGAACTTGATCGCGTTGCTGACCAGGTTGGTGAGGATCTGCTTGAGCCGCAGCGGATCGCCGACCAGCGACAGCGGCGTGTCGCGGTAGACCAGGCTGACCAGCTCCAGCTGTTTGGCGTGGGCGGCCGGGGCCAGTATGGTCAGGGTGTCCTGCAGCAGGTCGCGCAGGTTGAACGGAATGTGGTCGAGCACCAGCTTGCCGGCCTCGATCTTGGAGAAGTCGAGGATCTCGTTGATGATCCCCAGCAGGCTGTCGGCGGACTTCTCGATGGTTCCCAGGTAGTCGAGCTGGCGCGGGGTGAGCTCGCTTTTCTGCAGCAGGTGGGTGAAGCCGAGGATGCCGTTGAGCGGCGTGCGGATCTCATGGCTCATGTTGGCCAGGAACTCGGATTTGATCCGGCTCGCCTCCAGGGCTTCCTTGCGCGCCAGGTCCAGTTCGATGTTCTGGATCTCGATGGTTTCGAGGTTCTGGCGCACGTCTTCGGTGGCCTGGTCGACGCTGTGCTGCAGTTCTTCCCGGGCGTTCTGCAAGGTGCCGGCCATGCGGTTGATGCCGGAGGCCAACTCGTCGAGTTCCTGGCTGCCGAGGGGCGGCAGGCGGGTTTCCAGGTGGCCGTCCTTGAGCTGCGCGACGGCCTGCTTGATCTGGCTCAGCGGCCGGTTGATGGTGCGCCCCATGCGCACGGCCAACAGCGCCGCGCCGGCCAGGCCTGCGCCGATCAGCAGCAGGCTGGCGAACAGGCTGCGGTAGCCGCGCAGCAGCATGCCGTTGTGCGACAGTTCCAGTTCGACCCAGCCGAGCAGGCGGTCGGACTCTTCGGGGATCAGTTCGCCGGCCAGGTTGCGGTGCTTGCCGAACACCGGCAGCAGGTAGCGGGTCGCATCGTTGCCGCTGCGCCGCAGCAGTTGCAGGCTGTCGCCGCTGGGGGCCTGGTTGAGCATGGTCGGGCCGGCGTGGGCCAGGGGCGAGCGGTCCGGCGCCAGGAAGGTCACGGCGCGCACGTCGGACTGCTCCAGGGACTGGGTGGCGATGCGTTCGAGCAGTTCGCTGTCGCCGTGGCCCATGGCCGGCGCCACCAGCGGCGCCAGTTGCTCGGCGATCATTTCGCCGCGCTGCATCAGTTGGGCCTGCAGGTCGACTTGCTGCGTCCAGGTGAAGTAGCCGCCCAGCACCAGCGCCATCAGGCTGGTGGGCAACAGGGTCAGCAACAGCACGCGACCTTTGATTCCCAGTTTCTTGAGCACGCCCATCTCCCGCATCCCGCTGATCCGTTGACTCTCGCGTGCGTCCGGCACGCGGCTTTGGCGCAGTGTAGCGATTTGCTCGCGGGCAATCTTGGGAAAAATGCCGCCGCCGTCCATCGGCCGCAGCCGCGACGTCCGTCTGCCGGATCAGGCTCGGGTTGCCCGGCGCCCGGCAATCTTGAATAATCCGCCAACTGAGAATTATTTGCAGATAGTCATGACTCCTGTCTCTGTTGGCCAGCCCCGCATCCTTTCCATCGAAGACGATCCTGTGCTCGGTGCCTATGTCCACGAGCACCTGGGCCGCAGCGGCTTTCAGGTGACCTGGTGCCGCAACGGCCAGGAGGGCCTCGATGTCGCCCGGCACCAGCCGTTCGACGTGGTGCTGATGGACATCCTGCTGCCGGGGCTGGACGGGCTCGATGTGCTCACGCAACTGCGCCAGAGCCACTCCACGCCGGTGCTGCTGATGTCCGCCCTGGGCGCCGAAGCCGACCGCATCAGCGGCTTTCGCCTCGGCGCCGACGACTACCTGCCCAAGCCGTTCAGCATGGCCGAGCTGCATGTGCGCATTGAGGCGATCCTGCGGCGCGTCGCGCTCGACCGGCGTCCGGCGCCGTTGGCCGAACCCGTGGCGGCGGGCGCGCTGCGTTTCGACGATGAACAGTGCGATGTGTCCTACCAAGGCCGGCCCGCCGGCCTGACCCGCAGCGAGTATCGCCTGCTGGAGACCCTCGACCGCAACCCCGAAGAGGTGCTGAGCAAGGCCTTCCTCTATCAGCACGTGCTGCAGCGCGGCTACGCGCCCCACGACCGCAGCCTCGACATGCACATCAGCCAGATCCGCCGCAAACTCAAGGCCGTCGGCTACGGCGAGCGCGAAGTGCGCACGGTGTGGGGCAAGGGTTACGTATTGAGCGCACCCGATGAAACCGTCTGAGCTGCCGGGGCGACACTCGCTGTTCTGGAAACTGGCCTGCCTGCTGGTGGCGTTCTGTCTGCTGATGATCTGGCTGAGCTGGTCCTGGGGTCGCTACATGGAGCAGCGCAATCAGTTCCTGTCCGACGAGGCTCGGGGCACGTTGGCCCGTTATGCGGCCGAGGCCGAGCAGGCCTGGCGGGAAGGGCGGCAGGAGGGCGTCGACGCCTGGCTGCGGACCATGCACTGGCGCGAGGCGGGTTGGGTCGGAGTGATCGGCGGCCACCTGCAATCGTTGGGCAGCCAGCCGTTGAGCGAGGCCGAGACCCTGCGCCTGACCTTCCTGCGCGGGCCTGACTGGCCGATCCACAAAAAGGGCCTGCCGTGGCTGCGGGTGCCGTTCCCCGAGAACCCGTCCGCCGGCAGCCTGGTGATCGAGCTGCCCGAGCGCTTCCTGCCGGGGCGCTACAAGACGTTCTGGCGGGTCATCACCAACGGGGTGATCCCCGGCCTGTTCACGCTGCTGCTGTGCGTCGGCCTGTACCGCCTGCTGGTGATGCCGCTGAACAACCTGCGCGAACTGGCCAACGCCTGGCGCGCCGACCAACTGAATGTGCGGCTGTCGAGCGGCATCACCGAGCGTCCCGACGAACTCGGCGAACTGGCCCGGGCCTTCGACTCGATGGCCGAGCGCCTGCAATCGACCGTCGCGCTGCAGCAGCAACTGTTGCGCGACCTGTCCCACGAACTGCGCACGCCATTGAGCCGCCTGCGGGTGGCCAGCGAAGGCGAGCAGGCGCTGTTGCCGTTGCGCGAACGGATCGGGCGCGAGGTCGACATCATGCAGCGGCTGGTGGAAGACACCCTCCAGCTGGCCTGGCTCGACACCGAGCGCACGCCGCTGCCCGACGAGGCGATCCAGATCCAGGCCCTGTGGGAAATGCTGACCGACAACGCCTGCTACGAAAGCGGCTGGCCGAGCCTGCAGTTGCAGTGCACGGTGGAGGCCTCCTGCTGGGTGCGCGGCCACCTCAACACCCTGGCCCAGGCGCTGGAGAACATTCTGCGCAACGCCATCCGCCATTCGCCGCCGGGCGGCGTGGTGCGGCTCGGCGGGCGACGCGACGGCGATTGCTGGCACCTGTGGCTGGAGGATCAGGGGGGTGGCGTGGCCGAGGCGGACCTGGAGCGGATCTTCTCGCCGTTCATCCGGCTCGACGGCTCGCGGCCCGGCGACGGCGGGTTCGGCCTGGGCCTGAGCATCGCGCGCAATGCGGTGCAGCGTCAGGGCGGCAGGCTGTGGGCCGAGAACGGCGCAGACGGCTTGCGGCTGAACCTGCGGTTGAAGGCGCACGACGCCGCCTGCGAGGCGGTGCAGGGCCGGCCTGCGCCGGCGGCGGACGGGCTGCAGCCGCAGATCAGCTGACGGCCCCACGGTTTCTTCACTTATTCCCATAAGCCATAAGCACCATACTTTGCGTGATATGGCCGGCGCGGGTTTGCCGGTATGATAGGCGCCCCCGCTGTCCGGATTGCGAAAAACGCCATGACCTTGCAGTACCCAACCATCGCCGATTGCGTCGGCAACACGCCGCTGGTGCGTTTGCAGCGCCTGCCCGGCGCCACCAGCAACACCCTCTTGCTCAAGCTGGAAGGCAACAACCCGGCGGGTTCGGTCAAGGATCGTCCGGCGTTGTCGATGATCACCCGCGCCGAGCTGCGCGGGCAGATCCGCCCCGGCGACACGCTCATCGAGGCGACCTCGGGCAACACCGGGATCGCCCTGGCGATGGCCGCTGCGATCAAGGGCTACAAGATGATCCTGATCATGCCGGACAACTCCACCGCTGAGCGCAAGGCGGCGATGACCGCCTACGGCGCCGAGCTGATCCTGGTCACCCAGGAAGAGGGCATGGAAGGCGCCCGCGACCTGGCCCAGCGGATGGAGGCCGAAGGCCGCGGCAAGGTGCTCGACCAGTTCGCCAACGGCGACAACCCCGAAGCCCACTACGCCACCACCGGCCCGGAGATCTGGCGCCAGACCCAGGGCACCATCACCCATTTCGTCAGTTCCATGGGCACCACCGGCACCATCATGGGCGTGTCGCGCTACCTCAAGGAACAGAACGACAACGTGCAGATCATCGGCCTGCAACCGATGGAAGGCTCGGCCATTCCCGGCATCCGCCGCTGGCCGCAGGAATACCTGCCGAAGATCTACCAGGCCGACCGCGTCGACCGCATCGTCGACATGGCGCAGAGCGAAGCCGAAGATGTCACCCGTCGCCTGGCCCGCGAAGAAGGCATCTTCTGCGGCGTGTCCTCGGGCGGTGCGGTGGCGGCGATGCTGCGCTTGTCCAAGGAAGTCGAGAACGCGGTGATCGTCGCGATCATCTGCGACCGCGGCGACCGCTACCTGTCGACCGGCCTGTTCGACGCGCCCAACTGATGGCCAAGCAAGCAAGAGGCCTGCGCTTCCAGCCCACCGGCGGCAGCAAGGCCCCGCAACTCCCGACCGGCAAGAAGCAGCGCCTGAGCATCGAGCGCCTGGCCAATGACGGTCGCGGCATCGCGTTCTTCGAAGGCCGCACCTGGTTCGTCCTCGGCGCCCTCGCAGGCGAGGAGGTCGAGGCGCGGGTGCTCGGCGCCCACGGTAAAGTGGTCGAGGCCCGCGCCGAGCGCGTGCTCAAGGCCAGCGAATTGCGCCGTCCGGCCCTTTGCCCGCACGCGGGCCGCTGCGGCGGTTGCAGCGTGCAGCATCTGCCCCACGCTGAACAGCTTGCCCTGAAACAGCGCATGCTGGCCGAGCAGCTGTCGCGGGTCGCCGGCGTCGAACCGCAAGAATGGGCCACGCCGTTGACCGGCCCCGAATTCGGCTACCGGCGCCGCGCCCGGGTGGCGGTGCGCTGGGACGCCAAGGCGAAGCGCCTGGACGTCGGCTTTCGCGCCGCCGGCAGCCAGGACATCGTCGCGATCGATGAGTGCCCGGTGCTGGTACAGCCCTTGCAGCCGATCATGAGCCGGCTGCCGGACATGCTCCGCCGCTTGGGCAAGCCTCAGGCGCTGGGGCATGTGGAACTGTTCAGCGGCTCGTCGCTGGCGGTGCTGCTGCGGCACACGGCGCCGCTGTCGGAGCCGGACCTGACGATCCTCAAGGATTTCTGCGCGTTCCACGGGGCGCAGCTGTGGCTGCACGGCGAAGGCGAGCCGCAGCCTACGGACCCTGCGCAGTCGCTGGGCTACCGCCTGGAGACGTGGGGGCTGGAGCTGGCCTGGCGTCCGGGCGACTTCATCCAGGTCAACGCCGGCGTCAACGAGGCGATGGTCGCCCAGGCACTGGAGTGGCTCAAGCCCACGGGCGATGAGCGTGTGCTCGACCTGTTCTGCGGCCTGGGCAACTTTGCCTTGCCGTTGGCCAAGGCCGTGCGTGAGGTGGTGGCGGTCGAAGGCGTGCAGACGATGGTCGACCGTGCGGCGGAGAACGCCGCCAGCAACAATTTGCATAACACAAAGTTTTTTCAGGCCGATTTATCCCAGCCTTTGACCGATGCCGAATGGATCGGAAACGGCTTTTCTGCGGTACTCTTGGACCCACCCCGTGACGGTGCTTTCGAGGTGGTGCGCAAGCTGGCGACCCTGGGTGCCCAACGGCTGGTGTACGTGTCGTGCAACCCTGCAACTCTGGCGCGCGACACGGTCGAATTGATCAAGCAGGGCTACCGGTTAAAACGTGCCGGGATTCTCGATATGTTTCCTCAGACGGCGCATGTCGAGGCCATGGCGTTATTTGAAGCGGGCTAGGATGGCCCGTCTGATCCGTCTGGTCCGCCCGGACAGCGCTCGTCCCAGCCCCGCGAGCGCGAACGGGCAATGAAGGTCAGCGATTTGACGCATTGAATCTGCGTCGTAGGGAAGGTAAAGCAAGATGGTACAGGTGAGAGCACACCAGCCGATCAACACCGACGGCAGTATCAATCTCGAGGCTTGGCTCGATCATGCGGTCAGCGTCGATCTGGCGCTGGATCGCGAAGCCTTGAAGGAGGCCTGCGAATACGCCCGTCAGGCCGAGCAGCAATCCAAAGCGGCGAACAATCTGTGGACCGAGGGCAGCGGCAGCTTCAGCACCGGTCTTGAGATCGCCGAGATCCTGGCCGACCTCAAGCTCGACCAGGATTCCCTGGTGGCCGCCGTGCTGTACCGCGGCGTGCGCGAAGGCCAGATCGAGCTCGCGGCGGTCAGCCAGCGGTTCGGCCCGGTGGTCGCCAAGCTGATCGACGGCGTGCAGCGCATGGCGGCGATCAGCGCCAGCCTCAGCCCCCGTCAGTCCATGGTGCTGGGCACCCAGGGCCAGGTCGAGAACCTGCGCAAGATGCTGGTGGCCATGGTCGACGACGTGCGCGTCGCGCTGATCAAGCTGGCCGAGCGCACCTGCGCGATCCGGGCGGTGAAGACCGCCGACGACGAGAAGCGCAACCGGGTCGCCCGGGAGGTGTTCGACATCTATGCGCCGCTGGCGCACAGGCTCGGCATCGGCCACATCAAGTGGGAGCTGGAGGACCTGTCCTTCCGCTACCTGGAGCCTGACCAGTACAAGCAGATCGCCAAGCTGCTGCACGAGCGGCGGCTCGACCGCGAACGCTTCATCAGCGACGTGATGACCCAGCTCAAGAACGAACTGCAGGCCACCGGCGTCGAGGCCGACATCAGCGGCCGGGCCAAGCACATCTATTCGATCTGGCGAAAGATGCAGCGCAAGGGCCTGGAGTTCAGCCAGATCTACGACGTGCGCGCCGTGCGCGTGCTGGTGCCGGAGATGCGCGACTGCTACACCGCGCTCGGCATCGTCCACACCCTGTGGCGGCACATCCCCAAAGAGTTCGACGACTACATCGCCAACCCGAAGGAGAACGGCTACCGCTCGCTGCACACCGCCGTGATCGGCCCGGAAGGCAAGGTGCTGGAGGTGCAGATCCGTACCCACGCCATGCACGAGGAGGCCGAACTCGGCGTCTGCGCGCACTGGCGCTACAAGGGCACCGACGTCAAGTCCGGCTCCAACCACTACGAAGAGAAGATCTCCTGGCTGCGTCAGGTGCTCGAGTGGCATGAAGAGCTGGGCGACATCGGCGGCCTGGCCGAGCAACTGCGGGTCGACATCGAGCCGGACCGGGTCTACATCTTCACCCCGGACGGCCATGCCATCGACCTGCCCAAGGGCGCGACGCCGCTGGACTTCGCCTACCGCGTGCACACCGAGATCGGCCACAACTGCCGCGGCGCCAAGATCAACGGGCGGATCGTGCCGCTTAACTACAGCCTGCAGACCGGCGAGCAGGTCGAGATCATCACCAGCAAGCATGGCACCCCGAGCCGCGACTGGCTGAACCCGAACCTGGGGTACGTCACCACGTCCCGGGCGCGGGCCAAGATCGTCCACTGGTTCAAGCTGCAGGCCCGGGATCAGAACGTCGCGGCGGGCAAGACCCTGCTCGAGCGCGAGCTCAACCGCCTCGGCCTGCCGGCGGTGGACTTCGACAAGCTGGCCGACAAGGCCAACATGAAGACCGCCGAAGACCTGTTCGCCGCCCTCGGTGCCGGCGACCTGCGCCTGGCGCAGCTGGTCAACCTGGCGCAGCAGCTGGTCGAGCCGGAGCGCGGCAACGAGCAGCTGGAGCTGATCCCGCGCAAGGCCGCCGGCTACAAGCCGGGCAAGCGCGGCGACATCCAGATCCAGGGCGTCGGCAACCTGATGACGCAGATGGCCGGCTGCTGCCAGCCGTTGCCGGGCGACGCGATCGTCGGCTACATCACCCAGGGCCGCGGCGTGAGCATCCACCGCCAGGACTGCGCCTCGGTGCTGCAACTGGCCGGCCGCGAGCCGGAGCGCATCATCCAGGTCAGCTGGGGCCCGGTGCCGGTGCTCACCTACCCGGTGGACATCGTCATCCGCGCCTACGACCGTTCCGGGCTGCTGCGTGACGTCTCGCAAGTGCTGCTCAACGAGCGCATCAACGTGCTGGCGGTCAACACCCGCTCGAACAAGGAGGACAACACCGCGCTGATGTCCCTGACCATCGAGATCCCGGGGCTGGACGCGCTGGGGCGGTTGCTGGGGCGGATTTCCCAGTTGCCGAACATCATCGAGACGCGGCGCAACCGCACGCCTTGAGGAGCAACGGCGCAAGCGGGCCTGCCCGCTTGCGCAGGGTTTTGTGGTGAGACAGACATGACGTACAGCCTGGAAGACCTGCTGCACCTGATGAACCGTCTGCGGGATCCGCAGTACGGCTGCCCGTGGGACATCAAGCAGACCTACGCCACCATCGTCCCGCACACCCTGGAAGAGGCCTACGAGGTCGCCGACGCCATCGAGCGCGGCGATTTCGATCACTTGCAGGGCGAGTTGGGCGATCTGCTGTTCCAGGTGGTGTATTACAGCCAGCTGGCCCGGGAGGAGGGTCGGTTCGAGTTCGCCGGCGTGGTGGACAGCATCACCCGCAAGCTGGTGCGCCGTCACCCGCACGTGTTTCCCACCGGCGACCTGTATGCGCCGCTGGACGTGCCGCGGCTGAACGAAGAGCAGGTCAAGGAGCGTTGGGAAGAGATCAAGGCCGAAGAGCGCGCCGAGAAATCCGCCGAGCCGCAGCAACTGTCGCTGCTCGACGACGTGCCCGCCGCGCTGCCGGCCTTGTCGCGCTCGGCCAAGCTGCAGAAGCGCGCCGGGCAGGTCGGTTTCGACTGGCCGGACGCTTTGCCGGTGTTGGACAAGGTGCGCGAGGAGCTCGACGAGGTGCTTGAGGCCATGTCGGAAAACGACCCGGCGGCGGTGGCCGACGAGATCGGCGATCTGCTGTTTTCGGTGGTCAACCTGGCCCGGCACCTGAAGGTCGATCCGGAAACCGCGCTGCGCGGCGCCAACGGCAAGTTCGAGCGGCGTTTCCGTTTTATCGAACAGGCATTGCGCGACACCCGTCGTCCCATGGAAGATTGCACCCTCGAAGAGTTGGACGCCTTGTGGGGCGAAGCCAAACGACAGGAAAAGAATGCGCCCGGCTGCGGCTGAGCAATTTGCCCAAGTGAGTAAGCACCATGAGTATTTCCCTTCGCGACCAGTTGCTCAAGGCAGGGCTGGTCAACCAAAAGCAGGTCAAGCAAGTCAGCAAGGACAAGCAAAAGCAGCAACGCCTGGCCCACAAGGGGCAAATCGAGCTGGACGACTCGCAGCAGCGCGCGGCCCAGGAGGCCCAGGCCGAGAAGGTCAAGCGCGACCAGGAGCTGAACCGCCAGCAGCAGGAAAAGGCCGAGGCCAAGGCCCGCGCCGCGCAGATCAAGCAATTGATCGAGGTGTCGCGCCTGCCGAAGCTGAACACCGAGGACTACTACAACTTCGTCGATGACAAGAAGGTCAAGCGCCTTTCGGTCAACACGCTGATGCGCAACAAGCTCAGCAGCGGTTCGCTGGCGATCGTGCACCACGCCGGCGGCTACGAAGTGATCCCGCGCGAGGCCGCCCTGAAGATCCAGGAGCGCGATCCGCAGCGCATCGTGCAGATGAACGAGAAGACCGAAGAGGTCACGGACGAGGACGATCCGTACGCGGCCTATCAGATCCCTGACGATCTGATGTGGTAAGCGTCCGACACGCATAACGACGAACCCCGCTCATGGCGGGGTTCGTCGTTATGGATGCTGTGTCGCTTGCCGCTCAGCCCTGTTCGCGCTGGCGCTCCAGCAGCTCCAGCTCGGCCTTGTAGCTGTGGGCGTCGGCCTCGTTGTGGAACATCCCCACCAGCAAGTCCTGTTGATGCACGTCCCAGATCCGTACGCCGGCGGCCACGCCTTCATGGGACATGTGTGAATCGTCGCGTTCAGTCACTTTTACAGTCATCTGCTAGCTCCAATCTCTGTTATCTGCAGCAAGGCATGTGCAGGACTCTTTTATAGAGTTTGTTAGCTTGCTAAGTAAACGTTCGGTTTCTGCAATGTATCCTTGCGGATTTCGCAACAGTGCTGGAGCCCGCGTGATACGCGACATTCAGTCGCAGGGCGGGAAGTTGCATGACAGATGTTTCATGTTGGCGGGGCGTTGCGCACCCCTTTGCGCAAGCCGTTGTGCCTTGGCGGGCGTCCGGCGGCGAGGTTTCTCCAGGCGAAAAAAAAACGCCCCGAACCGGTCGGGGCGTTTTTCATGTGCGGCTCAGCAGCGTGAAATCACTTGCCGGTCCAGCGCTTCAGCACCAGGGTGGCGTTGGTGCCGCCGAAGCCGAAGCTGTTGCTCATCACGGTGTCGATCTTGGCGTTCTCGCGGGTCTGGGTCAGCACCGGCAGGTCGGCCACTTCCGGATCCAGCTCGTCGATGTTGGCGGAGCCGGCGATGAAGTTGCCTTCCATCATCAGCATGCAGTAGATCGCTTCGTGAACGCCGGCGGCGCCCAGGGAGTGACCCGACAGGCTCTTGGTGGAGCTGATGGCCGGCGCCTTGTCACCGAAGACTTCGCGCACGCCTTTCATTTCCGCGACGTCGCCGACCGGGGTTGAGGTGCCGTGGGTGTTCAGGTAGTCGATCGGGGTGTCGACGGTGGACAGCGCCTGCTGCATGCAGCGGATCGCGCCTTCGCCGCTCGGGGCGACCATGTCGTAGCCGTCGGAGGTCGCGCCGTAGCCGACGATTTCCGCGTAGATCTTCGCGCCGCGGGCCAGAGCGTGCTCCAGCTCCTCGACCACCACCATGCCGCCGCCGCCGGCGATGACGAAACCGTCACGGTCGGCGTCGTAGGCGCGGGAGGCCTTTTCCGGGGTGTCGTTGCGCTTGCTGGACAGGGCGCCCATGGCGTCGAACAGGAACGACTGGCTCCAGTGCTCTTCTTCGCCGCCGCCGGCGAAGACGATGTCCTGCTTGCCCATCTGGATCTGTTCCATCGCGGTGCCGATGCAGTGGGCGCTGGTGGCGCAGGCGGAGGCGATGGAGTAGTTCAGGCCCTTGATCTTGAACGGTGTGGCCAGGCAGGCCGACACGGTGCTGCTCATGGTGCGGGTCACGCGGTACGGGCCGACGCGCTTGACGCCTTTCTCGCGCAGGATGTCCAGCGCTTCCATCTGGTTCAGGGTGGAGGCGCCGCCGGAGCCGGCGATCAGGCCGGTGCGCGGGTTGGACACCTGCTCTTCGGTCAGGCCGGAGTCCTTGATCGCGTCAGCCATCGCCAGGTAGGCGTAGGCGGCTGCGTGACCGACGAAACGGTAGACCTTGCGGTCGATCAGTTCTTCGAGGTTGAGGTCGATGGAGCCGGAAACCTGGCTACGCAGACCCATTTCGGCGTATTCCGGGTTGAACCGGATGCCAGGGCGGCTTGCACGCAGGTTGGCGGAGACGGTCTCTTTGTCATTGCCCAGGCAAGAAACGATGCCCAGACCAGTGATAACGACGCGGCGCATGCGGATAACCCTTAGAAGTTGTCAGTGGAGGTGAACACGCCGACCCGTAGGCCTTCGGCGGTGTAGATTTCGCGACCGTCGACGCTGACCGAACCATCGGCGATGGCCATGTTCAGCTTGCCCTTGAGGACGCGCTTGATATGAATGTTGTAGGTGACTTTGCTGGCGGTCGGCAGCACCTGGCCGAAGAACTTCACTTCGCCCGAACCCAGCGCACGGCCGCGGCCCGGCAGGCCTTGCCAGCCTAGGAAGAAGCCGACCAGTTGCCACATGGCGTCCAGGCCCAGGCAGCCCGGCATCACCGGATCGCCTTCGAAATGGCAGGCGAAGAACCACAGGTCCGGGGTGATGTCCAGCTCGGCGACCAATTCACCTTTGCCGTACTTGCCGCCTTCTTCGCAGATGTGGGTGATGCGATCCACCATCAGCATGTTCGGGGCGGGCAGTTGCGCGTTACCTGGGCCGAACAGCTCACCGCGACTGCAGCGCAGCAGGTCTTCCCGGGTAAAGGCGTTTTGTTTGGTCATGCGAGCTCCTCAATAGTCCCATGCGGCAGGTGGGGCGTTCTTCCCGGCCGACCGAAGCGTTCATGCCTCGATCCGGCAGCCTACTCATAGACTATTGCGTTGTAGTGAAAGTCACAGCACCAAGGACATGAATGTACACTTGTGCACTGAAATTTTTATTCAAGCCCCTTTTGAGGCCCGTTCGGGAGCCTAAGACTGCCGCACTTTCGCTTTCCACGCCAGTCGCAGATGCTTGAAAGGCTGTCCCTTACTGCACCCAGCGCTGCATGATCTGCTGCAAATCGTTGCGTTTGAACGGCTTGGCCAGATAGTCGTTCATCCCCGCCGACAGGCAGTTTTCCCGGTCGCCCTGCAAGGCGTTGGCGGTCAGCGCGATGATCGGCACATCGTTGCAGGCGGGCAGGCGGCGGATCTGGCGCGTCGCCTCGTAGCCGTCGATGACCGGCAGCCGGCAGTCCATCAGGATAGCTTCGAATCGCTGCCCGTCGGCGCAGCGCACCGCTTGCGCGCCGTCGGTGGCGATGCTGACGGCAAAGCCCAGGCTGCGCAGCATCGCTTCGATCACGGTCTGGTTGACCGGGTTGTCCTCCACCAGCAGCACCTTGCGCCCTTCGCCGTGGCCGTCGCCGGCCAAGAGGCGTGGCGCCGCCAGTGTCGGCAACGCCTGCTTATATATAGCCAAGGGGATTTCCAGGGTAAACACCGAACCGCGGCCTTCTTCGCTCTGCGCCCGCAGGGTGCCGCCCATCCGTTCGGCGAGGGTGCGGGCGATCGGCAGGCCCAGCCCCGTCCCGCCGTAGCGTCGGGAGATCGAACTGTCGGCCTGCTGGAACGCGTTGAACATCAGTTCCAGGCTTTGCGGGGAGATGCCGATGCCGCTGTCGCGCACCGAGCAGGTGAACCAGAGCAGTTCGTGGTCCAGCGACTGCCATTGCGCTTCGATGCCGACCTGGCCCTGTTCGGTGAACTTCAGCGCGTTGCCCACCAGGTTGACCAGAATCTGTCGGATCCGCGTCGGATCGCCTTGCACCTGCAGATCGCGCATGTCGTCCGGGATCCGCAACTGCAGGCTCAAGCCGCGCTGCAGGGCGCTGTGCTGGAACGACTGGGCGCAGGCGGCGATCAGGTCGGCCAGGTTGAAGGGGATGTGCTCCAGTTCCAGCTCCGAACGCTCGATGCGCGAGAAGTCCAGGATGTCGTTGATGACCTTGAGCAAGTGCTCGGTGGACTCGGACGCCAGGGCGGCGTACTCGATCTGCTCTTCGGTCATCTCGGTGGTCTCAAGCAACTGCAGCATGCCGAGGACGCCGTTCATGGGCGTGCGCAGTTCATGGCTCATCATCGCCAGGAAGTCCGATTTGGCGTTGTTGGCCTTTTCCGCCTCTTCGCGGGTCTGGATCAGTTGCGCCATGGCCTGCTGCTGTTCGCGGCTGGCCTGTTCCAGGGCCTGGGCCAGGTTGTTGATGTGCTGCGACAGGGCGCCCAGTTCGGTGTCGTCGACGATCGGCAGCGGCGTCTTGAAGTCGCCGTCCTGGATGGCCCGCACCGCATGGCCGATGTCGCGGATCGGCTGGGACAGGCTGCCGGCCAGCCGCCGTGCTAGGACGAAGGTGAACAGCAGGGCGAACAGCGCGAGGATGCCGGCCTTGAGCAGGATTTCCTGCTGGCGCTGGCTGAAGGCGTCGCTGGACAGGCCGACGATCACCCGGCCCAGGTAATCCTCGCCGGTGCCGTTCCTGGCCGGACGGCTGTCCTGGAAAAAGTCGTTGTGCAGGGCGATCCGCTGCAGCCTGACCGGCGCCTGGAACACCTCGACCTGATGCGGGCGGTTGTGGGCGTTCGCCGCTTGCTCGACGTAGGCCAGCACTCGGTTGCCGCTGTCCTGCACCTCCAGGAAACGTACGTTGGGCGTAGCCAGGGTGGCTTTGAGCAGGCTCTCCAGCACTTCGTTGTTGCCGGAGATCACCCCGTATTCGGTGGCCGGCGCCAGTTGGTTGGCGATCAGTTGGCCGGTGCGGGTGAGCTCCTGGCGCAGATCCTGGATGCGCACGAAGGTGAAGAAGGTGATCAGGAGCAAAGTCAGCAACAGCGCAGGGCCCAGGCTGATCAGTTGGGTGCGGGTGTTGATGTCCCAGCGGCGGCGGAAAATCATGGGCGGCGCTCTCCTTCGGCCAAATCCTTGGCCACAGACACTTCATCGGGCAGTTCGATACCTAAGGAACGAGCCACCTGGGCATTGCTTGAGACCTTGAAACGATCGGGGTAGAGCGTGCGCGGCCAGTTGGCCGGCGGACGGTCGAGCAAGGCGTCGAGAATGGCCAGCCAGTCGCTCTGGTCGCTGTAGCTGCTGGCCAGGCTGCCGGCGCGCACGAACGCGACGTTGGGGCCGATCAGCGCCAGTTGTCGGGAATAACTGCTGAGCAGCAGGTTTTTCGCGGTCTTGGGGTTGTATAGGTCAGGGTCGTCGAGCCCCAGCAGCACGTCGCTGTTTTTCAGCAAGGCCTGCAACGGGCGGCTGTCGCGGGTGTTGTCCCAGCGCTCGCCGACGATTTCCAGATCCAGCGACCGGGCCGCCAGGTGCAGCTCCTGCAAAAGAAACTCGCTGTGCCGGTCGAACAGCACGCCGACCCGGCGGGCCTGGGGCAGGAGCCGGCGGATCAGCTGCAGTTGGCGGCCGGGCATCGGGTCGCTCCACAGCAGGCTCAGGTGCGACGGCGGCTGGGCGTTGCCGAAGCGCTGCTGCGCTTGCAGGCGGCTGATGCGCAGCACCAGGGTGGCCGGCCCCGGGGTCTCTTGCAGGCGCCAGTCCAGGCTCGGCAGATCCAGCAGGATCAGGCGCAGGCTGGCCGGCAGCTTGCCCGGGGCCGGCAGGCTGGCCAACGGCTGGAAGCGTACGCGGTCGGTGGGGCGCAGCTCGCTCAGGGCCTGGACGAAGGACTGCACCCCCGGGCTTTCCTCGGCGCCGGTCAACAGGATGTCCGCCGCCTGCACGGCCACGCCGTGCAGCCACGCTGTCAGGAACAGGCAGAGCCCGGCCAGCCAGTGGCCGACGCCCGGCATCTTCCGTGACAGGGGCAGACGCATCTTAAAACTCCAGCTCCGCGCTGAGGTACATCACGCGGCGGTCGTCGTAGTTGTTGTCGACGAACGTGGTCGGCTCATGGTCCAGACGCTGCTGCACCACGCCGGCCAATTGCAGCTGGGCCTTGCCCAGGGGGATGCGTTTGGCGATGCGCGTGTCCACCCGCTCGAAGCGGTAACCGTTGAGCGCGTTGTCGCCGTAGTAGAAGAGGGCGCTGCTCCAGCCCCGGCCCCAGTCGCGCAGCCAGCCGGCGGAACCGCTGTTGCGCGCGGTGAACTGTTGGTCCTGGGGGTTGCTGGCCTGCGCGTCGACGAAGGCATAGGTCACGCGCAACCGGTCGACGGCGCTCAGGCGCCAGTCCGCCTGGGTTTCGGTGCCGCGGAAGCGGGCGCTGTTGGCGTTGCTGGCGATGAACTGATTGTTGCGCAGCGGCTCGCTGATCATGCCGGTGATTTCGTCGTAGAACAGTTTCACGTCCAGGGCCAGGCCCAGGTCGGCGAAAAAGCCGTTGTAGCCCAGTTCCCGCGAACGCATGCGTTCCTGGTCGAGGTCGCCGGGGCCGCGGGTCTTGACGAAGTAGCGGGCCGAGGACTGACCGTAGGCGTAGGGCCGCAGCCCCGAGACCTGATAGCTCCAGTTGACGTTGTTCTCGAACATGCCCGGCGAACGGATCGCCTCCGAATACACCGCGCGCAGGCCGTGGCGCGGATTGATCAGGTAATTGACCGCGAACCTGGGCGTCAGCGAACTGCCCACCAGCCGGGTGTCTTCGAACATCGCACCGCCCTGCAGCAGCCAATGTTCGCTGGCGCGCCACTCCAACTGGCCGAACGTGCGCCAGGTGGTGTCGTCCAGCGTGCCGTTGAAATAGGTTTCGGACTCGGCCCGGTCGTAACGGTAGTTCATGCCGCTGACCAGGCGCAGGCTGTCGGACAGGCTGAGGGTGTCCTGCAATTCTAGGTCATAGCGCGACTCGCGGATGCTCTGGTCGATGTCGCCGCACACGGTGCGGCTGGCGCCGTTGCGCCACTGGTCCAGCACCTGGTTGGCCAGCGCCATCTCGGCCGGCGTGCCGGGCGGTGCGCCCGGGCCGGTGAAGCGGTTCATGTTGCGCGCCAGCAGTTCGGTGTAGTTGGGGTTGAGTTTCCACAGCTCGGTCAGTTGCGGACTGAACGACACTTCGGCGTCGCAGGCGCGCCAGGTCTGCTGCCGGTCCCAGTGCTGCGCCGAACCCTGCACATACAGGCTGTGGTCGGGATTCACGTCGAGGTTCCAGCGCACCGAGCCGGCGTAGTCCTTGGCGATCACGTCGGAATTGTTGCCGGCCGCGGTGATGCCGTAGAACACCGGCCGGTAGGTGTAGGGGCGCTGGTTGGTGCCGTCCTTCGCGTTGATCTGCCAATCCAGGCTCTGATCGTCGCTGAGCGTGTGGCTGACCGCCAGGCTGAAGCGGTCCAGGCGTCGGCTGTCGCGGTAGTCGGCGCCGGTGCGGTCTTCATCGAAGCCGTCGTCCTGCTGGCCGGACAGCGACAGGCGCAGGTTGCCGCCGTTCCAGCCGGTGCCTTGGCTGGCGTAGTAGTCGTTGATGCCGCGCTGGCCGCGGCTGATCTTGATGCGCGTGCCGTGGCTGTCCGCCGGGTTGCGCGTGATGATGTTGACCACCGCCATCAGCGCATTGGCGCCGTAGCTGACGGTGTTGGGGCCGCGGAACACCTCGATGCGCTCCACGTCTTCCATGGCCACCGGGATGTCGCTCCAGTCCACCGTGGCCAGGCCGGCGCGGTACACCGAACGGCCGTCGATCAGCACCTGCATGCGCCGCGCCTGGGTGGCGTTGGTGCCGTGGTAGTTGACGGCGGCCTGGTTGCCGCTGATGTCGCCGACCATCATGCCCGGCACCTGGCGCAGCAGTTCGCTGATGTCCCGGGCGCCGCTGGCGTTGATCAGTTCGCTGTCGAGCACGGTCATGCTGCCGGGCACTTCGGCCGGCGACTGTTTCAGGCGGGTGGCGGTCAGGATCTGCGGCAGGGCCTCGCTGTCCAGAAAGAGGTCGTCCGCCAGCACGGCCGGGCTGAACAGCAGCGCCAGCAGCAGGGAGGAACGTGTGGAAGATGGACCAAAAGACACGAGACAGCCTTGATAGCGAATAAGTGGCGCGCATGTTAACCGAGCGCAGTGACTTTTCCATTCACGATGCAGGCATTTTCCTCGGTTTTCTTGGTCTTCTTCCTACATGCGGCGGTAATTGTTGCCGGGGCTGTCCCGGCGGGGGCCGCCCCGTATAATGCCGCCATCGCCACTGGTATGGATTGACGGATTACATATGACTGAACAGCGCCCGATCGCGGTCCTGGGAGGCGGAAGTTTCGGTACCGCCGTGGCCAATCTGTTGGCCGAGAACGGCCATCAAGTCCGGCAGTGGATGCGCGACCCCGAGCAGGCCGAGGCCATCCGGGTCAACCGCGAGAACCCGCGTTACCTCAAAGGCATCAAGATCCTGCCTCAGGTGACCCCCGTCACCGACCTGCAAGAGACCCTCGACGCCTGCGACCTGTGCTTTGTCGCGCTGCCTTCCAGCGCGCTGCGCACCGTGCTGGCCAGCCATGCCGAACGGCTGCGGGGCAAGATGCTGGTCAGCCTGACCAAGGGCATCGAAGCCCACACCTTCAAGCTGATGAGCCAGATCCTCGAAGAGATCGCCCCAGAGGCGCGCATCGGCGTGCTGTCCGGGCCGAACCTGGCGCGGGAGATCGCCGAGCATGCGTTGACCGCCACGGTGGTCGCCAGCGAGGACGAAGACCTGTGCCGCCAGGTGCAGGCCGCGCTGCACGGGCGCACCTTCCGCGTCTACGCCAGCGCCGACCGCTTCGGCGTGGAGTTGGGCGGGGCGCTGAAGAACGTCTACGCGATCATCGCCGGCATGGCGGTGGCGCTGGACATGGGCGAAAACACCAAGAGCATGCTGATCACCCGCGCCCTGGCCGAGATGACTCGGTTCGCGGTGAACCAGGGCGCCAACCCGATGACGTTCCTGGGGCTGGCCGGGGTGGGCGATCTGATCGTCACCTGTTCGTCGCCCAAGAGCCGCAACTACCAGGTCGGCTTCGCCCTGGGCCAAGGGCTGAGCCTGGACGAGGCGGTGTCGCGCCTGGGCGAGGTGGCCGAAGGGGTCAACACGCTCAAGGTGCTCAAGGCCAAGGCGCAGGAGGTCGGCGTGTACATGCCGCTGGTCGCCGGGCTGCATGCGATTCTGTTCGAAGGGCGCACGCTGGAGCAGGTCATCGGCCTGTTGATGCGCGGCGAGCCGAAGACCGATGTCGATTTCATTTCCACCAGTGGTTTCAACTGAGTCAGCAGGGGACGAGACATGAGCGATCCGAAAAACGAAGCGGGCTACGAATCCATTCTCCTGCGGGTACTGTGGATGATCGTGTACGCGCTGGTCTGGCAGGTGGCGCAGTTCATCCTCGGGGCCGTGGTGCTGGTGCAGTTGATCTATCGTTTGATCTACGGCGCCCCGAACGCCGGCCTGATGAACTTCGGCGACAGCCTGAGCCAGTTCCTGGCTCAGATCGGCCGTTTCGGCAGTTTCCACAGCGACCAGAAACCCTGGCCGTTCGCCGACTGGCCGACGCCGCGCACCCCGGAAGGCGAAGCGCCGCACACCGTTGCGCCGGCTGCGCACCCGGTTCGAGATGAGGAACCCAAGCTATGAAACTCTGGGTATTGCGTCACGGCGAGGCCGAGCCCTACGGCTCGCGCGCCGACTCCGAGCGGGAACTGACCGCCCATGGCCGCAAGGAAGTGCTGAGCAGCGCGGCCAGGCTGATGGGCCAGCCGCTGACGGCGATCTACGCCAGCCCCTATCTGCGGGCGCAGCAGACGGCGCAACTGGTGCGCGAGGCGCTCGGCTTCGAGCCGGAGATCCGCACGGTGGATTGGCTCATGCCGGAAACCGACCCGGACAAGGTCGCCGAGCAACTGGTGTCGGTCAGCAATGTCTTGCTGGTCAGCCACAACCCGCTGGTGGGGCACCTGTTGAGCTACCTGCAGCACGGCGCCGGCTATCCGCCGGAGAAGGTCAGCACCGCCGGGCTGGCCGAACTTGAGCACAGCGAACTGCTGATCGGCTCGATGACGCTCAACAGCCTCAAGCATCCTTGAGGCGCAGGCGCCTGCTCCCACTTTGTTTTTCGGCGGCCGCAGATTCTGCATGCACCCCGGATCCCTGTGGGAGCGGGCTTGCCCGCGATGGCGTCAGACGGCGCACCGCAGCACGGGATTGCCTTGAAATGATTTGTGCGAAATTTCCAACCAAGCACTTGCTTGGTTGACTACGCTTGCTCCTGACCCAAAACCAGGAGCGAGTCCCATGCCTGCCCCTTTCCGATTGCCGCTGGACGTGTTCTACGAACGCGAGGCCCGTCACCCCCGACAACGCTTCCTGGTGCAGCCCCTCGGCGGCGGGCAGGTCGAAACCCTGACCTGGGCCGACGTCGGCCATCAGGCCCGTTGTGCGGCGCACTGGCTGCGCGCCCGCGAACTGCCCCAGGGCAGCCACATCGCCCTGATCTCGAAGAACTGCGCGCACTGGATCATCGCCGATCTGGCGATCTGGATGGCCGGGCACGTGTCGGTGCCGCTCTATCCGAACCTCACCGCCGAGTCGGCCGGCCAGGTGCTGCGCCATTCGGACAGCGTGCTGGCGTTCATCGGCAAGCTGGACGACTGGCCGGCGATGTCGGCCGGCGTGCCGGAGGGCCTGCCGACCGTCAGCCTGCCGCTGCATCCTGGGGGCAGCTTCGACTTCAGCTGGGAAGACCTGCAGCGCAGCTCGCCGATCCAGGACGATCCGCGTCCCGACGCCGATCAACTGGCGACCATCATCTACACCTCCGGCACCACCGGCCTGCCCAAGGGCGTGATGCACAGCTTCGGCAACCTCGGTTTCGCCACCACCCGCGGCACGCAGCTGTTCGGCCTGGGCGAGCATGACCGGTTGCTGTCCTATCTGCCGCTGTGCCATGTCGCCGAGCGCATGTTCGTCGAACTGGCGGCGGTCTACACCGGCCAGACGGTGTTCTTCGCCGAAAGCCTCGACACCTTCCTAACCGACCTGCGACGGGCGCGGCCGACGGCGATGTTCGGCGTGCCGCGGATCTGGACCAAGTTCCAGATGGGGGTGTACGGCAAGATCCCGGCCAAGCGTCTCGATTTTCTGCTGGGGCTGCCCTTCATCGGCAAGCGGGTCGGCCACAAGGTGCTGGCCGGGCTGGGGCTGGACGCCCTGCGCGTGGCGCTGTCCGGCGCGGCGCCGGTGCCGCAGGCCTTGCTCGACTGGTATCAGAAGCTTGGCCTTGAGGTGCTGGAGGTCTACGGCATGACCGAAAGCTGCGGCTATTCGCACATCTGCCTGCCCGGCGAGTACCGGCAGGGCTGGATCGGCAAGCCGTGCCCGGACGTCGAGGTGCGCATCGACGCGTCCGGCGAAGTGCTGGTGCGCAGCCGGGCGAACATGCTCGGCTACTACAAGGATCCGCAGAAGACCGCCGAGACCCTGACCGACGACGGCTTCCTGCGCACCGGCGACAAGGGCGAGCAGGATGCCGAGGGGCGCCTGCGCCTGACCGGGCGGCTGAAGGAAATCTTCAAGACCAGCAAAGGCAAGTACGTGGCGCCGGCGCCCATCGAGAACCGCCTGGCGGTGCATTCGCGGATCGAGCAGGTGTGCGTGGTCGGGGACGGCCTGATCGCGCCGCTGGGGCTGTGCGTGCTGTCGCTCGCCGGCCGGGACGAGGGCCGCGCCGGGCTGCATTCGAGCCTGGAAAGGCTGCTGGAGGACGTCAACGCCGCACTCGACAAGCACGAGCGCCTGCATCGGCTGGTGGTGGTCAAGGACACGTGGGCGGTGGAGAACGGCTTCCTGACGCCGACCCTGAAGATCAAGCGCAACGTCATCGAGGACGCCTACGGGGCAAGCTTTGCTCAATGGAGCGAGCGCGGCGAGGCGGTGCTGTGGCAGGATTGAGCGACGAACAAAACAATAAAGGGAACCCTGCGATGAGCCTGTGGCGCACCACCCCGAACATCGAGCAGTTGAACGCGATCCAGAAAAACACCATCGGCGAAGTGCTGGACATCCGCTTCGAAGCCTTCGACGACGAGTCCCTGACCGCCAGCATGGTGATCGACCACCGCACGCACCAGCCCTATGGCTTGCTGCACGGCGGCGCCTCGGTGGTGCTGGCCGAGACCGTCGGCTCGATGGCCAGCTACCTGTGCATCGACGCCAGCAAATTCTATTGCGTGGGCCTGGAGATCAACGCCAACCACTTGCGCGGCCTGCGCAGCGGGCGGGTGACGGCGGTGGCCAAGGCCATTCACTTAGGGCGCACCACCCATGTCTGGGACATCCGCCTGACCAGCGACGAAGGCAAGGCCAGTTGCGTGTCGCGGCTGACCATGGCGGTGGTGCCGCTGGGCGAGCGACCGCCGGCGCGCTGAGTGACGATTGCGCCATAGCCATGACCGGACTGTCATCATTCCTGGCAGTTACGGTCATTGCTGCGCGGCGCGCTCTTGCGGACAATCGCCGCATGTTTTCCGCTCATGGATCTGCCGGTATGCCGCAACCGATTTTCTTCGCCCACGCCAACGGGTTCCCTTCGGGCACCTACGGCAAACTGTTCGCGGCGCTGGCGCCGGAATACCGGGTCGCGCATCTGGAGCAGCACGCCCATGACCCGCGTTTCCCGGCGGACGACAACTGGCACAACCTCGTGGACGAGCTGGTTCATCACCTGCGCCAGCAAGACGAACCGGTGTGGGGCGTCGGCCACTCCTTCGGCGGCATGCTGCACCTGCATGCCGCCCTGCGGTGCCCGGAGCTGTACCGCGGGGTGGTGATGCTCGACTCGCCGGTGCTGACCCGCACCGATCAGTGGGTGATCCGCGCCGCCAAGCGTTTCGGCTTCATCGACCGGCTGACCCCGGCAGGGCGCACCCTGGGCCGGCGCGAAGAGTTCGCCGACCTCGCCAGCGCCCGCAGCTACTTCGCCGGCAAGACCCTGTTCCGGGGCTTCGACCCGGAATGCTTCGATGCCTACCTGCAGCACGGCCTGCACAAGGTCGGCGACAAGCTGCGCCTGCGCTTCGACCCGGCCACCGAAATCAGCATCTACCGCAGCGTGCCGCACACCAGCCCCGGCCGCACCCGTCAGCTGAAAGTGCCGCTGGCGGTGGTGCGCGGGCACAAGAGCCGGGTGGTGATGAACCACCACACCCGTCACGTCGGGCGCCTGCCCCAGGGCGAGGCGCTGAGCATGCCCGGCGGCCACATGTTTCCCCTCGAACGCCCGCAGGACACGGCGCGGCTGCTCAAAGGGCTGTTCGAACGCTGGGACAGCCGCCAAAGCAAGGACTGCGCATGAGCCCGGCCGTCGAAGAGGTGCGCCTGAGCCTGCCGCACATCGAACTGGCGGCGCACCTGTTCGGCCCCGAAGACGGCCTGCCGGTGATCGCCCTGCATGGCTGGCTGGACAACGCCAACAGCTTCGCCCGCCTGGCGCCGATGCTCAAAGGCCTGCGCATCGTCGCCCTGGACATGGCCGGCCACGGGCATTCCGGGCACCGCCCGAACGGCGCCGGCTATGCGCTGTGGGACTACGCCCACGATGTGCTGCAAGTCGCCGAGCAATTGGGCTGGACGCGCTTCGGCCTGCTCGGGCATTCGCTGGGGGCCATCGTTTCGCTGGTGCTGGCCGGCTCGATGCCGGAGCGCATCAGCCACCTGGCGCTGATCGACGGGGTGATCCCGCCCACCGACAAGGGCGAAAACGCCGCCGAACGCATGGGCATGGCCCTCCAGGCGCAACTGGATCTGCGGGACAAGCGCAAACCGGTCTACGCCACCCTCGACCGCGCCGTCGAAGCGCGCATGAAAGGCCTGGTGGCGGTCAGCCGCGAGGCCGCCGAACTGCTGGCGCAACGCGGGCTGATGCCGGTGCCGGGCGGCTACACCTGGCGCACCGACAATCGCCTGACCTTGCCGTCGCCGCTGCGCCTGACCCAGGAGCAGGCGCTAGCGTTCGTCCAGCGCATCACCTGCCCCGCGCAATTGGTGGTGGCGGCCGACGGCATGCTGGCCAAGCATCCGCAGCTGCTGGAGCGTCTACCCTTCAGTCGTGAACAGCTGCCCGGCGGGCACCACCTGCACCTGAACGACGCGTCCGGCGCGGGGCTTGTCGCAGACTGTTTCAATCGGTTCTTCGCCATTCCTTGACTTGCGCCGGGCAACTGTCGAGGCTGAGCGGGTTGAAATGGGAGACGACCAAGATGGATTTCCGCACCGCAACCCCGCACCGCCTCCAGGGCGCCCAGGCCATGCCGATCCGATGAGCCTGCGCATTCGATTCATCAGCCTGCTGGCGCTGGGCTGCTTCAGCGCCGCGGCGTCGGCCGCCGACCTGCCCGGCAGCCAGGATCTGCCGATCGTGCCGCGCCTGGCCGACGCCCAGATCGTCGATTACCGCGCGCCCGTCGAGATGGAACGCATCTACCCGTTGGGCGCCATCCGCAAGATCAGCGGCCAGTTGCGCTTCGACGGCCAGGTCGGTGCCCGCGGCCAGACCACCTCCGTCACCTATGAGCTGCCGCCGGAGCATTCCTCCACCGAAGCCTTCACCGTCGCCCGCGAGGCCCTGCAGAAGCAGGACGCCGAACTGCTGTTCTGGTGTCAGGCCCGGGATTGCGGCGAAAGCAGCCTGTGGGCCAACGAAGTGTTCGGCAACGCCAAGCTGTACGGCGCCGACGAGCAGCAGGCCTATCTGCTGCTGAGGCTGGCGGCGCCACGGGACAACACGCTGGTGGCGCTCTACGGCATCACGCGGGGCAACCGCAAGGCCTACCTGCACGTCGAGCAGTTCGAATCCGGCGCGCCGCTGGGTGACCTGCTGCCGACCTCCGCGACCTTGCTGCGCCAGCTCAAGAGCACCGGCGAGCTGGATTTCCCGAAACTCTCCGGCGAGCCGGACGACACCTGGCTGCGCCTGCTGTCCCGTGGGCTGAACCTCGACACCACGCTGCGGGTGACGGTCGCAGGGCCGAAGGCCGAGGCCTGGCGCCAGGCGCTGATCGGCTCCGGCGTGCGTGCGGCCCGGATGGAAACCGGCAGCGGGGATGGTTCCGGCCTGCGCATCGACCTGTTGCGCTAGGCACATCGGGCGGACACGGGCGGCGTGTTCGCCTACTCTTTGGCTGAATCATTGTTTCGGGACCTCACATGCTCAATAACGATCGGCTGTTGGTGCAGATCCTCCTGCTGGTGCTGTTCGGCGCCAGCCTGTGGGTGATGGCGCCGTTCTGGTCGGCGCTGTTCTGGGGCGCGGTGCTGGCGTTCGCCAGCTGGCCGCTGATGCGCCTGCTGACCCGTTGGCTCAATGGCCGCGAGTCCCTGGCGGCGCTGGTGCTGACCCTGGGCTGGATGCTGCTGGTGGCGGCGCCGCTGGTATGGCTGGGGTTCAACCTGGCCGACCATGTGCGTGACGCCACGTCGTTCATCAAGGACGTGCAGGTCGACGGCCTGCCGGAGGCGCCGGACTGGCTGGGCGCCGTGCCGCTGGTGGGCGAGCGGCTGGTGCGGGTCTGGAACAGCATCGATCAGCAGGGCGCCGCGGTGATCGTGGCGGTCAAGCCTTACCTCGGGCAGGTCGGCAACTGGCTGCTGGCGCGCAGCGCGCAGATCGGCAGCGGCATGCTCGAACTGACCCTGAGCATCGTCTTCGTGTTCTTCTTCTACCGTGACGGCCCGCGGCTGGCGGCGTTCGTCCACAGCCTGCTCGAGCGGCTGATCGGCGACCGCGCCGGTTACTACATCGAACTGGTGGCCGGCACGGTGCAGCGGGTGGTCAACGGGGTGATCGGCACGGCGGCGGCCCAGGGGCTGCTGGCGCTGATCGGCTTCCTGATCGCCGGGGTGCCGGGGGCGCTGGTGCTGGGGATCGTCACCTTCCTGCTCAGCCTGATCCCGATGGGGCCGCCGCTGGTGTGGATCCCGGCCACGGCGTGGCTGGCCTGGAAGGGCGACTACGGGATGGCGGTATTTCTCGGGATCTGGGGCACGTTCATCATCAGCGGCGTGGACAACGTGCTCAAGCCGTACCTGATCAGCCGCGGCGGCAACCTGCCGCTGGTGATCGTGCTGCTCGGAGTGTTCGGCGGCTTGATCGCGTTCGGCTTCATCGGCCTGTTCATCGGGCCGACCCTGTTGGCGGTGGCCTACAGCCTGCTGACCGACTGGAGCAAGAGCCAGGCGCGGGTCGAAGACCGGCGCTGAGGCGTTGCCCGGCCATCGGCGGCGTCTTCATCGCCAGCAGCCTGGCTCCCACAGGGTTTTGCGTTGAACGACAATCTCGCGTTCAGCAGAGATCCCCTGTAGGAGCCAGCCTGCTGGCGATGGCGTCAGTCGAGGCGCCGCAAGGCCGGATCAAGGCAGTTGCGCCCACAGGAACCTGCAAGAGCGGGCCTGCCCGTCATGCCTTCGGCTCAAGTCGACACATTCAGGTACTTGCCCACCGGCGCCGCGTTGTCGAGCGAGTACTGCTTGCTCAGGTTGGCGATCATGCGGTTCAGCGCCTGGGCCGTGGACTGTCGGGTGTCGGCCGTCGCTTCGTCGTTCGGGCGTTCGCGGCCGGCCTGCAGCGCAGCCTTCAACTCGTCGCTGCTGACACCGCCGCTGCCGTCGCTGTCCAGCACCTTGAGCAGCGCGGCGGCGTTGTCGGTGTCGGAGGACGAGGCGCTGGCGCCGGTCTGCACGGCGCTGCTCAGTTCGGTGGCGGTGACGCTGCCGTCGCTGTCGGCATCGAGCTGGCTGAACAGTTCATCGCCGGACATCGGCTGCTGCGGCGGCGATGGAGGAGCGAGGCTGGCGGCGAGCTCGTCCTGGCTGACGACGCCGTCCTGGTTCTTGTCCAAAACCGAGAAGATTTCGCTGCTGTCGGCAGTGCTGCCGGCGCTGGTCAGGCCGGTGCTCAGCTCGTCGCCGCTGATGGCGCCGTCGCCGTCGGTGTCCAGGGCGCTGATCAGGGCATCGGCCAGTTCGGTGTTCGGCGCTTGGTCGTGGGGCGGTGGCGGCGGAGGCGCCATGGCGGTCATTTCATCGGCGCTGAGGCTGCCGCTGGCATCGCTGTCCAGATCGCCGAACTGCTGGCTCAGGCTGACCAGCAGGCCATCGTCGGACTTCTGCGACAGGGCGCTGCCCAACTCGTCCTGATCCACCGAACCGTCGCCATTGCTGTCGAGCTTGGCGAACAGCTCCTTCTGCAGTTGCTGGCTGCGGGCGTTTTGCGTGGCGGTGCTGCTGGTGCCGGTATAGCTCGTGTAGTTGCTGACGCTGCCGATCATCGGGCTCACTCCTTGGGCTGGAAACCGGTGGGTGCACCGGCTTGTGCAGCCTCGGGGGGCGAGTTGTCGTGGGTATGTGGGTTTTGTACCGGGCAGTACACACGCGTGAGGGCGAGGCTGCTGGCGAAGGCGTTCTGTCAGCCAGTCTCTCTGGTGGGGGTGAGGGCCCTATCGCGAGCAGGCTCGTCCCCACAGGGGGGGCTCGGCCGGATCTCAGGCGCGGGGCAGGAGGATGACGGCGGTGAGACCGCCGCCCGGGGTCTCTTCCAGGGTCAGTTGCCCGCCGAGGCGCTGCGCCGCCTCCCGGGCGATGGTCATGCCCAGGCCGACGCCGCCGGAGTTGCGGTTGCGCGAGCCTTCCAGCCGGTAGAACGGCTCGAACACCGCTTCGCGTTTGTCCGCCGCGATGCCGGGGCCGTGATCGACCACCCGGATCAGCAAGTGCCCGCGTTGGTCGTGCAGTTCGATGTGCGCCTGGCCGGCGTAGCGCAGGGCGTTGTCCATCAGGTTGTTGATGCACGAACGCAGCGCCATCGGCTGCACCTGCAACGGCGCGCAGTGGCCGCTGACCTGGACGTCGGCGCCCTGGTCCTGGGCGTTCTCGCACAACGACTCGACCAGCGCCTGCACGTCCATCCACTGCAACGCTTCGCTGGTGCGCTGTTCGTGCAGGTAGGTCAGGGTGGCGTCGAGCATGCCGATCATGTCGTCCAGGTCCTGGCGCATCTGGCCTTGCAGGCGGTCGTCGCTGATGTTCTCCAGGCGCAGCTTCAGGCGCGACAGCGGCGTGCGCAGGTCATGGGACACCGCGCCGAGCATCCGGGCGCGCTGCTGCACCTGCTCGCGGATGCGTCGCTGCATCAGGTTGAAGGTGTGCGCCGCCTGCCGCGCCTCCCGCGGGCCGGATTCGTCCAGCGGCGGGCTGTCGAGATCCTCGCTCAGGCGTTCGGCGGCGTCGCTCAGGCGCTGGATCGGCCGGCTCAGCAGCTTGGCGCCGTACCAGGCGGCAATCATCAGCGAGACGAACTGGAAGGTCAGCGGCACCAGCGGGCCGCCGAACCAGGGCCGGGGAGGGCGTTGGGCAAAGCGCGGATCCGGCGGCCGCTTGGGGTCGAACTGCCCGGAGAACTGCGCAGGCATCGGGGGCGGCGGCGGAGGGCCGTACAGCCTGAACCAGGCGAAGGCCAACAGGTGCGCCAGGACGATCGCCAGAAAGAGCACGCCGAACAGGCGGCCGAACAGCGTGTCGAAGCGCGCCCGCATCAGCCGATGTCCCGCGCGTCGAACAGGTAGCCCTCGCCGCGCACGGTCTTGATCAGCTGCGGCGCTTTCGGGTCGTCGCCCAGCTTTTGCCGCAGGCGCGACACCAGCAGGTCGATGCTGCGGTCGAACGCCTCGATCGAGCGGCCCCGGGCGGCGTCGAGCAGCTGTTCGCGGCTGAGCACCCGGCGCGGGCGTTCGATGAAGACCCACAGCAGGCGGAACTCGGCGTTGGACAGCGGCACGACCAGGCCGTCGTCGGCGATCAGCTGGCGCAGGACGCTGTTCAGGCGCCAGTTGTCGAAGCGGATGTTGGCGCGCTGCTCGGTGCGGTCGTCGCGCACACGACGCAGGATCGTCTGGATCCGCGCCACCAGCTCCCGGGGCTCGAACGGCTTGGCCATGTAGTCGTCGGCGCCCAGTTCCAGGCCGATGATGCGGTCGGTGGGTTCGCAGCGGGCGGTGAGCATCAGGATCGGGATGTCCGACTCGGCGCGCAGCCAGCGGCACAGCGACAGACCGTCCTCGCCGGGCAGCATCAGGTCGAGCACCACCACGTCGAAATGTTCGGCCAGCAGGGCCTGGCGCATGGCGGCGCCGTCGCTGACACCGCTGGCGTGGATGTTGAAGCGGGCCAGGTAGTCGATCATCAGCTCGCGGATCGGCACGTCATCGTCGACGATCAGCGCGCGGATGCTCCAGCGCTTGTCGTCTTTGTGCTCTTCGTTCACGGGGGCTTGGGTGTTGTGCATGGGGCTGTTCATCTGCCAGTGGGCCGCCAACCACAAAGATAGGCTGCGAGGTTGTGGTTTCAGCATAGGCGTCCGGCCGTGGGGCGGGAAGGGCTGCTGTAGGGACGTGTTGCGGCGGGCGAGGCTAGCGCGCACGCATGTTGCCGGCGTGTCGGTTGTGTATCGGGATCGACACAATAGCGCCGAACGCCGCCCCGGACACGGCCTTCGCCACGATTTGCCGATCATCGGGTGCCGCGCGGGCGCCGGTTCCGCTACAATGCGCGCCGATTTCGACTTGCCTGAGAGCCCGCCCATGTCCGCCTGCCAGACGCCCATCATCGTCGCCCTGGATTTCCCTACCCGTGACGCCGCCCTGAAGCTGGCCGACCAGTTGGACCCGAAGCTGTGCCGGGTCAAGGTGGGCAAGGAACTGTTCACCAGCTGCGCCTCGGAAATCGTCGGCACCCTGCGCGACAAGGGGTTCGAGGTGTTCCTTGACCTGAAATTCCATGACATCCCCAACACCACCGCGATGGCGGTCAAGGCCGCCGCCGAGATGGGTGTGTGGATGGTCAACGTGCACTGCTCCGGCGGCCTGCGCATGATGGCGGCCTGCCGCGAAGAGCTGGCCAAGCGCAGCGGCCCGCAGCCGCTGCTGATCGGCGTGACCGTGCTGACCAGCATGGAGCGCGAGGATCTGGCCGGCATCGGCCTGGACATCGAGCCTCAGGAGCAGGTGCTGCGCCTGGCCGCCTTGGCCGAAAAGGCCGGGATGGACGGCCTGGTGTGCTCGGCCCAGGAAGCCCAGGCCTTGAAGGCGGCGCATCCGGCGCTGCAACTGGTGACCCCGGGGATCCGTCCGGCGGGCAGCGCCCAGGACGACCAGCGCCGTATCCTGACCCCGCGTCAGGCGCTGGACGCAGGCTCCGACTACCTGGTGATCGGTCGCCCGATCAGCCAGGCGGCGGATCCGGCCAAGGCCCTGGCGGCGGTCGTGGCCGAGCTGGCCTGACCCGGACATAGCCGAACATCTGCGGGAGCGGCGGTGCAACCTTGCACCGTCGCTCCCGCAGTGGTTTCCGGGGGCTTCAGACCTTCAGCACCAACTTGCCGAAGTTCTCGCCGCTGAACAGCTTCGCCAGCGTCTCGGGGAAGGTCTCCAGCCCTTCGACGATGTCTTCCCGGCTCTTGAGCTGTCCCTTGGCCAGCCAGCCGGCCATTTCCTTGGCGGCGTCGGCGTACTGCGCGGCGTAGTCCAGCACCACGAACCCTTCCATCCGTGCGCGGTTGACCAGCAACGACAGGTAGTTGGCCGGGCCTTTGACCGCCTCTTTGTTGTTGTACTGGCTGATGGCGCCGCAGATCACCACCCGCGCCTTGAAATTCAGTTGGCTGAGCACCGCGTCGAGGATGTCGCCGCCGACGTTGTCGAAGTACACGTCCACGCCTTTCGGGCATTCGCGCTTGAGGCCGGCCAGCACGTTTTCGCTCTTGTAGTCGATGACCCCGTCGAAGCCCAGCTCGTCGACCAGGTACTTGCACTTGTCGGCGCCGCCGGCGATGCCGACCACCCGGCAGCCTTTGATTTTCGCGATCTGCCCGGCGATGCTGCCCACGGCCCCGGCCGCGCCGGACAGCACCACCGTGTCGCCGGCCTTCGGTGCGCCGACGTCCAGCAGCGCGAAGTAGGCGGTCATGCCGGTCATGCCCAGCGCCGACAGATAGACCGGCAGCGGCGCCAGTTTCGGATCGACCTTGTAGAAGCCCTTCGGCTCGCCGAGGTAGTAGTCCTGCACGCCCAAGGCGCCGTTGACGTAGTCGCCGACCGCGAAACCGGGGTGGTTCGAGGCGGTGACCCGGCCCACGCCCAAGGCGCGCATGACCTCGCCGATGTTCACCGGCGGAATGTAGGACTTGCCTTCGTTCATCCAGCCGCGCATGGCCGGATCCAGGGACAGGTATTCGTTCTTGACCAGGATCTGCCCGGCCGCCGGTTCGCCGACCGGTACGGTCTGATAGGTGAAGGTTTCGCGGGTCGCGGCGCCCACGGGGCGGTTGGCGAGCAGGAACTGGCGGTTGTTCTGGGTAGTCATGGCAGGCACTCGGACGGTGTGAAGCCTTGTTGATAGACCGTCATCGCCGATGCCGCAAGGTCGGCTGACGGGGCGAATGCAGGTTTATCCGATTCGGTGATAGTGCTGCAGGGGTATCCATCACTGGGATCCATGGGCCGCCAACGGGGCTCTTGATAGTGCTGACGCGCCGCCGGGCGTTGTGGCTATCCTCGACGCCGATGTTTCCCTGTGCTGACAATCCTTCGAGGACACAACAATGAGCATGACGTTTTCCGGCCAGGTTGCCGTAGTGACGGGCGCGGCCAACGGCATCGGCCGCGCCACCGCCCTGGCGTTCGCCGCCGAGGGCCTGAAGGTGGTGGTGGCGGACCTGGATGCGGCCGGAGGGGAAGGCACGGTGGCGCTGATCCGCGCCGCCGGCGGTGAAGCGACCTTTGTGCGCTGCAACGTCACCGTCGAAAGCGAAGTGAAAAATCTGATGGACGAAGTGATCAACGCCTACGGCCGTCTCGACTATGCCTTCAACAACGCCGGCATCGAGATCGAGAAGGGCAAGCTGGCCGAAGGCTCGATGGACGAGTTCGACGCGATCATGGGCGTCAACGTCAAGGGCGTCTGGCTGTGCATGAAGTACCAGTTGCCGCTGTTGCTGGCCCAGGGTGGCGGGGCGATCGTCAACACCGCGTCGGTGGCCGGGCTCGGCGCCGCGCCGAAGATGAGCATCTATGCCGCCTCCAAGCATGCGGTGATCGGCCTGACCAAGTCGGCGGCCATCGAGTACGCCAAGAAAAAGATCCGGGTCAACGCTGTGTGTCCGGCGGTGATCGACACCGACATGTTCCGCCGGGCCTACGAGGCCGATCCGAAGAAAGGCGAGTTCGCCAACGCGATGCATCCGGTCGGCCGCATCGGCAAGGTCGAGGAGATCGCCAGCGCGGTGCTGTACCTGTGCAGCGACGGCGCGGCGTTCACCACCGGCCATTCCCTGGCGGTGGACGGCGGCGTCACGGCGTTCTGAATGCAGGCGGGACAACGCCTCGGGAAACCCGCCTTCGTGCGGGTTTTTTGTTTTCAACTGGCTCGGTGAGCCATTTAAACATTGTATTTCAAATAGTTAGGGGAGCCCCTTTTGGCGGCGTTGTCGCACAACGTGCCCGGCGCCGCTGTGCTTTACTGCCGTCAGCAAAACGGACAGGAGTTGGCTTGCTCATGGAATTGAGAATTGATCGACAGGCACTGGTGCCCGTCGTCCAGCAGATCGTTGACGGACTGACCGAATGGATCCTGCAGGGCGACGTGGCCCCGTCCACGCGATTGCCGTCCGTACGGCAGATCGCGCGCTGCAACCTGCTCAGCCAGTCGTGCGTGGCCGAGGCCTGCGAGCGTCTGGTGGCCCAAGGCCTTTTGGCGGCGCGGCCGGGTTCGGGCTTCATGGTGGCCCCGGGAGGCTCGGTGAGATGTAGCGGCGCCGCCTATGCCGTGGGGGCGCCAGGCCAGGCCGAGGCGTTGATGCTGGGCTGCGGCGTGCTGCCCGAGAGCTGGCGCGAACCCGATGACCTCAGCTATGCGATCCGTCAGGTGGCCCGCACGGACATGGCCGGCCTGTTCAACTACGGCACGCCGCTGGGTCTGCCGGCCCTGCGCGCGCAGATCGTCAAACGCCTCAAGGGCCTGGACATCCAGGTCGGCGACGAACAGGTGCTGACCACGGCCGGGGCCAGCCAGGGCCTCGACCTGATCGTACGGGCGCTGTTCAAGGCGGGCGATAGCGTGCTCGTCGAGTCCCCCGGCTACGCGCCGCTGTTCGATCTCCTGCGGTTGCAGGGCGTGCGCATGCTCGAGGTGCGGCGGCTGCCCGACGGTCCGGACACCGAGGCGCTCGAGGCGCTGATCCGAAGCCTGCGGCCCAAGGCACTGTTCATCAACAGCCATCACCAGAACCCCACGGGCAGCAGCCTGGCGCCGGCGGTGGCCAGGCGGGTCCTGCAACTGTGCACGACCCACGGCGTGCGTCTGATCGAAGACGACGTCTACGCGGACCTGCATCATGGCCGAGGCGTACGGCTGGCGGCCCAGGGCGACGGGCAGGGCGTGATCTACGTCGGCAGTTTCTCCAAGACCCTCAGCAGTTCGCTGCGGGTCGGCTTCGTGGCGTCCGATGCCGACACCATCGCGCAGTTGGCCCGCGTCAAGACGGTCAGCAGCCTGGGCGGGTCGGGCTTCTGCGAAGCGGTGATGGCGAGCCTGCTGGCCAGCGGTGCCTACCGCAAACTGGTGCAGCGTCAGCGGCAGCGTCTGAGCACCGACCGCACGGCCGCGCTGGAGATGTTGGAGGAGGCCGATTGGGAGGTGTTCGGCAAACCGGCAGGGGGGCTGTTCATCTGGGCCCGCCCGACCCGGGACGACCAGGCGCGGGTGCGCGAGCGGGCGCGCGGTTGCGGCGTGATGCTGGCATCGGCCGATGCGTTCAGCCCTAGCGGCGAATACAGCGACTGGCAGCGCATCAACGTGGCCTACGCCTGCGATCCCCGGGCCCGGCGGTTCTTCCGGGGAGTGGCGGCAGATCGACCTCGAATGTTCTGAAAACGACGGGTGTCTAGCTTTTTGCCATTATTCCGACGCCAGAGACTTGTGCTGTTCCATGGCCGTTGCGAATCTTCGGCTACAGACAATGGCAGGGGACTACGCGCAATGATTTCGGCCGTGCAAGGACGTTTTGCCAACCTCGGTATGGCGAAAAAACTGGGTGTCGGGTTTGTTCTGGTGCTGCTGTTGACCGCCCTGGTGGCAGCCATCGGCGTCTGGTCCCTGCAAACGATCAGTCAGCGCTTCGACGGCCTCAAGCAGATGTCATCGCTCAACAGCGGCCTGCTCAAGGTGCGTCTGCTGGAGCAGGACTACGCGCTGCACGCCAATCCGAAAACCGTCGACGCCTTGCACGAGGGCGTCGACGGCCTGTTGGCCCTGGCCGCACAGCTCAAGGCGCAATCGGCGGTCAACGCTTCGGTGATGAGCGACGTCGAACAGTCGCTGGGCGCCTACCGCAAGGCGTTCGACGAGTTCGTGTCCCTGACCCAGGCCAAGGATCTGGCGCTGGAGATGGCCAGCTGGTCGGTGTCCAGCGTGGCCAACAACCTGGACGTGCTGCAGGCCGGTCTGGCCGATGACGGCGCGTACACCCTCAAGGATTCCGAGGGCAAGGACGGTGCGCAGTTCATTGAGCAGGCCAGCCAGGTCAGCCAGGTGTCGCGCCTGATGCTGCAGGCGATGAACGAGGCGCGGGTGCGCCTGGACCAGAGCCGCAAGGGCGATGCCGACAGCGCCGGCAAAGGCAACATCGAGCAGGCGGCCCAGGCCTTGTCCCAGGCCGAGCAGTTGAAGACGACGGTCAAGGACGAGGGCTATCTGACGGTGCTCAACGAGGTGTCCGGGCACATCGCCGGTTTCAACGACAAGCTGGCCGAGTACACCGGCCTGCTGGCTCAGGAAAAGACCGTGTACGAACAACTGCATCAGCGCGCCGCCGAGGTGGTGGCGCGGGTCGATCAGGCCTATGCCGACGAAGACGGCTCGATGCAGGCGGAACTGAAGAAAAACTCGGTGCTGATCGTCGGGTCTTCGGCGTTGGCGTTGCTGGTGGGCCTGGTCGCGGCCTGGGTGATCACCCGCCTGATCGTCGCGCCGCTGCGCAGCGTGATCCGTGTCGCGCAGCAGATCGCCGCCGGCGACCTGAGTTCGAAGGTGGAAGTGACCCGCCGCGATGAGATCGGCCAACTGATGGCCGCCATGCAGCAGATGGGCGACGGGCTCAGTGCCATCGTCAGCGGATTGCAGGCGGGCATCGAGCAATTGGCCGGTTCGGCGCAGTCGCTGTCGGCGGTCACCGAGCAGACCAACCTTGAGGTCAGCAGCCAGAAGGAAGAGACCGAACAGGTCGCCACGGCCATGAACCAGATGACCGCCACCGTCCATGACGTGGCGCGCAACGCTGAAGAGGCGGCGCTGGCGGCGCAGACGGCCGACGGCAAGGTCGAGAGCGGCCAGCAGGTAGTGCGCCAGAGCATGGCGCGCATCGAGCAGTTGGCGGAGTCGGCGACGACCGCCAGTTCCAGCATCGAAAGCCTCAGCGCGGAAATCCAGAACATCGGCACGGTGCTCGGTGTGATCAAGAGTGTCGCCGAGCAGACCAACCTGCTGGCGCTCAACGCGGCCATCGAGGCGGCCCGGGCCGGCGAGCAGGGCAGGGGCTTCGCGGTGGTGGCCGACGAGGTACGCGCGCTGGCGCGGCGTACCCAGCAGTCGACGGAAGAGATCGAGCGGCTGGTGAGCGCGCTCCGGGCGGCGGCGCATGCGTCGGTGCAGCAGATCCAGAGCAGCGGCGAACTGGTGAAGCTGGCGGTCAGCGATGCCCTGCAGACGGAAAGCGCGCTAGGCAGCATCGCGGCGGCGGTGTCGTTGATCCAGCAGATGAATCAGCAGATCGCGGCGGCGGCCGAGGAACAGAGTTCCGTGGCCGAGGAGATCAACCGCAGCGTGACCAGCATCCGGGCGAGCGCGGACCAGTCCTCGATTGCGATGCAGGGCAATGCGGCGTCCAGCGTGGAACTGGCGCAGCTGGGGCATGAACTGAAGGGGATGGTGGGGCACTTCAGGCTCTGAACCCCACGCGCGACGCGCCCCGGTTTATGCCAGCCACAAAAAAGCCACCTTGCGGTGGCTTTTCTCATTGCGGATCCGATCAGTCGTAGATCACACGTTTCTTCCAGTCCGCATCGGCTTCGACTTCCTTCAGGCCGGCGGTCAACTGGTTCTCTTCGCCTTCCACCGGCGCGATCTTGTCCATGACCTGCGCGTTGGCCCGGGCCAGGAGCTTTTCCAGGTACTCCAGCTGTTCGGCGTAGATCCGTGGGTCCTGCTGCTTGCGCAGGTACTGGACGCCGCGCTCGAAGGCCAGGCGGGCCTGGCCCGGCTGGTTCTGCTGCAGGAAGTGTTGGCCGAGGTTGTTGAAGAACTCGATGTGCAGCAGCACCAGGATATGGCGCACCTCGCGGACCCAGTGCTTGGCTTCGTTCGGCGGCAGGAAGCCGTCCTGGGCGGCGCGGGTGATCTGGCCGTGCAGGGCTTCGAGCAGGAAGCGCACGTCCTTGGCCTTGGCTTCGGTCTGGATCGGCGACGGCGGGTTGTTGACCGGGATCGATTCGCCCTGGGCCACCAGCGCGCTCAGTTCGGTGATGCGTGCCTTGGTGGTGGCGCTGGTCTTTTCCAGGTTCAGCAGGCGCTGGCAGACGTTCAGCTCCAGACGGGTCAGCAGCAGCTTGAGGGCCGGGGTCATGAACTGGCCGGGGAAGGTTTCGGTCAGTTCGCCGCAGCGGCGCAGGCGGTCGTTGAGCTCGACCTTGGTGCGGGCCTTCTCCAGTTTGTTGTTTTCCACCACATGGTTCATGTAGCCAATGGCGATCAGTAGGGCGATCCCGGCTACGACTAGCAGGGTGATCATGAGTGGTGTCACCGGTAAGACCTCTTTATAGGGTTCACGATCGAGTGTAGTGGCTAGGCATTTAAGCGCCTAGGGCCGCTCGACGAGTTGGATCGGCGTGGCTGAACCTGTATCGGCCAGGCGCCTGCTTATATGAATGCTGGCGCGTTGGGTTCAGATTGCCATCACCTATGCCGTGGACTATAGCGCCTTGGCGGGTGTCGGAATATAGGCGTCAAACGCCGGACGGCAGAAAAGCCCGGACGGCCTCTGAAAGCAGGTCGAAGTCATTGATTTAAATAAATTTATATCAGGGGGTTGACGACCTCTCAAACCATCCATAGAATGCGCGCCACTTGCAGCGTAAAGCACACAGCGAAACGAAGCAGGGAGTGAATGTTGTAGCGTGTCCCCTTCGTCTAGTGGCCTAGGACACCGCCCTTTCACGGCGGTAACAGGGGTTCGAGTCCCCTAGGGGACGCCAATGCGGGAATAGCTCAGTTGGTAGAGCACGACCTTGCCAAGGTCGGGGTCGCGAGTTCGAGTCTCGTTTCCCGCTCCAATTTTAAACGGCACTGCTTTCGGGCAGGGTCGAGTGAAACCAGAACCAAGTCTTAGGATGCGGATCTGGACACCGAAACACACACCATGTGTTCCGGGTAGCGTGTCCCCTTCGTCTAGTGGCCTAGGACACCGCCCTTTCACGGCGGTAACAGGGGTTCGAGTCCCCTAGGGGACGCCATTTGCGGGAATAGCTCAGTTGGTAGAGCACGACCTTGCCAAGGTCGGGGTCGCGAGTTCGAGTCTCGTTTCCCGCTCCAATTTCACAGAAACGCCGCTCAGAGATGAGCGGCGTTTTTGTTTGTCCAGAGTTTGTGTGGCCTGTGGGCGCGAGCCTGCCCGCGCTGACGGTGCGTCAGCCAATGCAGCGCTGAAGGGTCGGGCCCGCCGCTCGGGCAGGCCCTGTCATCTCCTCAAAGCGTCGGCAATTGCCCGATGCGTCCCATCATTTCCGTCACGATCTGCAGATCCAGCAAAAACTGCTCGTTGGTCTTGAACTCGCCGTCGGTGTGGCCGGTGTACTTCTCTTCAGGCCGGGCCAGGCCGAACTGCACGCCGTTGGGCAATTCGTGCACCGACGTGGCGCCGGCCGACGTGCCGAACTCATGCTTCATGCCCAGGTTTTCGCTGGCCACGGCCAGCAAGGCCTTGACCCACTCGCCTTCGGGGTTGCGGTACATCGGTTCGGCCACCGAGTAGTCGAAGTTGACCGCGACCTTGTTCTTCTTGCTCCAGGCCGCCAGCTTGTCGGCGATTTCCGTCTTGAGCACCTCCGGCGTCTTGCCCTTCGGCACGCGCAGGTTCACTGCCAGCTTGAAGTCTTTCTCGTCTTTCCCGACATAGGTCAAGGAGGTGGTCAGCGGCCCCATGAACGCATCCGAGAAGCCCACGCCCAGCTTGTTGCCCTTGTAGTCCAGGCCCCAGTTGTCGGCGGCGTAGCGGGCCGCATCGGTGTAGGCGTTGCGCTTGAGCGCGACTTTGCCGTCGAGGCCGTGAATGAAATCGAGCATCCGCGCCACCGGGTTCACCCCGGATTCGGGTTCGGAGGAGTGGGCGGAAACACCGGTGACCGAGAGTTTGACGTCCTTGCCGTCGACCTTGGCGCTGACCTGGAAGTCCCCGCCGTTGCGCTTGGCGTACTCATCGCCGGCCTTCTGCAGGCCGGCCGCCAGTTCGGCGGGCTTGTCGGTCACCAGGGTGACGACCGAAACCGAAGGAATCTGGTTGGTCGCCAGGCCGCCGGTCATCGAAACGATCTCGGCGCCCTTGCCCTCGGCCTTGCGCAGAGGGAAATGGGCCATCACGGTGCCGTAGCCCTTTTCGGCGATCACCACCGGGTAGCCGCCGTCCAGCGCGAGGTTGTACTCCGGCGTCGGGTTGCGTTCGAAGTAGTAAGGGATCGCATCGCCGGTGGTCTCTTCGGTGGTGTCCACCAGCAGCTTGAAGTTGCGCGCCAGCGGCAGCTTCTCTTCCTTGATGACCTTCATCGCGTACAGCGTCACCACAATGCCGTTCTTGTCGTCTTCGGTGCCGCGTCCGTACATGCGGTCGCCGATCACGGTGACCTTGAACGGGTCGAGGCGGGTGCCGTCCTGCAGAACCCAGTTCTCCGGCGTCACCGGCACCACGTCGGCGTGGGCGTGGATGCCCACGACTTCCTTGCCGCTGCCTTCCAGGGAGATCTCGTAGACGCGGTTGTCGATGTTGCGATAGTTCAGGTTGAACGCTTGGGCGAGGCTTTTGATCTTGTCGGCGATCTTGATGAATTCAGGGTTCTCGTGCTGGGCGACGCCGTCCTTGCGGAAGGTCGGGATCTCCACCAGTTCGCGCAGGGTCTCCTTGGCCGCATTGCCGTACTTGACCCGGGTATAGAGGCCGAGCAGGCGATGGATCTCGTTGCGTTGTTCGGCGGTCAGGTCCTTGTTGTCGAGGAATGCCTTGATGGCCGGGCCGACGTCTGCGGTGTTGCCCAGGTCGCTCTTGGCCAGGTTGCCCAGAAACTGCCGGAAATCGGTGGCCGGCGTCTCGCTGAAGGTTTTGATGATGGCCGCGCTCTGCTGCGGCGTGACGTTGGCGGCGGCAGGCAGGGCGAGCGCGGACAGGCCGGCCAGGATCAGGGTCGAAGCGGCTAGGCGCTTGAAGGGGACGTTCATTGCTGTGGGCATTCCTTTGCAGGCGGTGAGTGGGAAATGTCTGAACGATCAGACAGATACTTTTCCAAACTAACACCGCCATCCCACGATAGGGGAGCCCCGGAAACGGGATCTGTCGCACAGAACCGCAAATTCGGCGCAGAAACGAAAAAGGCCCGACCCTGACTGACGGGTCGAGCCTTTCACTGATCCGACTGTGCTACATCGACAGCACCAGACGCCCGGCAAACAGAATCAGGATCACCCCCATGCTGCGCTCGAACCAGTGTCCCAGGCGCATGAACAGCAGGCGCACCCGGCTGCTGGAGAAGAACAGCGCGACGATCACGAACCACAAGGCGTTCACGCTGCACATCCAGACGCCGTACAGCGCCTGTATTTCAAGGGGCGTGGTGGCGCTGATGACGGTGGTGAAGATCGCCAGGAAAAACAGCGTGGCCTTGGGGTTGGTGGCGTTGGTCAGGAACCCGGTGGTGAAGGCCTTGAACAGCGACTGTCCCTCAGGCGTTTCGGTCGTGGGCTTGTCTCCTTCCAGGGCCGACTTGGGCTGGCTGCGGATCAGGCTGATGCCGAGGTAGAAGATGTAGGCGCCGCCCACCACCTTGGCCACCGTCAGCAGCCAGGGCGTGGCGTGCATCAAGGCGCCGACGCCCAGCAGGGTGTACAGCACGTGCACGGAAATGCCTGCGCCGATGCCCAGCGCCGTGCAGATGCCGACCAGCCGGCCGAAACGCACGCTTTGGCGGATGGTGACGGCGAAGTCCGGCCCGGGAGCGACCACGGCCAGAAAGTGGATAGTGGCCAGCGCGAGAAACTCGCCCAGATAGTTCGATTGCATTTCAGCTCCAGAAAGTCAGGGGGGAAGCGTTGCCGCGGTAGCCCACGAAGAAGGACAGGCTCAGGCGCGGATCGGCCACGCCGGGCGTCACCGAATGCATGCGCCGCGAGTTGAACATGATGAAATCCCCCGGCTGCGGCCGCACTTCCAGCGCTGGCGGGCCGAGCAGCTGCGGGTCGATGCCGTAGCTGTCGCCGCGCATTTCGTCGAACCGGTCGGGGGAGATGTCGTCGTTCCACATCTGCAGCGCGCCGCCTTCGGTCGGCATGTTCAGGTACACGTTGCAGGCGAACTGCGCCGCCAGGCTCTTGGCCTGGAAACTTTCCGGCGCATCCTTGGCGAAAATGTCGTGGTGGGCCAGGAAGCACACGCCCGGCTTCACCACCCGGGAGAGGCCGACGTACATCTTGCGGCCGTAGAGGTTTTCCAGATGGGCCCCGGCGGGCCAGGATTCGTCGAGCATGCAGCGCAAGGTGTCGACCGGCGAAGAGTAGGGCGCGCAGCGGTTGCGCAACTCAGCGATGTTGCTGGTGGCGCGTTCGAAGTAGTCCTCGATCAGCAGCGGCTGGTTTTCCGCCTCGTAGAAGGCCATGCCGATGCGGCCGATGCTGGGGGCGTTGATGTAGCCCTCGAAGCCGGGGGCCAGGATTTTGTCGCCAATCTGGATCGCCAGCGCCTGGGGCAAAAAGCCTTTGACGCGGATGGCGAGGACTTCTTCGTTGGCCAGTTTTTTTATGCACGTCTCATCGAGACGCTCGACGTCAAGCATCATGTTGTCAGGTCCATCTATCGAATAGTCAACGGAACCGGCGAAGGCGGTTCCCCGGCGTCGGACGCTGCGCAAGTCAGCGTCCGAAATGCTCAATCCACGCTGTAGTGGACGGATAACGTGCCCTTTTTCTGCGAAAGGGACGCGATCGTGACTGTGCCCAAATCCTTCAGGCTACGTACATGGGTGCCGCCGCAGCCGTAGGCCGGCAGCGCACCGAAACCGATTTCCCGTGCGCCTTCGCGCAGGGAGGTCAAGCGGGGCAGGTCGTGTTCGATCCATTGCCCGATGCCGTACTGAACGGTCTGCGCGTCGACTTCCTGCGCTGCGTCCCCCGGCTTGAACTGTACCCGGCCTTCGTCCGGCCAGTGATGGGCCTTTACGGGCGTCCAGCCCAGGGCCTGCACGAAATGGCCGATCAGGTGGCCGGCCGAATGCATACGGGTGTTGAAGCGGCGGCGTTGTTCGTCGACGCGGATCTGCACCATGCCCGGCGCAACTGGCCGGTCGACGTAGTGGACGATCCGCTCCGGCTCTTGCACCACGCGCAGCACCTGGCTTTCGCCGATCCATCCGGTGTCGCAGGGCTGGCCGCCGCCTTGCGGGTGGAACAGGGTCGCGCGCAGCACCACGGCGAATTCGCTTTCGTGGGGCGTGCAGTCGAGGACTTCCACATTGGCCTTGAGGTCATCACTATGGAAAAAGAGGCGGAGCGTCATATTCCATGCCCTTATTAAAGTTTCTTTTTTAATTATATGAATCGTGCAATAACGTGATAATCCGTTCAAAGATCAAAGGACTGTTGCGCTGTGAGCATAAATCTACCGCTGCCGCTGCTGGGTGAAATGGCGATCTTCGTCAAGGTCGTGGAGACCGGCAGCTTCTCCGAGGCGGCCCGCCAACTGGGCTCTTCGCCATCAGCGGTCAGCCGCAGCATTTCCCGTCTGGAGAAGGCTCTGGCCACGCGGCTGCTGCAGCGCACCACACGCAAGCTGCGCCTGAGCGATGGCGGGGAAGAGGTGTTCAAGCGTTGCCGGGAAATGGTCAGCGCCGCCAGGTCGGTGATGGAGATCAGTGGCCAGTACACCCATGAGGCCGAAGGGCTGGTGCGGGTCAGCGTGCCGAAAGCGGTGGGGCGGTTCGTGATCCATCCGCACATGCCGGAGTTCTTGCGCCGCTATCCCAAGGTCGATGTGGAATTATTGCTGGAGGACCGTCAGGTGGATCTGATCGACGATCATGTCGACCTGGCGATCCGCATCACCGACCGCCCTCCGGCCGGGCTGGTCGGGCGTCAGTTGCTGACCATCGACCATCTGTTGTGCGCCACGCCGCAGTATCTGGCCGAACACGGCACGCCGACCCACCCCCACGATTTGCTCAACCACAGTTGCATCTATCTGGGCGAAACCCCGAGCGATGCGCGCTGGAAGTTCAAGAAAGGCAGCAAGTCAGTGACCGTCGGCGTACGCGGCCGGTATGCCGCCAACCACACCGGCGTGCGCTTGGGGGCGGTGCTGCAGCACATCGGGATCGGCAGCCTGCCGTACTTCACCGCCCGTTATGCCCTGGAGCAGGGCCTGGTCGTGCAGGTGCTGCCGGACTGGACGTTCCTGGCGTCCTACCACGGCGGCTTGTGGCTGCTGCATTCGCCGACGCGGTACCTGCCGCCCAAGTTGCGGGTGTTCATCGACTATCTGGTGGCGTGCCTGGAAAAGGAACCGACCCTGAGCAAGCCCGGCAAGCCGGGTGGCGCGAACAAGGTCATGGCCGCCTACGAACTGCCGGAAAGCGACGGCCTGCTGTAGGCGAAGCGCAATGAAAAGGCCCGCATGGACAACCATGCGGGCCTTTTCGTATCACCGGGAGACTCAGTGCTTGATGTCTTGGTCCGGCATCGCCAGCAACTGCTTTTCCTGGTTCCAGTCGAACGGTTCGTCGTTCTGTTCGGCTTCGTAGCGACGCTCTTCCAGCGCCTGGTAAAGGTCGATCTCTTCGTCGGCCAGGTAGTGCAGGCAGTCGCCGCCGAAGTACCACAGCAGATCCCGCGGGATCAGGTGGGCGATCTGCGGGTAGCGGCTGATGATCTGGCACAGGATGTCCTGGCCCAGGTACTGGCTCTCGATCGGGTCGACCGGCAGTTGTGCGCGGAGCTCGTCGAAGCGCTCCAGGAACAGGGCATGGCTCTCTTCAGGCACTTGATCAGCCTCGCCCACGGCGACCAGGATGGTGCGCAGGTGGTCGAGCAAAACCAGATGATCGGCAACGATGTTGGACACGGGATAAGTCCTCAAGAGCAAAACGGGCGCGGAGTATAAAGCCACCGCGCCCCTTTTTCACGGCCAAAGCGCCGCATGGCCCGAAGGCTCAGCGCACCTTGCCTTCGGCCAGCGCCAGTTGCGCCTTGTCGAAGTCATCGACATCGATCACCTTGCGTCGCGCCGCCTCGGCGTTGCGCAGGGTCTGGGCCTCCATCGGCTGCAGCACGCCGGCCTCCAGCGCCGCCTCGATGGCATGTTCCCCTGCGGACGGTCTGACCTGCCCGCTCTTGAGCGCCGTGTGCAGCTTTTTGTGCAGCGGCTGCGCAGCCGACAGCAGGTCGCTGGCGTGCTGCAGGGCGCCCACCGGATCCTCGGCCGACTGCGGGCGATAGCAGCCGCCTAGCAGTTCCTCCAAGGCCGGATCCCCCTTGGCGCGGCCGATGACGGCCGCCACTTCGGCGCCGAGCCTGTCCGACGGGCCCTTGTGGCGTCGGCCGAACGGAAACACGACAAGCCGCAGCAGGCAGCCGAACACCCGGTTCGGGAAGTTGGTCAGCAACTCGTCCAGCGCCTTCTCCGATTGGCCGAGGCTTTCCTCCATCGCCCAGGTGAACAGCGGCTCCATGTGCTCCGGTGAGTCCAGGTCGTGGTAGCGCTTGAGCGCCGCCGAGGCCAGGTACAGGTTGCTCAGCACATCGCCCAGCCGCGCCGACAGCCGTTCGCGGCGCTTCAGTTCGCCGCCCAGCAGCATCATGCTCAGGTCGGCCAGCAGGGCGAAGGCCGCCGCCTGGCGGTTGAGCGCGCGGAAATACCCTTGGCTGAGCCGGTTTCCCGGCGCCTTTTCGAAGTGGCCCAGGCCCAGGTTCAGCACCAGGGTGCTGGCGGCGTTGCCCACGGCGAAGCCGATGTGCCTGAGCAACAGGCCGTCGAACTCCTTCAGTGCCTGTTCCTTGTCTTCGCGGCCGGCCAGGGCCATTTCCTTGAGCACGAACGGATGGCAGCGGATCGCGCCCTGACCGAAGATCATCAGGTTGCGCGACAGGATGTTCGCGCCTTCGACGGTGATGAAGATCGGCGCGCCGTTCCAGCTGCGCCCCAGGTAGTTGTTCGGGCCCATGATGATCGCCTTGCCGCCGTGCACGTCCATGGCGTGGCTGATGCATTCGCGGCCGCGTTCGGTGAGGTGGTACTTGAGGATCGCCGACAGCACCGAAGGCTTCTCGCCCAGGTCCACCGCATTGGCGGTCAGCATCCGCGCGGCGTCCATCATCCAGGCGTTGCCGCCGATGCGCGCCATGGCTTCCTGGATGCCTTCGAAGGCGGACAGCGGCACGTTGAACTGCTCGCGAACCTGCGCGTACTGCCCGGTCACCAGGCTGGTGAACTTGGCCGCGCCGGTGCCGACCGCCGGCAACGAGATCGAACGTCCCACCGACAGGCAGTTCATCAGCATCATCCAGCCCTTGCCGAGCATGTCCCGACCGCCGATGAGGAAGTCCAGGGGGATGAACACGTCCGTTCCCGAGTTCGGTCCGTTCATGAACGCCGCGCCCAGCGGCAGGTGGCGACGGCCGATGTTCACGCCGGGGGTGTCGGTGGGGATCAGCGCCAGGCTGATGCCCAGGTCCTCCTGGTCGCCCAGCAGGTGATCGGGGTCATAGGCCTTGAAGGCGAGGCCGAGCAGTGTGGCGACCGGGCCGAGGGTGATGTAGCGCTTTTCCCAGTTCAGGCGCAGGCCGAGGGTTTCCTCGCCTTCCCACTGGCCTTTGCAGATGATGCCGGTGTCGGGCATGGCGCCGGCGTCGGAGCCGGCGAGCGGCCCGGTGAGGGCGAAGCACGGGATGTCGTCGCCACGGGCCAGGCGCGGCAGATAGTGGTTGCGCTGCTCGTCGGTGCCGTAGTGCAGCAGCAGCTCGGCCGGTCCCAGGGAGTTGGGCACCATGACCGTTGAGGCAAGGTCGCCGCTGCGGGTGGCCAGCTTCATCGCCACCTGGGAGTGGGCATAGGCCGAGAAGCCCTTGCCGCCGAACTCCTTGGGAATGATCAGGGCAAAGAAGCCGTGTTCCTTGATGTGCGTCCAGGCTTCGGGCGGCAGATCCATCGCCTGGCCGATCTGCCAGTCGCTGACCATCGCGCACAGTTCTTCGGTGGGGCCGTCGATGAACGCCTGTTCCTCTTCGGTCAGCTCGGCCTTGGGATAGGACAGCAGCTTGTCCCAGTCGGGACGCCCGCTGAACAGTTCGCCGTCCCACCAGACCGTGCCGGCGTCGATGGCGTCGCGTTCGGTCTGCGACATCGGCGGCAGGGTCTTCTGGAACCAGGCGAACAGCGGTGCGCTGAAGTGCCGGCGACGCAGGTCCGGCAGCAGCAGCGGGGCGGCGACCAGCGCCAGTACGATCCATAACACCAGCAAGAGCCCGCCGGGAGCCCGCCCGAAAATGCCCATGGCCAGCAGGTAGGCGGCGGCGATGCCCAGTGCCGGCAGCGGTGCGGTCCGGCGATGGGCGAGATACGCCACGCCGACGATCAGAACCAGTATCCACAACAACAGCATATTGAGTCCTCCGTGAACCAGGGCAAAACGACCTCCCAGAGCTTAGACGGCATCCGCGAAAACGGACGGTCGGATCGGGCTGACTGAACGCGTGGGAAGCCCCGGATGGCTTTCGTAAGTTCGGTGGGCAACAGCTGTGGGAAATCGTTCGTCAATCCCGCAGCTTTGCGTGCATGTTTGGCCGAAACGTCGTTATCTCTGCGCCCGGGCGCTCGCTAGACTCGGGATTCACCCAGGAGATAACCGTCATGCGCGAGTATTTGAGTCCCGGCCGCTTCATTGATAGCGACCACCCCGCGGTGGTGGAGTTCGCAGAACTGCACCGTGGCCCGGACCGCGATCCGCGCGCGCAGGCGGTCAGTCTCTATTACGCCGTGCGCGAGGCGGTGCGCTACAACCCCTATACCTTCAGCCGCGACCCGGACACCCTGCGCGGCAGTTATGCCCTGGCCGCGGGCGAGAGCTATTGCGTGCCCAAGGCCACGCTGCTGGCCGGTTGCGCACGGCATTGCGGGATCGCCGCGCGCATCGGCCTGGCCGACGTGCGCAATCATCTGTCGACCCCGCGCCTGCTGGAGCTGCTCAGGAGCGATGTGTTCGCCATGCACGGTTACACCGAGCTATTCCTGGACGGCCGCTGGGTCAAGGCCACGCCGGCGTTCAACCAAGGGCTCTGCGAGCTGTTCAACGTCGCGCCGCTGGAGTTCGACGGGGTTCATGACAGCGTGTTCCACCCCTACAACCGCGACGGCGAACTGCTGATGGAGTACCTGGTGGATCACGGCCAGTTCGCCGACGTGCCGGACGACTTGTTTTTCGGGCATATCAGGCAGTGCTACCCGCACCTGTTCGGCGAGGGGCAACCGCCGTTGCTGGGAGACATGCAGGGCGACCTGACGTGTGATGCCAAGGGCGGCTGATCCGGCGTATGCTGCCCGCCCGTTCAATGGAAAGGAGGCGGTCATGCTGAAGATCTGGGGTCGCAAGAATTCGTCGAATGTCAGGAAACCGCTGTGGGCCGCCGAAGAGCTGGGGCTGGCCTACGAGGCGATCGATGCCGGCGGCGCGTTCGGCGTGGTCGATACGCCGCAGTACCGGGCCATGAACCCGAACGGCCGGGTGCCGGTGATCGAGGACGACGGTCTGGTGCTGTGGGAGTCCAACGCCATCGTCCGTTACCTGTTGGCCACGCATGCGGCCGGCACCGCCTGGTATCCGGCCGATCCGCGCACCCGCGCCGTCGCCGACAAGTGGATGGACTGGACGACCTCCAGTTTCGCCGGGCCGTTTCGCACCGTGTTCTGGGGTGTGCTGCGCACGCCGGCCCAGCAACAGGACTGGCCGGCGATCCACGCCGCCATCAAGGAATGCGAAGGGCTGCTGGCGATGGCCGACGAAGCCCTGAAGCAGCAGCCGTACTTATCCGGAAACGAAATCGGCATGGGCGACATTCCGCTGGGCAGTTTCATCTATGCCTGGTTCGAAATGCCCATCGAGCGGGCGCCGTTGCCGCACCTGCAGGCCTGGTACGAGCGACTGAAGCAGCGTCCGGCTTACCGCAAGGCGGTCATGACCGCGTTGACTTAATACCTACTATCGACACACTTGACTGTACTTGTGCGGCGACGGCAAGCACCATGGCGCCCATGCGTCGCGGTTGTTTCCCTCGCCGCCGGCTTTTCCCCATTCCATATTTCCTTCTTGGTGCGTAAATCCGATATGAGTTCCGCTCTGTCCATCCGGCAGCTAACCAAAACCTACGGCAACGGGTTCCAGGCCTTGAACGGTATCGATCTGGACGTCGCCGAAGGTGATTTCTTCGCCTTGCTCGGCCCCAACGGCGCCGGCAAGTCCACGACCATCGGCATCCTGTCGACCCTGGTGAACAAGACCAGCGGCACGGTCAACATTTTCGGCAACGACCTGGACAAGAACCCCGCCGCGCTCAAGCGCTCGATCGGCGTGGTGCCCCAGGAGTTCAACTTCAACCAGTTCGAAAAGACCTTCGACATCGTCGTGACCCAGGCCGGCTACTACGGCATCCCGGCGCGGATCGCCAAGGAGCGCGCCGAGCAGTACCTGACCCAGCTCGGCCTGTGGGACAAGCGCGACGTGCCGTCGCGTTCGCTGTCCGGCGGCATGAAGCGGCGCCTGATGATCGCCCGCGCGCTGATCCACGAGCCGCGCCTGTTGATCCTCGACGAACCGACCGCAGGCGTCGACATCGAACTGCGCCGCTCGATGTGGAGCTTCCTCACCGAGCTCAACCAGAAGGGCATCACGATCATCCTCACCACGCATTACCTGGAGGAGGCCGAGCAGCTGTGCCGCAACATCGGCATCATCGACCACGGCACCATCGTCGAGAACACCAGCATGCGGCAACTGCTCGGCCAACTGCATGTGGAGACCTTCCTGCTCGACCTCAAGACCGGCCTGCAGGCCGCGCCGCAACTGGCCGGCTATCCGTGCCGGCTGGTGGACGGCCACACCCTGGAGGTCCAGGTCGACAAATCCATGGGCATCACCGCGCTGTTCGGCCAACTGGCCCTGCAGAACATCGAAGTGCTGAGCCTGCGCAACAAAACCAATCGCCTCGAGGAGCTGTTCGTGTCTTTGGTCGAGAAGAACCTGTCGAAGGTGGCGGTATGAGTTCCGAACTGCGCCCCAACCTCGTCGCCCTGAACACCATCGTCTATCGCGAGGTCAAACGCTTCACCCGGATCTGGCCGCAGACCCTGCTGCCGCCGGCGATCACCATGGTCCTGTACTTCGTGATCTTCGGCAACCTGATCGGCCGGCAGATCGGCGACATGGGCGGCTTCACCTACATGGAGTACATCGTGCCGGGGCTGATCATGATGTCGGTGATCACCAACTCCTACGGCAACGTGGTGTCGAGCTTTTTCGGCAGCAAGTTCCAGCGTTCCATCGAAGAACTGATGGTCTCCCCGGTGTCGCCGCACACGATCCTGGTCGGCTACACCCTGGGCGGCGTGCTGCGCGGCCTGATGGTGGGCATCATCGTGACCCTGCTGTCGCTGTTCTTCACCCGCCTGCAGGTGCATCACCTGGGCGTGACCGTGCTGGTGGTGATGCTGACCGCGACGATCTTCTCGCTGCTGGGCTTCATCAACGCGGTGTTTGCGCGCAACTTCGACGACATCTCGATCATCCCGACCTTCGTGCTGACCCCGCTGACCTACCTGGGCGGCGTGTTCTATTCGATCAGCCTGCTGCCGCCGTTCTGGCAGACCGTGTCGCTGGCCAACCCGGTGCTGCACATGGTCAACGCGTTCCGCTACGGGATCCTCGGCGTGTCGGACATCAGCATCGGCACCGCCATCACGTTCATGCTGGTGGCCACGGTGGTGCTGTACATCGGTTGCGCACGGTTGCTGGTGAGCGGGCGCGGGATGCGCACCTGACTCTGTGGGAACCAGCCCGCTGGCGATGGCTGCACACCAGGCACCCCAAAGAAAACGGCCTCCAGTGATGGAGGCCGTTTGCGTTCATGGCATTCGGTTCTTCTTGCGGCGCGCCCATTGCCGGGCCACCCACCAGCGCCAGTACATCATCACCGTGAAATAGGCGAGGGCGCCCAGCGCCAGCCCTGTCACGACCGACCCCAGCAGGAACGGCTTCCACAGGGTGGAGAGTTCGCCGCTGATCCATTCCCAGGTCAGTTCGTCGGGCAGGGTCCTGGCCGGAACGTCCATCAGCCACGCGCCGGCCTGATAGGTGCAGAAGAACACTGCCGGCATGGTGATCGGGTTGGTCAGCCAGACCAGGCTGACGGCGATCGGCATGTTGCCGCGCACCATGATCGCCAGCACGGCCGCCACCAGCATCTGCGCCGGGATCGGCAGGAACGCCGCGAACAGGCCGACCGCCATGGCGCGGGCCACCGAGTGGCGGTTGAGGTGCCAGAGGTTGGGGTCATGCAGCAACGTGCCGAGAAAGCGTAAGGACTTGTGTTCCCTGATGCTCGTCGGATCGGGCATGTAACGTTTGAATAGGCGCCGGGGCATAAGGCTTCTCGGTCGGTCAAGGCGGCAAGTATGTCTGGATTCTAGAAGCGGCCCATTCAGACTTTGTGACAATTGTTGACGACGCCAGGGCCCCGGATCCGCTATGCCTGAAGGCGGGACTCTCAAGGACGGGCGTATGCGCACAGGGATGATGGCGCTGGCAGCCGGTCTGCTGGCCCCGGTTTTTTTGCCGGCCTTGCCGCCGGTCGGGCTTTTGTGGGCGATGCCGGTGGCGGTGCTGATGCTGCTGCCGTTTCGCAGCTATCCATTGGCTTTTCTGCTGTTCGGTTTCATGTGGACGGGCCTCGGCGCCCATTGGGCGTTGGACGACCGCTTGCCGGCGGCGCTGGAGGGCGAGACCCGTTGGGTCGAGGGGCGGGTGACCGGCCTGCCGCAGAACGGCGCAGGCGTGGTGCGGTTCGAGCTGGCCGACGCCCGTTCGCGCCATGAACGGCTGCCGGCGAAGATGCGCCTGGCGTGGTACGACGGGCCGCCGGTCAACAGCGGCGAGCGCTGGCGGCTGGCTGTGAAGCTCAAGCGCCCGGGCGGCCTGCTCAATCCCGACGCCTTCGACCCCGAGGCCTGGTCGCTGGCGCAGCGCATCGGCGCGACCGGCACGGTCAAGGACGGCCAACGGTTGTCGGCGGCGCAGGGGGCCTGGCGCGACGGCGTCCGCCAGCGCCTGCTCGCCGTGGACGCGCAGGGCCGCAATGCCGCGCTGGCGGCGCTGGTGCTGGGCGACGGCTCGGGGCTGGCGCGCGAAGACTGGCAGATCCTTCAGGACACCGGCACCGTGCACCTATTGGTGATCTCGGGCCAGCACATCGGCCTTTTGGCGGCGGTCGTCTATGGGCTGGTCGCCGGCCTGGCGAGGTGGGGCCTGTGGCCGGTGCGTTGGCCTTGGTTGCCGTGGGCCTGCGGCCTGGCGTTCGCGACGGCCCTGGGATACGGGCTGCTGGCCGGGTTCGACGTGCCGGTGCGGCGCGCCTGCGTGATGGTCGCGCTGGTGCTGCTGTGGCGCCTGCGCTTTCGCCATCTGGGCCTCTGGTGGCCGCTGCTGCTGGCGTTCGACGCCGTTTTGCTGATGGATCCGCTGGCCAGCCTGCGCCCGGGGTTCTGGCTGTCGTTTGCGGCGGTGGCAGTGCTGATCTTCACCTTCGGCGGACGTTTGGGGCCATGGCGATGGTGGCAGACCTGGACGCGAGCGCAATGGCTGATTGCGCTCGGGCTGTGCCCGGTGCTGTTGGCGCTGGGCTTGCCGGTCAGCCTCAGCGGGCCGCTGGTCAACCTGTTGGCGGTGCCCTGGGTCAGTCTGGCGGTGCTGCCGCCGGCCTTGCTCGGCACCTTGCTGCTGCCGGTTGCGCCGGTGGGAGAAGCCCTGCTGTGGCTGGCCGGCGGACTGATCGAGGGGCTGTTCCGCGGTCTGGCCGTGATCGCCGGGCAATGGCCGGCATGGACGCCTGCCATGGTCTCGGGCTGGGTCTTGGCGGCGGGAGGGCTGGGGGCCTTTCTGCTGCTGTTGCCCAGGGGTGTGCCGATGCGCCCCTTGGGCTGGCCGTTGCTGTTGCTGCTGGCGGCGCCGCCCCGGGAACGGCTGGACGAGGGCGTGGCCGACGTCTGGCAGCTCGATGTCGGGCAGGGCCTGGCGGTGCTGGTGCGTACTCGCCATCACGCGTTGCTGTTTGACGCCGGTCCGCGCATGGGCGATTTCGATGCCGGTGAGCGGGTGGTGTTGCCGGCCCTGCGCAAACTGGATGTCGGGCGGCTGGACCTGCTGTTGCTCAGCCATGCCGACGCCGACCATGCCGGCGGAGCACAGGCGCTGATGCGCGGGCTGCCGGTCGGCCGGGTGATGAGCGGCGATCCGGGAGGGCTTCCCGCCGGATTGACGGCGGAGGCGTGCGCCAGCGGTCGGCAATGGCAGTGGGACGGCGTCGGTTTCCGGCTGTGGCAATGGGACGCGGCCCATGACAGCAATCAACGCTCTTGTGTCTTGCAGGTCGACGCCGCCGGTGAGCGCCTGCTGCTGACCGGCGACATCGATGCCGCCGCCGAGCGCGCCCTGCTCGACAGCCCGTTGGCGCAGCCGGTGCGCTGGCTGCAGGCGCCGCACCACGGCAGCCGCACGTCATCGTCGATGGCGTTGCTCAGGGGCTTGCGTCCCGAGTCCGTGCTGATTTCCCGGGGGCAAGGCAATTCGTTCGGCCATCCGCACCCCACCGTGACCGCGCGTTACCGCCATCAGGGCATCCACGTCTACGACAGCGCCCGGCACGGCGCCATCCACCTTCGGCTCGGCCGGTTCCAGCCGCCCCGTACGCTGCGCCAGCAGCGACGGTTCTGGCGCGACGCGCCGCCGCCGGCCGAGACGCACCGTTGAGCCGCCGCAGGGCACGGTCGTCGGAGCGACGGGTCGTCATCGCGAACCGGTATGGTAAAGTGGCGCACTTTTTCGAGGGGGCTGTCACTGTGTGGGAATTGGTCAAATCCGGCGGCTGGATGATGTTGCCGATCATTCTGAGTTCCGTCGCCGCCATGGCGATCGTCGCCGAGCGCCTGTGGACCCTGCGGGCCAGCCGCGTGACCCCGGAGCACCTGCTCGGTCAGGTCTGGGTGTGGATCAAGGACAAGCAGCTCAACAAGGAAAAACTCAAGGAACTGCGCGCCAATTCGCCGCTGGGCGAGATCCTCGCGGCGGGCCTGGCCAACTCCAAGCACGGTCGCGAGATCATGAAGGAGTGCATCGAGGAGGCGGCCGCCCGGGTCATCCACGAGCTGGAGCGCTACGTCAACGCCCTGGGCACCATCGCCGCCATGGCTCCGCTGCTGGGCCTTTTGGGCACGGTGCTGGGCATGATCGACATTTTCAGTGCGTTCACCGGCTCCGGCATGACCACCAACGCGTCCGTGCTGGCCGGCGGCATCTCGAAGGCGTTGATCACCACGGCGGCGGGCCTGATGGTGGGCATTCCGTCGGTGTTCTTCCACCGTTTCCTGCAGCGGCGCATCGATGAGCTGGTGGTGGGCATGGAGCAGGAAGCGATCAAGCTGGTCGAGGTGGTGCAGGGCGACCGTGACGTCGACCTGGCCGGAGCCAAAGCGTGAAGTTCCGTCGCAAGCCCCGGGAAACCATCGACATCAACCTCGCGTCGCTGATCGACGTGGTGTTCATCCTGCTGCTGTTTTTCGTCGTGACCACCACGTTCACCCGTGAGACCCAGCTGCGCGTCGACCTGCCGGAAGCGGTCAGCGGTTCGCCCGCCGAAGACCAGCAGGTCAAGCAGTTGGACGTCGCCATCAACGCCGAGGGCGTGTTCTCGGTGAACAACCGGATCCTGCCGAAGAGCGATCTGGCGACCCTGATGGAAGCCATGCAGAAGGAATCCAACGGCGACACCAACATGCCGTTGTCGATCAGCGCCGACGGCAAGACCCAGCACCAATCGGTGATCACCGCCATGGACGCGGCCGGCAAGCTCGGTTTCAGCCATCTGCGCATGACCACGGTCGAGGCGGCGCCCAAATCCTGATGGCCATGTCCGATCGATTGCTCGCTGCCTGGTACGCGGGGCATCCGGCCCTGAGCCTGCTGCGGCCGCTGGAGTGGCTGTACCGCCGCGTCGTCGACGGCAAGCGCCGGCGCTTCCTGGACGGCGAAGGCGCGATCTATCAGGCGCCGGTGCCGGTGGTCGTGGTCGGCAACATCACGGTCGGCGGCACCGGCAAGACGCCGATGATCCTCTGGCTGATCGAGCACTGCCGGCGCAGCGGCCTGCGGGTCGGCGTGGTCAGCCGCGGTTACGGCGCCCGGCCGCCGCAATTTCCTTGGCGGGTCGAGGCCGATCAGGGCGCCGACGTCGCCGGCGACGAGCCGTTGCTGATCGTGCGGCGCACCGGCGTGCCGCTGATGATCGACCCCGACCGCAGCGCTGCCGTCAAAGCCTTGCTCGAGCGCGAGCCGCTGGATCTGATCCTGTCCGACGACGGCATGCAGCATTACCGGTTGGCACGGGACCTGGAGCTGGTGCTGATCGACGCCGCCCGCGGCCTGGGCAACCGGCGCTGCCTGCCCGCAGGGCCGCTGCGCGAACCGGTCGAGCGCCTGCAGAGCGTCGACGGCGTGCTGTACAACGGCGCCGCCGCCGACCGCGACGACGGTTTCGCCTTCCGCCTGCAACCCACGGCGCTGGTCAACCTGCGCAGCGGCGAACGCCGGCCGCTGGATCATTTCCCTGCCGGCCAGGCCCTGCACGCGGTGGCCGGGATCGGCAATCCGCAACGTTTCTTCAATACCCTCGAAGCGCTAGACTGGCGACCGGTTCCGCATGCGTTTGCCGACCACGCCGAGTACAGCGTGCAGGCCTTGAATTTCACGCCGTCATTGCCGTTGGTGATGACCGAGAAGGATGCGGTGAAGTGCCGCGCTTTCGCCGCCGCCGACTGGTGGTACCTGGCGGTCGAAGCCGTGCCGTCGCCGGCCTTCGTGGCCTGGTTCGACACCCAACTGATGCGCCTGCTGCCGGATCGGCTTTTGCCTTAAACCGTTTTCATCCAGGGAATGTTCATGGACACCAAACTGCTCGACATCCTCGCGTGCCCCGTCTGCAAAGGCCCGCTCAAGCTCAGCGCCGACAAGACCGAACTGATCAGCAAGGGCGCAGGCCTGGCCTACCCGATCCGCGACGGCATCCCGGTGATGCTCGAAAGCGAAGCCCGCACCCTGACCAGCGACGAGCGCCTGGACAAATGAGCACAGCGTTCACCGTCGTCATCCCGTCGCGCTTCGCCTCCACCCGCCTGCCGGGCAAGCCGCTGCTGCCGATCGCCGGCAAGCCGATGATCCAGCACGTCTGGGAACAGGCGAGCAAGAGCGGCGCCGACCGCGTGGTGGTGGCCACCGATGATGCGCGCATCGTCGAGGCCTGCAAGGCGTTTGGCGCCGAAGTGGTGCTGACCCGCGAAGACCACAATTCCGGCACCGACCGCCTGGCCGAAGTGGCCGCGAAACTGGGCCTGGCGCCGGACGCCATCGTGGTCAACGTGCAAGGCGACGAGCCGTTGATCCCGCCGAGCGTGATCGACCAGGTGGCCGCCAACCTCGCGGCCCACACCGAGGCGCGCATGGCCACCCTGGCCGAGCCGATCGAGGACGTGGACACGCTGTTCAACCCCAACGTGGTCAAGGTCGTCAGCGACCTCAACGGCCTGGCGCTGACCTTCAGCCGCTCGACCTTGCCGTGGGCCCGCGATGCGTTCGCCAAGAGCCGCGAGCAATTGCCGGAGGGCGTGCCGTACCGCCGACACATCGGCATCTATGCCTACCGCGCCGGGTTCCTCCAGGACTTCGTGAACTGGGGCCCGTGCTGGCTGGAGAACACCGAGTCCCTGGAGCAGCTGCGTGCCCTGTGGCACGGCGTGCGCATCCATGTGGCCGACGCGCTGATCGCACCGCCGACGGGGGTCGACACCGCCGAAGACCTCGAGCGCGTCCGTCGCCTGCTGGAGGCCTGATGCGCGTTCTGTTCGTGTGTCTGGGCAACATCTGCCGCTCGCCCACCGCCGAAGGCGTGCTGCGCCACAAGCTGCGCGAAGCGGGGCTGGCGGGGCAGGTCGAAGTGGCCTCCGCCGGCACCGGCGACTGGCACGTCGGCAATCCGCCGGACAAGCGCAGCCAGGCGGCGGCGAAGCTGCGCGGCTATGACCTGTCGGCCCAACGGGCGCAGCAGGTCAGTCGGGCCGACTTCGCCAGCTACGACCTGATCCTGGCCATGGACAACAGCAACCTGCGCAACCTCAAGGCGATGCAGCCGTCTACCGGTAAGGCCGAACTGGATCTGTTCCTGCGCCGCTACGAAGGTGAGGTCGATGAAGTGCCGGATCCGTACTACGACGGCGATCAGGGTTTCGAGCAGGTGCTTGACCTGATCGAGCGCGCCTGCGACCAACTGCTGATCGAAGTGAAGGGGCGGCTATGAGTCTGTCGGTGCAACCGCAGGTTTCCCTGAAGCCGTTCAATACCTTTGGCGTGGACGTGCGGGCGCAGCTGTTCGCCGAAGCCCGCAACGATGCCGATGTGCGTGACGCGCTGGCTTATGCGGCGCAGCAGGACGTGCCGCTGCTGGTGATCGGCGGCGGCAGCAACCTGTTGCTGACGGCGGATGTGCCGGCGCTGGTGCTGCGCATGGTCAGCCGCGGGATCCGGGTGGTCGGCGACGACGGCGACCGTGTGGTGCTGGAAGCCGAGGCCGGGGAGCCGTGGCATCCGTTCGTGCAGCACACGCTGGCGCTGGGCCTGTCGGGCCTTGAGAACCTCAGCCTGATCCCCGGCACCGTCGGGGCGGCGCCGATGCAGAACATCGGCGCCTATGGCGTCGAGATCAAGGACGTGTTCGCCGGCCTGACGGCGCTGGATCGCCAGACCGGAGCGTTGCGCGATTTCACGCTGGCGGAGTGCGGGTTCGCCTACCGCGACAGCGTGTTCAAGCAGCACCCTGGTCGCTGGCTGATCCTGCGGGTGCGCTTCAACCTGAACCGGGCGGCCCATCTGCATCTGGAATACGGGCCGGTGCGTCAGCGCCTGACCGAACAGGGCATCGAGCAGCCGACCCCCAGCGACGTGAGCCGCGCCATCTGCAGCATCCGCAGCGAGAAACTGCCGGATCCGGCGGTGCTCGGCAATGCCGGCAGTTTCTTCAAGAACCCGCTGGTGCCGGCGCACACGGCGGCGCAGATCAAGGCGCAGCACCCGGACCTGGTGGCTTATCCGCAGGCGGACGGTCAGGTGAAGCTGGCCGCCGGTTGGCTGATCGAGCGGGCCGGGTGGAAGGGGTTCCGCGAGGGCGACGCGGGGGTGCACAAGCTCCAGGCCCTGGTGCTGGTCAACTACGGCGCGGCCACCGGGCTGCAACTGTTCGACCTGGCGCAACGCATCCAGAAAGACATTGCGGAACGTTTCAATGTCGAGCTGGAAATGGAGCCCAACCGGTATTGAGGCTACGCTTCCAAGGCCCGGCCCAAAGCCCTGCACCGGACACCGGTGCAGGGCTTTTTTGTTAATGCTGGGTTAACTTAGCGAGCTAACGATACGAGTCATTTGCTTCACCAAAGGCCCGGTGCAGACGTATGCCGTCGGCACAAGAGAGCCGCATTAGCCTGAGTCGATCTGCACGAACCACCGCCGTGCCTGCGGCGGCAGATTGCTCGACCCCATAACCTCCATGAATATGCGGGCGTGCCCATGATTACCCTGAAACTCAACGGTCAAGACCATCAACTCGATGTCGGCGAAGACATGCCGCTGCTGTGGGCGATCCGTGACGTCGCCGGCTACAACGGCACCAAGTTCGGCTGCGGCATGGGCCTGTGCGGTGCATGCACCATCCATATCGACGGTTCGCCAGCCCGCAGCTGCATCACGCCGATCGGTTCGGTGGCCGGGCAGGACGTGACCACCCTCGACAACCTGCATGCCGACCCGGTGGGCCGGATCGTCCAGCAGGCCTGGCTCGACACCGCCGTGGCCCAGTGCGGTTACTGCCAGGGCGGGCAGATCATGTCCGCCACCGCGTTGCTCAAGGTAAACCCGAACCCTAGCGACGAGCAGATCGAAGAGGCGATGGTCGGCAACATTTGCCGTTGCGGCACCTACAACCGGATCAAGACCGCCATCCGCCAGGCGTCCACCCACCTGAAGGAGGCCAAGGCATGAGCCGTCTACCCAACGATTTCGCTCTGAGCAACCTCAGCCGCCGGGGCTTTCTCAAAGGCGTCGGCGCGACCGGCGCCCTGGTGCTGGCGGCGAGCTGGGGCTGGCAGGACGCTTTGGCCGAGGACAAGCCCAAGCAGTTCGGCGCCGACGGCATGCCCAACGGCTGGGTGGACGACCCGAAGGTCTACGTCAGCATCGCCGCCGACGGCACGGTGACGGTGGTGTGCAACCGTTCGGAAATGGGCCAGGGCGTGCGCACCAGCCTGTCCCTGGTGGTCGCCGACGAACTGGAAGCCGACTGGGCCCATGTGAAAGTGCAGCAGGCACCGGGTGACGAGGTGCGTTTCGGCAACCAGGACACCGACGGTTCGCGCAGCATGCGCCACTGGTACGAGCCGATGCGCCGTTGCGGCGCCGCCGCCCGCACCATGCTCGAACAGGCGGCCGCCGCCCAGTGGAAGGTGCCTGTGAGCGAATGCCATGCGCAACTGCACAAGGTCATTCACAAACCGTCCGGGCGCGAGCTGGGCTATGGCGAACTCGCTGCCGCCGCCAGTGCGTTGGCGGTGCCGGCCCGTGACGGCCTGCGACTCAAGCAGCCGTCGGAGTTCCGCTACATCGGCAAGGAAGGCACCAAGGCCATCGACGGCGCCGACATCGTCAACGGACGTGCCGTGTACGGGGCCGACGTGCATTTCGACGGCATGCTGTTCGCCGTCATCGCCCGGCCGGCAGTTTATGGCGGCACGGTCCGCTCGGTGGACGACAGCGCCGCACTGAAAGTGCCGGGGGTGCTCAAGGTCATCCGGATCGACGGCCGTCCGCTGCCTTCGGAGTTCCAGCCGCTGGGCGGCGTGGCGGTGGTGGCCAGCAACACGTGGGCGGCGCTCAAGGGCCGCGAAGCCCTGAAGATCGAGTGGGACGACGGGCCCAACGCCAGCTACGACTCGGTGGCCTACCGCAAGACGCTGGAAGCCGCTTCGCTGAAGCCGGGCAAAGTGGTGCGCAACACCGGCGACGTCGACAAGGCCATCGCCGCAGCCGCCGGCACCCTGGACGCCTCCTATTACCTGCCGCACCTGGCGCAGGCGCCGATGGAGCCGATGGTCGCCGTCGCCCGCTACAAGGACGGCACCTGCGAAGCCTGGGCGCCGAGCCAGGCACCCCAGGTCACCCGCGAGCGGATCGCCGAGCGTCTGGGCCTGCCGTTCGACAACGTCACCTTCAACGTCACCCTGCTGGGCGGCGGCTTCGGCCGCAAATCCAAACCGGACTTCGTGATCGAAGCCGCGATCCTGGCCAAGGAATTCCCCGGCAAGGCGGTGCGGGTGCAGTGGACGCGGGAAGACGACATCCACCATTCGTATTTCCACACCGTCTCCGCCGAGTACCTCAAGGCCGGCGTGGGCAAGGACGGCCTGCCGTCCGCCTGGCTGCATCGCACGGTGGCGCCGAGCATCAGCGCGCTGTTCGCGCCGGGCATGAACCACGAGGCGGCGTTCGAGCTGGGCATGGGCTTCACCAACATGGCGTACGCGATCCCCAACGTTCGCCTGGAGAACCCCGAAGCCGCCGTGCACACCCGGGTGGGCTGGTACCGCTCGGTGTCCAACATTCCCCATGGCTTCGCGATCCAGAGCTTCGTCGATGAGCTGGCGCACAGGGCCGGTGAGGATCCGCTCAAGTACCAGGTCCGGCTGCTCGGCCCGGATCGGCAGATCGACCCGCGCACCCTGAGCGAAGAGTGGAACTACGGCGAATCCCCGGAGCGCTATCCGATCGACACCGGGCGCATGCGCACCGTGCTGGAGACAGCAGCCAAGGCCGCCGGCTGGGGCCGCAAGCTGCCGAAAGGGCGCGGGCTGGGGTTGGCGGTGCATTACAGCTTCGTCACCTACGTGGCGGCGGTGATCGAAGTCGAGGTCAAGGACGACGGCACGCTGATCGTGCACAAGGCCGACATCGCCGTGGACTGCGGGCCGCAGATCAACCCCGAGCGCATCCGTTCGCAGTTCGAGGGCGCCTGTGTGATGGGGCTGGGCAATGCCGTGTGGGGCGAAATCAGCTTCAAGGACGGCAAGGTGCAGCAGGACAACTTCCATATGTATGAAGTGGCGCGCATGTCCCTGGCGCCGAAGGAGGTAGCGGTGCACCTGGTCACGCCGCCGGGCGACGTGCCGCTGGGCGGCGTCGGCGAACCGGGCGTGCCGCCGATTGCGCCGGCGCTGTGCAACGCGATCTTCGCTGCCACCCGCCAGCGGATCCGCAGCCTGCCGGTGCGCTACCAGTTGCAGGGCTGGCAAAAGGCGCAGGCGTGATGGACAGCGTCGATCTCAACGTCCTGCGCAGCGTGCTCCAGTGGCGCCGCGCCGGGCAGCGGGTGGTGCTGTTCAGCGTGGTGCAGACCTGGGGCACCGCGCCCCGGGCGCCTGGCGCGATGCTGGCGCTGCGTGAGGATGGCGTGGTGATCGGTTCGGTGTCCGGCGGTTGTGTCGAGGACGATCTGATCGCCCGTCTGCACGACGGCCGGATCCCTGCCGACGGGCCGCCGGTGCAGTTGATCACCTATGGCGTGACCCAGGAGGAAGCGGCGCGCTTCGGCCTGCCTTGCGGCGGCACCTTGCGCCTGACCGAGGAGCGGGTCGGTGATCCGGCCTGGGTCGCCGAGCTGATCGCCCGTTGCGATGACCACGAAATCGTCGCCCGGACACTGAATGTCGAGACAGGTGAGGTGACGTTGCAGGCGGCCGGCAAGCAGGATTCGCTGACCTTCGACGGCCGGGTCCTGCGCGCCATCTACGGCCCGCGCTGGCGGCTGTTGTTGATCGGCGCCGGGCAACTGTCGCGTTATGTGGCCGAGATGGCACGGCTGCTGGATTTCGAGGTGCTGATCTGCGATCCACGCACGGAGTTCGTGCAGGATTGGGAAGCGCTGCACGGGCGGTTCGTCCCCGGCATGCCGGACGACGCCGTGCTGAGCATCCAGGCCGACGAACGCACGGCGATTGTGGCGCTGACCCACGACCCGCGCCTCGACGATATGGCGTTGCTCACGGCGCTCGACTCCAGGGCGTTTTACGTCGGCGCCCTCGGCTCGCGGGTCAACAGCCGCAAGCGGCGCGACAACCTGGCTGAGCTAGGCTTGTCGGAACAGGCCATCGCCCGCTTGCACGGGCCGATCGGCCTGCCCATCGGCAGCCATTCCCCGGCGGAGATCGCCTTGTCGTTGCTGGCGGAAATCGTGGCGTTGAAAAACGGTGCCGGGCAGAAACAGAAAGAGGCAATGGAGAGCGTATGAGTCGATCCATCGGCGTGATTGTGCTCGCGGCAGGCGAGGGCAGACGGTTTCGCGAAGTGGCGGGGGCCGACAAGGACAAGCTGCTGGCCGATTGCACCGGGCGTGACGGCGCGGTGCGCTCGGTGATCGAACAGGTGCTGGTGAATCTGCCGGCTGAACTCGACAGGCGCGTGCTGGTGACCACCGAAGCGCGCCCGCAGGCCATGCGCATGGCGCAGGCGTATGGTTGTGACATCGTCTCGATCGAGTCCACCGGGATGGGCGACAGCATTGCGGCGGGGGTTGCGGCATGTCCTGATCTGGACGGCTGGCTGATTGTGCTGGGCGACATGCCGTTCATCCTGCCGTCCAGCATTGAGCAGGTGGTGGCTGCCGTCGCTGACGATGGCGTCAGTGTGCCGGTGTTCAACGGCGAGTTCGGGCATCCGGTCGGATTTGGCCACGCGTTCGGGCCGAAGTTGCAGGCGCTGTCCGGCGATCGGGGCGCCAGGCGGCTGTTTGAGCAAGGTCGGATGGTGGTGGAGGTGGCGGTGGATGATCCCGGGGTGTTATGGGACATCGATGTGCCGCAGGCGCTGCTTTTCACGCCATCCTGACGTGCCCCTGTAGGAGCGAGCAGGGGATTCACAGTTCGCGAAGGCAAAAAAAGCCCCGCCTGGATCACCAGGCGGGGCTTTTTAACGGCTGTCGGAATCAGACGAGCGGTTTGCTCTCGTGTTCTTTTTCCTCGGACCGTTCGTGCTGCTCGACCGCTTCCTGTACGGAGCGCGGCGCTTCGTCGATCACGGACTCAACCGGCGCAGTGGCTTCTTCGGCGACCGGGGCAGGGGCTGCCTCGACCACGGCTTCAGCGACCGGCTCCACGACGGCAACGGTTGCGGCAGCGGCGGCTGCAGCAGCGGCTTCGGCTTCACGCTTGCGGCGACGCACTTCACGTGGGTCGTTCGGTGCGCGGCCGCTCGGGCTCAGGGCGCTGGCCGGAGCCGCTTCTGCCGCTGGTGCAGCTTCGGCGACGGCTGGCGCTTCTTCGACGGCTGGAGCCGGCTCGACAGCCGCTTCCTCTACCTTGGCTTCTTCAACCGGCGCTGCCTCAACGGCAGGCGCAGGCGCAGGCGTTTCGGCGACGGCAGGTTCGGCAGCAGGCTCGGCGGCCCAGTTGAATGCGGTCTGCTCTTCGCGGACTTCACGCACGGTTTCGGTCACGGTTTCAGCGACGGTTTCGACAACCGACTCTTCGACAACGACCGGTGCCTCGGCGACGGCTGGTTCGGCGACCGCTTCAGCCTGAGGCTGTTCTTCGCGGGCCGGAGCCACTTCGACTTCCGGTGCGGCAATCGCTTCCACCGGCGAGGTCGCTTCGACGACCGGCGCTTCCGCTGGTGCAGCGTCCTGGACGGCGGCGGTGGCGCGTTCGGCCTGTTCGTTGGCCTCGGCTTCGGCCGGTGCGCTGATCACGGTGCCGGCGACGGCAGCGGTGACCGCCAGGCCGGCGGCCAGGTCGGCAGCGGCTGGCGTCGGTACGTTTTCGCCGGATTCGGACTCGTCCGAACCTTCGATCACGTTGCCGTTGGCATCACGCTGACGCTCGCGACGGTTGCTGCGACGGCGCTGGCCACGGGAACGGCGGCGTGGGCGGTCGCCTTCGGCGCTTTCCGAACCGTCTTCCGGCAGTTGCTCTTCGCCGACGACCGGTTGTGCGTTCAGTTCCTCTTCCGCCACGGCGGCAGCGGCCTGCTCGGCACGCGGTTGACGCTCTTCACGCGGAGGACGCGGCGCACGCTCTTCGCGTGGCTGACGCGCCGGACGCTCTTCAGCGGCGGCGGCCGGTGCGGCATCCAGAGGCTCGCGCAGTTCGCGCACGCGCTCTTCACGCTCGCCGCGTGGCTTGCGGTCTTCGCGCGGTGCGCGTGGCGCACGTTCTTCACGCGGGGCACGCGGTGCGCGCTCTTCGCGGGCAGCCGGCGCATCGTCACGGGCTTCGCGAGGCTCACGCAGTTCACGTGGCTCACGGGCTTCGCGTGGCTGACGCTCTTCACGAGGCTCGCGCGGTGCGCGTTCTTCACGCGGCGCACGCTCTTCGCGCGGCTTGCGGTCTTCGTCGCGGCGACCGTTACGGTTGCGGCTCTGTTGACGGCCGTTGCGGCGTTCTTCGTTGCGGGCCGGGCGTTCGGTGGCCGGTTTTTCGACCGCGACCGGAGCGGCAGGCTCTTCCTTGCTGGCGAACAGGCTGACCAGGGATTTCACCAGGCCCTTGAACAGGCTTGGCTCAGGCGCAGCGACAGGGGCCGGGGCCACAGGGGCCGGGGCGACGGCTTCGGTCGGAACCGGAGCGTTGGCGCGGGCCGGAGCGGTCTTGACGGCCGCTTCCTGGCGTACCAGGGTGCGGGTCGCGGCTGTCGGCTGGGCTTCTTCGGCTTCGGCGGCGGCAGCGGCGATCTCGTAGCTGGACTGGTTGTTCGCCGCTTCCGGGTTGTCGTCGCGCAGGCGCTGAACTTCGAAATGCGGGGTTTCGAGGTGGTCGTTCGGCAGGATGACGATGCGGGCGCGGGTGCGCAGTTCGATCTTGGTGATCGAGTTGCGTTTTTCGTTGAGCAGGAACGCGGCCACCGGGATCGGCACCTGGGCGCGGACTTCGGCGGTGCGGTCTTTCAGGGCTTCTTCTTCGATCAGGCGCAGGATCGCCAGGGACAGCGACTCGACGTCACGGATGATGCCGGTGCCGCTGCAGCGCGGGCAGACGATGCCGCTGCTTTCGCCCAGGGACGGACGCAGGCGCTGACGGGACATCTCCAGCAGGCCGAAGCGCGAGATGCGGCCGATCTGCACGCGGGCGCGGTCGGCTTCCAGGCATTCGCGGACTTTCTCTTCCACGGCGCGCTGGTTCTTGGCCGGGGTCATGTCGATGAAGTCGATGACGATCAGGCCGCCGATGTCGCGCAGGCGCAACTGACGGGCGATCTCTTCGGCGGCTTCAAGGTTGGTCTGCAGGGCGGTCTCTTCGATGTCGCTGCCTTTGGTGGCGCGCGCCGAGTTGATGTCGATGGACACCAGGGCTTCGGTCGGGTCGATGACGATGGAGCCGCCGGACGGCAGTTCGACGACGCGCTGGAAGGCGGTCTCGATCTGGCTTTCGATCTGGAAACGGTTGAACAGCGGCACGCTGTCTTCGTACAGCTTGATCTTGCTGGCGTACTGCGGCATCACCTGGCGGATGAAGGTCAGGGCTTCGTCCTGGGCTTCGACGCTGTCGATCAGCACTTCGCCGATGTCCTGGCGCAGGTAGTCGCGGATGGCGCGGATGATGACGTTGCTTTCCTGGTAGATCAGGAACGGCGCGGAACGGTCCAGCGAGGCTTCCTTGATGGCGGTCCACAGCTGCAGCAGGTAGTCGAGGTCCCACTGCATCTCTTCGCTGCTGCGGCCAAGGCCTGCGGTGCGCACGATCAGGCCCATGTCGGCCGGAGCCACCAGGCCGTTCAGCGCTTCGCGCAGTTCGTTGCGCTCTTCGCCTTCGATGCGGCGGGAGATGCCGCCGGCGCGCGGATTGTTCGGCATCAGGACGAGGTAACGGCCGGCCAGGCTGATGAAGGTGGTCAGGGCGGCGCCCTTGTTGCCACGCTCTTCTTTCTCGACCTGGACGATGACTTCCTGGCCTTCGCTCAGGACGTCCTTGATGTTGACGCGGCCTTCGGGGGCTTTCTTGAAGTATTCGCGGGAGATTTCTTTAAGGGGCAGGAATCCGTGGCGCTCGGAGCCAAAATCGACGAAGGCGGCCTCGAGGCTAGGTTCGATGCGAGTGATGCGGCCCTTGTAGATGTTGGCCTTCTTCTGCTCGCGGGCACCGGACTCGATGTCCAGGTCGTAGAGGCGCTGGCCGTCTACCAGGGCAACACGCAACTCTTCGGGTTGAGTTGCGTTAATCAGCATTCTTTTCATGTAGTACCGTCGGTTTCCGGGCTGCCGGAAACGGCGTTCGGCACACACGACTTCTCACGGTCGGTGTCAGGTGCGTCGGGAGTGGCTGGCCATTCCCGTGTCCAGCGATGTCCGGCCTGTGGCGCGGGTATCGCGACGTACGCGTCCTGCTTGCTGTGGCTACTTAAGCACTCAGTCAGGAGGAGGAATCAACCGGCGGCTGCGGACGGGATGAAGCGTCTTGATAAAGCCTGTCGCTACGCAGTCCAGCGGTTGTGCATCTCCACCCTACACGTATCCCTGATAATTCGGGTGCTGCCGCGCGCAGAATCCGCAGCGGGTTGGCATTTACCGTGAGCTCCGGTTTGGGGAGGTCACGCATCATGGCTTTTCAGGCGATGTTTCCGACGCCTTCGCTCGGGGTCATCCGCAGACGACTGCACTTTGTGAACTGGCCGTGAATATGGCGCGCCTGGCGAGTGGAAACTCTGCCTGGCGGCGTGAATCAGGCCTCATGTCACCTGCGCTCGTTGCATCTGCAAACTCCACCGTTACGTAGCGAAAGCCCCGTAGGACGGCCTTGCGTCCTGGTGAATTGCGTTGGTCAGGGCCGGTCTTTGACCGTGGTTCCGCTGTCCAGGCCGCTTTTGGCGGCGTTCGCGACTATAGCAGCAATGATTAAGTGCTTCAATTCCATAAAAATTGTTATCATCCGCGCCATGACGACTACGACCCCTCCGACTTCCGGCGTTCAAATGCTTGAGGTCTCGCCGGAATATGCCGGCCAACGAATCGACAATTTCCTTCTCGCCCGCCTCAAGGGTGTGCCCAAGACATTGATTTACCGCATTTTGCGCAAGGGCGAAGTGCGCGTGAACAAGGGTCGGATCAAGCCTGAGTACAAGCTGCAGGCCGGCGATGTCGTGCGCGTGCCGCCGGTTCGCGTGCCTGAGCGCGACGAGCCGGTGCCGGTCGCCCAGGGCCTGCTGCAGCGCCTGGAAGAGTCGATCGTCTACGAAGACAAGGCCCTGATCGTGATTAACAAGCCTGCCGGCATTGCGGTCCACGGCGGCAGCGGGCTGAACTTCGGCGTGATCGAGGCCTTTCGTCAGTTGCGTCCGGATGCCAAGGAGCTGGAGCTGGTGCACCGCCTCGATCGCGACACCTCCGGCCTGCTGATGATCGCCAAGAAGCGCAGCATGCTGCGCCACTTGCACGAGCAATTGCGCGGCGACGGCGTCGACAAACGGTACATGGCGCTGGTGCGCGGCCATTGGGCCACATCGATCAAGCAGGTGCGGGCGCCGTTGCTCAAGAGCAACCTGCGTTCCGGTGAGCGCATGGTCGAGGTCAACGACGAGGGCAAGGAAGCGTTGACCGTGTTCAAGGTGCTGCGCCGCTTCGGCGAGTTCGCGACCATGGTCGAGGCCAAGCCGGTGACCGGGCGTACCCACCAGATCCGCGTGCACACCCTGCATGCCGGGCATTGCATCGCCGGTGACAGCAAGTACGGCGATGACGATTTCACCAAGGAAATCCGCGAGCTGGGCGGCAAGCGTCTGTTTCTGCATGCGTACATGCTGACGGTGCCGCTGCCCGACGGCGGTGAACTGAAATTGCAGGCCCCGGTGGACGACATGTGGGCCAAGACCGTGGAGCGACTCAGTGCGGCACCCTGACTACGAGCTGCTGATCTTCGATTGGGACGGCACGCTGGCCGATTCCATCGGTCGGATCGTCGAGGCGATGCACGTCGCCTCCGAGCGTTCCGGCTTTGAATTGCGCGATGATTCTGCCGTCAAGGGCATCATCGGGCTGGGGTTGCCCGAGGCGATCCGCACGCTGTACCCGGAGATCGGCGATGATGAACTGATCGCCTTCCGCGGGCACTACGCCGATCACTACATCGCTGCCGAAGCCGTGCCTTCGCCGCTGTTCGAGGGCGTGGCGGAATCGCTGGAATCGTTCCGCGCCGACGGCTACCGCCTGGCGGTGGCGACCGGCAAGGCCCGGCGCGGTCTGGATCGGGTGCTGAGGGCGCACGGCTGGGAAGATTATTTCGATATCACCCGCGCCGCCGACGAGACCGCGAGCAAGCCGCACCCGCTGATGCTTGAGCAGATCCTCGCCCATTGCGGCGTGGAGCCTGCGCAGGCGCTGATGGTCGGGGACTCTTCCTTCGACCTGCAGATGGCGCGCAACGCCGGCATGGGGTCGGTGGCGGTCAGTTACGGCGCTCAGCCGATCGAGGCGTTGCAGGTGTTCGAGCCGCGCCTGGCGATCGATCGCTTTTCCCAATTGCATGCCTGGCTGGGGCAGCAGGCCTAATACGTTTTCGCTGGGGTGGATGGCATGACCGACGAATGGAAAGCACCGGCCAAGGCAAGTGCCGACGACGGTGACGCAAAGAGCTGGAAGCTGCTGGAGAAGACCCTCCTGGCCAGCGTGCAGGAACAACGCCGCTCGCGGCGCTGGGGGATCTTCTTCAAGCTGCTGACGTTCGTGTACTTGTTCGTTGCGTTGATCCTGTTCACGCCGCTGATGGACATGGAAAAGAACGCCACCCGCGGCTCGAACTACACGGCGTTGATCGACATCAACGGCATGATCGCCGACAAGGAGCCGGCCAGCGCCGACAACATCGTCGGCAGCCTGAGGGCGGCGTTCGAGGACAAGAAGGTCAAGGGCGTGATCCTGCGGATCAACAGTCCTGGCGGCAGTCCGGTGCAGTCCGGGTACGTGTACGACGAGATCAAGCGCCTGCGCGGCCTCAATCCGGACACCAAGCTGTATGCGGTGATTTCCGATCTCGGGGCGTCCGGTGCCTACTACATCGCCAGTGCGGCGGACCAGATCTATGCCGACAAGGCCAGTCTGGTGGGCTCCATCGGCGTGACGGCGGCGGGTTACGGCTTCGTCGGCACCATGGAGAAGCTGGGGGTCGAGCGTCGCACCTACACTTCTGGTGAGCACAAGTCATTCCTGGATCCGTTCCAGCCGCAGAAGCCTGAAGAGACCGCGTTCTGGCAAGGTGTGCTGGACACGACGCATCAGCAGTTCATCAACAGCGTCAAGAAGGGGCGTGGCGACCGGCTCAAGGACAAGGAGCACCCTGAGCTCTTTTCCGGCCTGGTCTGGTCCGGCGAGCAGGCCTTGCCGCTGGGGTTGATCGACGGGCTGGGCAACGCCAGTTCGGTGGCCCGTGACGTGATCGGCGAAAAGGAGTTGGTGGACTTCACGGTGCAGGAATCGCCGTTCGACCGTTTCTCCAAGAAGCTCGGCGCCAGCGTGGCCGAGCAGTTGGCGATGTGGATGGGCTTTCACGGTCCGTCGCTGCGCTGAGCGCTTGCTGACAACGGAAACCGGCCTTGAGGGCCGGTTTTTTGTGGTCAAGGGATTTGCACGCCCTCGGCCAGCAGCATGTCGGTCAGGCGGATCAGCGGCAGGCCGACCAGGCTGGTGGCGTCCGGGCCTTCGGTGCGCTGGAACAGGCTCACGCCCAGGCCTTCGGCCTTGAAGCTGCCGGCGCAGTCGTACGGCTGTTCGGCGCGCAGGTAGCGTTCGATGCGGGCTTCGTCCAGGATGCGCATGTGCACGGTGAAAGGGATGCAGTCGATCTGGCAGTGGCCTGTGCGGCTGTTGAGCAGGGCCAGGCCGGTGAGGAAGGTGACGCCGGCGCCGCTGGCGGCCAGCAGTTGTTCGCGGGCCTTTTCGAAGGTGTGCGGCTTGCCGATGATGCGCTCGCCGAGCACGGCGACTTGGTCGGAACCGATGATCAGGTGGTCGGGGTGGCTGCCGGCAAGGGCGCGGGCCTTCTGTTCGGCGAGGCGTTTGACTAGCTCGGTGGCGGACTCGCCCGGGCGGTGGCTTTCGTCGATGTCCGGCGAGCGGCAGGTGAACGGCAGGCGCAGGCGGCTGAGCAATTCCCGGCGGTACGTCGAGCTTGAAGCGAGTAATAAAGGCAGCATTCGCGTCTCCTGAGGCAGGGGCGGGATTCTAGCGGAGGCAGGCAACTGACGGACAGGGCGGAATTTCCTTTGACATGGGCGGGGGCATCCCTATAATGCTGCGCCTATGTTGAATGACCCGATTCCACCTCACGTTGACCCGCGCAAATTGGCTGATCGTGGCGCCACCCTTCAAGGTGAGCTGCTGCTGGCCGATTTGGAGAGACTCTGCGACCCGCTTTCCGACGATGTCGGTACGGTGCAGGCCAAATTCGTTTTTGAACGAGATGAACGTAATGCCGTGGTGATCCACAGCGTTATCGACACTGAAGTCAAAATGGTTTGCCAGCGTTGTCTTGAGCTGGTCACCCTGCCGATCCACAGCGAATGCAGTTACGCGGTGGTGAAGGAGGGTGCGAATACCCAGTCGTTACCGAAAGGTTATGACGTGCTGGAACTGGGCGAAGATCCTTTGGATCTGCAGTCACTGATCGAGGAAGAGCTTCTGCTCGCCTTGCCCATTGTGCCTGCTCATCATCCGGAAGAATGCCAGCAGCCGGCGGGCGCAGATGAGCCCGAGCCGAGCGAGGACGAGGTAACGCGGTCCAACCCGTTCAGTGTATTGGCGCAGTTAAAGCGTGACCCAAACGTTTAGGAGTTAATCAATTATGGCTGTTCAGCAGAACAAAAAATCCCGCTCTGCCCGTGACATGCGCCGTTCGCACGACGCTCTCGAGGCGAACGCTCTGTCCGTGGAAAAAACCACCGGTGAAGTACACCTGCGTCACCACGTATCGCCAGAAGGCGTATACCGTGGCCGTAAAGTGATCGACAAGGGCGCCGACGAGTAATCACTTGTCCGCTCAAGTCATCGCGATTGACGCAATGGGCGGGGACTTCGGTCCCCGCAGCATTGTTCAGGCCAGCCTCGCTTGCCTCTCCGCCACACCCTCGCTGCACCTGACCCTCGTCGGTCAACCCTCCCTGCTTGAAGAACTGCTCAGCGGCCAGTCGGCTGCGGATCGCTCGCGCCTGACGATCATGCCGGCGTCCGAAGTCGTCACCATGGACGAAAAACCCGCCCAGGCCCTGCGCGGCAAGCCGGACTCGTCGATGCGCGTCGCCCTTGAGCTGCTGCGCGACGGCAAGGCCCAGGCCTGCGTCAGCGCCGGCAACACCGGCGCGCTGATGGCGCTCTCCCGCTTCGTGCTCAAGACCTTGCCCGGCATTGACCGTCCGGCGATGGTCGCGGCCATCCCGACCCAGACAGGCTATTGCCAGTTGCTCGACCTGGGCGCCAACGTCGACTGCAGCGCCGAGCATCTGCTGCAGTTCGCGGTGATGGGCTCGGTGGCGGCGCAGACCCTGGGCATCGCCCGTCCGCGGGTGGCGCTGCTGAACATCGGCACCGAAGACATCAAGGGCAACCAGCAGGTCAAGCTGGCGGCCACGCTGCTGCAGGCGGCCCGGGGCATCCATTACATCGGGTTCGTCGAGGGGGACGGGCTGTACCGGGGCGAGGCGGATGTCGTGGTGTGCGACGGCTTCGTCGGCAACATCCTGCTCAAGTCCAGCGAAGGCCTGGCGGCGATGATCGCGGCGCGGATCGAGGCGCTGTTCAGGAAAAACCTGGCGTCCCGTGCGGTCGGCGCGCTGGCGTTGCCGTTGATGAAGCGTTTGCAGGCCGATCTGGCGCCGGCGCGGCACAACGGTGCGAGTTTTCTCGGGTTGCAGGGCATTGTGGTGAAAAGTCACGGTTCGGCAGGGGTGCAGGGCTTTCAGAGCGCCATTCAGCGTGCCCTGATCGAAATTCAGGAGAACCTGCCCGAGCGTCTTCACGGTCGTCTGGGTGATTTGTTGTCTTAGGCGTTTTCGTCGGACAATGCTTAAATGTGACCGCCCGGTTCAAAGGGCCATCCAACTGTTCAGTTTCTTGCGTCCCCCGGCGGGGCGCCAATTCTTCGACGACAAGATCATTAGGGGCTTGTTACATGTCTGCTTCCCTCGCATTCGTCTTTCCAGGACAGGGTTCGCAGTCCCTCGGCATGCTGGCCGAGCTGGGCGCGGAACATCCGTTGATCCTCGAAACCTTCAAAGAGGCCTCCGACGCCTTGGGCTACGACCTCTGGGCATTGACCCAGCAGGGCCCGGAAGAGCTGCTCAACCAGACCGACAAAACCCAACCCGCCATCCTGACCGCCTCCATCGCCCTGTGGCGCCTGTGGCTGGCTGAAGGCGGCGCACGTCCGGCGTTCGTCGCCGGCCACAGCCTGGGCGAGTACAGCGCGCTGGTCGCCGCCGGCAGCCTGAGCCTGGCCGATGCGGTCAAGCTCGTCGAGCGCCGCGGTCAACTGATGCAGGAAGCGGTTCCGGCCGGCCAGGGCGGCATGGCCGCCATCCTCGGCCTGGAAGACGCCGACGTGCAGGCGGCCTGCGCCGAAGCGGCACAGGGCGAAGTGGTCAGCGCAGTCAACTTCAACTCGCCGGGCCAGGTGGTGATCGCCGGCGCCAAGGCAGCCGTCGACCGCGCCATCGAGCTCTGCAAGGCCAAGGGCGCCAAGCGTGCCATGCCGCTGCCGGTCAGCGTGCCGTCGCACTGCGAGCTGATGCGTCCGGCCGCCGAGCGCTTCGCCGAAGCCGTCGCCGCCATCGATTGGCAGGCGCCGCAGATCCCGGTGGTGCAGAACGTCAGCGCGCAGGTGCCGGCGGATCTGGACACCCTCAAGCGCGATCTGCTGGAGCAGCTGTACAAGCCGGTGCGTTGGGTCGAGTCCGTGCAGACCCTGGCCGCCCATGGCGCCACCAGCCTGGTCGAATGCGGTCCGGGCAAAGTCCTGGCCGGTCTGAACAAGCGCTGCGCCGAAGGCGTATCGACCTCCAACCTCAACACCCCAGACGCTTTCGCTGCCGCCCGCGCAGCGCTGGCCTGAATCAGGAGAAGCTTGCATGAGTCTGCAAGGTAAAGTTGCACTGGTCACCGGCGCCAGCCGTGGCATCGGCCAGGCCATCGCCCTGGAACTGGGTCGTCAAGGCGCCATCGTCGTCGGCACCGCGACCTCCGCCTCGGGCGCCGAGCGCATCGCCGCCACCCTGAAGGAACACGGCATCCAAGGCACCGGCCTGGAACTCAACGTCACCAGCGACGAATCGGTCAGCGCGGTGCTGGCAAGCATCCAGGAGCAGTTCGGCGCACCGGCGATCCTGGTCAACAATGCCGGCATCACCCGTGACAACCTGATGATGCGCATGAAAGACGACGAATGGTACGACGTGATCGATACCAACCTGAACAGTCTGTATCGCCTGTCCAAGGGCGTTCTGCGCGGCATGACCAAGGCGCGTTGGGGCCGGATCATCAGTATCGGCTCGGTGGTGGGTGCCATGGGCAACGCCGGGCAAGTAAACTATGCGGCCGCCAAGGCCGGTCTGGAAGGTTTCAGCCGTGCGATGGCCCGTGAAGTCGGTTCGCGCTCGATTACGGTCAACTCGGTGACCCCAGGGTTCATCGACACCGATATGACCCGCGAGCTGCCGGAAGCGCAGCGCGAAGCCTTGCAGACGCAAATTCCGCTGGGTCGTCTGGGGCAGGCTCAAGAGATCGCATCCGTGGTCGCTTTTCTTGCGTCCGACGGCGCGGCATACGTGACCGGGGCTACAATCCCGGTGAACGGCGGGATGTACATGTAAGACAAATGTGACGGATTGCTTCAAAAAAATGTCATACGAGCTGTCTAAAATCCGTTATAAAGCTGCAATCTATTTATAGGCAGGGGGCCGCAGGGTTCGAGGAGTGAAGCTTTCAGTTGAAAAGCTGAAAAGCCTTTCTATACACTTACCCACCGGCCAGCTGCCTGAATTTGTCCATTAGGAGTGAAAACAAGGTATGAGCACCATCGAAGAGCGCGTCAAGAAAATCGTTGCCGAGCAACTGGGTGTTAAAGAAGAAGAAGTGAAGAACGAATCTTCCTTCGTTGACGACCTGGGTGCCGACTCCCTTGACACCGTTGAGCTGGTGATGGCTCTGGAAGAGGAATTCGAGACCGAAATCCCTGACGAAGAAGCCGAGAAGATCACTACCGTACAAGCTGCAATCGATTACGTTAACGCTCATCAGGCGTAATAGTTTGTAATCGTTGTTCGCTGTCATGGAAAAACCGCACTGCCATCATGGCGTGCGGTTTTTTCTTTAGGTCTGATGCAAATCGTCATTTGAAAAAGGAGAGTGCTGTGTCGCGTAGACGCGTCGTAGTCACCGGTATGGGTATGTTGTCGCCACTGGGCACGGACGTGCCGAGCAGTTGGCAGGGCATTCTGGCTGGCCGCAGTGGCATTGGTCTGATCGAACACACCGACCTTTCTGCCTATTCCACCCGTTTCGGCGGCTCGGTAAAGGGCTTCAATGTCGAGGAATACCTGTCGGTCAAGGAAGCGCGCAAGCTCGACCTGTTCATTCAGTACGGTCTCGCGGCGGGCTTTCAGGCCGTGCGCAACGCCGGCCTGGAAGTCACCGACGCCAACCGCGAACGCATCGGCGTGGCCATGGGTTCGGGCATCGGCGGACTGACCAACATCGAAGAGACCAGCCGCACGTTGCATGAGACCGGCCCACGCCGGATTTCCCCGTTCTTCGTGCCGGGCTCGATCATCAACATGATTTCCGGTTTCCTGTCGATCCACCTGGGTGCACAGGGCCCCAACTACGCCATCGCGACGGCCTGCACCACCGGCACGCACTGCATCGGCATGGCCGCCCGCAACATCATGTACGGCGAAGCCGACGTGATGATCGCCGGCGGTGCCGAAATGGCCGCCTGCGGCTTGGGCATGGGCGGCTTCGGTGCCTCCCGTGCGCTGTCGACCCGCAATGACGAGCCGACCCGCGCCAGCCGTCCATGGGACAAGGGCCGTGACGGTTTCGTGCTGTCCGACGGCGCCGGCGCCCTGGTGCTTGAAGAGCTGGAGCACGCCAAGGCCCGCGGCGCGACCATCTACGCCGAGCTGATCGGCTTCGGCACCAGCGGCGACGCCTACCACATGACGTCGCCGCCCGCCGACGGCGCCGGTGCCGCGCGCTGCATCACCAATGCGCTGCGCGACGCGAAGATCAACGCCGACCAGGTGCAGTACATCAACGCCCACGGCACCTCGACCCCGGCCGGCGACCTCGCCGAAGCCCAGGCGATCAAGACCGTGTTCGGCGACCATGCCTACCGGCTGGCGGTCAGTTCGACCAAGTCCATGACCGGCCACCTGCTGGGTGCGGCGGGCGCGGTCGAGGCGATCTTCAGCGTGCTGGCGATCAACAGCCAGGTGGCGCCGCCGACGATCAACCTCGATGAGCCGGACGATGGCTGCGACCTCGATTTCGTGCCGCACACCGCGCGCAACATGGACATCGACGTCGTGCTGTCCAACTCCTTCGGGTTCGGCGGCACCAACGGCACGTTGGCGTTCCGTCGGTTCGCCGGCTGATGGACTGCTGGGTCGACGGTCAACCGGCTGACGCACTGTCGCTGAAAGATCGCGGCCTGGCCTACGGCGACGGTCTTTTCGAGACCATCGCCGTGCGGGGCGGGCAACCGTTGCTGCTGGACCGGCATCTGGCGCGTCTGGCCGAAGGCTGTTCGCGCCTGGCCATCGCGGCCGATCCCGAGCGGATCCGCGATGAGCTGTCGAGCTATGCGCTTGCGATGGGGGAGGGTGTGCTCAAGCTCATCCTCACCCGGGGCGACGGCCAGCGCGGTTACGCGCCCGACACGACGGCGCCGGGGCGGCGCATTCTGCAGGCCAGCCCTGCGCCGTCCTATCCCGCCGCCCACGGTGAGCAGGGCATCCGCCTGTTTCCGTGCAGCACGCGCCTTTCCCACCAGCCGCTCCTCGCCGGGCTCAAGCACCTCAACCGACTCGAACAGGTCATCGCCCGCAGCGAATGGCAGGACAGCGAGCACGCCGAAGGCTTGATGCTCGACCAGGCCGGCCGGGTGATCGAGGGTGTGTTCAGCAACCTGTTCCTGGTGCGCGACGGCGTCCTGGTCACGGCGGACCTGAAGCGCTGCGGGGTGGCCGGCGTGATGCGCGCCGAGCTGCTGTCACAGGCCTGTGCCCTCGGAATTGCCACCCAAATCACCGACATCGGCCTCGAACAGCTGCAATGGGCCGATGAAGTGTTTGTCTGCAACAGCGTCTATGGCGTCTGGCCGGTACGTGCCTGCGCTGCACTGAGCTGGCCGGTTGGTCCGCTCACCCGTAAACTGCAAACCATTGCCCGCGCGCTACTGGATGCCTGATTCGTGAGACGTAAACTTTTGCTGCTGCTGGAGACCGGACTGGTTCTGGCAGGGCTGCTGATGGGCGCCAGCGCCTGGAAGATCCATTCGGCGCTGGAACAGCCGCTGAACATCACGCAGGAAGAACTGCTGAATGTTCCCAAGGGGTCGACCCCCACCCGCACGTTCCTCGGGCTCGAAGCGGACGGCGTCATCAAGGACGCTTTCTGGCTGCGGGTCTATTGGCGATTCAACCTGGCCGGAACCCCGATTCACAGCGGTGAATACCGCATGCAGCCGGGCATGACCGTCAACGGGCTGATCGAGTTGTGGAAGCGGGGCGATGTGGTTCAGTACAGCCTGACCCTGGTCGAAGGCTGGAACTTCCATCAGGTGCGCGCCGCCTTGGCCAAGGACGAGAAGCTCGAACAGACCCTCAACGGCCTCAGCGACAGCCAGGTGATGGAGAAGATCGGCCATCGCGGCTTGTTCCCGGAAGGCCGTTTCTTCCCGGACACCTACCGTTTCGTGCGTGGCATGAGCGACACCGAACTGCTCAAGAAGGCCTTCGACCGCCTGGACGAAGTGTTGGCCAAGGAGTGGGAGAACCGCTCGGCCGATGCACCTTACACCGAGCCTTACCAGGCGCTGATCATGGCTTCGCTGGTGGAGAAGGAAACCGGCGTGCCTCAGGAGCGCGGCCAGATCGCGGGCGTGTTCGTGCGGCGCATGGCGCTCGGGATGCAGCTGCAGACCGACCCGACCGTGATCTACGGGCTGGGCGACCGCTACACCGGCAAACTGACCCGGGCCCATCTCAAGGAAGCCACGCCGTACAACACCTATGTGATTCCAGGATTGCCGCCGACGCCGATCGCCATGGTCGGACGCGAGGCGATCCATGCCGCCCTCAACCCGGTGGAAGGCAACAGCCTGTATTTTGTCGCCCGGGGCGACGGCAGCCATGTGTTCTCCGACGACCTGGAGGCGCACAACAACGCGGTGCGCGAGTTTCAGCTCAAGCGCCGTGCCGATTACCGCTCCAGCCCTGCGCCGGCCGGCCAGGCCCCGACGCAGGAGACCGCACCGGCAGGCGATGACGTGATCCCCGCCGCCGCGCCCGATGCTGCGCCGGAATCGTTGCCGCCGGTTCCGCCGCAGGAGCCGGCGCCGGCCCCTGAGGCGACCGCTCCGCAAACGACGCAATGAATTTGATGAAGGACTGTCCGTGACTGGCTTGTTTATCACCCTGGAAGGCCCGGAAGGCGCCGGCAAAAGCACCAACCGCGAATACCTCGCCGAGCGGCTGCGCGCCGCCGGCATCGAAGTGGTGCTGACCCGCGAGCCCGGCGGTACGCCGCTGGCCGAACGCATCCGCGAGGTGCTGTTGGCCCCGGCCGACGAAGTCATGAACTCCGACGCCGAACTGCTGCTGGTGTTCGCCGCCCGTGCCCAGCACCTGGCCGAAGTGATCCGTCCGGCGCTGGCCCGGGGAGCGGTGGTGCTGTGCGACCGCTTCACCGATTCGACCTATGCGTACCAGGGCGGCGGCCGTGGTTTGTCGCTGGAGCGCATCGCCGCGCTGGAAAGCTTTGTCCAGGGCGATCTGCGTCCGGACTTCACGTTGGTTTTCGATTTGCCGGTGGACGTCGGTCTGGCCCGGGCCGCTGCCCGTGGCCGGTTGGATCGGTTCGAGCTGGAAGGTCAGGCGTTTTTCGAAGCGGTGCGCGGCGCGTTCCTCAAGCGGGCCGAGGCTGACCCAAAGCGCTATGTGCTGATCGATGCCGCGCAGCCCTTGGCGCAGGTTCAGCAATCCCTCGACGCCTTGCTGCCGCGTCTCCTGGAGCGCAGCCGTGGCTGAAGCCTACCCCTGGCAGGACAGCCTTTGGCAGCAACTGGCCGGACGCAGCCAGCACGCCCACGCCTACTTGCTGCACGGGCCTGCCGGCATCGGCAAGCGGGCGTTGGCCGAACGGCTGATGGCCAGCCTGTTGTGCCAGCGCCCGACACCGGACGCCTGCGGCGAATGCAAATCCTGCCTGCTGCTCAAGGCCGGCAGCCATCCGGACAACTACATCCTGGAGCCGGAGGAGGCCGACAAGGCGATCAAGGTCGACCAGGTGCGCGATCTGGTGAGCTTTGTGGTGCAGACCGCGCAACTGGGCGGGCGCAAGGTGGTGCTGATCGAACCGGTGGAATCGATGAACATCAACGCCGCCAACGCCTTGCTCAAGAGCCTTGAAGAGCCTTCCGGCGATACCGTGCTGCTGTTGGTCAGCCATCAGCCGAGCCGCCTGCTGCCGACGATCAAGAGCCGCTGCGTGCAGCAGGCCTGTCCGCTGCCGGGCGAGGCGATGAGCCTGAATTGGCTGGCCGGCGCCTTGCCGGAATGTTCCGAAGACGAGCGTGTCGAACTGTTGACCCTGGCCGCCGGTTCGCCGCTGGCAGCGGTCACCCTGCACAATCAGGGCGTGCGCGAGCAGCGGGCGCAGGTGGTCGACGGGGTGAAGAAGCTGCTCAAGCAACAGCAATCGCCGATGCAACTGGCCGAGGAATGGAAGAACATTCCGATGCTGCGCCTGTTCGACTGGTTTTGCGATTGGTCGAACCTGATCCTGCGCTATCAGTTGACCCAGGATGAAACCGGCCTGGGTCTGAGCGACATGCAGAAGGTCGTGCAGTACCTGGCGCAGAAAAGCGCCCAGGGCAAAGTGCTCGACATCCAGGACTGGATCCTGGCCCAGCGCCAGAAGGTGCTGAGCAAGGCCAACCTCAATCCGGCGCTGTTGCTGGAGTCGCTGCTGGTGCAGTGGGCGGGCTTGCCTGCCCAGCGCTGACGCTTGCGAGAGCGCCGCAAAAGCGGCGGTGTGTGCCTAGACTCTGAAGATCAGCAGTGGAGGTCAACATGAATGAACCTGTCAGCCCCGGGCCGCGCAACGGCATCCTTTCCCTGACCATCAAGGACAAGTCGGTGCTGTATGCCGCCTACATGCCGTTCATCAAGAACGGCGGCCTGTTCATCCCGACCAACAAAAGCTATCGGTTGGGCGATGAGGTGTTCATGCTGCTGCACCTGATGGACGAGGCGGAAAAGATACCGGTCGCCGGCAAAGTGGCCTGGATCACCCCCAAAGGGGCGCAAGGCAACCGCGCGGCGGGCGTCGGCGTGCAGTTCAACGATGGCGACAACACCGCCCGCAGTCGCATCGAAACCCATCTGGCCGGAGCCCTGAAGTCCGACCGTCCCACTCATACGATGTAAGTTGCAGTCCTTTTATGCTTGTAGATTCCCATTGCCACCTCGATCGCCTTGACCTCGCCGCCCACGACGGCTCCCTGGATGCCGCACTGGACGCCGCCCGGCAGCGGGGTGTCGGGCACTTCCTGTGCATCGGCATCAGTGCCGACAACGCCGCCGACGTGAAAGCGCTGGCCGAACGCTACGACGACGTCGACTGTTCGGTGGGCGTGCATCCGCTGGACGTCCAGCCGGGCGCGGCGCCGGCGCTGGATTGGCTGTTGCGTGAAGTCGATCACCCCAAGGTGGTGGCCATCGGCGAGACCGGGCTGGACTACCACTACGAACCGGAAGCCGCCGAACTGCAGCAGGAATCCTTCCGCCTGCACCTGCAGGCCGCGAAGCAGACCGGCAAGCCGGTGATCATCCATACCCGCGGAGCGCGCGAGGACACCCTGGCGCTGCTGCGCGAGGCGGCGCTGCCCCAGGCCGGCGTGCTGCATTGCTTCACCGAGGATTGGGACATGGCCAAGGCCGCCCTGGACATGGGCTATTACATTTCCCTGTCGGGCATCGTCACGTTCCGCAACGCCGATGCGCTGCGCGATGTGGCCAGCCGGGTGCCGGCGGACCGCCTGCTGGTGGAGACCGACTCGCCGTATCTCGCGCCGATCCCGTACCGGGGCAAGCCGAACCTGCCGCAGTACGTGCGGGAAGTGGCAGAGTTCCTGGCGATGCTGCGTGGGGAAAGCTACGAGAGCTTTGCCGCGCAGACCACCGCGAACTTCAGGCGGCTGTTCCCGCTGGCTCACGTAAGCGCCTGAATCGCGGGCAAAAAAAACCCGGGTTCTGGGGGGTGAATCCGGGTTAAGACCATTAGGAGTAAAACAAAGGCACGCGGTCCTTTGGTACCTTTACCGGCGCGGCACTTGGGGGAGATGCCGCCCGACAGTTCAAGTATTGATCAGTCTGGCGTTCAGTCCAGTGGGTCGGCCGGGGTTTTTAAACAAATTTGGAATACGATCGCTTCGGTTGAGTTCTCATTCCCGGGCAAACGTTCGTGAAACGAACGGGAAACACAGATATGGTCGGATGATCCGTGCATTTTTGCGCAAGTTAGGCATAATACGCGGCTTCGTATTTTGACCCCTACAGACCTTTTCTTATGCACAAAGAACCTCGTAAGGTCCGTGAGTTTCGTCGCCGCGAGCAAGAAATTCTCGATACCGCGCTCAAGCTGTTCCTCGAACAAGGTGAAGACAGTGTCACCGTCGAGATGATTGCTGATGCCGTGGGTATCGGCAAAGGCACGATCTACAAGCACTTCAAGTCCAAGGCGGAGATCTACCTGCGCCTGATGCTCGATTACGAGCGGGACCTGAACGCGCTGTTGCATTCGGCCGATGTCGACAAGGACAAGGAAGCCCTGTCCCGTGCCTACTTTGAATTCCGCATGCGCGATCCGCAGCGCTACCGCCTGTTCGACCGGCTGGAAGAAAAAGTGGTCAAGGGCAATCAGGTGCCGGAAATGGTCGAGGAGCTGCACAAGATCCGCGCCTCGAACTTCGAACGTCTGACCCTGCTCATCAAAGGCCGCATCAGCGAAGGCAAGCTGGAGGACGTGCCGCCGTACTTCCACTACTGCGCGTCCTGGGCGCTGGTGCACGGCGCCGTGGCGCTGTATCACTCGCCGTTCTGGAGCAACGTGCTGGAGGACCAGGAAGGTTTCTTCCAGTTCCTGATGGACATCGGCGTGCGCATGGGCAACAAGCGCAAGCGTGACCCTGAAGCGCCGACCAACTGAAGCCATTCAGTTGCCTTATCGCGCCATGTTTTCGCTGCATGGCGCAGTACCACAGGAATATACTCAGGCATAGGGGTTGCTAAAACTTGATTTGTGAGTCAAGTTTTAGCCGCCCGATTTACTGTTGCCGGAGTGATCATGATCGTTGACCGTCAAGGCAGGCGTTTTCGCAATCTGCGGATCAGCCTGACCTCTGCCTGCAATTACGCCTGTACCTACTGCGTGCCGAACGGCAAGCGGCTGGTGGCTGCGCAGGATGAGCTGTCGGCCGAGGCCATGGCGCGCGGCGTGGCCTATCTGATCGAGGCGGCGGGCATCGAGCGTCTGCGCATCACCGGTGGCGAGCCGCTGGTCAGCCCCAAGCTCGAATCCTTCATGGGCGCCGTCGGCCAGATGGGGCTGGAGGACATCAGCCTCACCACCAACGGTCAGTTGCTGGCGAAAAAACTGCCGTTGCTGGTCGACGCCGGCCTGCGACGGATCAACGTTTCCCTCGATACCCTGGACGCCGGTGCCTTTCGCAGCATCGCCCGTGGCGGCGACCTGGCCACGGTGCTCGACGGCATGGAGCAGGCCGCGGCGGCGGGCCTGAAGATCAAGGTCAACATGGTGCCGTTGCGCGGGCAGAACCTCGATCAGGTGATGCCGCTGCTCGACTACTGCCTGGCGCGGGGTTACGAGCTGCGCTTCATCGAGCTGATGCGCATGGGCCACCTGGCCAACGACACCAATGCCTTCCTGCAGCAGTTCGTCAGCCTGCAGCAGTTGCTCAGCCTGATCGGCGAGCATTACGAGTTCGCCCAGGCCGATGCGCCCATCGATGCCACCGCCGTGCGCTACGGGATTCCCGGCGTCGGTCATTTCGGCGTGATCGCCAATGAAAGCGTGCCGTTCTGCCGGACGTGCTCGCGGTTGCGCCTGTCTTCCACCGGTTGGCTGCATGGCTGCCTGTCGTCGAGCAACCGCCACTATGTCGGCGACCTGCTCGACAAGCCTCGCCATCAGGCGTTGCCGGCGTTGCAACGGTTGCTGGTCAAGGCGCTGGGGGACAAGCAGGAGGTGGCGTTCTCCGGCGGCGCGACGGTGATGAAGATCATCGGTGGCTGAGCCGGCCTCTTTGCGAGCTGTGAGACGCACCGGATGACCGAGCTGGCGCAAAAGCTGCATCCTACGGCCATTCGCCGGTTTTCCGTCACCGGCTTCTGGAGGATGAGGATGCGTAGCCTGGTTTTGCTGCTGGCCGTTCTGGCGCTTGGTGGCTGTATGACTGTCAGCGATATGGCGGAGGGCACCCGCTATCAGATGAGCGACGCGGGCCTGCTGGATCACAGTGACAGCCGGCGCGTGAACAACCTGCGCATTCAGCCGGACTCGTTCATCTACATCGCCCAAGGGGCGTTCGCGCCGCCGGGCGGTTCTTACCCGCGCCCGAACGTGGTCGCCGAGGAAGCCTTCAAGGGCTTCGTCGAGTATTTCCCGATGGTGCGCCGCGCCCGTGCGCCGGAAGGCCTGGACCAGGCGATGGGCGAGGCCCGCGAGGCCGGCGCCCACTACCTGCTGTATACCCGTTTCGCCAAGGCCGACAACCGCATCGGCAACTCCGATGAATGGCTCGACGAGGAGGCGGTGGACCGCCTGGGCATCGACAGCGGCGTGATTCAGATCATGTTGATCGAGACCAGCACCCAGTATCTGATCGATACTGCACGGATCAAGAGCCGTGGCGGGTTGCTGACGTTCCACGACAACAAGCCGGAAGACCTGATCGGCCCGCCGCTTGCCCAATATGCGCGCAGCCTGCTGGGCGTGGCCGACCAATAACCAGAGGAATGCGCCATGAGCGGACCGCAAAAGGCCAATGACCTGCTGGGGCAGATCCCCAAGACCCAAGGCTTGCCCCCGGTGCACTTGTGGAATCCGGATTTCTGCGGCGATATCGACATGCGCATCGCCCGGGACGGCACCTGGTTCTACCTGGGCACGCCGATCGGGCGCAAGCCGATGGTCAAACTGTTCTCCACCATCATCCGCCGCGACGGCGATGACTATTTCCTGATCACTCCGGTCGAGAAGGTCGGGATCAAGGTCGACGATGCGCCGTTCGTGGCGATTGCCGTCGAGGCGCAAGGCGAGGGCGAGGCGCAGGTCCTGCGTTTCACCACCAACGTCGACGAGACCGCCGAGGCCGGCGCGGAGCACCCGATCCGTGTGCAGACCGATCCGCTCACGCAAGAGCCCGCGCCGTATGTGCATGTGCGCAGCAACCTGGAAGCGCTGATTCACCGCAACGTGTTCTACCAACTGGTGGAGCTGGCGGTCAGCCGCGAAATCGACGGCCAGCGCTGGCTCGGCGTGTGGAGCGGGGGCGAGTTCTTCCCCATCGGCCTGGAACCCTGATGTTCATGCATCATCTGCAGGAGCCAGTAGGCTGGCTCCTGCAGGTTTTTTGCGTGGGATCGAATAATCCGATTTGACTCCCAATCGTATGATGATTAGCGTGGGCACCCATCGCAAATGGCGTTGAGGTGTCCATGTCCAGCAGCTTTCATGCGTCAACGGTCGATTGGCTCGGCGGATGGATCGCGGCCGGCCATGTGCAGCCGGGGCAGGCCATCAAGGTCGAGGCCGATCTGGGCGAGCAGCTCGGCGTCAGCCGCACCGTCATCCGCGAAGCCATCAAGACCCTGGTCGCCAAAGGCATGCTTGAGGTCGGGCCGAAAGTCGGCACCCGGGTGTTGCCGGTGCGGCGCTGGAACCTGTTCGATCCGCAGGTGGTGGGCTGGCTGTCGCGCAACGGGCTGCCGGAGAATTTCGTCGACGACCTTCTGGACCTGCGCCGCACCATCGAGCCGATGGCGGTGCGCTGGGCCTGCGAGCGGGCCACGGCCGAACAGCTGCACGCCGTGCAACTGGCCTACAACGCGCTGGAACGGGCGGTGGACGGCGGCCTCGATTACAACCGCGCCGACCAGGCCTTTCACGAATGCATCCTCGCCGCGAGCCACAACCAGTTCATCGAACAGATGGTGCCGGCCCTCGGCGCGTTGCTGGCGGTGTCCTTCGAGGTGTCCGCCGCCGACCCCAATGAGCTGCGCCGCACGTTGCCGATCCACAAAGACATGGCCGACGCCATCGCCGCCCGTGACGCCGCGCGGGGCGTCTGGGCCTGCATGACGTTGATCGACGACGCGGATCTGGCGATCAAGCGTCATTACCCGCAGGTGATGGCCGACAGACAACAGGGCTGACCGCAGCGCAGCCCTTGTGGAAGCGAGCCCGCTTGCGACGGCGGATTCTCGGCCGACACAGAAGCGACTGACACACCGCCATCCCCAGCCAACACAGACGATCGAAGGAGGTTGCATGACGTGGACCGCAGTGACCCAGCACCGGGCGCACCTGGGCGAAGGCCCGTTCTGGGATGCGCCGACCCAGGCGCTGTATTGGGTGGACATCGCCGGCCGCCAGGCCTTGCGGCTGATCGGCCACAACGTGCAGATCTGGCAGATGCCGGAGCACGTGTCGGCGTTCATTCCCTGCGCCAGCGGCGATGCGCTGGTGACCCTGAGCAGCGGCGTGTACCGCCTGGACCTCGACTCGCCGGGCCTTGAGCCCAGGCTGACGCTGTTCTGCGTCGCCGACCCGCAGCCCGGCAACCGGCCCAACGAGGCCCGCTGCGATGCCTTGGGCCGGCTGTGGCTGGGCACCATGCAGAACAACATCGGCGAACAGGGCGAGGACTTGCCCATCGTGCGGCGCTCCGGCGGGCTGTTCCGCATCGATCCGGACAGGCGCGTCACGCCTCTGCTGCGCGGCCTGGGGATCCCCAATACGCTGCTGTGGCGCGACGGCGGCACCACGCTGCTGTTCGGCGACAGCCTCGACGGCACGCTTTACCGCTACTTCGTCCATACCGACGGCAACCTCGACACCGCCTACATCTGGTACGGCCCCGGCCAGCACCAGGGCAAGCACGGCGGGCCGGACGGCTCGGCGATGGACGTCGACGGCTACGTGTGGAACGCCCGCTGGGACGGCGGTTGCCTGCTGCGCCTGACCCCGGACGGCCAAGTGGACCGCCGGATCGAACTGCCGGTCAGCCGGCCGACCAGTTGCGTGTTCGGCGGCGAAGACATGAAAACCCTGTACATCACCAGTGCCAAGAGCCCGCGCAACCACCCGCTGGACGGCGCGGTGCTGTCGATGCGGGTGGATATCGCCGGCGTGGCTTGCACCCGCTTTGCTGGGTGATTCCCACAATATGGGATGCAAAATTATATATTGAGATTATTTGGCGGTCGGGTTTATAGTCGGCCCCAGCAGTGACACGCACTCACACTCAAAAAGAACAAAACAGGTGAAGTGATGCAGCCAATCTCCCTTGCACTCCCCAGTGGAGCCGGCGCTTCGGGCCGTTTCGGTGCCGTCGCGTCCATGCGCCTGTTTGTTCCAGAAGCCTTCCGTACCGGACATCGTCAGATGTCCGGTTTTTTTTGCGCTTTGAAACAGGAGTCCTGATCCATGGCTGAACCCCTTTCCCTGCCGCCGGTGCCTGAACCGCCGAAAGGCGAGCGCCTGAAGAACAAGGTCGTGCTGCTCACCGGTGCCGCCCAGGGCATCGGCGAGGCGATCGTCGCCGCGTTCGCTTCGCAGCAGGCCCGGCTGGTGATCAGCGATATCCAGGCCGAGAAAGTCGAGAAGGTCGCCGCCCATTGGCGCGGGCAGGGCGCCGACGTTCAGGCGGTCAGGGCTGACGTGTCCTCCCAGCAGGACCTGCACGCCATGGCCGAACTGGCCGTGGGCCTGCACGGGCGCATCGACGTATTGGTCAACTGCGCCGGCGTCAACGTGTTCCGCGACCCGCTGCAGATGACCGAAGAGGACTGGAAACGCTGCTTCGCCATCGACCTGGACGGCGCCTGGTACGGCTGCAAGGCTGTGCTGCCGCAGATGATCGAGCAGGGCGTCGGCAGCATCATCAACATCGCCTCGACCCATTCGACGAACATCATTCCAGGCTGCTTTCCGTACCCGGTGGCCAAGCACGGCCTGCTTGGACTGACCCGCGCCCTGGGCATCGAGTACGCGCCCAAGGGCATCCGGGTCAACGCCATCGCGCCGGGCTACATCGAAACCCAGCTCAACGTCGACTACTGGAACGGCTTCGACGACCCCCATGCCGAACGCCAGCGCGCCTTCGACCTGCACCCGCCGCGCCGCATCGGCCAGCCCATCGAGGTGGCGATGACGGCGGTGTTCCTGGCTAGCGACGAAGCGCCGTTCATCAACGCCTCGTGCATCACCATCGATGGCGGCCGTTCGGTGCTGTACCACGACTGACGCAATGGCGTTTGGGGCGGATCAGTCCGTCTGAAATTCAATCATCATACGATATGACTATTGTCGGTACGGAGGGAGGGCGGCTTCGCCGCTTGGCAGGCGCAAGCGCCCTCGCCGCCAAGACTTAACGCTTTCGAACAACGCTCAAGAAAAACAACAAGGAGTCTGCTCATGAAACGTCGTTACGGAATCCGCAATTTGTGCAGTGCCGCGCTGGCGACCGCTGCGTTCAGCCTCAGCGGCTCGCTGCTGGCCGCCGACCCGGTGAAGATCGGCTTTCTGGTCAAGCAGGCGGAAGAGCCCTGGTTCCAGACCGAATGGGCCTTCGCCGAAAAGGCCGCCAAGGACAAAGGCTTCGAGCTCATCAAGATCGCTGTGCCGGACGGCGAGAAAACCCTCTCGGCCATCGACAGCCTGGCCGCCAACGGCGCCCAGGGCTTTGTGATCTGCCCGCCGGATGTGTCCCTGGGCCCGGCGATCATGGCCAAGGCCAAGCTCAACGACCTGAAGGTGATCGCCGTGGACGACCGCTTCGTCGACGCCAGCGGCAAGTTCATGGAGGACGTGCCGTACCTGGGCATGGCCGCGTTCGAGGTGGGCCAGAAGCAGGGCGCCGCCATGGCCGCCGAAGCCAAGAAGCGCAACTGGGACTGGAAAGACACCTACGCGGTGATCAACACCTACAACGAGCTCGACACCGGCAAGAAGCGCACCGACGGTTCGGTCAAGGCGCTGGAGGATGCCGGCATGCCGAAGGCCAACATTCTGTTCTCGGCGCTCAAGACCCTCGATGTTCCGGGCAGCATGGACGCCACCAACTCGGCCCTGGTGAAGCTGCCGGGCGCGGCGAAGAACCTGATCATCGGCGGCATGAACGACAACACCGTGCTGGGCGGCGTGCGCGCCACCGAAGCGGCCGGGTTCGCGGCCGGCAATGTGATCGGCATCGGCATCAACGGCACCGACGCCATCGGTGAGCTGAAAAAGCCCGCCAGCGGTTTCCACGGCTCCATGCTGCCCAGCCCGCACATCGAGGGCTACAACACCGCGAGCATGATGTACGAGTGGGTCACCACCGGCAAAGAGCCGCCCAAGTACACCGCGATGGATGACGTCACCCTGATCACCCGCGACAACTTCAAGCAAGAGCTGGAAAAGATCGGCCTGTGGAACTGAAGACTGTCCGGACGGTGTGAAGAGGTGGCTTTATGCACGCGCAAGAACAGACACACGAACACGAACCGCCTTCTACCGGCGGCAGCCTGCGCTTCAACGGGATCGGCAAGACCTTTCCCGGCGTGAAGGCGCTGGACGGCATCAGCTTCGTCGCCCGGCCGGGGCAGGTGCACGCCCTGATGGGCGAGAACGGTGCCGGCAAATCGACGTTGCTGAAGATCCTCGGCGGCGCCTACCTGCCCAGCAGCGGCGAGCTGCAGATCGGCGAGCGGACGATGGCGTTCCGCTCCACCGCCGACAGCATCGCCAGCGGCGTGGCGGTGATCCACCAGGAGCTGCATCTGGTGCCGGAGATGACCGTGGCCGAGAACCTGTTTCTCGGTCACCTGCCGGCGCGCTTCGGCCTGGTGGACCGCGGCGCGTTGCGCCGTCAGGCCTTGGCCTGCCTCAAGGGCCTGGCCGATGAGATCGACCCGCAGACCAAGGTCGGACGCCTGTCCCTGGGCCAGCGGCAATTGGTGGAGATCGCCAAGGCGCTGTCCCGGGGCGCCCACGTGATTGCCTTCGACGAACCGACCAGCAGCCTCTCGGCCCGGGAAATCGAGCGTCTGATGGCGATCATCGGCCGCCTGCGCGACGAAGGCAAAGTGGTGCTGTACGTCTCCCACCGCATGGAGGAGGTGTTCCGCCTCTGCGACGCAGTGACGGTGTTCAAGGACGGCCGCTACGTGTGCACGTTCGAGGACATGAGCCAACTGACCCATGACCGCCTGGTGACCTGCATGGTCGGGCGCGACATCCAGGACATCTACGACTACCGCAGCCGGCCCCGGGGTGCGGTGGCGCTCAAGGTCGACGGCCTGCTCGGGCCGGGCCTGCGCGAACCGGTCAGCTTCGAGGCGCACAAGGGCGAAGTCCTCGGCCTGTTCGGGCTGGTCGGCGCGGGGCGCACGGAGCTGCTGCGCCTGCTCAGCGGCCTGTCGCGCAACAGTGCCGGACGCCTGCTGCTGCGCGGCCATGAACTGAAGCTGCGCTCGCCCCGCGACGCCATCGCCGCCGGGATCCTGCTGTGCCCGGAGGACCGCAAGAAGGAAGGCATCATCCCGCTGGCCAGCGTCGCCGAGAACATCAACATCAGCGCCCGCGGCGCCCACTCCGGCCTCGGCTGCCTGCTGCGCGGGGTCTGGGAGCGGGGCAACGCCGACCAGCAGATCAAGGCGCTGAAGGTAAAGACGCCCCACGCCGGGCAGCCGATCAAGTTCCTCTCCGGCGGCAACCAGCAGAAGGCGATCCTCGGCCGCTGGCTGTCGATGCCGATGAAGGTGCTGCTGCTCGACGAGCCCACCCGCGGCATTGACATCGGCGCCAAGGCCGAGATCTACCAGATCATCCACGACCTGGCCGCCGGCGGCATTTCGGTGATTGTGGTGTCCAGCGACCTGATGGAAGTGATGGGCATTTCCGACCGCATCCTGGTGCTGTGCGAAGGCGCCGTGCGCGGCGAGGTCAGCCGCGACCAGGCCAACGAATCCAACCTGCTGCAACTGGCTCTGCCGCGCCAACGCGCCGGCGCGGCGAACTGAGAGGTGAACATGATGACGACTCAAAACGAAACCTTGCCGACGCCGCGCAAGCCCATGGACCTGCGGCGCTTTCTCGACGACTGGGTGATGCTGCTGGCGGCCGTCGGCATTTTCGTCGCCTGCACGCTGCTGATCGACAACTTCCTGTCGCCGCTGAACATGCGCGGGCTGGGGCTGGCGATCTCCACCACCGGGATCGCCGCCTGCACCATGCTGTATTGCCTGGCGTCGGGGCACTTCGACCTGTCGGTGGGCTCGGTGATCGCCTGCGCCGGCGTGGTGGCGGCGGTGGTGATGCGCGACACAGACAGCGTGCTGCTCGGCATCGGCGCGGCGCTGGCGATGGGGCTGATCGTCGGGCTGATCAACGGGATCGTGATCGCCAAGCTGCGGGTCAACGCGCTGATCACCACGCTGGCGACCATGCAGATCGTCCGGGGCCTGGCCTACATCTTCGCCAACGGCAAAGCGGTGGGCGTGTCCCGGGAATCGTTCTTCGTGTTCGGCAACGGGCAGATGTTCGGCGTGCCGGTGCCCATCGTGATCACCGTGTTGTGCTTCCTGTTCTTCGGCTGGCTGCTCAACTGCACCACCTACGGACGCAACACCATGGCCATCGGCGGCAACCAGGAAGCGGCGCTGCTGGCGGGGGTGAACGTCGACCGCACCAAGATCATCATCTTCGCCGTGCACGGGGTGATCGGCGCGCTGGCCGGGGTCATCCTCGCCTCGCGCATGACCTCCGGCCAGCCGATGATCGGCCAGGGTTTCGAGCTGACGGTGATTTCCGCCTGCGTGCTGGGCGGGGTCTCGCTGAGCGGCGGGATCGGCATGATCCGGCACGTGATCGCCGGGGTGCTGATCCTGGCGATCATCGAGAACGCGATGAACCTGAAGAACATCGACACGTTCTACCAGTACGTGATCCGCGGCTCGATCCTGCTGCTGGCGGTGGTCATCGACCGCCTCAAGCAGCGTTGACCGGCAGCGCCTGAACCGACGCTATCGCCAGCAGGCTGGCTCCCACCTCGTTTTGCGGTGAACGCAAACCCTGCATTCAGCCGAGAACCCTGTGGGAGCGGGCTTGCCCGCGATGGCGTCAGCCCAGGCACCGCGCAGTCGCAAAGGGTGGGAGCCAGCTTGCTGGCGATGGCGTAGGCCCAAGCACCTCAAGATCCGCAGAAGAAACTCATCCCGCCTTGCGCAAGGCCTCGATCAGTTCCTGCTTGCGCATCGTGGAGCGGCCCGGAATGGCCTTTGCCCGCGCTTCTTTCCTCAGGCTCTCGACCGTTTGGGTGTTGCGCGAAGCCCGGCTGTCGCGCGGGTGGCCTTCACGGCTGGCGGCCGCCCGACGCGCTGATTCCTCACGGTCCCTGGCCTTGGCCGGCGCCGGTTTCTTGCGGCCCGAGCCGCCGGCCTTCTCGCCGCCGCCGGACTGCTTGTTCACCGTCGCCCAGGCGCGGGCTTCGGCTTCGTCCTTCGGCACGCCTTTGTGTTCGTAGCTCTCTTCGATGTGCTGCGCCTTGCGCTTTTGCTCGGCGGTGTATTTGGCTTTGCTTCCACGGGGCATGGGGTGTTCCTCCTACGGGTTGCCGCTGCCGGAGCCCGGCAGGGCGTCGGGCGTCTTGCCGCTGCCGGGGGCGGGGTCGGCAGGCGGGACGGGATTGCCGGGTGTGCCACCCTGGCGCCCCGGATCGTTGCCCTGGGTGCGGGGGTCGATGCCGGTGGCCGGCGGCAGGGCGTTTTCCACGCCCGAACCATCGGTGTTCATGCCGGGGGCACTTTGGATGGCGGGCGCCTTGGGCCGCTCGACCGGATCGGTGGGGCCGGTGCCGGCGGCGGTGACCGTGGCGGCGAAGGCCGCCGGGCAGAGCGCGGCGGTGAGCAATAGGGCAGTCAGCCTTGACGCAATCATGGCGAGTCTCCAGTGATGGATGTCCTTACCTGTCGTTGGTCTGCTGCTGCCGCGCCGAGGTGCCCGGCCGGTGACGAACGGTCTAGGCCGTTTGTGCCCAGCGCGCCCGTGACCGTCGCCACAGCAGGCGGGCGACGGTGATCAGCCAGTTCAGCGCCGCCACCGCCAGAACCGTCAGCAGCAGGGCCGGCATGCCCCGCTCGACGATAATCTTGCCCGCCAGCAGCGGAAAGCCGAACACGCCGATGAAGTACGCCAGGCTGAACAGCAGCAACGCCTGCGGCATGGTGCCCGGCGGCGCTTCGTTGGCCGCCAGGCCGTTGATCACCGAATAGGTGAGGCCGTAGCCGACGCCCAGCATCAGCGCCGCCAGCAGGTAAGCGGCGCCGCTGTGCACACCGAAGGCGAACAGCACGATCGAGCCCAGCATCAGCCCCGACAACAGGCACGACGCCCGCAGCGGATCGCGCTTGACCACCCACCCCGCGATCAGCAGGCGGCTGCTGATGGCCGCGCTCATGAAGCCGATGAAGAACAGCGAGTAATCCAGCGAGCGGCCGGCGGCGTAGCTGGTCTGGAAGCTCGACAGGCCGCCGAACACCGCGCCGCCCAGCCCGACCATGATGATCGGCAGCACCGCCCGGGAACCCAGCACCTGTGCCGTCGCGCGCCAGGAAATGCGCGCGGCCGATGTCGCCTGGCTGCCGTTGAGCCGTGCGCCGAGGCGCCAGAACAGCCCTGCGCCGATCAGGCTCGCCGCCGCCGCGAGGACGAACGCCGACGTCACCGGCCAATCCAGCGCGGTGGCCGCACGGCCGAGCAGCGGGCCGCTGCCGATCCCGGTCATCATGCTGCCGGACAGCAGGGCGAAATACTTCGCCCGTTGCGTCGGGCTCACCAGGCTGGCGACGATGATCGGCCCCAGCGTGTAGAACACCCCCCAGCCCAGCCCCAGCAGCAGGCCGAAAAACAGCAGCAGCGAACCGAACCCCGGCGTCAGCGCAAACCCCAGGCTCGCCGCCGCCAGCAGCAGGCCGAACAGCGCAATGGAGCGCGCCGCGCCCAGCCAGTCGGACAGGTGCCCGGACACCAGAACCGCCGCAAAGGTGCTGAGCATCGCCGCACTGATCACGCTTCCGGCGTCGTGTTCGTTGCCGCCGCGGGAACCGATCAGCAGCGACAGCAGAAACGTCGCGCCGTAGGACAGCGACAGCAGATAGCTGGCCAGGCAAAACAGGCCGAACAGCCTGCCCGGAACCTTGGGTGTTGCGTGAGGCATGACGCGTTTCCTTCAGCCGACAGAAATGAGCGTCCCCTATCTACCATGCCGGGCGGGCGGGTTAGGTCAAAGGTTGGTGGAGTCAGGATCGGCGCCGGGCGGAGTAACCGTCAGGCGATGCCGATCTCTTCCTTGAACTGCTCCATGAATTGCTTCAGGCGCTGATGGCGCAGTTGCGCGTGGCGCTGGCCGGCCACGGTGCGGAAACCGGCGGCCAGGTGCAGCAGCTTGGTCTGGAAGTGGTCGAGGCAGAAGCGGCGGTCGTCGTACTCCCGGTCTTTGGCTTCGGGGTCGAGCGGATCGTACAGCGCGCTGCCCATGCGCCCGGCGGTGTAGAACGTGCGGGCGACGCCGAGCATGCCCAGCGAATCGAGCCGGTCGGCGTCCTGCAGGATCCTGGCCTCCAGCGTCAGCGGCTCGATGCCGGCGGAAAAGCTGTGGGCCTCGATGGCGTGACGCACGGCGTCGATCTCGGCTTGGGGCCACTCCAGCGTCGTCAAGACCGTTGCGGCCTTCGCCGCCGCCAGCCGCGATGCCTGCGAGCGCAGTGGCGAATTCTTCTCTACCGCCACGCAGTCGTGCAGCAGCACCGCCGCCAGCAGCACCGGCAGATCTCCGCCTTCCTCTGCCTGCAGGGCCCGCGCGTTGTGCCATACCCGCTGCAGGTGCGACAGGTCGTGGGCGCCGTCTTCCGAGGGTTCCAGGGCGTGGGGCAGCAGTTGGGCGGCGAGCGGGGCCAATGGGGAAAAGGCGAGGTTGTTCATGGGCGTTGTGTCCGGCATGCGAAGATCCTGTGGGAGCCAGCCTGCTGGCGATGGCGTCAGTCCAGGCGGCGCCTGGCTGGCCGGATAGGGTAGTGCGTGCATCGCCATGTGACGAGCGCTGCGTGCCGCCGTAGTATGGCGCTTTTCCATTTCCGACAAGGCCCGTCCATGACGATCGAGATCCGCCCGGCGACCCCCAGCGATGCACCGCAAATCCTCGCGTTCATCACGGAACTCGCCGATTTCGAAAAGGCCCGCCACGAAGTCATCGCCAGCGTCGCCGACATCGAGCGCAGCCTGTTCAGCGAAGGCGCCACCGCCCACGGCCTGATCTGCCTGCGCGACGGCCTGCCCATCGGGTTCGCGGTGTTCTTCTTCAGCTATTCGACCTGGCTCGGCAGCAACTGCCTGTACCTCGAAGACCTCTACATCACCCCGGAGCAGCGCGGCGGCGGTGCCGGCAAGACCCTGCTGCGCCACCTCGCCAAGATCGCCTGCGCCAACGACTGCGGCCGCTTCGAGTGGAGCGTGCTGGACTGGAACACCCCGGCCATCGAGTTCTACAAATCCCTCGGCGCCCAGCCGCAGGAAGAGTGGGTGCGCTACCGCATGGACGGCAAGGTGCTGCGGGAGTTTGCCGAGGGCTGAAAAAAGGCGGGCGATTCAGGGTTCGCCTGATTGTCCGCACGCTTCCCGTCCGGCATCCTGTGCGCCTTTTTTTGCGCGCTCACGGACGACACCTGCAATGCCTTCGGCACTCTTTCTCCACGCCCGTGGAGCCTTCGCTGCGTCAATGAGTGACCGGCGATGAGCGGACTACGGGCGTCCATGCGTCTGTAGGGCCTGGTGAAAAACCTCGGCTCTACCGACAACCCCCATCGGCAGGCGGTGGACATTCTCTGCACCGTCAACCGCACGGGCGGCAACGCCATCCGCGCCTTCGTGTCGCGCCTCGACGCCGAACTGATGGCGCGCAGCGCGGGGCTGGAGGGCTACCGCGTGATACCGCTGCGCACCTTCGACCCGAATGCGTTCATCGGCGCCCATTGCGGCTGGCTGATCCTTCACGTGTGCTGCGGCTTCACCGCCCCGGCCGGGCAAGCGATGCTGCATGAAGGCACGCTGTCGCCGATGGGCTGGTATGTCTACCTCGAAGCCGGGCGCTGGACGGAAGGGCACTACCTGGAGCTCGGCCCGCAAATGGCCGGACTGCTGCAAGACACTTACCGGTCGCACGGTTTGCGCCACTACAACGATTGGCTCAACGAACTCGACGACGCCACGCCAGCGGAGTTGGCCTGGCAGGCCGACCAAGCCTGGCAGCGCGCGCAGACCGTCATCGCCCACGACGGCCGAGGGCATCGCCACGGCTTGTTCGACCCCACCGACAACCGCTGGCGCTTCGCCGCGACCGACATTGATATCCATCAGCCTCACCCGGAACCCTTGAAGCAAGGAGCTTTGAATTGAGTGGAAAACCCGCCGCCCGCGTCTCAGACCCGACCGCGTGCCCTTTGCCTGGCCATGGCAACAACCCGATCGTCTCCGGCTCCCCTAACGTGTTCTTCGACGGCCTCCCGGCCGCGCGCATGACCGACAAATCCGCTTGCGGCAGCCCGATCACCGGCGGCGTCTCCGCCACCGTATTCATCAACGGCCTGAACGCCGCGACGCTCGACAGCACCGGAGGCCACGGCAATGTCGTGGTGGGCGGTTCCGGGACGGTGATCATCGGGCAGAGCGGGGGAGGGGCGGCGTTCAGTGGGTTGTTGCCGATGCCGGTGCATTTCAATGACCGGATGCAGGTGGTCAATGAAATCACCGGCGAACCAATGCCAAATCACCCTTATGCGATTCAGCGTGGTGATGGGAGCGTAGAGCACGGCGTAACGAATGAGGCGGGCTTCACCCATATGGTGAGTTCGCATCTGCGTGAAACCATCAAGTTGTTTGTGGAGTAGTAAACTATGGCAGCTGAAAATCCTGCGCTTAAAGGGTGTCAAAGGCTGGTCGTGGCCCATGACTTGACTTGCAAAACTGATGGGACTGTAAAGCAGGCGACGGTTGCTCCCAAGAAAATTGTCCTCTTTTTCGTGGGCGGTGCTGGAGATAAAGAAAGCTATTATGGTACAGGGCCGAATAATAACGTTGCCGATGTGCAAAAAATATTTGTGAAGAATATGGATGCTGAGGGGCTTTGCGCAGATAACTATGATGCGCATCATATTGGCTATAACTATTTTTTAATGATGAAGACCTGAAAAGTAATGTGCTAGATAAGATTGCTGATATGACGACTCCCGTATACATAGTTGGGCATAGCCTTGGGGGCTGGAATGGTGCACATTTGTCCGCTGTTTTGACGGATAGGGGGTATCGAGTTTCGTTTTTAGCCACACTTGATCCAGTAGGTGAAGGAAAGATTGTGTGGGGGATATCCAATATCTATCGTCAGGAGCCGAAGCCGAAGGCCGAGTACTGGGTAAATGTCAGGGGCGACGCGAAAAACTGGAACTTTTCTGATCTGGTGGCTGATTTCGGGGAGCAATGGGATATGAAAAGCGGGCCCAATATGAACGGAAGGGTAGATGTAAATCACGCCGATGCTGGGTATGTATATACAAGGGCACTGCCGAGTGGGAAATCGGCTAGAGATGTTTTGATGCAGTCTGTTGTCAAACATTTTAAAGGAAGACAGTGTGCGTAATTTTATATTGTTTGTTGCTCTGTTGCTTAGCTCGTCCTGTGCCATGAATCATGGGAAGCCTATTGCTAACCTAAAATATCTCGGGGTGGATCGCTATCTGGATAGGAATATATATCAGGTAAGATTCGCTTCTGATGTTGATGTTGTTGATTTATTCAAATCGAAAATAAGTCAGGCTTTAATCTGTTCGTTTGGAGATGATTTGGACTTTTCGGTTTCTCATGCCATGGATAGTTATGGGGAAGGATCTATAGAGTCGATAGTTTCAAGTAAAAGTCCGGAGTTTAGGGCTGATGTATTGTTTTTCGAGAGGAAGGATGCTACCAGCGAGAAAGTCCTAGATAGTGAAGGGTTGAAATCACGTTTGCTGGGGAGAGAGTTTCTTGTTTGTAAGGTAAGGATAAACTCCTACTCCTATAAGGTGTACTTGTCAGAGGAAATGAGATTGCCGGTGGCCGACCTTCTGAGAGAGGTCGAGAAGTTCAAATAGGTAATCCTGATGTGAAGATCAAATTTTCAATACTTTTCTTGATGCTTTGTGCATCTTGTGTAAAAAAAATCAAGCTCCCTGAGCCGCGCATAGAGTTTATTTCCGTGGCGGAGATTAAAGGCAGTCCTTTTCTTGATCTTCACTTCAGTTCGAAGACCGACCTGTTGATGTTCTTTAAGTCAAATACCGGCGAGGATCAATTGGGAGAAGCGCTGATCTGCTCTTTGGATCAGAATGTTCCCTTTGAGAGGAGGCAGGATTTGCCGCGTTACCTTGAGGGTGAAATGGTTGAGGTCGGTGGCACTGCGCCAGGGCCGGATGGGAAGCATATTTACTCCGCTCGCCTCTTTGCCATGCAAACACCGGATGGCGGAATATCGAGCACTTTCATTCCCAAGGCTCAACTGCTGGAAGTATTGAGGGGGCAGGATTTATTGGCTTGCAGGGTTTTTACTTCCTCTTACTCATATGGCGGTTATTACTCGAATTCAATGAATGTTCCGGCAGTTGAGGTTGTGCGCGCCATTGAGTGAAGGAATGGTCGGTAAAGAGATTGTTTTTGGGTGACGTGCAGCCATGAACTCACCCTAAGGATGAAACCCGCCTGATTCTTCCCAACTACCCTGCACCCACCCATCCAGCGCTTGTCGCCCCGCCCCGGCCTTCCCCTTGCTGAAGCCAGGGCAGCGCAGAGCAGCAGCGTTTTCAGCGGATGTCCCATTTCTTTCTTCCTTGATCCGTCGGGCAGTCGTGCCGCAGGCGCGCATTCTAGAGCGTTGGCGCAGGCCCGCGCGTCATATTTGCGTCGTCCCAAAATATGGGATTGATATTTATATATTGAGATTCTGCAGCGCCCAGGTTTATAGTCCAGCCCACTCACTGCCAAAAACAAAACAGGTGAAGCGATGCTGGCGCAATTGATCGCCCTCGATTGGGGAACGACCTCCCTACGTGCTTACAAACTCGGGCCGGACGGCCAGGTGCTGGAGCAGCGGTCGCTGTCGTTCGGGATTATGCAGTTGCCGAAGACGGCGCGGGTCATCCATGGCCGCGAATGCGTCGACGGTTTTGAACTGGCGTTCGACGAGGCCTGCGGCGACTGGCTCGATGCGCAGCCCGGCCTGCCGGTGATCGCCTGCGGCATGGTCGGCAGCGCCCAGGGCTGGCGCGAGGCGGCCTACCGCGAGACGCCGGCCGACGTCGCCGACCTCGGCCATTCCCTGCAGGTGGTGCGCAGCCAGCGCGGTGTCGATGTGCACATCGTGCCGGGCGTGATCCAGCGTTCGCGCCTGCCGAACGTGATGCGCGGCGAGGAGACCCAAGTCCTCGGCGCGCTGCAGAACCTGGCGCCGGGGGCGGGCGGCGATCTGTTGATCGGCCTGCCGGGCAGCCATTCGAAATGGGTGGAGGTGGCCGAAGGCTGCATCACCCGGTTCGACACTTTCATGACCGGCGAAGTGTTCGCCGTGCTCAGCGAGCACAGCATCCTCGGGCGGACCCAGCAGCTCGGCGCGGCCTTCGACGGCCAGGCGTTCGACCGGGGCGTGCAGGTGGCGTTGTCGGCGGAGGGTGAGATCGGCGTGTTGTCCACCCTGTTCAGTGCCCGCAGCCTGGGCCTCACCGGCGAACTCAGCGCCACCGCGCAACCTGACTATCTGTCCGGCCTGCTGATCGGCCATGAGCTGGCGGCCCTCGCCCAGGTGCAGCGGCAGCGGCGCCACAGCGTGCACCTTCCTGCGATCGTCCTCATCGGCAACGGCGCCTTGTGCGCCCGCTACGGTCGAGCCCTCGACGCCTGCGGCTTCGCCCGCGTGACGCTGGCCGAGCAGGCCACCGAGCGCGGCTTGTGGCAACTGGCGCTGGCCGCCGGACTGATCGTTTCCCCATCCCGTTAACCCCCGACTGGAGGCCAGACATGCTCAAGCAAGCATTGGCGCAAAACGGTCTGATCGCGATCCTGCGCGGCCTGCATCCGCAGGAAGCGGCCGCGATCGGACACGTCCTGTATGCGGCCGGATTTCGCGTCATCGAAGTGCCGCTCAATTCCCCTGCGCCGTACGAAAGCATCCGCATCTTGCGTCAGGCGTTGCCCGCCGACTGCCTGATCGGCGCCGGCACGGTGCTGACCCCGGAGCAGGTGGAGCAGGTCAAGGAGGCCGGCGGCCAGGTGATCGTCATGCCCCACAGCGACGCCAAAGTCCTGCGGGCGGCGAAGGCGGCAGGGCTGTACCTGTCGCCGGGCGTGGCCACGCCGACCGAAGCCTTCGCGGCGCTGGAGGAGGGCGCGGACATTCTCAAGCTGTTCCCGGCCGAACAGATGGGACCTGCGGTGGTGAAAGCCTGGCTGGCGGTGCTGCCGGTCGGGACGGTGCTGGCGCCGGTCGGCGGCGTCACCCCGGACAACATGCAAGCGTTCATCGACGCCGGCGCCAAAGGCTTCGGCCTCGGTTCCGGCCTGTTCAAGCCCGGCATGACCCCGGAGCAGGTGGCGGCCAGCGCCAAGGCCTACGTCGCTGCCTGGAACGCCCTGCGCTAAGCATTCGGCTCATCTACAAGAGAGACAAACAGATGAAAATCACCAAACTCACCACCTTCATCGTCCCGCCGCGCTGGTGCTTCCTCAAGGTCGAGACCGACGAGGGCGTCACCGGTTGGGGCGAGCCCGTGGTCGAAGGCCGCGCCCACACCGTCGCCGCCGCCGTCGAGGAATTGTCCGACTACCTGATCGGCAAGGACCCACGCAACATCGAGGACATCTGGACGGTGCTCTACCGCGGCGGCTTCTACCGCGGCGGCGCCGTGCACATGAGCGCCCTGGCCGGCATCGACCAGGCGCTGTGGGACATCAAGGGCAAGGCCCTCGGGGTGTCGGTGAGCGACCTGCTCGGTGGTCAGGTGCGGGACAAGATCCGCGTGTACTCGTGGATCGGCGGCGACCGTCCGGCGGACACCGCGCGGGCGGCGAAAGAGGCGGTGGGCCGCGGCTTCACGGCGGTGAAGATGAACGGCACCGAAGAGCTGCAGTTTCTCGACACTTTCGACAAGGTCGACCAGGCCCTGGCCAACGTGGCGGCCGTGCGCGATGCGGTGGGGCCCAACGTCGGCATCGGCGTGGACTTCCATGGCCGGGTGCACAAGCCCATGGCCAAGGTGCTGATGAAGGAGCTCGATCCGTTCAAGCTGATGTTCATCGAAGAGCCGGTGCTCAGCGAGAACTATGAAGCCTTGAAGGAACTGGCGCCGCTGACCAGCACCCCGATCGCCCTCGGCGAGCGGCTGTTTTCCCGCTGGGACTTCAAGCGCGTGCTGAGCGAAGGCTACGTCGACATCATCCAGCCGGATGCGTCCCACGCCGGCGGCATCACCGAAACCCGCAAGATCGCCAACATGGCCGAAGCCTACGACGTGGCGCTGGCCCTGCACTGCCCGCTGGGGCCGATTGCGCTGGCGGCGTGCCTGCAGCTGGACGCGGCCTGCTACAACGCGTTCATCCAGGAGCAAAGCCTGGGCATCCACTACAACGAGAGCAACGACCTGCTCGACTACGTGAAGGATGCGCGGGTGTTCGACTACGACCAGGGCTTCGTCAGGATCCCGAACGGGCCGGGGCTGGGGATCGAGATCAACGAAGAATACGTGACCGAGCGCGCCGCCGTCGGCCACCGCTGGCGCAACCCGGTGTGGCGCCATGCCGACGGCAGCTTCGCCGAGTGGTGAGTCCTGCCTGACCCGCCGCCAATCCCCTGCGGGAGCCAGCCCTGCCGGCTCCCGCAGCGTGATCTCCAGAGACAGGGGATCGGCCTTCATCCCAGACCTCAATAAACACAAGAAAGAGGCTCCCCATGCAACCGCAAACCCTCACCGGGCAGGCGTCCTTGGTCACGCCCAGCCGCAAGCGGTTTTTCATCATGGTGCTGTTGTTCATCACCGTGGTCATCAACTACCTGGACCGCAGCAACTTGTCGATCGCCGCTCCGGCGCTGACCAGCGACCTGGGCATCGACCCGATCCATGTCGGGCTGATTTTCTCCGCGTTCGGCTGGACCTACGCCGCCATGCAGATCCCCGGCGGCTGGCTGGTGGACCGGGTGCCGCCGCGCCTCCTCTACAGCGCCGCGTTGCTGCTGTGGTCGCTGGCCACGGTGATGCTCGGTTTCGCCGCCAGCTTCATCGCGCTGTTCGTGCTGCGCATGGCGGTCGGCGCGCTGGAGGCGCCGGCCTACCCGATCAACAGCCGGGTGGTCACCACCTGGTTTCCCGAGCGCGAACGGGCCACGGCCATCGGCTTCTACACGTCCGGGCAGTTCGTCGGGCTGGCGTTCCTGACGCCGGTGCTGGCCTGGCTCCAGCATGCGTTCGGTTGGCACATGGTGTTCGTCGCCACCGGCGCGGTGGGCATCGTCTGGGCCGCGATCTGGTACGCGGTGTATCGCGAGCCCCGGGATTTCAAGGGGGCCAACGACGCGGAAATCGACCTGATCCGCGAGGGCGGCGGGCTGGTGGACATCCAGGCCGATGCGGCGAAGGTGAAGGCGGCGTTCAACTGGCGCGATCTGGGCATCGTCCTGAGCAAGCGCAAGCTGTGGGGGATTTACCTGGGCCAGTTCTGCCTGAACTCGACGCTGTGGTTCTTTCTGACCTGGTTCCCGACCTACCTGGTGAAATACCGCGGCATGGATTTCATCAAGTCCGGCCTGCTGGCCTCGCTGCCGTTTCTGGCGGCGTTCGTCGGCGTGCTGTGTTCCGGGTTCTTTTCCGACTTCCTGATCCGGCGCGGCTGCACGGTGGGCTTCGCGCGCAAGTTGCCGATCATCGGCGGGCTGCTGATCTCCACCTCGATCATCGGCGCCAACTTCGTCGAGTCGACGCCGCTGGTGATCGCCTTCCTGGCGCTGGCGTTCTTCGGCAACGGGCTGGCCTCGATCACCTGGTCGCTGGTCTCGACGCTGGCCCCGGCGCGGCTGCTGGGCCTGACCGGCGGGGTGTTCAACTTCATCGGCAACCTGTCGGCGATCACCACGCCGATCGTCATCGGTTTCCTGGCCAGCGGCGATTCGTTCGCTCCGGCAATCACCTACATTGCGCTGTTGGCGTTGATCGGTGCGCTGTCCTACGTGCTGCTGGTGGGCAAGGTGGAGCGCATCGAGTTGTAGTCGCCGGCGCCGGGCGACCATAATGCCGCCCGTTCCCTCGCTCAACGGTAAAGGCTGGATATGCAGGAAGACGCCCCGAAACCCGCCAAGGACGCCGCGCCCACCGGCACCCAGACCCTGCTTCGCGGGTTGGGTGTGGTGCAGGCCGTCGCCAGCGGCGCCCGCGACCTCAAGGAGATCGCCCGCCTGATCGGCACCACGCGCAGCACCACCCACCGTCTGGCCAGTTGCCTGGTGGACGAGCGCTACCTGCGGGTGGTGCCGCAGGTCGGCTATCTGTTGGGGCCGAAGCTGATCGAGCTGGGCTTCCAGGCCCGCGAAGACCTGCCGCTGGTGACGTTGGCAGGGCCTTATCTGGACGAGTTGTCGGCGCTGACCGGCGACACCGTCCACCTGGGCATCCGCGAGGGCGACGAAGTGCTGTACCTGCTGAAGAATCCGGGGCGCAACGGCCCGGAGATGCGTTCGCGGGTCGGTCACCGCATGCCGCTGGCGCGCACCGGGATCGGCAAGGCGCTGATGCTCGACGACGCTCCGCAAGAGTGGCAGCGGCTGTACGACATCAGCCTGCCGGCGGGTGGGAAAAGCCAGTTCTGGCCGCAGCATCCGCAGCAGTCCTGGGAACAGCTCGAACAGCGCATGAGCGAGTATGTGGCAGGCGGCTACGCGTTCGACCTGGAAGACAACGAACCGTCGATCCGCTGCGTGGCGGCGCCGGTGCGCGATGCCAGCAAGCGCATCGTCGCGGCCATCAGCATCGCCAGCACCGTGCCGTACATGCCGCTGGAGAAGATGGCCGAGCTGATTCCCCTGATCAAAGGGGTCACGTCCCGGCTGTCGGCGGAGCTTGGCCTTAAGGTCTGAACCTCAGCGCTTGAGCGTCGCCATGTCGATCACGAAACGGTACTTCACGTCCCCGGCGATCATCCGCGCGTAGGCTTCGTTGATCTGGCGGATGTCGAGCATTTCGATGTCGCAGGTGATGTTGTGCTCGGCGCAGAAATCCAGCACTTCCTGGGTTTCGGCGATGCCGCCGATCAGCGAACCGGCCAGCACCCGGCGGCCCAGCACCAGTTTGGCGGCGTGCACCGGCGGATCGATCGGTTCGATCAGGCCCACCAGGATGTGCACGCCGTCGAAGCGCAGGGTGTCGAGGTAGGGGTTGAGGTCGTGCTGCACCGGGATGGTGTCGAGCAGGAAGTCGAACCGGCCGGCCGCGGCGGCCATCTGTTCGGCGTCGGTGGACACGATCACATGGTCGGCGCCCTGGCGGCGGCCTTCCTCGGCCTTGCTGGCGGAGCGGGTGAACAGCGTCACTTCGGCGCCCATGGCCTTGGCGAACTTGATACCCATGTGGCCGAGGCCGCCCATGCCCAGGATCCCGACCTTGTCGCCGGCCTTCACGCCGTAGTGCTTGAGCGGCGAGTAGGTGGTGATGCCGGCGCAGAGGATCGGCGCGGCGTTGGCCGGGTCCAGCGTCGCGGGGATGCGCACCACGAAATGCTCGCTGACCACGATGCTGTCGGAGTAGCCGCCCATGGTGTTGCTGCCGTCGACCCGGTCCAGGGTGGCGTAGGTCATGGTCGGGCCTTCGAGGCAGTACTGCTCCAGGTCGGCCTTGCAGGCTTCGCAGGTGCGGCAGGAGTCGACCATGCAGCCGACGCCGACCAGGTCGCCTACCTTGTGCTGGGTGACGTTCGCACCGGTTGCGGTGACTTTTCCGACGATCTCATGGCCCGGCATCAGCGGGTAGACCGCGATGCCCCATTCGTTGCGGGCCTGATGGATGTCAGAGTGGCAGACGCCACAGAACAGGATCTCGATGGCGACGTCGTCGGCCCGCAGGCTGCGGCGTTCGAACGTCATCGGGGCGAGGGGAGTGGTGGCCGTCTGGGCGGCGTAGCCGATGGCGGTGTACATGGGGAACCTCGCAAAAGCGCTGACAAATGAGGCGGCGCATTCTGGGCGCAGGCCGGGTGTCCGGCCATGACGATTCCTCCGGGTATCATGCCTATTCCTCCGGCATGCGGGGCTGGCGCGCCGCATGGGCCAAAGGATCTGCGATGATGGTTTCGTGCCTTTTTCCGTCACTTTTCCGTGAAGAGTTTTCCATGCAGTTGACCCGCCACCTCGATGCCAATGCCACGCTGGTTTCGCTGATCGAGCCGCTGGCCCGGCGCGACGGTTTCAGCCAGACCGGGTTGCCGGGCGTGCAGGTGCTGCGCGCCAGTTGCGATGTCGCCCGGGGCCCGCACATCTATGAGCCGAGCCTGATGATCATCGCCCAGGGCAGCAAACTGGCGTACCTGGGCCCGCGCACAATGGAGTACGGCGCCGGGCACTACCTGATCCAGGCATTGCCGGTGCCGTTCGAGTGCGAGACCTATGCCGAGCCGGATGCGCCGCTGCTGGGGGTGTCGGTGTCGATCGACCGGGTGCTGCTCGGCGAGCTGGTGCTGGCCATGGGGCTGGCGCCGGGGCGGCACATTGCGGCGCAGACGCCGGAGTCGATGACCTCGGTGGTGCTCGACGACGACATGCGCGGCTGCGTCGAACGCTTGCTCGGCTGCCTGCACGATCCGCTGGCCTGCCGGATACTCGGCCCGGCGCGCATCCGCGAGCTGCTGTTCACTGCGTTGCGCGGGCCCCAGGCCGATGTGCTGCGGGCGCTGGTGGAGCAGCAGGGGCAGTTTGCCCGGATCGCCGCGTCGATCAGCCATCTGCACACCCACTACACTGAACCGCTGAACGTCGAGACCCTGGCCGGTTGCGCCAACATGAGCGTGTCGACCTTCCACGAGCACTTCAAGCGCAGCACCTTGCTGTCGCCGGTGCAGTACCTCAAGCGCCTGCGCCTGCTCAAGGCCCAGACGCTGCTGATCGCCGAAGGGCTGGGCGTGGCGCAGGCGGCGCACCGGGTGGGCTACCAGAGCACGTCGCAGTTCAGCCGCGAGTACAAGCGCTACTTCGAACGCAGCCCGGGCGAGGAGCGCGCGGCCTGAACCGTTGCTGCCTTGCGGGTGGGGCAGCTTGCATTGATGTTGCCAGTACGGGCGCTTTCGCGGGCAAGCCCGCTCCCACAGGTTTGCGGTCATCGCCGATTCTGTGGGCACCCGGGCCCACTGTGGGAGCCAGCCTGCTGGCGATGAAGGCCTTGCCGTTTTCCCGCTGCCCTGTAGATGCCGGGCAACAAAAAGGCCCCCATTCGGGAGCCTCGTTGTTCTGCGGTGTGGCTTACATGTTCGGGTAAGTCGGGCCGCCGGCGCCTTCCGGCGCCACCCAGGTGATGTTCTGCGCAGGATCCTTGATGTCGCAGGTCTTGCAGTGCACGCAGTTCTGGGCGTTGATCTGGAAGCGCTTCTCGCCGTCTTCCTTGGTGATCACTTCATACACGCCGGCCGGGCAGTAGCGCTGGGCCGGTTCGTCGTAGATCGGCAGGTTCTTGGTCAGCGGGATGCTCGGGTCGGTCAGCCGCAGGTGGCACGGCTGCTCTTCCTCATGGTTGGTGCCGGAGATGAACACCGAGCTGAGCTTGTCGAAGCTGATCTTGCCGTCGGGTTTCGGGTAGTCGATCTTCTTGCACTCGGCCGCTGGCTTGAGGCAGGCGTAGTCCGGCTTGGTGTCGTGCAGGGTGAACGGCAGCTTGCCGCCGAAGATGTTCTGGTCGAGCCAGTTGAAGCCGCCGCCGACGATGGCGCCGAACTTGTGGATCGCCGGGCCGAAGTTGCGGCTGGCGAACAGCTCTTCGTGCAGCCAGCTGTTCTTGAAGGCGTCGACGTAGGCGGTCAGCTCTTCGGTGCCGTCCTTGTCGGCGAACAGCGCGTCGGCCACGGACTCGGCCGCGAGCATGCCGGACTTCATCGCGGTGTGGCTGCCCTTGATCTTGGCGAAGTTCAGGGTGCCGAGGTCGCAGCCGATCAGCGCGCCTCCCTTGAACACCATCTTCGGCAGCGAGTTCAGGCCGCCCTTGCAGATCGCGCGGGCGCCGTAGCTGATGCGCTTGCCGCCTTCCAGGTACTGCTTGAGCACCGGGTGATGCTTGAGGCGCTGGAACTCGTCGAAAGGCGACAGGTAGGTGTTGCTGTAGGACAGGTCGACGATCAGTCCGACCACCACCTGGTTGTTCTCCAAGTGATAGAGGAAGGAGCCGCCGGTGTTCTCGGTGCCCATGATGTCCATCGGCCAACCGGCGGTGTGCACCACCAGGCCCGGCTGATGCTTGGCCGGGTCGATTTCCCAGATTTCCTTCAGGCCGATGCCGTAGTGCTGGGCGTCGGCGTCGCTGTCGAGGTTGAAGCGCTTGATCAGCTGCTTGCCGATGTGGCCGCGGCAGCCTTCGGCGAACAGCGTGTACTTGCCGCGCAGTTCCATGCCGGGGGTGTACAGGCCGTCCTTCGGATGGCCTTCGCGGTCGACGCCCAGGTCACCGGTGATGATCCCGCGCACCACGCCGTTCTCGTCGAACAGCGCTTCCTGGGCGGCGAAGCCTGGGTAGATCTCTACGCCCAGGTTCTCGGCCTGCTGGGCCAGCCAGCGGCACAGGTTGCCGAGGGAAATAATGTAGTTGCCTTCGTTGTGCATGGTCTTGGGCACAAAGAAGTCAGGAATTTTCTGCGCGCTTTCGGCGTTTTTCAGCACGAAGATATCGTCGCGGGTGACGGGGGTGTTCAGCGGAGCGCCGAGTTCCTTCCAGTCAGGGAACAGCTCGTTCAGGGCCCGTGGTTCGAATACCGCGCCGGACAGGATGTGAGCGCCGACCTCGGAGCCTTTTTCGACCACGCAGACGCTGATTTCCTTACCGGCTTCGGCGGCCTTCTGCTTCAGGCGGCAGGCGGCGGAAAGGCCAGCGGGGCCGGCACCGACGATGACCACGTCGAATTCCATGTATTCGCGTTCCACAGGCTATCTCCTACTCAAGGCTCAACAGTTTTTTTTCTAATTTGGAGGTTTGATGTCGCATTCGTTATTGCCTTTACGTTAACGTCAAAGGAAATAATGGATAAGCCACCCGTCTCTCTAGGGGGCGCATTATATCTACACCACTCCCAGCGTCCAATACAAACGTTTGTTTGAATCGGCCGCAGGCCAGAGAAATCAAAGAAGCGCGGCTTATGGACGACCATTTTGCCGTATTGACCGGAATAGGCGTTCCGGTCAAGATACGGGCGGTTTTGCGCTCGCCGTAGGCTGAATGGTGGTTTCAAGAGCACCTCTAAAGACAGGGCGTGGGCGGTACGGCGGTGAGGCGCAGCGCGCAGTCTGCACACCGGGAAGATGAATGACCTGCGGGTCGCTCCTGACGAACGGTCAGTCGTTCGCTGGAGAAGTCAGCCGTACTGAAGCCGGCGTTTTTAGAGGTGCCCTTGTGCCCGATGAGCACCAACCGCCAGGTTCGCCTAGGCGATTTCCTTTTCACCGGAGAGTAACGAGGAATCCATGAAGGTTCTTGTAGCTGTCAAACGCGTTGTGGATTACAACGTCAAGGTTCGCGTGAAGGCGGACAATTCCGGCGTAGACCTCGCCAACGTCAAGATGTCGATGAACCCGTTCTGCGAAATCGCAGTGGAAGAAGCCGTGCGCCTGAAAGAGAAGGGCGTGGCGAGCGAAATCGTCGTCGTCTCCATCGGCCCGTCCACCGCTCAGGAGCAACTGCGTACCGCACTGGCCCTGGGTGCCGACCGCGCCATCCTCGTCGAATCCGCTGAAGACCTGACCTCCCTGGCCGTGGCCAAGCTGCTCAAGGCCGTGGTCGACAAGGAACAGCCTCAGCTGGTGATCCTGGGCAAACAGGCCATCGACAGCGACAACAACCAGACCGGCCAGATGCTCGCCGCGCTGAGCGGCTACGGCCAGGGCACGTTCGCCTCGAAAGTCGAAGTCTCCGGCGACAGCGTTGCCGTGACCCGCGAAATCGACGGCGGCGCGCAGACCGTTTCCCTGAAGCTGCCGGCCATCGTCACCACCGACCTGCGTTTGAACGAGCCGCGCTACGCGTCCCTGCCGAACATCATGAAAGCCAAGAAGAAGCCTCTGGAGACTCTGACTCCGGACGCCTTGGGCGTTTCCACCGCCTCCACCAACAAGACCCTGAAGGTCGAAGCGCCGGCTGCACGCAGCGCGGGCATCAAGGTCAAGTCGGTGGCTGAACTGGTCGAGAAACTGAAAAACGAAGCGAAGGTAATCTAAATGACTATCTTGGTTATTGCTGAACACGACAACAAAGTGCTGGCCCCGGCCACGCTGAACACCGTTGCTGCCGCTGCCAAGATCGGCGGCGACATCCACGTCCTGGTCGCAGGCCAGGGCGCTGGCGCCGTGGCTGAGGCCGCCGCGAAGATCGCTGGCGTGAGCAAGGTCCTGAACGCCGACAACGCCGCCTACGCCCACCAACTGCCGGAAAACGTCGCGCCGCTGGTGGCCGAACTGGGCAAGGGCTACAGCCACATCCTGGCCGCCGCCACCTCCAACGGCAAGAACATCCTGCCGCGCGTCGCCGCCCAGCTGGACGTCGACCAGATCTCCGAGATCATCTCGGTTGAGAGCGCCGACACCTTCAAGCGTCCGATCTACGCCGGCAACGCCATCGCCACCGTGCAGTCGACCGCCGCGATCAAGGTGATCACCGTGCGCGCCACCGGTTTCGATCCGGTTGCCGCCGAAGGTGGTTCGGCTGCCGTTGAATCGGTTGCCGCTGCCCACAACCCGGCCATCTCCAGCTTCGTCAGCGAAGAGCTGGCCAAGTCCGACCGTCCGGAACTGACCGCTGCCAAGATCGTCGTTTCCGGCGGCCGCGGCATGCAGAACGGCGACAACTTCAAGCACCTGTACGCCCTGGCCGACAAGCTGGGCGCCGCCGTCGGCGCTTCCCGCGCTGCCGTCGACGCAGGCTTCGTGCCGAACGACATGCAGGTCGGCCAGACCGGCAAGATCGTCGCGCCGCAGCTGTACATCGCCGTCGGCATCTCCGGCGCGATCCAGCACCTGGCCGGCATGAAAGACTCCAAGGTGATCGTCGCGATCAACAAGGACGAAGAAGCGCCGATCTTCCAGGTGGCCGACTACGGCCTGGTGGCGGATCTGTTCGAAGCGGTGCCTGAGCTGGAGAAGCTGGTCTAATCCGGCGGCTTCACTTATAAAGAGCCCGGCCTGTTGGTCGGGCTTTTTTTTTGTTCCGGATTTGAGTGGGAGCGTTTCGCCATGGATCTGCGTCGCCGGTTGGGCCTTATGTCGCTGCTGGGTCTTTTGTCGTTGCCGGGCCTGTCGATGGCCGCGGGCAAGTGCGAGCGCCTGGTGGTCACCGGCAGTCCGGATGCGCCGCCGTACCTGTGGCAGGACCCGCAGAACCCCAAGCAACTGATCGGCGCCAGTGCCGACCTGCTTCAGCAGGCGGCCAAGGAGCTGGGCATCAAGGTCGAGCTGCTGTACGCCGGCAAACGTTCCCAGGCGCTGGACGAAGTGCGCAGCGGGCGCATGGACATGCTGGCCGACGCGCCGCTGGCCTTCAACGAGCTGGAGCATCTGGACTACATTCACCCGCCGCTGCTGGAGAACGATTACCTGGTATGGACGAAGAAGGGCTCGGCGTTGGTCTACGGCGAAGCGAAGGACCTTAACGGACATTCGGGCGCTCTGTCGGAAAAGTCTCGTTTGACCCAGGCATTCAGCCTCTATGCCGAGCAGCATTTGACCCTCACCCGTACGGCAAACCTCGCCCAGGCCTTGCAGAAATTGCTGCTGGGCGAAGTGGAATATGTACTCGCCGGACGCTACTCGGGCATGGCGGCCGCGCAGGCGCTGGGGATGGCCGATGACTTGCTGGCCTTCGAGCAGCCTGTCGACCGGCCGGGGCTGTACCTGGCGGTTTCGCACAACTCGGCCTGCAACGATCCGTGGTTGCGCGGACAGTTGGCCAAAAAGATGACAGAATTGCCCGCGTCCGGACTGACGGAAGCCGCGCTGCAGCGCAACATCGAGCGCTGGAAGGCGCAGCAGCAACAGCCGCAGCAACCTGTCAGTGCCCCAAAACAGTAGGGATTCTTAGTGAGCAATCGACTTCTTTTCGCAGCGGTGGCCGTTCTGGCGTTGGCCGGCTGCGCCAACGATCCTGCGCCCAATGAGCAGATGCGCCTGACCGGGCAGGCCTTGGAACAGGCCAAGGCCGTGGGCGCCAGTGCCGACGATGTGCCGGAAATGAAACTGGCCGAAGACAAGTACAACCGCGCCAAGGGCAGCATGGCCGGCGAGTCCTACAAGAACGCGCGGATGCGGGCCGAGCAGGCCGAATTGGACGCGCGGCTGGCGGAGGCCAAGGTGCTGACCCACAAGAGCGAAGAGCAGGTGAATGCGCTCAACACCCGCATCGCCCGTCTGCGCAAGCAACTGGGGGATGCCCAATGAGCCTTACGTCCAGACTCCTTGGCGGCCTGGTCGTGGCCGGCTGCGTCGGTCTCTACGGCTGCGCCGGCCAGCAGAGCGAATCGGCGCTGCAGCAGGCGGGTGCCGACTTCCAGAAGGTCAAGGAAGACTCCAACGTGCTGCGCATCGCGCCGAAGGACGTGATCCGCGCCGGCGAATCCCTGGCCCGTGCCGACCGTCTCTCCACGTACTGGGGCAGCGGCGGCGACGTGCAGCATTACGCCTATCTGAGCCAGCGCTACAGCGCGATCGCCCGCGAACACACCAATCAGGTGCTCAACGAAGAGCACGCCGCGAAACTGGAGCTTGAGCGCCAGCGCCTGCAACTGGCCCTGCGCGAATCCAAGTTGTCGAGCGTGCAGCAGCAAGGCAAATGGCTGGAAGAGCAGATCGTTGCCCTGGCCACCACCCAGACCGACCGCGGCCTGGTGATGACCCTCGGCGACGTGCTGTTCGACACCGGCGAAGCGGAGCTCAACAACTCGGCGAACCGCGTGGTGCTCAAGCTGGTGCAGTTCCTGCAGCTCAATCCGAAGCGGGTGGTGCGCATCGAGGGCTACACCGACAGCACCGGCGGCAAGCAGGAAAACCTCAAGCTGTCCCGCGACCGCGCCCAGTCGGTGGCCGATGTGCTGATGGATCTGGGCATCGACGACAAGCGCATTCAGGTCGAAGGCTACGGTGACGAGTACCCGGTGGACGCCAACGCTTCCGAGCGTGGGCGTGCGCAGAACCGTCGGGTGGAAATCGTGTTCTCCGACGAAAAAGGCCAGCTCGGCGCCGCCCGCTGAGGCCGGCGTCACTGGAAAGCCCGGGCTGTCAGGCAGCGCCGGGCTTTTTTACGTCTGTCGAATAGCGCTCAAATATTCAGGCCGACGGCTGACACTGCACTGTACGGTCGAGTAATGTGGCAACTGTCCCAGTACACTTCTAAACTGTTCCGGTATTGTTTCGAACAAGAATAAAACGCCCCGTGAAATCGAGTGCTGCGTCATGACCAATCTCTTGCTCTACCAGCGTATTGCTCAACAACTGGCTGAAGACATCCGTCGCGGCGTGTATCAGCCGGGGGAACGCGTGCCGTCGGTGCGCAAGATGAGTTCGCAGCTCAACGTCAGCCATGCCACGGTGCTGCAGGCCTACGCCAACCTTGAGGATCAGGGGCTGATCCGGGCGCGGCCGCAGTCCGGCTACTACGTGCACCAGACACCCGCCCTGACGGCGCCGACGCCGGACATCGCGCGGGTCGAACGGCCGGGCCTGGTCACCCGCAGCAGCATCATTCAGCAAGTGTTGGTCGAGTCCCGCCGCGAAGGCGTGTTCCCGTTGGGCGCTGCGGTGCCCAGCGTCGATTACCTGCCGGTGCGGGCGCTGCACCAGCAGTTGGCCAAGGTCACGCGGTTCCACAGCCCGCGGGCGTTCAGCTATATGTTCAGCCCCGGTTTCGAACCGCTGCGCCGGCAAGTGGCGATCCGCATGCGCGACGCGGGCGTGGTGGTCGACCCATCCGAAGTGGTGATCACCCACGGCTGCGTCGATGCCCTGCAGATGTCGCTGCGGGTGCTGACCCGGCCCGGCGACCTGATCGCCGCCGAATCCCCGACCTACTATGGCCTGCTGCAGCTGGCCGACTTGCTGGGCCTGAAAGTCATCGAGATCCCCAGCGACCCGGCCACCGGCATGAGCCTGGAGGCCCTGCAGCTGGCGGCCAACCAATGGTCGATCAAAGCCCTGGTGCTGACCACGCGCCTGAGCAACCCCTTGGGCGGCACCATGCCCGAAGAGCGGCAGAAACAGCTGCTGCGCCTGGCTTCGGATTTCGACATCCAGATCGTCGAAGACGACATCTATGGCGAGCTGATGTTCGAGCAGGGCCGCACCAAGGCGCTCAAGGCCTACGACCGGCTCGACCGGGTGATCTACTGTTCGAGCTTTTCCAAGACCTTGTCGCCCGGCGTGCGCATCGGCTGGATGATCGCCGGCAAGTATCAGCAGGAGATCCAGCGGCTGCAGACCTTCAGCACCCATTCGGCGTGCAGCGTCACGCAAATGGCGATCGCCGCGTACCTGGAGAACGGCGGCTATGACCGGCATTTACGGTACATCCGTCAGGAATACCGGAAAAACCTCAGCGCCTTCCAGTTGGCGGTCCAGCAGTATTTCCCTGAAGGCACCCAGATGACCCGGCCCACCGGCGGCTTCATTCTGTGGGTGAGCCTGCCGGGACGGGTCAACACCCAGGAGCTGCACGTGCGGGCCCTGCAACAGGGCATCAGCATTGCGCCGGGCCTGATCTTCAGCAACACCGAGCAGTTCAACCACTGCATCCGGCTCAACTGCGGCATTTCCTGGAACCGCGAGGCGGAGCGGACGCTGATGACCCTCGGCCTGCTGGCGACCCAACTCTGCCAAGAGACTGCCGGCGGCTTCTGAGTCGATGGCAGAGCTTGTCACAGGCTCTGCGACAGGCGAGCATATGGCCCTCTGCCGTTAGCCCCGTTGGATTCATGAAAGCGATTCTTCCTGCCGTCCGGGTTTTGCTTTGCCTGTTTGCGTTCGCACAGGTGCCTGGCGTCCTGGCGGCTGCTGCCCAGGACAAGGCACCCGCTGCCGCCGCCGCGAAAAAGCCGGCCGCTGCCGCCAAGGCGACGCCGGCGAAGAAGGCGCCGCAAAAGAAGGCGCCGCAAAAGAAGGCCGCGCCGGTCAAGAAGCGTGCGCCGGTCGCTTCCAAGTCGAAGTCGGCCAGTGAAGTGGCCAAGACGCCGTTGCCGCCCGCCAGGCTCGACCTGAGCCTGCCCAAGGAGATGGTGCAGCAACTGAAGCCGGCCGGCGCCGTGCCGCTGCCCAAGCATGAGGCGATCCTGCCGCAGATGTTCGGCGAGAAGAACAGCGGTTTCCAGCTCAACGGCCGTCTGCTGAGCAACGAAATGCAGTTGCAGCTGCGCAACGAGGAGCGGCGGGATGTCGAAGGGGCCGCGCTGGATTTCGAATTCAAGCAGTGAAACCCGCTCATCGGTGACCCGCCGGCCAGATACTTTGTCGGAGACTGGTCGGTCATTTCCGTTTACACGCAAAAACTCCGTTTCAGGGAATTTAAAACAGGCGTTTTAGCCGTTACTCTGTTCCCTGTCCTTTTCATGCATTGCCCGCCGCGAGGAATCTGTTGCCATGAACTGCCGTGAAGGTTGTGGCGCCTGCTGCATTGCCCCATCCATCAGTTCACCGATTCCCGGCATGCCAGACGGCAAGCCCGCTGGGGAACGCTGCGTGCAGCTCTCGGTCGAAAACCTGTGCAGCATTTTCGGCCGTCCGGAGCGTCCGGCGGTCTGTTCGGGGTTCAAGGCCGATCCTGAAGTCTGCGGCGACAGCCGCGAAGAGGCGGTCAGGCTGATCGGCTGGTGGGAGCAGATGACGGCGGCGTGATGCGTCAAACGAACGGAACTTCAACAATAAGGAACAAGACTATGGGTTCGCTGCACCGTATCGCTGTGTTGTGCGGTCTGACCGCCGTGCTGGCCACCTCGGCCGCCCAGGCCGAAGACTGGAAAGTCGCCAAGAACGAGGACGGGATCAAGGTGTCCCTGAGCGAAGTGCCCGGTTCGGACTACAAGTCCTATCAGGGCGTGACGCTGATGAAGACCACCGTCGCCAAGCTGCGCGCCCTCCAGGAAGACGTTGCCGGCGCCTGCAAATGGATCCACGAGTGCGAGTCCCAGAAGCTGCTCAAGCACGAAGGCGACCAGAGCTGGACCTACACCCGCTTCAACACGCCATGGCCGGTCACCCCCCGTGACTCGGTGCTGCACATCACCACCGTCGAAGGCGCCGACGGCAGCCTGACCCGCAACCTGGAAGGCGTGCCGAAGTACGTTCCGGAAGAGAAAGGCTATGTGCGGGTTGCCCAGGTCAAGGGTTTCTGGAAGTTCGTGCCCAAGGGCGACCAGGTCGAAGTGACCTACCAGGTGCACACCGAGCCGGGCGGCAGCGTGCCGGCGATGGTCGCCAACAAGTTCGTGGTGGATGCGCCGTTCAACACGCTCAAGGCCCTCAAGGCCCGCGCCGAGAAGTAAGCGCCGGCGCAATGGACGAAACGCCCTGATCCCTCGGGGCGTTTTGTTTTGTGGTGGTTTTGTACTTATTTTGTGTTTCCGGATATGCGTTGAACGAAATTTTCACAATTGCTTCCCGACAATTCGCCCGCATCCTTGCACCCTGCCGGCCCGACATGAAAGTGTCCGGCGCCGGGGCAGTAATCAATGGCAATGCCGCCGTCTATCGTGCAACATTTGCGCACCGCGCGAGCCCCGGGGCCTGGGAATGGCCAACAGAGGGCAGGGCGCAGCTGTTTCTTGCAATTTCAACTTCCAATGGGTCCTAAAACGACATGGCAAACCCGGACGCCCTGAACCGGCAGCGATCTTCCAGTCGCCTGCTGCAACCGACCGTCAAATCGCATCTGGCCTACACGCTGCTGTGCGCGCTGGTCATGATGGTGATGTTGTCCGTGCTGCGCCTCGCGCTGCTGGTCTACAACCGCGAGATGATCCTCGACACCCCGGCTTCCACCTTCCTCGAAGCTTTCGCCAACGGCTTGCGTTTCGACCTGCGCCTGGTGGTCTACCTGTGCATTCCGCTGCTGCTGGCGCTGTTCAGCGTCCGGGCGATGGCCGCCCGCGGGTTCTTCCGCCTGTGGCTGACCGTGGTCTCCAGCATCGCGCTGTTCCTCGGCCTGATGGAGATGGACTTCTACCGCGAGTTCCACCAGCGCCTCAACGGCCTGGTGTTCCAGTACGTGAAGGAAGACCCGAAAACCGTCATGAGCATGCTCTGGTACGGTTTCCCGGTGGTGCGCTACCTGCTGGCCTGGGCCGTGGGCACGCTGATCCTGACCCTGGCGTTCAAGGGCGCCGACCGCGCCACCCGCCCGCGCGGGCCGTTCAGCGGCGGTAACGTCGGCACCCGTCAGGTGGCGCCGTGGTATGCGCGCCTTGCGGTGTTCGTGGTCTGCCTGGTGGTCTGCGTGGTCGCCGCCCGCGGCACCCTGCGTCAAGGCCCGCCGCTGCGTTGGGGCGACGTGTACACCACCGAGTCGAACTTCGCCAACCAATTGGGCCTCAACGGCACGCTGTCGCTGATCGCGGCGGCCAAGGACCGGATGGGCGAAGACCGCAACAACATCTGGAAGGCCACGCTGCCGCAGCCTGAGGCGCAGAAGGTGGTGCGCGAGATGCTGCTGATGCCGGACGACAAGCTGGTCGATGCCGACATCGCCGCCGTGCGTCGCGAGTACACGCCACCGGCCGACAAGACCCTGCCGATCAAGAACGTCGTCGTGATCCTGATGGAAAGCATGGCCGGCCATTCGGTGGGCGCGCTGGGCGGCCCGGGCAACATCACGCCGTACCTGGACAAGCTGTCGAAGGAAGGCTTGCTGTTCGACCGGTTCTTCTCCAACGGCACCCACACCCACCAGGGCATGTTCGCCACCATGGCGTGCTTCCCGAACCTGCCGGGCTTCGAATACCTGATGCAGACGCCGGAAGGCAGCCACAAGCTGTCCGGCCTGCCGCAACTGCTCAGTGCCCGCGCCTTTGACGATGTCTATGTCTACAACGGCGATTTCGCCTGGGACAACCAGTCGGGCTTCTTCAGCAACCAGGGCATGACCAACTTCGTCGGCCGCAACGACTTCGTCAATCCGGTGTTCTCCGACCCGACGTGGGGCGTGTCCGACCAGGACATGTTCGACCGTGGCCTGGAAGAACTGAAGGCCCGCGACGGCAAGGACAAGAAACCGTTCTATGCCTTGCTGCAGACCCTGTCCAACCACACCCCGTATGCGCTGCCGACGCCGTTGCCGGTGGAGCGCGTGACCGACCGCGGCACCCTGAACGAGCACCTGACCGCCATGCGTTACGCAGACTGGGCGCTGGGCCAGTTCTTCGAGAAGGCCCGCAAGGAGCCGTACTTCAAGGAGACCCTGTTCGTCATCGTCGGCGACCACGGCTTCGGCAACGAACGCCAGATCACCGAAATGGACCTGGGCCGCTTCAACGTGCCGATGCTGATGATCGCGCCGGGCATCCAGGAGAAGTTCGGCCAGCGTGACCACACCGTGGGCACCCAGATCGACATCGTGCCGACCATCATGGGCCGCCTGGGCGGCGAAGTGCGTCACCAGTGCTGGGGCCGCGACCTGCTCAACCTGCCGCAGGGCGACACCGGTTTCGGCGTGATCAAGCCGTCCGGCAGCGAGCAGACCACCGCCATCGTGACCGCCGACCAGATCCTGGTGCTGCCGAAGGACAAGGACATGGCGCCGAAGATCTACGCCTACGAGCTGGGCGCCAATCCTCACGCCGAGGTCATTCCCGATGCGCCGCGCACCGCCGAGCTCAAGCACAAGCTCGAAGCGTTCCTGCAGACGGCCACCAAGAGCCTGATCGACAACACCGCCGGTGTGGTCAACGGCAAGCCGGACTGACTGTCAGGCACGCCAGGTTCCGCCCCATGAAAAGAGGCCCTTGAAGGGCCTCTTTTTTTGCCTGCGAAAAACGCTATATCCGGCCGAGCAACAACAGCACCAGCAGCACGACCAGCACGACGCCGATGATGCCGGAAGGGCCGTAGCCCCAACTTCTGGAGTGCGGAAAGACCGGCAGACCACCGATCAGCAACAGGATCAGGATAATGATGAGGATTGTGCCCATGTCTGTTTCCTTGTCGAGAAGGTTTCGGAAAGTCTTGCAGTCCAAGGCCGGCTGGAAACCATGCGGATCCAGGCGTCTTACCAGTTCCGACCGGCGCGCCCGACAGAAAATTCAATGTTTTTTGGCGCTGTCCGCAACGCGCTCCGCCCAGGCCCGAGCCACGCATCGCGTGGCGGTTTGCCCTCGCCATTCAGCACTCTGATGGAGCGTGGGTGGCCGCGGTTCCTTCGCTACACTCCGCGCATCTTCCAAAGAACAACAAGGCTGTCTGCTATGCAAAATCGCATGATGATCACTGGTGCAGGCTCCGGCCTGGGTCGCGAAATCGCGTTGCGCTGGGCGCGTGAGGGGTGGCGGCTGGCCTTGTCGGACGTCAGCGAGGCGGGCCTGCAGGAAACCCTCAAACTCGTGCGCGAGGCCGGCGGCGACGGCTTCGTCCAGCGTTGCGACGTGCGCGACTACAGCCAGCTCACCGCCTTCGCCCAGGCCTGCGAGGTGAAGTTCGGCGGCATCGACATCATCGTCAACAACGCCGGGGTGGCGTCGGGCGGCTTCTTCAGCGAGCTGTCGCTGGAAGACTGGGACTGGCAGATCGCGATCAACCTGATGGGCGTGGTCAAGGGCTGCAAGGCGTTCCTGCCGCTGCTGGAGCAGAGCAAGGGCAAGATCATCAACATCGCCTCCATGGCGGCGCTGATGCAGGGCCCGGCCATGAGCAACTACAACGTGGCCAAGGCCGGCGTGGTGGCGCTGTCGGAGAGCCTGCTGGTGGAACTGGCCCAGCAGGAGGTCGGTGTCCACGTGGTGTGCCCATCATTCTTCCAGACCAACCTGCTGGACTCGTTCCGTGGCCCGACGCCGGCCATGAAGGCCCAGGTCGGCAAGTTGCTGGAGAGTTCGCCGATCACCGCCGCCGATATCGCCGACTACATCTTCAACCGGGTCGCCGCCGGCGAGTTCATGATCCTGCCCCACGAGCAAGGGCGCATGGCCTGGGCGCTCAAGCAGAAGAATCCGCAATTGCTGTACGACGAAATGACCGCCATGGCCGACAAAATGCGCGCCAAGGCACGGCAGAACAACGGCTGAACTTGCTCCCGCAGGGCCTCATCGCTAGGGTGGCCGCAACTGTCACCCTGACGAGACGTCTTGCATGCTCAATTACCTGTGGTTCCTTCTGGCCGCGCTGTTCGAAATCGCCGGCTGCTTCGCCTTCTGGATGTGGCTGCGCCAGGGCAAGAGCGCCGTGTGGGTGATCCCGGCACTGCTGAGCCTGACCCTGTTCGCGCTGCTGCTGACGCGCATCGAGGCGACCTACGCCGGCCGCGCCTACGCCGCGTACGGCGGCATCTACATCGTCGCGTCGATCGGCTGGCTGGCGGTGGTCGAGCGCATCCGGCCCTTGGGTTCGGACTGGATCGGCGTCGCGCTGTGCGTGATCGGCGCCACGGTGATCCTGTTCGGCCCGCGCTTTTCCGCTGCCTGAAACGGTGTAGGCCATCGCCGCTTTGCGGGAAACGTCCGAAGGGCGATGTACCCACCGCGTGTAGGGCATGACTGATTTGTCCGGCATGCATTGTGGGGCGCGGGCAAGCCGCGCATCTTCAAGGCCCGTTTACCTTGAAGGATCAACCCCATGCTTGTACTCAGCCGTGTCGTCGGAGAACAGATTTCCATCGGCCACAACATTTCCCTGCGCGTGCTGTCGGTCAACGGCTCCAGTGTCCGGTTCGGCGTCGAGGCGCCGCAGCAGGTCGAGGTGCACCGCGCCGAGGTCTACGAGCGCATCCAGCGCAAGCAGGCCGCAGGCAAGGGGCGCTGAGGGTCAGTCGAACAGGTGCTTGGGTACGTCGTGTTTGAGCATCAGTTGGCATTGCTCGCTTTCCGGGTCGAACACGATCAGCGCCTGGCCTTTGGTCAGGGCCTGGCGAACCCGCAGCACGCGGGTCTCCAGCGGGGTGTCGTCGCCGTTGTCGGTGCCGTCGCGGGTGACGAAGTCCTCGATCAGACGGGTGAGGGTGTCGACTTCAAGCATGTCGTGGGGAATCAGCATGGGGGCCTCGGCTCGATCAATGCCGTGATGCTACGGCGATTGGCGGTCGGCGGCCAGCGCGGGAGGAACCAGTGGCCTGTTCGCCCCCTTCGCCGGCAAGCCCGATCTCTGTGGGAGCCGGCTTGCCGGCGAAGGCGCCGGCCCAGACACCGCCGACCTAACTGTCGGACCGCTGACCCACCAGGCTGTCCACCGACGGCACCCGCGTGTCGCTCTCCATCTGCGTGTCATGTTCGATCTGGTGGCTGAAGCGCTCCAGGGACGCATCGGCCGGCTGCGCGTCGCTGGCGAACACCGGCGCGCTGAGCATGTACGCCCCCAGCAGGCGACTGAGCGCCGCCAGGCTGTCGAGGTGGGTGCGTTCGTAGCCGTGGGTCGCGTCGCAGCCGAAGGCGAGCAGGGCGGTGCGGATGTCGTGGCCGGCGGTCACCGCCGAATGGGCGTCGCTGAAGTAGTAGCGGAACAGGTCGCGGCGCACCGGCAGTTCATGTTCGTCGGCCAGGCGCAGCAGGTGCCGCGACAGGTGATAGTCGTACGGCCCGCCGGAGTCCTGCATCGCGACGCTGACCGCGTGTTCGCTGGAGTGCTGGCCGGGCGCGACCGGCGCGATGTCGATGCCGACGAACTCGCTGACGTCCCACGGCAGGGCCGCCGCCGCGCCGCTGCCGGTCTCCTCGGTGATGGTGAACAGCGGATGGCAATCGATCAGCGGTTCCCGGCCGCTGTCGACGATGGCCTTGAGCGCCGCCAGCAGGGCGGCCACGCCGGCCTTGTCGTCGAGGTGGCGGGCGCTGATGTGGCCGCTTTCGGTGAACTCCGGCAACGGGTCGAAGGCCACCACATCGCCGATGCCGATGCCCAGCGAGTCGCAGTCGGCCCGTGTCGCGCAGTAGGCGTCCAGGCGCAGCTCGACGTGATCCCAACTGACCGGCAGTTCATCCACCGCCGTGTTGAACGCATGCCCGGAAGCCATCAGCGGCAGGACGCTGCCGCGGATCACACCGCTGTCGGTGAACAGGCTGACGCGGCTGCCTTCGGCGAAGCGGCTCGACCAGCAGCCGACCGGCGCGAGCGTCAGGCGGCCGTTGTCCTTGATCGCGCGCACGGCGGCGCCGATGGTGTCCAGGTGCGCCGACACCGCCCGGTCGGGGCTGTTCTTCTTGCCCTTGAGCGTGGCGCGGATCGTGCCGCGGCGCGTCATCTCGAAAGGGATGCCGAGTTCCTCCAGGCGTTCGGCGACATAGCGCACGATGGTGTCGGTGAACCCGGTGGGGCTGGGGATGGCGAGCATTTCCAGCAGGACTTTCTGCAGGTAGTTCAGGTCCGGTTCGGGAAGTTGAGGGGACATGGAATCTCCTGTTGGGTGAGAGGCATGCGCTGATCGTCAGGGCACCTCCGCGGGCAGCTCGCTGCACGCCTGTGGGAGCGAGCCTGCTCGCGAAAGCGGTGGCCCATTCAACGCATCCGGGTCAGACCGCCGGCCGGCTGTGGGGAAACAACAGATCCACAAACCGCTCCGCCGTCGGCTGCGGCTCGTGGTTGGCCAGGCCGGCCCGTTCGTTGGCTTCGATGAACACATGCTCCGGCCGGTCGGCGGCGGTCACCATCAGGTCGAGGCCGACCACCGGAATGTCCAGCGCCCGTGCGGCGCGCACGGCCGCATCGGCCAGCGTCGGGTGCAGGATGGCCGTGACGTCTTCCAGGGTGCCGCCGGTGTGCAGGTTGGCGGTGCGCCGCACGGACAGGTGTTCGCCCGCCGGCAGGACGCTGTCCCAGTCGTAGCCGGCCATGTGCAGGGTGCGCCGGGTCTCCTCATCCATGGGGATCTTGCTTTCGCCGTCGGTGGCCGCCTGCCTGCGCCGGCTCTGGGCGTCGATCAAGGCGTCGAGCGGGTGGAGGCCGTCGCCCACCACATGCGCCGGTCGGCGGATCGCCGCCGCCACGACCTCGAAGCCGATCACCAGGATCCGCAGGTCGAGCCCTTCGTGGAAACTCTCCAGCAGCACCCGGCTGTCGAACGCCTTCGCCGCTTCGACGGCTTGCTGCACCTCTTCGATGCTCTGCAGGTCCACCGCCACGCCCTGGCCCTGTTCGCCGTCCAGCGGCTTGACCACGACGCGCAGGTGCTCGTCGAGGAACGCCAGATTGTCATCCGCGTTGCCCGCCAGGCGCTGCGTCGGCACGTTCAGCCCGGCGCCCTTCAGCACTTTGTGCGTCAGGCTCTTGTCCTGGCACAGGGTCATGCTGACGGCGCTGGTCAGGTCGCTCAGGGATTCGCGGCAACGCACCCGGCGTCCGCCGTGGCTGAGGGTGAACAGCCCGGCTTCGGTGTCGTCCACCTGCACATCGATGCCGCGCCGGTGCGCCTCTTCGACGATGATCCGCGCATAGGGATTGAACGGCGCTTCGGGCCCCGGCCCCAGGAACAGCGACTGATTGATGCCGTTCTTGCGCTTGACGGCGAAGGTCGGGAGGCTGCGCATGCCCAGTTTGGCGTAGAGGGTCTTCGCCTGCCGGTTGTCGTGCAGCACCGACAGGTCGAGGTGGTTCAGGCCGCGGCTCATGAAGTGTTCGATCAGGTGGCGCACGAGTACTTCGCCGCCCCCCGGGCGCGGGCACTGCGGATCCACCGCCAGGCACCACAGGCTGCTGCCGTTTTCCGGATCGTGGTACGCCTTGCGGTGATTGAGGCCCATGACGCTGCCGATCACCGCGCCGCTGTCCTCGTCCTCGGCCAGCCAGTACACAGGCCCGCCCCGGTGGTGCGGGGTGAGCCGGGCGGGATCCACCGGCAGCATGCCGCGGGCGTGATACAGCCGGTTGATGGCTTGCCAGTCCGTGTCGCTTTGGGCGCGGCGGATGCGGAAGCCGCGAAACACCCGGGTCGCCGGGCGGTAGTCGCTGAACCACAGGCGCAGGGTGTCGGAGGGGTCGAGAAACAGCTGCGCGGGTTCGAGGCCGAGCACCTGCTGCGGCGCGGCGACGTACAGGGCGATGTCACGTTCGCCCGGCTGCTCCTTGAGCAGTTCTGCGGCCAGGCTCGAAGGATCCGGGAACGTATGGCCGATCAGCAGGCGGCCCCAGCCGCAATGCACCGCGATCGGGGCGCCGGCCGGCGCGCTGCCGTCTTCGGCCAGGCGCGCCTGCAAGCGTTCGTAGGAGGGCGACTGACCGCGCAGCAGGCGCTGGCCAAAGGCCGTGGCATGAGGTTTCATCGGTCAGATTCCTTGTTCGCTGAGCCACAGGTTCAGGGCCGCCAGTTGCCACAGGCGCGAGCCGCGCAGCGGGGTGATGTGGCTTTGCGGGTCGGTCAGCAGGCGGTCGAGCATCGCCGGGTCGAACAGGCCGCGGTCCTGGCTTGGGTCGAGCAGCAGTTCGCGGACCCAGTCGAGGGTGTCGCCCTGCAAGTGCTTGAGGCCGGGCACCGGGAAGTAGCCCTTCTTGCGGTCGATCACTTGCGCAGGAATCACCTGCCGCGCCGCTTCCTTGAGCACTTGCTTGCCGCCGTCGGGCAGCTTGAAGCGGGCGGGGATCCGCGCCGACAGTTCGACCAGGCGATAGTCAAGGAACGGTGTCCGCGCCTCCAGGCCCCAGGCCATGGTCATGTTGTCGACCCGTTTGACCGGGTCATCCACCAGCATCACCGTGCTGTCCAGGCGCAAGGCCTTGTCCACCGCCGCGTCAGCGCCGGGCTGCGCGAAATGTTCCTTCACGAAGTCGCCGGCCGCGTCATGGGCCGTCAGCCATTTCGGCTGCACGGTGGCCTTGTAGCCGTCGTGGGTGCAGTCGAAGAACGCCTGCCGGTAGGCCGCATACGGATCGGCCGCGCCGTCCACCTGGGGATACCAGTGATAACCGGCGAACAGTTCGTCGGCGCCCTGGCCGCTCTGCACCACCTTGCAGTGCTTGGCCACCTCGCGGGAGAGCAAGTAGAAGGCGATGCAGTCGTGGCTGACCATCGGCTCGCTCATGGCGCGGAACGCGGCGGGCAACTGTTCGATGATCTCTTTTTCGTCGATGCGCAGTTGATGGTGGCGGGTGCCGTAATGCCTGGCGATCAGGTCCGAATACTGGAACTCGTCGCCACGTTCGCCGCCGGCGTCCTGGAAGCCGATGGAGAAGGTCGACAGGTCGTCCACGCCGGCTTCGCGCAGGAGCCCGACCAGCAGACTCGAATCGACGCCGCCGGACAGCAGCACGCCCACATCCACCGCCGCACGCTGGCGGATGGCGACCGCCTCGCGGGTGCTGTCGAGCACGCGGTCGCGCCAGTCCTCAAGCGTCAGGCCTTTCTCGTCTTCGTGCGGGCCGTAGGGCAGCGTCCACCAGGTCTTGCGTTCGGTGCGCCCGTCCGCGCCGATGCGCATCCAGGTGGCCGGGGGCAGTTTCTCGATGCCGGCCAGCAAGGTGCGCGGCGCCGGGACGACGGCATGAAAGTTCAGGTAATGGTTGAGGGCCACCGGATCCAGGACCGGACTGATGTCGCCGCCCTTGAGCAGCGCCGGCAGGCTTGAGGCAATGCGCAGGCGCTCGCCGGTGCGCGACAGGTACAGGGGCTTCACGCCCAGCCGGTCGCGGGCGATGAACAGCCGCTGGGCGTCACGTTCCCAGATGGCCAGGGCAAACATGCCGTTGAGTTTGGGCAGCAGCGCTTCGCCCCAGGCGTGATAGCCCCGAAGCAGCACTTCGGTATCGCCGCCGGAATGGAAGACATGGCCGAGGCCTTCGAGCTCGGCGCGCAGTTCCGGGAAGTTGTAGATGGCGCCGTTGAAGGCCAGGGCCAGGCCCAGCCTGCTGTCGATCATCGGCTGCGCCGAGCCGTCCGACAGATCCATGACTTTCAGGCGTCGATGGCCAAGGGCGACCGGCCCCTGGGCGTGGAAGCCCCAGGCGTCGGGGCCGCGGGGGGCCAAGTGATGGGTGATTCGTTCGAGGGCTGCAAGGTCTGCAGGGCGTTGGTCAAAACGTAACTCGCCAGCTAATCCGCACATAAGTTCCTTACCGGTTTTTTCCGTTGGGGAGGTCAAGACGCACCGCGCCGGAATGGCCGGTACTGAAAAACTGACCTGCGCAGGAACCGGTAGTTTTAGAACGATCGGTTATAAAGCGTCGTCGTCGGCCAGAACCCATAACAGCTTCGCCACGATTCTGTGCGGTACAGGGTTATGCAAAACATGGGAATTCTTGCTGATCCGCAACGGCAAACGCGCAGGATTTCGCGTTATCAATCGCTCGGCGGGATCGATAAGTTAAAGGCCTGAACCCCGCAATTAAGGACGATTGCCGATGCCGAGCCCGGATACTCCCCTGACACCTGTCACGCTCACGAACGAACAGGTGCTCGCCATCCTGCTGGACGCCACCGGGGACCTGGACACCGCCGAGGTGCTGCAGGAACGAATCCCTTCATGGCTGCTCAAGGCCTCCGCTGCAAGGATCGCCGCATTGATGCAGGCTGCCTCGGAGCTTCGGGCCAGTCAGCTAAAGGTCGAAGTCGGACTGAGCCACCTGCGGCCGTTGGAGGCCTTTTGCGCCTCCGCCTTGACCCACGCGTTGCGCCTGCGCTGGCCGGTGACGTTCGAGGTCGAGCACGATGGCCTGGTGCTCAAGGGCGACCACCAGGGCACGCGCACCTTGCTGGACGCGGCCATGCAGAACTTCACCGTGGAAGAGGCGGGCTCCGACGGCTTGCCCAAGGGCAGCGAGATCCAGCTCAAGAACCACCCGCAAGGCGTTGCCGGATTGACGCCGTCGGCCTTTGCCGGCCTGTGCCGCGACCTGAATCTGGGGCAGCGCTATCAGGAGCACTTCGCGCAGATATTCGGCCTGCAGGAGCGGGCCGGGCGAACGGAGGTGACGAGCGCCCTGGGCCCGGACATCGTCCGCTTGAAAAAGCGCTTGCTGGCGTTCGACATGCATCTGGCCTCTATGAAAGGGGACATCACCCAGGAGGGGCATCAGATGCTGCAGCGGCTGATCGATGCCGAGGGTGCCGGCGACGCGAAGGCACTGCATTACGCGGGGCGTCCCTTGCTTATGCAGGGCCTCGGGGGGCAGGACATCTGCTTCTGGGGTGTGGTGGTGTTTTCGCGACGCCCGGTGGAGGAACATCCGGATGAGTGGTGTCTTGTCTACATGCCCGGCGAACCCTACCGTCCGCTGTTCGAATACCCCGCCTTCAGCACGTTCAAGCTATACCTGACGCTGAAGCTGGGTCTGCGCAGCTATGCGGCGCCTTTCGCCCGCTATCTGGATGAAGACAGCAAGGCGGACTTTTTCCAGACCTTCGCCCGCACACGGCAGTTGGGGACGCTCCAGGCCCGGCCGATTGCACGGTCGTTGTTCGATTTCATGCTGCACAGCCACGTCGGCAAGCTTCAGATCGATGCGCGGGTACTTGCGGTGCCCACCGCCGACGTGGACGCCGAGGCATCGCGTGAACGCTGGCTCGGCTATTTGGACACCGGCGTGACCATCGCCGGGCTGGCAGGGTTTTTCTTGCCGGTGGTGGGCGAGCTGATGATGGGCGTGGCGGTCGGCCAACTGTTGGCGGAAGTCTACGAGGGCATCGAAGACTGGGGCAGCGGCGACCGCCACGATGCCCTGGCGCACATGCTCGGGGTGGCGGAAAACGTTGCCCTCATGGCCGCGACGGCAGGCGTGGCCAAATCGTTGGGGGGCGTGGTGAGTCGCTCGCTTGCACGGCACCCGGAATTCTTCGGGCGTTTCGCTGCGGTGTTCGATCGGGCGGGCAGATCGCGATTGTGGATGCAGTCGTTGCAGGGGTATGAGCAGCCTGCGGCAACGGAGGCGCCGACGCAGGTCGATTATTCAGGGTTGTATCAGGCCCGCGACCGGACGTTCCTGCAGATCGAGGACAAGCACTATGCCGTGACGCTCGATCCCGATTCGAAGACCTGGCGGATCCTGCATCCGACGCGCAAGACGGCCTTTGCGCCTGAGCCCCTGCCCAATGGCGAAGGGGGCTGGCTGCGTCCCGGTGAGCAGGTCGAGCGATGGCGTGATTCTGCCTATGTGCTCAAGCGCATGAACCCGCGTCTGTCCGGTATCGATGACAGGCAGTTGGGGATGATCTGCAGGCTGACCGATACACCGCTCGACGAACTGCATCGGTTGGCGCAGGACAGTACGCCCCTGCCGCTGCGTCTGCAGGACATGGCCAAGCGCTTCGAGCTCGACGGCAAGTTGCGCCGTTTCATCGCCGACATGGAGCAAGGCAATGCGGGCGCCCCGCTGCATGCCCAAGAGCAGTTGCAAGCGTTGCCCATGCTCAAGGGTTGGCCCCATGGGCGCTACATCGAAGTGCTGGATGACGAGGCGAACGTCATGGCGACATACCCGCCCACTGCGGTGAGCGACCCTGACCTTTGCGTCCACGTGACCCAGACTCAATTGGCCGCCGGGCAATTGCTGCAGACGGTTGTCGGGGGACTCTACCCCGAAGAGGCGCAAACGCTGATCGGCGCCCCCGCCATCGGCGCAGGGCAGGACACGCAACTGGCGAAGCGACTGGGCGCCGAGCTCAAGGCCGGGCGGCGGCCGCTGTTCGAGCAGCTTTACCGGCTCTACGACTCAGGCGGGGCTAGCGATGTGAAAAAGGCCTGTGAAGCGTTTCCTGGCCTGCCTGAGCGCTGTGCCCGGCAGCTCATCGATCTGGCCCCCAGCGTCGAGCGCCAGCACTTGCAGGCCACCGGACGGCTGCCGATGGGATTGGCGCAAAGGATGCGCCGGATCCGCGACGCGGTGCGGATGGACAGGGCGCTGGCCGGATTCCACCTGCCCGAACTGGCCGATGACGATACCCAGAGGCTGGGCATTCGGTTGCTGGCGCATCTGGACGGCTGGCAGGCGGACTGGCGGCTGGAACTGCGCGAACGGACGTTCCCCGGCCCGTTGCTGGAAGCCATCGGCCATCCGGGTGCCGCGCTTGCCGAGACCTGCACGATCGTCAAATCGTCGGCCGGGTTTGAGGTGTTCAAGGGGAACCGGTCCCTGGGCCGGGTGCTGCCAGGGCCAGAAAGCCTGTATGCCGCTGTACTGAAAGGCATGCCGGCGTCGTGGCGCTCCGCCACGGGGTTTGCCGAACAACGGCCGGGTGATGCCGCACGCCTGCGTGCTCGGCTGTTGGAGACCGCACTGGACGGTCGATTCGATGCCGAACGGGCGCTGATCAACGATCTGCCGTTGCCGGTGCGCAAGGGGGTGGCGTGCGTGCAGGGCGACAGTCCCGTCGGTTCGCCGAAACACGCCGATGCCCTGCGACGCAAGGTCAAGCGGCTCTATCCGTTGTTTTCCGATGCGCAGGCCAACGCGCTTCTCGACGGACTGGGCCCGGATCGCCTGACCCGCGCCCGGGCGGTCAGGCAATTGGAACAGGCGCTGAAGGACCTGACCACCCGCCTTGAACGCTGGAGCGAGGACGGTGAGGCGCTGCAAGCCATGGGCGGCGAACTGCGTGAGGCCCGCCAGAGCCGGCGACAGGCGGCTCGGCTGATCATTGAGGCCTGGCGGCGCAAGACCAGGATGGCCGACGGGCATTGCAGCCTCAGGCTCGACGACATGCGCATCGGAAAACTGCCGCACCTGCCCGCGAATGCTTCGTTCGATCATGTGAGGCACGTGTCCTTGAAGAACATGCAACTGACGGATGACGGGGTCTATTTTCTCAAGGCTTTCCAGAACGCCGAGTCCCTTGACCTGGACGGCAACCAGCTGACCCGGCTGCCGGAGGTGATTTCGCACATGCCTGCGCTCACGCGCCTGAGCCTTTCGGACAATCGCGTGCAACTGACCGAGCAGACACTGGCGAAACTGTCCGGGCTGCGCTCGTTGCACTCGCTGAACCTGAGCGGCAACGCGCTGGGGGCGACCCCGGATGTCGGCAAGATGTTCGATCTGCGCTTCCTGTCCCTGCGAAACACCCGGGCGACCGAGCTGCCCAAAGGCGTGTCCCGTTTGCCGAACCTCGACCGGGTCGATCTGCGCGACAACGATATCCGGCAACTGCCGAACTGGTTGTTCCAGGCGCCGAGGCGCATGAGCGAGACGGTCAACCTGCGGCACAATCCGCTGCAAGATCCCAGCCGCGGTTTGTTGTTGGCATACAGGGACCGTGTCGGGGTAGGGATGGGGTTCTTCGAAGACGACATCACCCGTCTCAGCGAGCGACAGGCCAAGGAACTGTGGTTCACGGACCGGGCCGGGCAGATGTTCGAGCAACGAAACAGGGTCTGGACGGCCTTCAAGGAAGATTCACGGGCCGGCGGTCTGTTTCATCTGCTCTCGGAGTTGGGGAACACCGCTGACTCCGAATTCGTTCATCAGGACATGGCGCGCCGGGTCTGGCGTGTGCTGCAGGCTGCCGAGGGCGATGCGGTGCTTTGCGAACAGGTTCTGGACCTGGCGGCCAACCCGATCCACTGCACGGACTCGGCCGCGCTGAACTTCAGTCATCTGGAAGTGGCCGTGGAGGTGCATCAGATCCTCCACCGTCAGACGAATGCCGAGGCGAGCGCCGCGGACCTGCTGAGGCTGGGACAGAGGCTGTTTCGCCTGGAGCAGGTGGATCAGATCGTCCAAGCCCACATCGACAGCCATCCGAGGGTCGATGTGCTGGAGGTTGGCCTGGCTTATCGCACGGGCCTGGCCGAGGCCCTGGATCTGCCCGGCCAGCCCAGGCACATGCGTTTCGAGTTCTTGAGCGGCGTCACCGATGATGACCTCAAGGGCGCGTTGCTCAAGGTCAAGAATGCCGAGCTGTCGACACGGTTTCCGACGTATCTGGCGCAGCAGCCGTTCTGGTGCGACCTCATGAGGCAGCATCATCCCCGTCAGTTCAGCTCGACGGAAGCAATCTATCCGCCCAGGCTGCAAGCCCTGTTCGAGAAGGCCGATACCCTGACGGATTCTGACTACCTCGAACAGGTCAGTGCGATTTCGCTTGAAAGGCAAACCGCCGAAACGAACCTGATGAAGCGTTTGACCGACGACGTCATCAAGCGCATCGAACTGGGCGTATGCGCCTTGTCCGATTTCTGAACGGTTGCGGATCCGGCGTCATTTGCCTCGGATCAGGCGGCGCAGGGCGAACCGGTTGGGATGGCAGGCTTGGGCAACGGCTTTGGGCAAGGGCAGCGGCTCGTCGTCCAGCCATGCCGCCAGCAGCTCGCCGCACAGCGGTGCGGTGATCAGGCCGCGCGAACCGTGCCCGCTGTTGATGTACAGGCCATCGAGCCACGGACAGGGCACCTGCGGCACTTGGCGGGCATCCCTGGCCAGTGCGGCAAAGGCGTGGGCGAAGGCTTCGCGGTCGGCGAGGGGGCCGACGATGGGCAAGTAGTCGGGGCTGGTGCAGCGAAAGGCCGCGCGGCCCTGCAGATGGCTCACGTCCTGCCCGGGGATGTTCAGGCGTGCCGTCAGGTCGGCGGAGATCTCGTCGAGCATCGCCAGGTTGCCCAGGTGTTCTGCGGCGGTCGGCGTCAGGTCGTCGCTGTTGAAATCGAAGCTGGCGCCCAGCGTGTGTTCGCCCAAGCGGGCAGGGGCGACATAGCCTTCGGCGCACACCACGGTCTTCAGCGCCTGGCTCTGTGGCGTTTGCGCCAGGCGAGTGATCTGCCCGCGAATGCGCTTGAGCGGCAGTTCGGCGCTTTGCGCAAAGCGTCGGACATCGGCGGCGCCGGCGAGCACGACAACCGGCGCGCTGGCGATCAAGCGATCACCGTCGAAGGCCTGCCACTGGCCATCGACCTTGCGCAGCTCCAGCACTTCGTGATGGCGCAGCAGTTCGATGTTCGGTTGCGCGGCCTGCGCCTGGCACAGCGCCGGCGGGTGAACCCAGCCGCCCTCAGGGTAGAACAGGCCGCCGTGGGCCAGGCCGATCCCGGCACGGTCTTGCGCCTCGGGTTGGTCGAGCCATTGCAGCAGGTCCGGCGGGAACGCGGCGGCCAGTTGCGCGTGACGCTCGGCTTCCTTGTCGTTGAACGCCAGTTGCAGCACGCCGCAGCCGTCCCAGTCGGTGCCGCGCTGCAGGCTTTCCAGCAGACGGCGGGTGTAGCCGAAGCCGCTGACGATCAACTGCGACAAGGCCGTGCCGTGGGCCGACAGTTTCAGGTACAGCACGCCTTGGGGGTTGCCCGAGGCTTCCTGCGCCACTGCACCGTGGCGCTCCAGCAGGCTGACCTGCCAGCCCCGGGCCGCGAGGCTGGCGGCGCTGGCGCAACCGGCCAGCCCGGCGCCGATCACCAGCGCTCGGCGCTCACCGGTCAACGGTGCCGGGCGGGCGAACCAGGGCTTGTCCGGCGCGGGGGCGGGCACTTGCGCCGGCCAGCCGAGGAATTCGCCGCGCAGGATCTCCCACTTGTGGCCGATGCCCGGTGTGCGCTTCATCTTGAAGCCCGCCGCATTGAGCAGGCGCCGCACCCAGCCGGTGCTGGTGAAGGTGCTGAGGGTCGCGCCGGGCGCCGCCAGCCGGGCCAGTTCGGCGAACAGTTCGGCGGTCCACATGTCCGGGTTCTTCGCCGGCGCGAAACCGTCGAGAAACCAGGCGTCGATCCGGGCGTCCAACTGCGGCAGTTGCTCCAGCGCATCGCCGATCAGCAGGGTGAGGGTGACCCGGCCGTTGTCCAGCACGATGCGCTGGAACCCTTGATGGATCGCTACATAGCGCTTGAGCAATTGATCGGCGAACGTGGTCAGTTCCGGCCACAGCGAAAGCGCTCGCTCAAGGTCCGCAGGGCTCAGCGGGTACTTTTCGACGCTGACGAAATGCAGCCGTGCACCGGCCGGGGCAGACTGTTCGAACAGTTGCCAGGCACAGAGGAAGTTCAGCCCGGTGCCGAAGCCTGTCTCGCCGATCACAAACCTGCCGTTTGCCGGCAAAGCGGCGAAGCGCTCGGCCAGGCGGTTCTGTTCGAGGAACACGTAGCGGGTCTCTTCCAGCCCGGACTGGTCGGAAAAGTACACATCGTCAAAGGCCCGCGAACGCGGGCGTCCCAGGTCGTCCCAGTCGAGCTGGGCGTGGGGCAGTTCAGGTTTCATGGCAGGCTCGGCAACGGCAAGGCCGCCATTCTAGCCGATTGCGCAGGGGCGGCTTGATCCATGGCAAAGCTTGCGGCCGCAGGTTTACGGACAATCCGCCGCCCGCCGGAATTTCTGTGCCGCGCCGGTGCCTGATCCGCTAGTCTTGCTGAACCCTGGAAGGAGCCGCCCCATGTTCGAATCCGCTGAAATCGGTCACGCCATCGACAAAGACACTTACGAAGCCGCGGTGCCGGCCCTGCGCGAAGCGCTGCTCGAAGCCCAGTTCGAGCTGCAGCAGCAACGGCGTTTTCCGGTGATCGTCCTGATCAACGGGATCGAGGGGGCCGGCAAGGGCGAAACGGTCAAGTTGCTCAACGAATGGATGGATCCGCGCCTGATCGAGGTGCGCACCTTCGATCAGCAGACCGACGAAGAACTGGCCCGGCCGCCGGCCTGGCGCTACTGGCGGATGCTGCCGGCCAAGGGGCGGATGGGTATCTTCTTCGGTAACTGGTACAGCCAGATGCTGCAGGGGCGGGTGCACGGGCTGTTCAAGGATCCGCGGCTGGATCAGGCGATCAACGCCGCCGAGCGCCTGGAAAAGATGCTCTGCGACGAAGGCGCGTTGATCTTCAAGTTCTGGTTCCACCTGTCCAAGAAACAGATGAAGGCGCGGCTCAAGGCCCTGGCCGACGACCCGCTGCACAGTTGGCGGATCAGCCCGCTGGACTGGCAGCAATCGCAGACCTACGACAAGTTCGTCAAATACGGCGAGCGTGTGCTGCGCCGCACCAGCCGCGACTACGCGCCCTGGCATGTGATCGAGGGGATGGACGCCCATTACCGCAGCCTGGCGGTGGGCAAGATCCTGCTGGAGGGGCTGCAGAACGCGCTCAAGCGTCAGGACGTGCACGCGCAAGAGGTCAACGCCGCGCCGCTGGGCACGCCGGTCGATCAGATGAACCTGCTCGACAGCCTCGACCTGACCCAGTCCCTGGACAAGAAAGACTACGAAGAGCAACTGATCACCGAACAGGCCAGGCTGTCCGGGCTGATGCGCGACAAGCGCATGCGCCGCCATGCGCTGGTGGCGGTGTTCGAAGGCAACGACGCGGCCGGCAAGGGCGGGGCGATCCGCCGGGTGGCGGCGGCGCTCGATCCGCGTCAGTACAGCATCGTGCCGATTGCCGCACCGACCGAAGAGGAACGTGCGCAACCGTACCTGTGGCGCTTCTGGCGGCACATTCCGGCGCGGGGCAAGTTCACCGTGTTCGACCGCTCCTGGTACGGCCGGGTGCTGGTGGAGCGGGTCGAAGGCTTCTGCAGCAAGGCCGACTGGCTGCGGGCCTACGGCGAGATCAATGACTTCGAGGAGCAGGTCGCCGACGCCGGGGTGATCGTGGTCAAGTTCTGGCTGGCCATCGACAAGGACACCCAGATGGAACGCTTCCAGGCCCGGGAAGAGATCCCCTTCAAGCGCTTCAAGATCACCGAGGACGACTGGCGCAACCGCGACAAGTGGGATGCCTACCGCGCGGCGGTGGGCGACATGGTCGACCGCACCAGCACCGAGGTCTCGCCGTGGACGCTGGTCGAGGCCAACGACAAGCGCTGGGCCCGGGTCAAGGTGCTGCGCACGATCAACCGGGCGCTGGAGGAGGCCTTCGAAAAGTCCGACCGCCGGGAGAAAAAGCACAAGAGCTGAACCGATGGACACGCATACGCCGGGTGAATGATCGTCGCGGCAGGTCCAGGGGTGGACTTATGCTCGGAGCCACTCCCAACCGACTACTGCAATGAGGTGTGCGATGCGTGAAGTGGTGATCGTCGACAGCGTCCGGACCGGCCTGGCCAAATCCTTTCGCGGCAAGTTCAACATGACCCGTCCCGATGACATGGCGGCCCATTGCGTCAATGCCTTGCTCACCCGCAACGACATCGACCCGGCCAGCGTCGAGGACTGCATCGTCGGCGCCGGCTCCAACGAAGGCGCCCAGGGCTACAACATCGGCCGCAACGTGGCGGTGCTGTCGCACCTGGGCACCGGCACCGCCGGCATGACCCTCAACCGCTTCTGCTCGTCGGGCCTGCAGGCGATCGCGATCGCGGCCAACCAGATCGCGTCCGGCTGCAGCGACATCATCGTGGCCGGCGGCGTCGAGTCGATCAGCCTGACCCTCAAGAGCGTCAACACCGACCACCTGATCAACCCGCTGCTCAAGCAACGGGTGCCGGGCATCTACCACACCATGGGCCAGACCGCCGAAACGGTGGCGCGGCGCTATGGCGTCACCCGCGAAGCGCAGGACCGCTATGCGCTGCAAAGCCAGCTGCGCACTGCCCAGGCCCAGGCGGCGGGGCTGTTCGACGACGAAATCGTGCCGATGGCGGTGAAGTACCGGGTCGAGGACAAGACCACCGGCGCCGAACAGATCCTCGACGCCATCGTCGACCGCGACGACTGCAACCGCCCCGACACCACCTACGAAAGCCTGGCCGGGCTCAAGCCGGTGTTCGCCGAAGACGGTTCGGTGACCGCCGGCAACTCGTCGCAATTGTCCGACGGCGCGTCGATGACCCTGGTGATGAGTCTTGAGAAAGCGCTGCAGCTGGGGCTCAAGCCCAAGGCGTTTTTCCGCGGTTTCACCGTGGCCGGCTGCGAGCCGGACGAAATGGGCATCGGCCCGGTGTTCTCGGTGCCGAAACTGCTCAAGGCCAAGGGCCTGCAAGTGGCGGACATCGATCTGTGGGAGCTCAACGAGGCGTTCGCCTCACAGTGCCTGTACAGCCGCGACCGGCTGGAGATCGACAACGAACGGTACAACGTCAACGGCGGTTCGATCTCCATCGGCCACCCGTTCGGCATGACAGGATCGCGGCAGGTCGGGCATCTGGTGCGCGAACTGCAGCGGCGCAACCTGCGTTACGGGATCGTCACCATGTGCGTGGGGGGCGGAATGGGCGCGACGGGGTTGTTCGAGGCGGTGCGTTGAGCCCTGAGACAGCAAGGTCGCCTGATTGACCGCCATCGCGAGCAGGGAACAGGTTCTTGCTCTATCTGCCAGCATCCAGCAGTTGCATCCGCGCAATGTAGGCGCGGATCTCCTGCTCGGCTTTCTCCAGGCTGTCGAACGGCCCTTCGAGGGTGTTCTCCCGCGTGCTGAAGAACAGTTCGCCGTTGACCCGGCACAGCCGGTCGCTGCGAAAGTGCATGGCGGGTTCCGGATCCTGGGCGCGCATGCCGTACATGGTGGGTCTCCTGGAGGGGCGCTGGAAGGATCCAATGAGCTTATGCCTGAAGCACTTGGCGCGCCTGCCGAGCCGATCAACGGGCGTACGTCAACATTCCGCTGCGACCCGCACCGTTCCGTTTGCGGCCTGACCCCAACTGTCCCTGTGTCGCGCCGGCCGCCGCGCCTAGAATGAGCGCACTCGTCAGTCGTTTTCCGGGGGACTCATGCACATTTCATCGGGCCGTTGGGTGTACGGCATGTTCCTGGCCTTGCTGACGGCGTTCCTGTGGGGAATCCTGCCGATCAAGCTCAAGCAGGTGCTGGTGGCGATGGATCCGGTCACGGTGACCTGGTTCCGCCTGCTGGTCTCCGGCGGTTGCCTGTTCGTCTATCTGGCGGCCACCCGGCGCCTGCCCAGCCGCAAGGCGCTCGGGCCCAAGGGCGGCTGGCTGGTGCTGATGGCGGTGCTCGGGCTGGTGGGCAACTATGTGCTGTACCTGATGGGCCTGAACCTGCTCAGTCCCGGCACGGCGCAGTTGGTGGTGCAGATGGGGCCGATCATGCTCTTGATCGCCAGCCTGTTCGTGTTCAAGGAGCGCTTCAGCATCGGCCAGGGCATCGGCCTGGGGGTGCTGCTGATCGGCTTCGCGCTGTTTTTCAACCAGCGCCTGGCGGAGCTGCTGACGTCGTTGTCCGACTACACCGCCGGCGTCCTGCTGGTGCTGCTGGCCTCGACCGTGTGGACGTTCTACGCGTTGGGCCAGAAGCAGTTGCTGACCGTGTGGAATTCGCTGCAGGTGATGATGGTGATCTACCTGTTCTGCGCCTTGCTGCTCACGCCCTGGGTGCATCCGCAGGAGGCGCTCGGCCTCAGCCCGTTGCAGGGCTGGCTGCTGCTGGCGTGCTGCATGAACACCCTGATCGCCTACGGCGCGTTCGCCGAGGCGCTGGCGCATTGGGAGGCGTCGCGGGTCAGCGCGACGTTGGCGATCACGCCGCTGGTGACGTTCGGGGCGGTGGCGGTGGCGGCCTGGTGCTGGCCTGACTACGTGCACGCCGAGCAGATCAACCTTCTGGCGTACGGCGGGGCGGTGCTGGTGGTGCTGGGTTCGGCGCTGGTGGCCCTGGGGCCTTCGCTGATCGCCGGGCTCAAGGCGCGGCGGGCCAAGGTCGTGCCGGGCTGAGCGGGGCCCTCGCTGACGCCATCGCGGGCAAACCGAGCTCCCACAATCTAGGCGGCGCTCTGCCGACCCCATCGCCAGCAGGCTGGCTCCCACAGGGTTCTGCGGTGAACACAGGGGCTGCATTCACCCGAGCCTTTTGTGGGAGCCAGCCTGCTGGCGATGGCGCCCGCGAAGGCGCCGCAAGGATCAGCCCTTGGCCCCGGCCTCCAGCATGTTCTCCGGCCGCACCCAGGCGTCGAACTGCTCATCGGTCAGGTAACCCAGCTGCAATGCCGCCTCCCGCAGGGTCAGCCCTTCGCTGTAGGCCTTCTTGGCGATTTCCGCCGATTTGTCGTAGCCGATGTGCGGGTTCAGCGCCGTCACCAGCATCAGGCCGCGTTCCAGGTGTTCCGCCATTTTCTCCGCATCCGGCTCCAGCCCGGCGATGCAGTGCTGCTGGAAGTTGCTGCAGCCGTCCCCCAGCAGACGGATCGATTGCAGCAGGTTGTGGATGATCACCGGCTTGAACACGTTCAGTTGCAGGTGGCCTTGGCTGGCGGCGAAACCGATCGCCACGTCGTTGCCCAGCACCTGGCAGGCCAGCATCGACAGCGCTTCGCATTGGGTCGGGTTGACCTTGCCGGGCATGATAGAGCTGCCCGGCTCGTTGGCCGGCAGCTTCACTTCGGCGAAGCCTGCGCGGGGACCTGAGCCGAGCAGGCGCAGGTCGTTGGCGATCTTCATCAGGGCCACGGCGAGGGTCTTCAGGGCGCCGGACAAGGTGGTCAGCGGCTCGTGGCCGGCGAGGGCGGCGAACTTGTTCGGCGCGGTGACGAACGGCAGCCCGGACAGCGCCGCCAGTTCAGCCGCGATGGCTTCGGCGAAGCCGTGGGGCGAGTTCAGGCCGGTGCCGACGGCCGTGCCGCCCTGGGCCAGTTCGCACACCGCCGGCAGGGCGGCGCGGATCGCCCGCTCGGCGTAGTCCAGTTGGGCGATGAAGCCGGAGACTTCCTGGCCGAAGGTGATCGGCGTGGCGTCCATCATGTGGGTGCGGCCGGTCTTGACCAGCTTCAGGTGCCGCGCCGACAGCTCCGCGAGGCCGCCGGACAGCTCGGCGATGGCCGGCAGCAACTGGCTCTGCACCGCCTGGGCCGTGGCGATGTGCATGGCGGTGGGGAAGCAGTCGTTGGAGCTCTGGGAGCGGTTGACGTGATCGTTCGGGTGCACCGGCAGCTTGCCGCCGCGCGGGTTGCCGGCCAGTTCGTTGGCGCGCCCGGCGATCACTTCGTTGACGTTCATGTTGCTCTGGGTGCCGCTGCCGGTCTGCCAGACCACCAGCGGGAACTGGTCGTCGTGCTGGCCGTCGAGCACTTCGTCGGCGGCCTGTTCGATCAGGCGGGCGATGTCGGCGGGCAGGTCGCCGTTGCGGTCGTTGACCCGGGCGGCGGCCTTCTTGATCAACGCCAGGGCGTGCAGCACCGGCAACGGCATGCGCTCCTGGCCGATGGCGAAGTTGATCAGCGAGCGTTGCGTCTGAGCGCCCCAGTAAGCGTCGTCCGGGACCTCGATCTGGCCCAGGCTGTCGGTTTCGATACGGCTCATCGTGCACACTCCTGTCGGTCTGATTTGCGCTGTTTAGGCCGGCTTCGGCCAAGGTGGTTCCATCGAACCGATTGTTGACCGCTCACGCCCGCCAGGCAAGCGCGGCAAGGCCCGGGGGTTGAGCCCCGATGTTAATCAGGCGCAGAATGGTCGCCCTTGGGGTTTTACCTCGCCTGCTAGAAAAGGAAACTCGATGACTCGTCTTCGTGCCATCTGCACCGCGGTTGCCCTGGTCTGCGCCAGCGGCCAGGTGCTTGCCGATACCGCCAGCCACAACGCCAGTGCCGAAGCTTTCCTGACCCTGGCGCACGCCGACAAGCTGGGCACTCCGGTGTACATGCAGGTTCAGCAGATGTTCGCCCAACGCTTTGAACAGACCAAGGCGCCCGAATCCAAGAAAGCCGTGCTGGAGACCTACCAGGCCAAGGCCAACGCCGCCCTGGACCAGGCCATCGGCTGGAACAAGCTGAAGCCGGACATGGTCAAGCTCTACACCAGCAACTTCAGCGAATCGGAGCTCAAGGACCTGGTGGCGTTCTACCAGTCGCCGCTGGGCAAGAAAGTCCTGGAGAAAATGCCGCAGCTGACCCAGCAATCGGCCCAGATGACCCAGGCCAAGCTGGAAAGCGCCGTGCCGGTGGTCAACAAGCTGCTGGACGACATGACCAACGAGCTGGCCCCGAAAGGCGCGGCACCGGCCAAGAAAAAGCCGTAAGCGGAGTCCGTGATGACCATGCAACAACGCATCGAATCGACGCTGGCCCTGCTTCAGCCTGAACACCTGCAGGTGCTGGACGAAAGCCACATGCACAGCCGCGGCCTGCAGACCCACTTCAAGGCCGTGGTGGTCAGCGCCCAGTTCGAGGGCCTGAACCGGGTCAAGCGCCACCAGAAGGTCTACGGCACGCTCGGCGAGCTGATGGGCGAGTTCCATGCGTTGGCGCTGCACACCTACACCCCGCAGGAATGGGCGCAGGTCGGGGCCGCCCCGGCGTCGCCGACCTGCGCTGGCGGCAGCAAGCATTGACCCTTGGTTTTTTGCTAGAATCCGCAACGCGCCGCTGACCCGGCGCGTTTTTTTTCGCATCCGGTTCACCCTTTGCGAGGGTAGCCACCTGGAGAGACACCCATGACACAACCGATTGTCGTGGCGGCACTGTATAAGTTCGTCACCCTCGAAAATTACGTCGACCTGCGCGAGCCGCTGCTCAAGGCCATGCTCGACAACGGCATCAAAGGCACCCTGCTGATCGCCGAGGAAGGCATCAACGGCACCGTGTCCGGCACCCGCGAAGGCATCGACGGGCTGCTGGCCTGGCTGCGCGACGACCCGCGCATGGTCGACATCGACCACAAAGAATCGTACTGCGACGAGCAGCCGTTCTACCGCACCAAGGTCAAGCTCAAGAAAGAGATCGTGACCCTGGGCGTCCCGGGCGTCGACCCGAACAAGAAGGTCGGCACCTACGTCGAACCGCAGGACTGGAACGCGCTGATCAGCGATCCCGAAGTGCTGCTGATCGATACGCGCAACGACTACGAAGTGTCGATCGGCACCTTCGAAGGCGCCATCGATCCGAAGACCACGACCTTTCGCGAGTTCCCGGACTACATCAAGGCGCATTTCGACCCGGCCGTGCACAAGAAGGTCGCGATGTTCTGCACCGGCGGCATCCGTTGCGAGAAGGCCTCCAGCTACATGCTGGGCGAAGGCTTCGAAGAGGTCTACCACCTCAAGGGCGGGATCCTGAAGTACCTCGAAGAAGTGCCGCAGGAAGAGACCAAGTGGCAGGGCGACTGCTTCGTGTTCGACAACCGCGTCACCGTGCGCCATGACCTGAGCGAAGGCGACTACGACCAATGCCACGCCTGCCGCAACCCGGTGAGCGTCGAGGATCGCGCCTCCGAACACTACGTGGCCGGGATCAGTTGCCCGCACTGCTGGGACACCCTCAGCGAGAAGACCCGCCGCAGCGCCATCGACCGGCAAAAGCAGATCGAACTGGCCAAGGCGCGCAACATGCCGCACCCGATCGGCTACAACTATAAGCAAGCATCCACCGAGGCCTGAACCATGTCTGCGCGCCTGCTCTATGTGATGGATCCGATGTGTTCCTGGTGCTGGGGGTTCGCTCCGGTGGCCAAGGCCCTGGTCGAGCAGGCGCAGGCGGCGGGGGTGGAACTGCACCTGGTGGTCGGCGGATTGCGCACCGGCAGCGGTGCGGCGCTGGAGCCGACCACCCGGCGCTACATCCTTGAGCACTGGCACGCGGTCGCCGAGGCCACGGGCCAGCCGTTCCGGTTCGAAGGCGCGTTGCCTGACGGTTTCGTCTACGACACCGAGCCTGCCTGCCGCGCCATCGTCACCGCACGCAGCCTGGCGCCGGACTGCGCCTGGAAACTGCTGAGCCTGATCCAGCACGCGTTCTACGCCGAAGGCCGCGACGTCACCCACGCCAGCGTACTGGTGGAGCTGGCGGAGCGGGCCGGCGTGCCGCGCATCGAGTTCGCCGAAGCCTTCGACCGCGCCGAGCAGCACGCGGCCACCGCCGCCGATTTCAGCTGGGTGCAGGACCTGGGCATCGCCGGATTCCCGACCTTGCTGGCCGAACGCAACGGCCAGTTGGCGCTGCTGACCAACGGCTATCAGCCGTTGGGCGAACTGTCGCCGTTGCTCGGCCGATGGCTGGAGCGCGCCGCCTGTGTCTGACCCGGCCGATGACACGCCAGCCGTCAAGCGTGTCGACCGGCTGAGCTGGGCTGAAGTCCGGCGACTGGCGCTGCATCACAAGAAATCCCTGTGGATCGCCAACGGCGTGGCCGTGCTGGCGACGCTGTGCAGCGTGCCGATCCCGCTGCTGTTGCCGCTGTTGGTGGACGAAGTCCTGCTGGGCCATGGCGACGCCGCGCTCAAGGTCATGAACCACGTGCTGCCGTCGATGTGGCAGCAGGCGGCCGGTTACATCGGCCTCATGCTGCTGGTGACCTTGACCCTGCGCTGCAGCGCCCTGTGCTTCGGCGTGCTGCAGGCGCGGTTGTTCGCCCGGCTGGCCAAGGACATCGTCTACCGCATCCGGATCCGGCTGATCGAGCGCCTCAAGCGCATCTCCCTCGGCGAATACGAAAGCCTGGGCAGCGGCACGGTGACCACGCACCTGGTCACCGACCTGGACACCCTCGACAAATTCGTTGGCGAAACCCTCAGCCGTTTCCTGGTGGCGATGCTGACCCTGGTGGGCACCGCGAGCATTCTGGTGTGGATGCACTGGAAGCTCGCGCTGCTGATCCTGCTGTTCAACCCGCTGGTGATCTACGCCACGGTGCAGTTGGGCAAACGGGTCAAGCACCTGAAGAAACTGGAGAACGACAGCACGTCGCGCTTCACCCAGGCGCTGAGCGAAACCCTCGACGCGATCCAGGAAGTGCGCGCCGGCAACCGCCAGGGCTTCTTCCTCGGTCGCCTCGGCCTGCGCGCCCAGGAGGTGCGCAACTACGCGGTCAACTCGCAGTGGAAGACCGACGCCTCCAATCGGGCCAGCGGCCTGCTGTTCCAGTTCGGCATCGACATCTTCCGCGCGGCGGCGATGCTCACGGTGCTGTTCTCGGACCTGTCCATCGGCCAGATGCTCGCGGTGTTCAGCTACCTGTGGTTCATGATCGGCCCGGTCGAGCAGTTGCTGAACCTGCAATATGCCTACTACGCGGCGGGCGGCGCGCTGTCGCGGATCAACGAACTGCTGGCCCGCGCCGACGAGCCGCAGTACCCCGGCGGCATCGATCCGTTCAAGGGCCGCGAGACGGTCGGCATCCAGGTGCAGGGCCTGAGCTTCGGCTACGGCGACGAGCTGGTGCTGGACCGGATGGATCTGTCCATCGCCCCCGGCGAGAAGGTGGCCATCGTCGGCGCCAGCGGCGGCGGCAAGAGCACCCTGGTGCAACTGCTGCTGGGGCTGTACACGCCGCTGGCCGGCACCATCCGCTTCGGCGGCTGCACCCAGCAGGACATCGGCCTGGAGACGGTACGGGAAAACGTGGCGGTGGTGCTGCAGCATCCGGCGCTGTTCAACGACACGGTGCGGGCCAACCTGACCATGGGCCGCACCCGCAGCGACGAGGCCTGCTGGCAGGCGTTGCAGATCGCTCAGCTCGAACCCGCCATCCGTGCGCTGCCCGATGGCCTGGACAGCATCGTCGGCCGCTCCGGCGTACGCCTGTCCGGCGGGCAGCGCCAGCGCCTGGCGATCGCGCGGATGATCCTGGCCGAGCCGAAAGTGGTGATCCTCGACGAAGCCACCTCGGCCCTCGACGCCGCCACCGAGTACAACCTGCACCAGGCCCTGGCGCGGTTCCTCGACGGCCGTACCACCCTGATCATCGCCCATCGCCTGTCGGCGGTGAAACAGGCCGACCGGGTGCTGGTGTTCGACGGCGGGCAGGTGGCCGAAGACGGCGACCACCAGCAACTGATCGCCGACGGCGGGCTGTACGCCAAGCTCTACGGGCACCTGCAGCGGCTGTAGGTCAGCCCCACAGGATGTTCAGCGCCTCTGCCGAACCGTCGTACCCGAACTCCTTGATGACGACCGAACAACTGGTGCAGGGCGGCATGGTCGTGGCCACGTCCACCGATCTGAGCCTGTTTTTGTCCGGATACCGTTCCCTGAGGAGGGCGATCAGCTTGGCCTCGCTGTCCAGCGAGGTCGGTCGGCCGGTCCTTGCCGGCGTGTAGGTTTCCACGTCGAGGATCGTAAGGGGAATCGCGTACACCTTTCCTTCGCCGGAGACGCCCAACGACGTTCTGGCAACGTCCTGACCGAAGTCAGCGTTGATGTAGGTGGTGCCGTCGACGACAACCTTCTCTTGGGCCGACGCCGACTTGAACAGCGGCAGTTCCCCCGTCAATCCTTGTCCGCCGGAAACGCTTACGTAGACTTCGCGAGCTCCGGTTGCCGTCTCGACGTCGGCATACGCGATGTTGCGCGCATTCGTCGTTCTCTGTTGCTCAGGCAACAGGTTCTGAAACTTGTCCATCGCCTTGTTGATTTTCAGGTCACTGTTCGGTTTGACGGCAATGGTCTTTTCCCCGAACAAGGTATCGAATATCTCGGCGGCCCGGCGGCGGAAGGATTCGTCGGCGGTCTTGCTGCGCGACCATGAGGCGGTTCCGGCCGGGAGGCGGCTGACCATCATGCGTGTGGCGTGGTCAAAGAGCAGGGCTTCCCCCGGGCTGGTGTCGACCTTGAGCCGCTTCAGCGTTTGCGGAGGATTGGCATGTCCGCCGATCGGAATGGCGATCTCCTCCATGGTTTTCAGCGCGCGCTCCACCAGCGCCTTTCCGTGGATCCTGACCATGTTGTTGGCGTTGAGCGAGCCTGTGTAGACCGTCTTCAGTTCTTCGGCCAGGTCTGCGGGCAAGGTATCTGCCTTGCGCAAGGGCAGCGGCGGAAAGATGTTCTGGCCCGGCGCCAGTTCGGCGACATAGAAATCGCCTGCATAGAGCCGAGTGAACAGGTAGCGCGTTGATTCGTCCTTCGACGGGACAAGGATGGCGCCGACCTTGAACTCGTCGAACAGATTGCGTCGCCCATAGGGAATCCTTGCCTTGATCCGTGCGTAGATCCCTTTCTGGAAATTGACGTAGGCCTTGAGCCCTCTGATGCCTTTGAGGGCCTTCAACGCTGTCGGCTGTCTTGCGACGGCGGGTTGGTAGAGGAAATCGCCGAACCACGGCGCCCAGCCCTTGCTTTCGTCCTGGCTGCCGATGGGGGGCGTCGGGGCCGGTTCCCGGGTGACATAGATCGTGCGGCAGACTTCATCTCCCGGCGAACGCTTTGCCCGGCAAGGCAAGGGTTTGTGCATCACCCGATCGTCGATCAGGTCGGCGCGGCGCAGTTGATCGCCGTCCAGCCGATAGGGAATGTCATCGATCAGCAGCGTTGTGCGGCCGTCGACTTCGAGCAGTTCCCGGACATGCGCCTTTTCGGGAATCAAGGCCAGCGCATGGGTGTCGGTCGGCGGCAGCATCGGGAAGGATGACTGTCCCTGCACGAAATCCTTGGGGTAAAGGGACAGGCGGGGGCCGTAGGGCAACGCTGTCGACGGATCGACCCGATGGTGCCGCGCCGGATTCGATGGGCGGGTGTTGCGCACCCACACGTCATCCGTTCCGTTGACCGTTGCCAGTCGGTCGCGCTCGGTCATGGGCTTCCAGCGCGCAGGGTCGATTGCGTAGGAACCGTCATGGAGCGGGGGAAAGGATTTTTTTCCCGTGCTCAGGTTCTTGAGCGCGTGCAGGCCGGTCTGACCTGCCAGGCGTACGCCGCTGACCAGGGACTTTAACAGCGTCGGCAGGCCGTCGAGCGGATTCAGGTTGTTCAGTGAGCTGACAAAAAGTTTGCGCGACAGCGTGGAGAATGTAGGCAGACTGGCCTTTACCGCCATTTGTGAGGCTTTGGCGCCGACCCTGGCGAGGCGCACCGAGCCCGATATGAACTTGCCGACAGGAAAAAGAAAGGACGCCAGATCCAGGAAGAGCGCAATGCCGCCCATGATCCTGTCGGTGGTCTTCTCGGACTGAAGGTCTTCAGTGCTGCCCCAGAAAGGCACCAGTCCCTTGATGATCGCCAGCAGCGTTTCCCAGCGCTCTGCCTCCCTGGCCCTTTGCTCGTCGAAGACGGTCAAGCCACGGGCCTGGGTGCGCAAGCGGTGTTCGTCGACAAACAGAAACTCGGAAGCGACGCATTGCGCCAGTGCCATGATTCTTGGGGAGTGCCAGCTCGTGGGGCCTTCGTCGCGGTTGGCCGGGGCGGTTGACGTGGCGGCGGACAAATGGGCGACTTCGTCAATGTAGGCAATGCAATAGGCTGCATTCTTGGGCGGCGTGCCGTTCAAGTGTGCGTTCCAGTCGAGCAACAGGTCATGGTGGGCCGCCGGGTCAAACGGTTTCCCCGAGATCGGGGCGCGCAAGGGGTATTCGGTGCCCTCCGCGCTGGAGAGGACGAACTTCAGGGCGGTGTGTCGGCGAACGATCCCGGCGCTCGGAATGAGCTCGTAGTAATGGGCGTCATCGTCGATGAGCACCTCCAGAAGAAATCCCTTTCTTGCCTGAACCGTCTCAAGCCCTCGGCCTGCGCCCAGCACCTTGCGCAGGCACAGCACACGGATCTCGCCCGTTTCCAGCAAACGGCGGTCGCTGAGCGGCAAAGAGGCCAGCAGGCCGGTGATCAGGGTCCGGTAGGCGGCCCTGGCGGTCGAAAGGTAAAGGCTGAAACTGTCCTCGAACAAAGCATTGATGTCAGGCAGTGTCTTGCCGTTTGGATTGGGTCTTCCCAGAAAGATGACCGGCAGCGTTCCATTGCCCCGGGCTTCCTCTGCCTCGTGGTGGACGATCCTCTGGCCGTCGATCCTGATCCAGTGGCCGTTGTGTGTCCTGCCGTCAGTCTTGGTGACAAACCACTTCCTGGCGTTTTCGAATTGTCCGTCGGCATAGACATCGACAAACGTATTGCCTCGATGCGTGTGGGTCGGTACGCGCCCGTGTCCGTACTTGTTCGAGGGGCTGTTCGGCAGAAGTGTGCGGCCGTCGGACTCGAACGCGTCGGCGCCGAACAGGCGGTCCTTGATCTGTTTGGCCATCTTCATTCTCTCTGGAGGCGGCGAGTCCAGTGCCAGCACAGCGTTGATCAGGCTGGTTTCGTGAGCCTCCAGGGCTCTGAACACCTGTTCGATATCGGCCTTTTCGTAATCGCCGGCGGGACGGGAGCGAATCACCCCGTTGCACACCGCCCACTCCAGTGCGGGCGTCAGCCGCAACCGTGTGATCATCGCCAGTTCCTGCGCGGAGGCATCGACGCTGCGCTCCAGAGGCAGGTCGACGAGCTGCTGGAACGACAGCGGCTGTGCATCATCCAGGCTCAGTTCCTCGGACAACAGCACACCGTGCATGAAGTTCACCCACACCACCGAGCTCTTGTAGCGAAGGTCGCAGGGGATGTCTCGCACGGCGAAGTCCTTTGACAGCCGGGTCTGCAGCACATGGGCCAGCAAAATCGCTTCCTTGGCGGTTCGAGCCGCTCCCGTCTGCCGCAAGTGCTGTTCGAAGCGCTCGCGCAGGGTCTGATAGCCATGGCCCCAGAGGGCAGGATCCCCCCAGCGGAAGCCGGCCAGGGTTTGCGGATCGTCCGTCGTCGGCCCGGACGAGTAGACGGTGATGGCCCGGCACAGCAACTGATGGCGCAATGAGTCCGGGGTCTGCTCGCCGGGGGCGGCGCCATGCCACCTCAGCGTCTGGAGCAGGCGGCCGGTGAGCTCCTGCGCCGGCGGCGATTCCAGCACTTTTGACAGGAGTGCCCAAGGTGTTGCGCGCAATTCCTTTTCGCTGACGGAGCGCAGTACATCGGCGCCCAGCCTCCTGATCAGCGACGGCCGGCCGGCCATGAAGTGCTTCACCGTGGTGACGATCAGCGCGTCGCGACGCTTTGCCGCGAAGTCTTCGAGCGTCAGCGCTTGGAGGGTGGCGCGATGGTGGCGCTGCAGCCATCGGAACAGTTTTCGGTCCTTGGCACCGGGCTGACGGATCAGCCGTTCCACGCTCGGGACGTCATCGAGACCGAGCGCCTGCCGCGCGCGATGTTCATCGGTGACGGTCGTGTCGGTTGCCGTTTCGGTTGTCTGGGTCATGTCGCAGTCCTTGGCGATGGTCCCGACAGGCATGTCGGGAATCCGGAGTGCCCAGTAAATCGGCGTCCGCGTCCCGGTTGGCGGTACATATGCAGGGCGCACGATTCTGCCGCAGGGTGGCCGATCAGCCGCTTGCCGTAACCCGCAAGGCCTCCTAGTCTTGGGGAGATGGTCTGATAGAGACGGACGATCAGGCAGTGACCATGCAAGGAACCACATGACTCGAACGCGTACTCTCGGAACGCCGCGGTTGCTGGGCATCGTCTGGCCATTCATCGCCGTCGTGCTGTTTCAGGCTCTGTTGGGGGGCGTGAGCCTTTACGTCCTGTCGGCGGTACGTGGCTATGTCGCAGGCGAGAGCCTCTGGTCCAAGGGCCAGAAGGACGCCATCTATTACCTCAACCTCTACGCCGACAGCCGCGACGAGGCGATCTACCTCAAGTACCAGAACGCGATCGCCGTGCCCCAGGGCGGGCATCAACTGCGTCTGGCCCTGGATCGGCGTCCGCCCGACCTGCAGGCGGCGCGGGAGGGCATCCTCAAGGGCGGCAACCATCCCGACGATGTCTCCAGCCTGATCTGGCTGTACCTCAATTTCCGGCACTTCAGCTATCTGGAGACCGCCATCGACCGCTGGACCCTGGGCGACGCCTATCTGGTGGAGCTCGACGGCGTGGCCCGGGAGATGCACGAGAAAATCAGCGCAAACGCCGCCGGCGATGAAGACATTCGACGCTGGAAGGGGCGCATCTTTGCGATCAACGATGGCGTGACGCCTGCGGCGAAGGCGTTCAGCGACGCGTTGGGTGAAGGATCGCGGGTGATCCTGCGCTTGTTGCTGTTCACCAACCTGGCCACGGCGCTGGGCCTGATCGTGCTGGCCCTGTGGCGCACCCGCAAGCTGCTCAAGCAGCGGCACGCGTTCGCCGAGGCGCTGCAACTGGAAAAGGACCGCGCCCACATCACCTTGCACTCGATCGGCGACGGCGTGATCACCACCGACGTCAACGGTGCGATCGACTACATGAACCCCGCCGCCGAAGCCCTGAGCCACTGGAAGGCGGAGCAGGCCGCCGGCCTGCCGCTGGCGGCGCTGTTCAACCTGCTGGACGACAATGCCCAGGCCGAAGGCCCGACGCTGATCGAACGCATCCTGAGCGGCCAGCTCACCGGCGGCAGCGAGCATTCAAGGCTCATCCAGCGCCTGGACGGCAGCACGGTGTCGGTGACCCTGGTGGGGGCGCCGATCCGCAACGCCGGCAAAGTCAGCGGCTCGGTGCTGGTGCTGCACGACATGACCCAGGAGCGTCAATACATCGCCAATCTGTCGTGGCAGGCCACCCACGATGCGCTGACCGGGCTGGCCAACCGCCGGGAGTTCGAATACCGCCTGGAGCAGGCCCTGCATAACCTGTCCCGCCAGGCCGGGCGGCATGCGTTGATGTTTCTCGACCTGGACCAGTTCAAGCTGGTCAACGACACCTGCGGCCACGCGGCGGGGGACGAGTTGCTGCGGCACATCTGCGCGCTGCTGCAGTCCGGTCTGCGCGAGGGCGATACGTTGGCGCGGCTGGGCGGTGACGAGTTCGGCGTCTTGCTGGAGAACTGCGCGCCGGAGGCCGCGGAAAAGATCGCCGAGGGCCTGCGCCAGACCGTGCAGAACCTGCATTTCGTCTGGAAGGGCAGGCCCTTCCTGACCACCGTGAGCGTCGGCTTGGTGCACATCGCCCAGACCCCTACCACCCTTGAAGCGTCCCTGCGCGCCGCTGACATGGCCTGCTACATGGCCAAGGAGAAGGGCCGCAACCGGGTGCAGGTCTATCACGCCGACGATTCGGAGCTGTCGCTGCGCTTCGGCGAAATGGCCTGGGTGCAGCGCCTGCATATGGCGCTGGAGGAAAACCGCTTTTGCCTGTACGCCCAGGAGATCGCGCCGCTGGGCCCCGCCGACGGCGCGCGCGGGCACATCGAGATCCTGTTGCGCCTGCATGACGAGGCCGGGCGCATGATCCTCCCGGACAGTTTCATTCCGGCGGCCGAGCGCTACGGCCTGATGACGTCGCTGGACCGTTGGGTGGTGCAGAACGTATTCAAGGTCATTGGCCAATGCATTGAAGAGGAGTGTCCTGGGCCGTTGGCGATGTGTGCGATTAATCTTTCAGGCATAACTATCGGAGATGATGCGTTCTTGCACTTCTTGCGTGAACAGTTTGTTAATTACAATGTTCCGCCTGAAATGATTTGTTTTGAAATCACCGAAACCAGTGCAATCGCCAATCTCGGCAGCGCCATTCGATTTATCAATGAGCTCAAAGGTTTAGGTTGTTTCTTTTCGCTCGATGACTTTTGCGCCGGAATGTCTTCGTTCGCGTATCTCAAACATTTGCCTGTAGACTTCCTGAAGATCGACGGGAGTTTCGTAAAGGACATGCTGGACGACCCGATTAACCGCGCAATGGTCGAAGTGATCAATCACATCGGGCATGTCATGGGCAAGCGGACGATTGCCGAGTTTGCCGAAACGCCGCAGATCGAGCAGGCATTGCTTGAAATCGGCGTGGATTACGCTCAGGGTTATGTCATCGACCGCCCGCAGTTGTTCACCTGTGACAGTTTGCAAAGTCGGCCCGCCAGGCCGCAGCCGCTGTTGTTCAAAGCGCCTGGCACGTTCCGTTGAAGACTCTCGCCGATCCTTACAATCACAAATCAAAAGGAGCCGAACAGTGATCGACACATTCAACCGAACCGGTCCACTCATGGAAGCCGCTAGTTACCCAGCCTGGGCGCAACAGTTGATCCAGGATTGCAGCGAGAGCAAACGCCGGGTTGTCGAACATGAACTGTATCTGCGCATGCGGGACAACAAACTGAGTGCCAAGACCATGCGTCAGTACCTGATCGGGGGCTGGCCGGTGGTCGAGCAATTTGCGTTGTACATGGCGCAGAACCTCACCAAGACCAAGTTCGCCCGCCATCCCGGCGAAGACATGGCGCGGCGCTGGCTGATGCGCAACATTCGCGTCGAGCTCAACCACGCCGACTATTGGCTGAACTGGAGCCGGGCCCATGGGGTGAGCCTGGAAGACCTGCAGGCCCAGCAAGTGCCGCCGGAGCTGCATGCCTTGAGCCACTGGTGCTGGCACACCAGCTCGGCGGACTCGCTCATCGTGGCCATCGCCGCCACCAACTACGCCATCGAAGGCGCGACCGGGGAGTGGTCGGCGCTGGTCTGCTCCACCGGCGTCTATGCCGCCGCCTTCCCTGAGGAAGACCGCAAGCGGGCCATGAAATGGCTGAAGATGCACGCCCAGTACGACGATGCGCACCCCTGGGAAGCGCTGGAGATCATCTGCACGCTGGCGGGCCTGAACCCGAGCAAGGCGCTGCAGGTCGAGCTGCGTCAGGCCATCTGCAAGAGCTACGACTACATGTACCTGTTCCTTGAGCGGTGCATGCAGCTGGAGCCGGCGGAGCGGGTGATGGCCGGGCGCGAGCGGCGGGAACTGGTCGAAAGCTGATCAGGTTGCTCCCGCAGGAAGTTCGGTTGCGTCACGGAACCTGCGGGAGCCGGCCTGCTGGCAATGGCGCCAGCGGGCGCGCCGCCTGACGGAACGAAGACGGGCCGTCAGCCCGCCATGGTGAGGCGGTTGCGTCCCTCGCGCTTGGCCACGTACAGCGCGCTGTCGGCCCGGCGCAGCAGGCTGTCGACCGATTCGCCCGGCAACAGGGTCGAGCAACCCAGGCTCACGGTCAGTTCGATCAACTGGTTGCTGGCGTAATAGTCCTGGGCCTGGGTAGCCTGGCGCAGGCGTTCTCCGACCATCGCCGCCGCCTCGCGGCCGGTGTTCGACAGCAGAACCAGAAACTCTTCCCCGCCGTAGCGGAACACCATGTCGACGTTGCGCAGTTGGCTCTTGATCGAGGCCGCCACGGCCTTCAGCACATCGTCGCCGGCGGTGTGCCCGTGGATGTCGTTGACCCGCTTGAAGTGATCGATGTCCAGCATCAGCAGCGACAGCGGCTGTTGGTGCCGGCGCGCCATCTCGATTTCCCTCTGCAGGGTCTGCTCCATGGCGATGCGGTTGCCGGTGCCGGTCAGTGGATCGCGCAGCGCGCTTTGGGTCGCCGCCCGATAGAGCAGGGCGTTGCGCATCGGATACAGCAGCGCCGACAGCAGCGATTCGAGATGGCCCTGGTCCTGTTCGCTGAAGCGCTCGTTGCGGCGGAACACCAGTTCGCCCATGTGCTCGCCTTCATGGCTGAGGCTGTAGCTGACCGAGTGACGGCCGCGGGTACCGAATTCCAGGCGCAGGTCGCTGCTCTGGTGCTGATAGCTCAGGGCGTCGAGGGGCACCAGGCGCTGAACTTCGCGAAAAAACAGGCCGAGGATGCGTTGCGGCTCAAGACTGGTTTGCAGCTGCAGGCCCAGTTGCTGGCGCAATTGCGCGACAGTGACCGGCCGTTCCAGAAGCGGAGGCTGTTGACCGAAGCCCAGGCGTTGCAATTTTGCGCTGTCAAAATCAATTGCAGTGGTCTGGGAGGGTGATTTCATATGGCGTGAGCCCCTAAGCAGTAAGTCTGTCTTACAGGCTGGGTGAAGCGGCTATGGGCTGCGCGTCATACTGATCCATCAGTCCCGTAGGACATTTGGCGCAAGTTTAGTCTGCTTGATGTCGATTAGTCAGCTATCGAATCAAGCCCCGCCCGACTGCCTTCACACGGCGTGCTTTGAGGAAATTTAGAGCGAAAGTCGTGCCATTCAGTTCGCAATCTTTTAAATCGTTACGAATCAATGGGTTGTGACTGAAGGGAGGAGCGAGGCGCTGGTTTATTGACTGATGCGGTCACGGATGAGCGGTAAAAACCTGCCGCGACGGGAAACCGCCGCGGCAACAAAAGCGACGTATGGCATCACTGGGCGTTGAACGCCTGCCCGTTGATGCCTGCGCTGTCCGGGCCCATGAGGTACAGATAGACCGGCATGATCTCCTCGGGCGTCGGGTTGTTCAGCGGGTTTTCCCCCGGGTACGCCTGCGCGCGCATGCTGGTGCGGGTCGCTCCCGGGTTGATGCTGTTGGCGCGCACCGGAGCCACGGTGTCGACTTCGTCGGCCAGGGTCTGCATCAGGCCCTCGGTGGCGAACTTGGAGACGCCGTAGGCGCCCCAGTAGGCGCGGCCCTTGCGTCCGACGCTGCTGGAGGTGAACACCACCGAGGCGTCCTGCGACAGCTTGAGCAGCGGCAGCAGGGTGCTGGTCAGCATGAACATGGCGTTGACGTTGACCTGCATGACACGCATGAAGTTTTCGCCCGAGAGCTGTTCGATCGGGGTGCGCGGGCCGATGATCGAGGCGTTGTGCAGCAAGCCGTCGAGGTGGCCGAATTCGGTCTCGATCATCGCCGCCAGCTCATCGTACTGGTGGGGCAGGGCGGTCTCGAGGTTGAACGGGATCACCGCCGGCTGCGGATGGCCGGCCGCTTCGATCTCGTCGTAGACCTGGGTCAGGTTGGCTTCGGTCTTGCCCAGCAGCAGCACGGTCGCGCCGTGGGCGGCGTAGGCTTTCGCGGCAGCGGCGCCGATGCCGCGGCCGGCGCCGGTGACCAGGATGACGCGGTCCTTGAGCAGTTCGGGGCGGGCGGAGTAGTCAAACATAAAAACCTCAACAAAACGGTAAGTGCTTCCAAGCGACCGCTGCGCGGTCATCGCGGGCAAGCCCGCTCCCACAGGTATTTCGCAGGGCCTGGGGGAGTGGGCCTGCCCGCGAAGGCGTCAGGTGAGCGGCTCCTGCATTCAGCAGCTGCACAGCGCGCTGTCGATGACCTTGCGCAGCTCCAGCGGGTGATCCACCACCACGTCCGCGCCCCAGTGGCGCGGGTTGTCGTCCGGGTGAATGTAGCCGTAGGTCACGGCGGCGGTCTTGGTGCCGGCGTCGCGCCCGGACTCGATGTCGCGCAGGTCATCGCCGACGAACAGCACGCTGGCCGGATCCAGGTCGAGCATCTTGCAGGCCAGGATCAGCGGCTCCGGATCCGGTTTGCTGTTCTTCACGTGATCCGGGCAGATCAGCAGCGCCGAGCGCTCGGCCAGCCCCAGCTGCTGCATGATCGGTTCGGCGAAGCGCACCGGCTTGTTGGTGACAACGCCCCAGGTCAGGTTGGCCTTTTCGATGTCCGCCAGCAGCTCGCCCATGCCGTCGAACAGCTTGCTGTGCACGGCGCAGCCGGCCATGTAGCGCTCCAGAAACTCCTGGCGCAGTTCCTCGAAGCCCGGCGATTCCGGATCCATGGAGAACGTCACCGCCACCATGGCCCGGGCGCCGCCGGAGATCTCGTCGCGGATGTGCTTGTCGTTCATCGGCGCCAGGCCGCGCTCCGCGCGCATCGCCTGGCAGATGGCGATGAAGTCCGGCGCGGTGTCGAGCAGGGTGCCGTCCATGTCGAAAAGGACTGCTCTGATGGTCATCGGCTCACTCCTCGCGCAGGGTCTGGATCATGTAGTTGACGTCGACGTCCGCCGCCAGCTTGTAGTGCTTGGTCAGCGGGTTGTAGGTCAGGCCGATGATGTCCTTGACGGTGAGGCCGGCGGCGCGGCTCCAGGCGCCCAGCTCGGACGGGCGGATGAACTTCTTGAAGTCGTGGGTGCCGCGCGGCAGCAGCTTCATGATGTATTCGGCGCCGATGATGGCGAACAGGTAAGCCTTGGGGTTGCGGTTGATGGTGGAGAAGAACACCTGGCCGCCGGGCTTGACCATGCGCATGCAGGCGCGGATCACCGAAGACGGGTCCGGCACGTGCTCGAGCATCTCAAGGCAGGTGACCACGTCGAACTGCTCGGGCATTTCCTCGGCCAGGGCCTCGGCGGTGATCTGCCGGTATTCGACGTTCACGCCCGACTCCAGCTGATGCAGCTGCGCCACCGCCAGCGGCGCTTCACCCATGTCGATGCCCATGACCGTGGCGCCGCGCTGGGCCATGGCCTCGCTGAGGATGCCGCCGCCGCAGCCGACGTCGAGGACTTTCTTGCCGGCCAGGCTTGCCCGCTCGTCGATCCAGTTGACCCGCAGCGGGTTGATGTCGTGCAGCGGTTTGAACTCGCTTTCGCGGTCCCACCAGCGATGGGCCAGGGCCTCGAACTTGGCGATTTCGGCGTGGTCGACGTTGCTCATCATTGAATCCTCGAAAAACTGAAAAGGTCTGTAGCCCCGGAGCCTGCCCCGGGGTGTTTACGATTCGGTGCGGCCGCTGATGCGCAGGCCCCAGGCCCGGGCGGTCTCGCCCAGCTGCTGTTCGTCCATGCGCGTCAGGCGCCGGTCGTCGAGCAGTGGCTTGCCGGCGACCCAAAGGTGTTTCACGCAGTCGCGTCCGGTGGCATAAATCAGTTGCGAAACCGGGTCGTAGACCGGTTGCTGCGCAAGCCCCGAGAGGTCGAAGGCGACGATGTCCGCCGCCTTGCCGAGCTCCAGCGAGCCGGTCTGCGCGTCGATGCCCAGCGCCCGGGCGCCGTTGAGGGTGGCCATGCGCAGCGCCCGGTGGGCGTCCAGCGCGGTGGCCGAGCCGGCGACGGCCTTGGCCAGCAGCGCGGCGGTGCGGGTCTCGCCCAGCAGGTCCAGGTCATTGTTGCTGGCCGCGCCGTCGGTGCCGACCGCCACGTTGACGCCGGCCTGCCACAGCCGCTCCACCGGGCAGAAGCCGCTGGCCAGCTTCAGGTTCGATTCCGGACAGTGGATCACGCTGGTGTTGCTTTCTACCAGCAACGCCAGGTCGTCATCGCTGATCTGGGTCATGTGCACGGCCTGGAAGCGCGGGCCGAGCAGGCCGAGGCGGCCGAGGCGGGCCAGCGGGCGCTCGCCGCGCTGTTCGGTGGCCTGCTGCACCTCGAACGCGGTCTCATGGACGTGCATGTGGATGGAGGCGTCGAGCTCTTCGGCGATCACCCGGATCTTTTCCAGGTTCTCGTCGCCCACGGTGTAGGGTGCGTGGGGGCCGAAGGTGACCTTGATGCGCTCGTGGTGCTTGAGGTCGCCGAACAGCTCGACGCCCTGACGGATGGCTTCGTCGGCGTCGGCGGCGCCCGGAATCGGGAAATCCAGGATCGGGATGGCGATCTGCGCGCGGATTCCGCTGTTGTGCACGCGCTCGCAGGCAACCTTCGGGAAGAAATACATGTCCGAGAAACAGGTGATGCCGCCTTTTATCTGCTCGGCGATGGCCAGGTCCGTGCCGTCGCGCACGAACGCCTCGTCGACCCACTTGGCTTCGGCGGGCCAGATGTGGTTCTCAAGCCAGGTCATCAGCGGCAGGTCGTCGGCCAGGCCACGGAACAGGGTCATCGCGGCGTGGCCGTGGGCGTTGATCAGGCCTGGGCTGAGCAGCGTGTCCGGCAACTCGCGAACCTGAGCGGCGTCGCACTTGAGCGCTTCGGCGCGCGGGCCGATGAACGCGATGCGACCGTCGCGGATGCCCAGGCCGTGGTCTTTGAGCACCACGCCTGCGGGTTCGACGGGTACCAGCCAGGTCGGCAGCAAGAGTAAGTCGAGCGCAATGGCAGGTTTCGGCATCGAGGATCGGTTCCAGGGCTTTTGTGAAGGATGGCGAAGTATACCCGAGCGTCTTCGCGGGGGGATCGCTATAATCGGCCGCTTTTGTTCATGAGTGCGGGGTGAGGGATGCGCGATCGTCTGTTGGCTGCAGAGAAAGTGAAGGCCATCGATTGGCGTGATGGCGCGCTTTACCTGCTGGATCAGCGTATTTTGCCGTTCGAGGAAACCTGGATCGCCTACACCGGCGCCGCCGGCGTGGCCGAAGCGATACGCTCGATGGTGGTGCGCGGTGCGCCGGCCATCGGCATCGCGGCGGCGTATGGCGTGGTGCTGGCCGCCCGTGCCCGGTTCGCGGCCGGCGGCGACTGGCAGGCGGCGCTGGAGGAAGACTTCGCGCTGCTGGCGCAATCCCGCCCGACGGCCGTCAACCTGTTCTGGGCGCTGGGCCGCATGCGTGAACGCCTGGAGCGCCTCAAGGAGCACGCCGATCCGCTGGCGGCGCTGGAGGCCGAAGCCGTCGCCATCCATGAAAGCGACCGCGAAGCCAACCTGACCATGGCCCAGCTGGGCGTCGACCTGATCCGCAAGCACCAGGGCAACGCCCAGGCGCTGCTCACCCACTGCAACACCGGCGCCCTGGCCACCGGCGGCTTCGGCACTGCGCTGGGCGTGATCCGCGCCGCGTTCATCGAGGGCATGGTCGAGCATGTGTACGCCGACGAAACCCGGCCCTGGCTGCAGGGCTCGCGCCTGACGGCGTGGGAGCTGGCCAACGAAGGCGTTCCTGTCACGCTCAATGCCGACTCGGCGGCGGCGCACATCATGAAGACCAAGGGCGTCACCTGGGTGATCGTCGGCGCCGACCGGATCACCGCCAACGGCGACGTGGCGAACAAGATCGGCACCTATCAGCTGGCGGTCAACGCCATGCACCACGGCGTGCGCTTCATGGTGGTAGCGCCGAGCTCGACCATCGACATGAACCTGGCCAGCGGCGACGACATCCCGATCGAGGAGCGTGACGGCGCCGAACTGCTGGAGGTCGGCGGCAAGCGCGTCGGGGCGGATGTCCAGGCCTTCAATCCGGTGTTCGACGTGACGCCGGCGGACCTGATCGATGCGATCGTGACCGAGAAGGGCGTGGTCGAGCGCCCGGATGCCGCGAAAATGGCCCAGCTGATGTGCCGCAAACGCCTGCATTGAGACCGGTGGGCGGCCTGCGCATTGCCGTCGCGCGCAGGCTTGCTTTCGCATCAATGGCGCCGGCCGCCCCACCTGTGGGATCCAACCGACTGGCGATCGGGGCCTTAAGGTCAACAAACATCTGCAATTCGGGCCCGATTTTTGCGCCCGATGAGCCTCTGAGCCCCTCACGTCCCCTTTAAGGCTGTCATCGGTCATCTAACTATGCTCCATGCGCATCTGGGGGATAGGTGCGTGGCGGCTGTTGTGATAACATCCGGCGTTTTCCGAGACAGCTCCGCGGAGTTGTCTTCACTGCGCAAATCCGCGCCGCAGCGCGCCGATTTGTCGTAAGTCGTGGCATGGCATCCGGCCTGCAGCGACGAGCTTCGTTGGTCCCATATGGATATGACGAAGTTTCACCAGAACAAAGGAATCAGGCTTCTCATGGGCGAACTGGCCAAAGAAATCCTCCCGGTCAATATCGAAGACGAGCTGAAACAGTCCTATCTCGACTACGCGATGAGCGTGATCGTCGGCCGTGCACTGCCGGATGCGCGCGATGGCTTGAAGCCCGTGCACCGTCGCGTGCTGTTCGCGATGAGCGAACTAGGCAACGACTACAACAAGCCGTACAAGAAATCCGCCCGTGTGGTCGGTGACGTGATCGGTAAGTACCACCCGCACGGTGACACCGCGGTGTACGACACCATCGTGCGCATGGCCCAGCCTTTCTCCCTGCGCTACCTGCTGGTCGACGGCCAGGGCAACTTCGGTTCGGTGGACGGCGACAACGCCGCGGCCATGCGATACACCGAAGTGCGCATGACCAAGCTGGCGCATGAGCTGCTGGCCGACCTGCACAAGGAAACCGTGGACTGGGTGCCGAACTACGACGGCACCGAACTGATCCCGGCGGTCATGCCGACCAAGATCCCCAACCTGCTGGTCAACGGCTCCAGCGGCATCGCCGTGGGCATGGCGACCAACATCCCGCCGCACAACCTCGGCGAGGTCATCGACGGTTGCCTGGCCCTCATCGACAACCCCGAGCTGACCGTCGATGAGCTGATGCAGCACATCCCCGGCCCCGACTTCCCGACCGCCGCCGTGATCAACGGCCGTGCCGGCATCATCGAGGCCTACCGCACCGGCCGCGGCCGCATCTACATGCGCGCCCGCTCGATCATCGAAGACATCGACAAGGTCGGCGGCCGTCAGCAGATCGTTGTCACCGAGCTGCCGTACCAGCTGAACAAGGCGCGTCTGATCGAGAAGATCGCCGAGCTGGTCAAAGAGAAGAAACTCGAAGGCATCACCGAGCTGCGCGACGAATCCGACAAGGACGGCATGCGCATCGTGATCGAGCTGCGCCGCGGCGAAGTGCCGGAGGTGGTGCTCAACAACCTCTACGCCCAGACCCAGCTGCAGAGCGTGTTCGGCATCAACATCGTGGCCCTGATCGACGGCCGTCCGCGGATCCTCAACCTCAAGGACCTGCTGGAAGCCTTCGTGCGCCACCGTCGCGAAGTCGTCACCCGCCGCACCGTGTTCGAACTGCGCAAGGCCCGCGAGCGCGGTCATATCCTCGAAGGCCAGGCCGTCGCCCTGTCGAACATCGACCCGGTGATCGCCCTGATCAAGGCGTCGCCGACGCCGTCCGAGGCCAAGGAAGCGCTGGTCAGCACCCCGTGGGAATCCACCGCCGTGATGGCGATGGTCGAGCGCGCCGGCGCCGATTCGTGCCGTCCGGAGAACCTCGATCCGCAGTACGGCCTGCGCGAAGGCAAGTACTTCCTGTCGCCGGAGCAGGCCCAGGCCATCCTCGAACTGCGCCTGCACCGCCTGACCGGCCTGGAGCACGAGAAGCTGCTGGCCGAGTACCAGGAGATCCTCAACCAGATCGGCGAGCTGATCCGCATCCTCAACAGCTCCGCGCGCCTGATGGAAGTGATCCGCGAAGAGCTGGAAGTGATCCGCGCCGAATACGGCGACGTGCGCCGCACTGAAATCCTCGATGCGCGCCTGGACCTGACCTTGGGCGACATGATCCCGGAAGAGGATCGCGTCGTGACCATTTCCCACGGCGGCTACGCCAAGACCCAGCCGCTGGCCGCTTACCAGGCCCAGCGTCGCGGCGGCAAAGGCAAGTCGGCCACCGGCGTCAAGGACGAGGACTACATCGCTCACCTGCTGGTCGCCAACAGCCACACCACGCTGCTGCTGTTCTCCAGCAAGGGCAAGGTGTACTGGCTCAAGACCTACGAGATCCCGGAGGCGTCCCGCGCCGCCCGCGGCCGTCCGCTGGTCAACCTGCTGCCGCTGGATGACGGTGAGTACATCACCACCATGCTGCCGGTCGAGGAATACACCGAAGGCCACTACATCTTCATGGCCACCGCCAACGGCACCGTGAAGAAGACCCCGCTGGAATCCTTCAGCCGTCAGCGCAGCGTTGGTCTGATCGCGCTGGAGCTGGACGAAGGCGACGTGCTGATCTCCGCGGCCATCACCGACGGCGAACGCGAAGTGATGCTGTTCTCCGACGGCGGCAAGGTCACCCGCTTCAAGGAATCCGACGTTCGTGCCATGGGCCGTACCGCCCGCGGCGTGCGCGGCATGCGCCTGCCGGAAGGCCAGAAGCTGATTTCCATGCTGATCCCGGAAGAGGGCAGCCAGATCCTCACCGCTTCCGAGCGCGGCTACGGCAAGCGCACCGCGATCTCCGAGTTCCCTGAGTACAAGCGTGGCGGCCAGGGCGTGATCGCCATGGTCAGCAACGAGCGCAACGGCCGTCTGGTTGGGGCGGTGCAGGTGCTCGACGGCGAGGAGATCATGCTGATCTCCGACCAGGGCACGCTGGTGCGTACCCGTGTCGACGAAGTCTCCAGCCTGGGCCGTAACACCCAGGGCGTGACCCTGATCAAGCTGGCCAAGGACGAGACCCTGGTGGGCCTTGAGCGGGTGCAGGAACCGTCGGAAATCGAGGGTGACGAGCTTGAAGGTGAAGAGGGTGTCGAGCTGGACGACGGCGTGATCGGCGCCGAGCCGGACGACGCAGGCGACAACCTGCAGGCGGACGCCGCAGACGAAGAAGAGTCGCAAGACTAACCCAATCGTAGCAGGGCAGAGTGTTTGCTCTGTCCGCTACCGTGATTGCATAGCGAGAGTGGATGTGAGCAAACGAGCCTATAACTTCTGCGCAGGTCCCGCTGCGCTGCCTGAAGCTGTCCTGTTGCGTGCCCAGTCCGAGCTGCTCGACTGGCACGGCAAGGGTCTTTCGGTCATGGAGATGAGCCATCGCAGCGATGAGTTCGTCTCCATCGCCACCCAGGCCGAGCAGGATCTGCGTGACCTGCTGAATATCCCCTCGAACTATAAAGTGCTGTTCCTGCAGGGCGGCGCGAGCCAACAGTTCGCGCAGATCCCGCTGAACCTGCTGCCCGAAGGCGGCAGCGCCGACTACATCGACACCGGCATCTGGTCGCACAAGGCCATCGAAGAGGCGTCCCGCTACGGCCGCGTCAACGTCGCCGCCAGCGCCAAGCCCTATGACTACTTCGCCATTCCCGGCCAGGACGAGTGGACGCTGTCGAAAGACGCGGCCTACGTTCACTACGCGCCGAACGAAACCATCGGCGGCCTGGAGTTCCAGTGGATCCCGGAAACCGGCGACGTCCCGCTGGTGGCCGACATGTCGTCCGACATCCTCTCGCGCCCGGTGGACATCTCTCGCTTCGGCATGATCTACGCCGGCGCCCAGAAGAACATCGGCCCGAGCGGCATCGTCGTCAACATCGTCCGCGAAGACCTGCTGGGCAAGGCCCGCGCACTGTGCCCGACCATGCTCGACTACAAGGTCGCGGCCGACAACGGCTCGATGTACAACACCCCGCCGACCCTGGCCTGGTACCTGTCCGGCCTGGTGTTCCAGTGGCTGAAGGAGCAGGGCGGCGTAGAGGCCATCGCCAAGCTCAATGACGCCAAGCAGCGCACGCTGTATGACTTCATCGACGCCAGCGGCCTCTACAACAACCCGATCAAGAAATCGGACCGTTCCTGGATGAACGTGCCGTTCCGCCTGGCCGACGACCGTCTGGACAAGCCGTTCCTGGCCGGCGCCGAAGAACATGGCCTGCTGAACCTCAAGGGGCACCGCTCCGTGGGCGGCATGCGCGCCTCCATCTACAACGCTGTCGACATCAACGCGGTCAACGCGCTGGTGGCGTACATGGCGGAGTTCGAGAAGGAACACGGCTGATGTCCGAACAAGAACTCAAGGCGCTGCGCCTGCGCATCGATGCCCTGGACGAAAAGGTCCTGGACCTGATCAGCGAGCGTGCGCGCTGCGCCCAGGAAGTCGCCCGGGTGAAGATGGCGTCGCTGGCCGAAGGCGAGGTGCCGGTATTCTACCGGCCCGAGCGAGAGGCCCAGGTGCTCAAGCGGGTGATGGAGCGCAACCAGGGGCCGCTGGGCAACGAAGAGATGGCGCGGCTGTTCCGCGAGATCATGTCCTCGTGCCTGGCGCTGGAGCAGCCGCTGAAAGTGGCCTACCTCGGCCCGGAAGGCACCTTCACCCAGGCGGCGGCCATGAAGCACTTCGGCCATGCCGTGATCAGCAAGCCGATGGCGGCCATCGACGAGGTGTTCCGCGAAGTGGCCGCCGGTGCGGTGAACTTCGGCGTGGTGCCGGTGGAGAACTCCACCGAAGGTGCGGTCAACCACACCCTCGACAGCTTCCTCGAGCACGACATGGTGATCTGCGGCGAAGTCGAGCTGCGCATTCACCATCACTTGCTGGTGGGCGAGAACACCAAGACCGACAGCATCACCCGCATCTATTCCCACGCCCAGTCGCTGGCCCAGTGCCGCAAGTGGCTGGACGCCCATTACCCGAACGTCGAGCGCGTAGCGGTGCCGAGCAACGCCGAGGCGGCCAAGCGGGTCAAGGGCGAGTGGAACTCGGCGGCGATCGCCGGCGACATGGCGGCCGGGCTGTACGGCCTGACCCGTCTGGCCGAGAAGATCGAAGACCGTCCGGACAACTCCACGCGGTTCCTGATGATCGGCAACCAGGAAGTGCCGCCGACCGGGGACGACAAGACCTCGATCATCGTGTCCATGAGCAACAAGCCCGGCGCGCTCCACGAGCTGCTGGTGCCGTTCCATGACAACGGCATCGACCTGACCCGCATCGAGACCCGTCCGTCGCGCAGCGGCAAGTGGACCTACGTGTTCTTCATCGACTTCGTCGGCCATCACCGCGACCCGCTGGTCAAGGGTGTGCTGGAGAAAATCAGTCAGGAAGCGGTGGCACTCAAGGTGCTGGGTTCCTACCCGAAAGCAGTTCTCTAAGGGGTATCAGCCTAATGAGCGGTAACTTCCTCGACCTGGCGCAGCCGGGCGTGCAGCAACTTTCGCCCTACGTTCCGGGCAAGCCTGTGGACGAACTGGCCCGCGAGCTGGACCTGGATCCGGCCAGCATCGTCAAACTGGCCAGCAACGAGAACCCGTTGGGCGCAAGTCCGAAGGCCCTGGCGGCCATCCGCGACGAGCTGGCCGAACTGACCCGCTATCCGGACGGCAACGGTTTTGCGCTCAAGTCGTTGCTGGCCGAGCAATGCCGCGTCGAGCTGAACCAGGTGACCCTGGGCAACGGCTCCAACGACATTCTGGAACTGGTGGCGCGGGCCTACCTGGCCCCGGGCCTGAATGCCGTGTTCAGCGAGCACGCCTTCGCGGTGTACCCGATCGCGACCCAGGCCGTCGGCGCGCAGGCCAAGGTCGTGCCGGCCAGGGACTGGGGGCATGACCTGCCGGCGATGTTGGCGGCCATCGACGCCAACACCCGTGTCGTGTTCATCGCCAACCCGAACAACCCGACCGGCACCTGGTTCGGTGCCGAAGCGCTGGACGAATTCCTGCAGGACGTGCCGGAGCATGTGCTGGTGGTGCTGGACGAGGCGTACATCGAGTACGCCGAAGGCTCCGACCTGCCGGACGGCCTGGACTTCCTGGCGGCCTACCCGAACCTGCTGGTGTCGCGCACCTTTTCCAAGGCCTATGGCCTGGCGGCCCTGCGCGTGGGCTACGGTCTCTCCACGCCGGTGGTGGCGGACGTGCTGAACCGCGTACGACAGCCGTTCAACGTCAATAGCCTGGCCTTGGCGGCGGCTTGCGCTGCGCTGAAGGATGAGGACTACCTGGCGCAGAGCCGTCAGCTCAACGAGTCCGGCATGCAGCAGCTCGAGGCGGGTTTCCGCGATCTGGGGCTGGGCTGGATCCCGTCCAAGGGCAACTTCATCTGCGTCGACCTCGGCCGGGAGGCGGCGCCGGTGTTCCAGGGGCTGCTGCGCGAGGGCGTGATCGTGCGTCCGGTGGCCAACTACGGCATGCCGAACCATCTGCGGGTGACCATCGGTCTGCCGGCGGAAAACCGTCGCTTCCTCGAAGCGTTGAGCAAGGTTTTGGCCCGTGGTTGATGTCACTGCGCTGCAACCTGCTGCACCTATGATCGGTCGCTTGGTGGTGGTCGGTCTGGGGTTGATCGGTGGTTCTTTTGCCAAGGGCTTGCGGGAAAGCGGCCTGTGCCGCGAAGTGGTCGGGGTGGATCTCGACCCGCAGTCGCGCAAGCTTGCGGTCGAGCTGGGCGTGGTGGATCGCTGCGAGGAGGATCTGCTCGCCGCCTGTCAGGGCGCTGACGTGATCCAGCTGGCCGTGCCGATCCTGGCCATGGAAAAAGTGCTGGGCCGTCTGGCCGGCATGGAGCTGGGGCAGGCGATCCTGACCGACGTCGGCAGCGCCAAGGGCAATGTGGTACGCGCCGCCACGCAAGCGTTCGGCGGCATGCCGCCGCGTTTCGTGCCGGGGCATCCGATCGCCGGTTCCGAGCAAAGCGGCGTGGAAGCCTCCAATGCCGAGCTGTTCCGCCGTCACAAAGTGATCCTGACGCCGCTGGAGCAGACCGATCCGCAAGCGCTGGCGGTCGTCGACCGCTTGTGGCGCGAACTGGGTGCCGACGTCGAGCACATGCAGGACGACCGTCACGACGAGGTGCTGGCCGCGACCAGCCACCTTCCGCACCTGCTGGCCTTCGGTCTCGTCGATTCGCTGGCCAAGCGCAATGAAAACCTGGAGATCTTCCGTTACGCTGCGGGCGGTTTCCGCGATTTCACAAGAATCGCCGGAAGCGACCCGGTCATGTGGCACGACATCTTCCTCGCCAACCGCGAGGCGGTCCTGCGCACACTCGATACATTTCGCAGCGATCTCGACGCCTTGCGCGACGCGGTCGATGCAGGGGATGGGCACCAACTGTTGGGCGTCTTCACGCGCGCCCGGGTTGCCCGCGAGCATTTCAGTAAAATCCTGGCCCGCAGGGCCTATGTGGACGCTATGAACTCCAACGATCTGATCTTCCTGGCTCAACCTGGTGGCCGCCTGTCCGGTCGGATTCGCGTACCGGGCGACAAATCGATTTCCCACCGTTCGATCATGCTCGGCTCCCTGGCTGATGGCGTCACCGAAGTCGAAGGTTTCCTTGAGGGCGAAGACGCTCTGGCGACCTTGCAGGCGTTCCGCGACATGGGCGTGGTCATCGAAGGCCCGCACCACGGTCGTGTGACCATTCACGGCGTCGGCCTGCACGGCCTCAAGCCGGCACCGGGTCCGATCTACCTGGGCAACTCCGGCACCTCGATGCGCCTGCTGTCTGGCCTGCTGGCGGCGCAGGACTTCGACAGCACCCTGACCGGCGACGCCTCGCTGTCCAAGCGTCCGATGAACCGCGTGGCCAATCCGCTGCGCGAGATGGGCGCCGTGATCGAAACCGCCGCCGAGGGTCGTCCGCCGATGACCATCCGCGGCGGCAACAAGCTCAAGGGCCTGACCTACACCATGCCGATGGCCAGTGCCCAGGTGAAGTCCTGCCTGCTGCTGGCCGGCCTGTACGCCGACGGCAAGACCACCGTCACCGAACCTGCGCCGACCCGCGACCATACCGAGCGCATGCTGCGCGGCTTCGGCTATTCGGTGGACGTCGACGGCGCGACCGCCTCGGTCGAGTCGGGCGGCAAGCTGACCGCAACCCACATCGAAGTGCCGGGCGACATTTCCTCGTCGGCGTTCTTCCTGGTGGCGGCCTCGATCGCCGAGGGCTCCGAGCTTGTGCTCGAGCACGTCGGCATCAACCCGACCCGCACCGGCGTGATCGACATCCTGCGCCTGATGGGCGCGGACATCACCCTGGAGAACCAGCGTGAAGTCGGCGGCGAGCCGGTGGCCGACCTGCGGGTGCGGGCAGCTAAACTCAAAGGTATCGAGATTCCCGAGGCGCTGGTTCCGCTGGCCATCGACGAGTTCCCGGTGCTGTTCGTGGCCGCTGCCTGCGCCGAGGGCCGCACGGTCCTGACCGGCGCCGAAGAGCTGCGGGTCAAGGAATCGGATCGGATCCAGGTGATGGCGGACGGGTTGCTGGCGCTGGGCGTCAAGTGCGAACCGACCCCGGACGGCATCATCATCGACGGCGGCCGCATCGGCGGCGGCGAAGTGCACGGTCACGGCGACCATCGCATCGCGATGGCCTTCAGCGTGGCCTCGCTGCGCGCCGATGCGCCGATCCGCATCCATGACTGCGCCAACGTCGCGACCTCGTTCCCGAACTTCCTGGCGCTGTGCGCGCAGGTGGGCATCCGTGTGGCAAAAGAGGCACAGTCGTGAACAGCATCGCACCGGTCATCACCATCGATGGGCCAAGCGGCTCGGGCAAGGGCACGGTAGCCGGCATTCTGGCCGAGCGCCTGGGCTGGAACCTGCTGGACTCCGGCGCGCTGTATCGCCTGTTGGCGTTCGCGGCGCGCAACCATGGTGTCGACCTGACCAATGAAGAGCTGCTTAAGAAACTCGCCGCTCATCTGGATGTTCAGTTCATCCCGGCGACGAACGGTCAGCTCCAGCGCATCATCCTGGAAGGCGACGAAGTCAGCGATGTCATCCGCACCGAGAGCGTCGGCGCCGGCGCCTCCCAGGTGGCGGCGTTGCCGGCGGTGCGCGAGGCGCTGCTGCAGCGCCAGCGCGATTTCCAGGAAATGCCGGGCCTGGTGGCCGACGGCCGCGACATGGGCACGGTGGTCTTTCCCGGCGCCCCCCTGAAGATTTTCCTGACGGCCAGTGCCGAGGAGCGGGCGCGCCGCCGATATTTGCAGTTGAAGGGCAAAGTCGAGGGTGTTAGTCTGTCGAGTCTGCTAGATGAGATCCGTGCGCGCGACGAGCGTGACACCCAGCGAAGCGTAGCCCCGCTCAAGCCGGCGGCCGACGCGATACAGCTGGATTCCACGGAGTTGTCCATCGACCAGGTGCTTGAACGCATCATGAGCGAGATCGCCCTCCGCGATATCGCCGGGTGACCAGAAGGCCGCAGGGGACCAGTCATAGTCCTGCGGCGCTTCTTTTAAATGAAACTGATCCATACCGTCTGGGGTGTGGCTATGGGCGTATCCTTCGCCCTAATCTACAGGAATTAAAATGAGCGAAAGCTTTGCGGAACTCTTTGAAGAAAGCCTAAAGTCCCTGAACCTTCAGGCAGGCTCCATCATCACCGGCGTTATCGTTGATATCGACTACCAGATGGGCTGGGTAACCGTCCACGCTGGCCTGAAGTCGGAAGCACTCATCCCTCTGGAGCAATTCAAGAGCGATTCGGGTGACCTGAACATCAACATCGGTGACGAAGTTCACGTTGCTCTGGACTCGGTTGAAGACGGTTTCGGTGAAACCAAACTGTCCCGTGAAAAAGCCAAGCGCGCTGAATGCTGGATCGTTCTGGAAGCAGCCTTCGCAGCCGAGGAAGTGGTCAAGGGCGTTATCAACGGTAAGGTTAAGGGCGGCTTCACTGTCGACGTTAACGGCATCCGTGCGTTCCTGCCAGGTTCCCTGGTTGACGTCCGTCCAGTGCGCGACACCACGCACCTGGAAGGCAAAGAGCTGGAATTCAAGGTCATCAAGCTGGACCAGAAGCGCAACAACGTTGTCGTTTCCCGTCGCAGCGTCCTGGAAGCCGAGAACTCCGCCGAGCGTGAAGCTCTGCTGGAATCCCTGCAGGAAGGCCAGCAAGTCAAAGGTATCGTCAAGAACCTCACCGATTACGGCGCATTCGTCGATCTGGGTGGCGTGGACGGCCTGCTGCACATCACCGACATGGCCTGGAAGCGCATCAAGCATCCTTCCGAGATCGTCAATGTCGGCGACGAGATCGACGTCAAGGTTCTGAAGTACGATCGCGAGCGTAACCGTGTTTCCCTGGGCCTGAAGCAACTGGGTGAAGACCCGTGGGTTGCCATCAAAGCCCGTTACCCGGAAAGCACCCGCGTCATGGCGCGCGTGACCAACCTGACCGACTACGGCTGCTTCGCTGAGCTGGAAGAAGGCGTTGAAGGTCTGGTGCACGTTTCCGAAATGGACTGGACCAACAAGAACATCCACCCTTCGAAAGTCGTACAAGTCGGCGACGAAGTGGAAGTCATGGTTCTGGACATCGACGAAGAGCGTCGTCGTATCTCCCTGGGCATCAAGCAGTGCAAGTCGAACCCATGGGAAGACTTCTCTGGCCAGTTCAACAAGGGCGACAAGATCTCCGGCACCATCAAGTCGATCACCGACTTCGGTATCTTCATCGGCCTGGACGGCGGCATCGACGGTCTGGTTCACCTGTCCGACATCTCCTGGAACGAAACCGGCGAAGAAGCCGTGCGTCGTTACAAGAAGGGTGACGAGCTGGACACCGTTATCCTGTCGGTTGACCCAGAGCGCGAGCGCATCTCCCTGGGCATCAAGCAACTGGAAAGCGATCCGTTCTCCGAGTACGTTCAAGAGAACGACAAGGGCGCTATCGTCAAGGGCACCGTGAAAGAAGTTGACGCCAAAGGCGCCATCATCGTTCTGGCCGACGACATCGAAGCGACCCTGAAAGCCTCCGAAATCAGCCGTGACCGCGTTGAAGACGCGCGTAACGTCCTGAAAGAAGGCCAGGAAGTCGAAGCCAAGATCATCAGCGTTGACCGTAAGAGCCGCGTAATCCAGCTCTCGATCAAGTCGAAAGACGACGCTGAAGAGAAAGAAGCCATCCAGAGCCTGAAAGCAGCTCCGGAAGGCGAAGCAGTCGACACCACCATGGCGGCACTGCTGAAGCAAGCAATGGCCAAACAGAACTAAGTTCTGATCGGTCATGAAAAAGGGCGACTTCGGTCGCCCTTTTTTGTGCCTGCGATTTGACGTTCGCGGTCTTGATGAAGCGGTTTCGGCAACTGAATGAAACCGGATCGTTTTTTTTGCGGTCTGTTTCTCTGGGCGGATCAATTGCCCAATCGCAGCTAGGCTTGAATTGAAGAGTGCAGTGGTCGGGCTGTTTGCCTGGCATAAGGATCGGAATGAGCAAGCTGATTGTTTTGTTTGCAATGTTGGCGTTGGCGGGGTGCACGACTGGCGCAAAGACGCATGCGGTGCACGGCGTCAGCGGCATAGAGGTTGATTGTTCGGGGTTGGGGTCCGGATGGGACAGGTGTCTCAAGCGGGCCGCCAAGGAGTGCAAGGGGGCTGGCTACAAGGTGTTGGCGAGATCCGACGACGCGAAGGAGGAGGACGTCTTTCCTTTCGGGTTCAACCCGGCAGGCTACGTGACGCGCACCATGCTGGTGATCTGTCGGTGACTCCGCAGCCGTCGCAGGGCCGAAAGCGGGTGTTTCCGGGGCGTTGAAGATATGTCAATCCCTGGGCTGTTCAAATTCTTCAGGGCGTGCTAAAACCTTTGAAGCGCTGATCTAGCTGCTTGAAAAAGAAGGGAAAAACATGACGAAGTCGGAGTTGATCGAACGAATTGTCACCCATCAAGGGCTGCTCTCATCCAAGGATGTGGAGTTGGCCATCAAGACCATGCTTGAGCAAATGTCCCAATGCCTGGCGACCGGGGATCGCATCGAGATCCGTGGCTTCGGCAGCTTTTCCCTGCACTACCGTGCGCCGCGCGTCGGCCGCAACCCAAAGACCGGCCAATCCGTCAGCCTCGACGGGAAGTTCGTTCCGCACTTCAAGCCAGGCAAGGAATTGCGTGACCGTGTGAACGAAGAGGAGGAGGGGCTTTGATCGTCATGCTGCTTTCCGGGGAGTCGGCATGAGCCCTCTCAAACGTATCGTGGCAGGCGTCTTCCTGCTGGTGCCGGTGCTGGCCACCCTTGCGTTCATGCTGGAAAACCAGCAACCGCTTTCGCTGCGCTTCATGGGTTGGGTCGGCCCCGAGCTGCCTGTGTCGTTGATCATGGTGCTGGCGTTGCTGTTCGGCATGTTGATCGGCCCGCTGATCGGCTGGCTTTTCGGGCGGTCGTCCAGGGCGTCCCGCAAACGTCTCGCCTGACACATGCGGCGACAAAGCCGAATGTCGATGCTGTTCCGTTTGATCCGCAGCCTATCCAGATCCATTAGTAAATCGTTCATTAAGCTGTAAAATGCCGCCCTGACCGACTGGAGGCATCTTTGCGCTTCCGTCAGGACCGATTTCGATAGAGGCCTCTTCGTTCAGGGGCTTTTGTATTCGTGGATTTGACATCGCCCGGTCGGCGATCCGTCAGCAGCTCAAGGGTATGACTTCGCGTGAAAATTCTCGTAACCGGCGGTGCCGGATTCATCGGCTCGGCCGTTATCCGTCACATCATTTCCAACACGCCCGATTCCGTGGTGAACGTCGATAAGCTGACCTACGCCGGTAATCTCGAATCGTTGGCGCAAGTGAGCCAGGACGAGCGTTACGTTTTCGAGCGGGTCGACATCTGCGACCGCGGGCAGATCGACCGCGTCCTCAATGAGCATCAGCCGGATGCGATCATGCACCTGGCCGCGGAGTCCCACGTCGACCGCTCGATCTCCGGGCCGTCCGAATTCATCCAGACCAACATCATCGGCACGTACACCCTGCTTGAGGCCGCGCGCCAGTACTGGGGCGCGATGGACGAGGCGCGCAAGGCGCGCTTCCGCTTCCATCACATCTCGACCGACGAGGTGTACGGCGACCTGGAAGGGCCGGAAGACCTCTTCACCGAGACCACGCCCTACCAGCCGAGCTCCCCGTATTCGGCGAGCAAGGCCAGTTCGGACCATCTGGTTCGCGCCTGGGCCCGTACCTATGGCCTGCCGACCCTGGTCACCAATTGCTCCAACAACTACGGCCCCTGCCATTTCCCCGAGAAGCTGATCCCGCTGATCATTCTCAACGCGCTGGAAGGCAAGCCGTTGCCTGTGTACGGCAAAGGCAACCAGGTGCGCGACTGGCTGTATGTCGAAGATCACGCGCGGGCGCTCTACAAGGTCGTGACCGAGGGCGTCGTCGGCGAGACCTACAACATCGGCGGGCACAACGAAAAGCAGAACATCGAAGTGGTGCATGCGCTTTGCGCCTTGCTCGATGAGCTGCGTCCGGAATCCGCCCATCGCCCGCATGCGGACCTGATCACGTATGTCCAGGATCGCCCCGGCCACGACCAGCGGTATGCCATCGATGCCAGCAAGATCCAGCGTGAGCTGGGCTGGGCGCCCGAGGAAACCTTCGAGACCGGCATCCGCAAGACCGTCGAGTGGTACCTGAACAACGCGGAGTGGGTGGCCCACGTCAAGAGCGGCAGCTACCAGCAGTGGATCGAGCAGAACTACGCGGGCCGTTCGGGCAAGCCATGAAGATTCTACTGCTGGGCAAAAGCGGGCAGGTGGGCTGGGAGCTGCAACGCTCGCTCGCGCCCCTCGGCGAGCTGATCTGCTTGGATCGTCATGGGGCGCCGGGGCTGTGCGGAGATCTTGCCGACCTGGACGGTCTGCGCGCGACCCTGCAAACGGTGCGGCCGGACGTCATCGTCAATGCCGCGGCCTACACCGCCGTCGACAAGGCAGAGGCCGAGCGGGAGTTGGCCGAACGGGTGAATGCCCAGGCGAGCCGGGTCATGGCCGAGGAGGCGGTGCGCCTGGGGGCGTGGCTGATCCACTATTCCACCGATTACGTCTTCAGCGGCGAGGGATCCGCGCCTTGGCTGGAGACCGATGCGGTGGCCCCGCTGAACCATTACGGCGCCAGCAAGGCGGCGGGTGAGCAGGCGATCATCGCCAGCGGCTGCAAACACCTGATTTTCCGCACCAGTTGGTGCTATGGCTCCCGCGGCGGCAATTTCGCCAAGACCATGCTGAGGCTGGCCCGTGAGCGCGCAAGCCTCGACGTCGTCGCCGACCAGGTCGGCGCGCCGACCGGTGCGGACCTGATCGCGGACGTCACGGCCCACGCCATCCAGCAGGTCCAACAGCGTCCCGAACTGGCAGGCGTATATCACCTGGTGGCCGGCGGTGAGGTGTCCTGGCACGGCTACGCCGCTTTCGTCATCGGCCTTGCCCGGGACTTCGGCGAGGCGCTGGCGGTCACGCAGATCAATCCGATCGATTCCGCCGCCTATCCGACCCCGGCCCGCCGTCCCCTGAACTCGCGGCTGAGCAACCAGAAACTGCGCGACAACTTTTCTTTGCACTTGCCGGATTGGCAAAGTGGCGTCACACGAATGCTTAGGGAAATTCTCAACAAATGATCAAGACAAACCGTAAAGGCATCATCCTGGCCGGCGGCTCGGGCACCCGTCTGCATCCGGTCACGCTGGGTGTGTCCAAGCAGTTGCTGCCGATCTACGACAAGCCGATGATTTTCTATCCGCTGTCGGTGCTCATGCTGGCCGGCATGCGTGAAATCCTGATCATTTCCACCCCTGAAGACTTGCCCAATTTCCGCAAGCTGCTGGGCGACGGCAGCCTCTACGGCATCGAGCTGAGCTACGCCGAGCAGCCAAGCCCCGACGGCCTGGCGCAGGCGTTCATCATCGGCGAGTCGTTCATCGGCGACGATCCGTGCTGCCTGATCCTGGGCGACAACATCTTCTACGGGCAGTACTTCACCGAAAACCTGCGTTCGGCCAATGCCCAGCCTTCCGGGGCGACGGTGTTCGGCTATCACGTCAGTGACCCGGAGCGCTTCGGCGTGGTCGAATTCGACGCATCGGGCAGCGCCCTGAGCATCGAAGAGAAACCGCTGAAGCCCAAATCCAACTATGCGGTCACCGGGCTGTACTTCTACGACAACAAAGTGGTCGAGATCGCGAAAGGCATCAAGCCATCGGCGCGCGGCGAGCTGGAAATCACCGACATCAACCGCGCGTACCTGGAGCAGAAGACCCTCAACGTCGAAATGCTGGGCCGCGGGTTCGCCTGGCTGGACACCGGTACGCACGATTCGCTGCTGGAGGCCGGGCACTTCGTCCACACCATCGAGCACCGTCAGGGGCTGAAGGTCGCGTGCCTGGAAGAGATCGCCTACAACAACGGCTGGATCGACGCAGAGCAACTGAAGGTTCAGGCCGAGCGTCTGAAGAAGACCGGTTACGGTCAGTATCTTCAGAAGCTGCTGGACCACCCGACGATGTGAGGCCGGCCGTTCTGTCGGTTGCTGTGGCCCGTATGCACGTGCCGAGTGATCTATGGGGGGCTGGCGCTGTAGAATGGCCGCCAGCGGCGAGGGTTTTGCACTGAATCCGGTGCACGAACGACCAGAAACATAACTGAACCCGCTTGCCCGCCGGTCATCCGCGGGAAGGGGCTTAAGGATTTAGAGCATGGAACTGATTCCCGTAATTTTGTCTGGCGGAGTGGGCAGCCGGTTGTGGCCGGTTTCCCGTGAGGCCCATCCAAAGCCGTTCATGGAGCTGCCGGATGGCCAGAATCTGATCCAGAAGACGTTCCTGCGCGCTTCGCGCCTGGAAGGGGTTGTCGAAGTCCTGACGGTCACCAACCGTGAGCTGCTGTTCAAGACCGAGGACGAGTACGGCCTGGTCAACAAGGCCGGGCACGCCCAGGGCTTCATCCTCGAGCCGTTCGGCCGCAACACCGCAGCCGCCGTCGCTGCGGCGGCGCTCTCGCTGGAGGCCAGCCACGGCGCCGACGCCCACATGCTGGTGCTGGCGGCCGACCACCTGATCAAGGACGAGAAAGCGTTTGCGGCGGCCGTGGCCAACGCCGTCACCCTGGCTTCCGAGGGCTGGCTGGTCACCTTCGGCATCCAGCCGACCTATCCTGAAACCGGCTTCGGCTACATCGAGGCGCAAAAGTCCGCTCCGCTCAAGGGCGGCCTGAAGGTGGCGCGTTTCGTCGAGAAGCCGAACCTGGAAACCGCCCAAGGCTACCTCAGCGCCGGCAACTACTTCTGGAACTCCGGCATGTTCTGCTTCCGCGTCGGCACGGTGCTGGAGGAGCTGCGCCAGCACGCTCCCGACGTCGTCGCCGCGGTCGCCAAGACCATCGAGGCGTCGCGCCTGACGTCGTCCGACAACTACCGTTGCCTGGCCCTGGACAGCGGGCTGTTCGCCCAGGTGCCGGACATCTCCATCGACTATGCGCTGATGGAGCGCTCCCAGAAGGTCGCGACCATCCCTTGCGACATCGGCTGGAGCGACATCGGTTCCTGGAACGCGGTGAGCGAACTGACCCCGGCGGACGAGAACGGCAACCGGTTCGAAGGCGAAGTGCTGGCCCACGACTCGCGCAACAACTACGTGAACAGCGAAGAGCGCCTGACCGCCCTGGTCGGCGTGGAGGACCTGCTGGTCATCGACACGCCTGACGCCGTGATGATCGCCCACAAGGACCACGCCCAGGACGTGAAGCACATCGTCAGCCAGCTCAAGGCCTGCAGCCACACGGTGCACCTGCTGCACCGCACGGTCCATCGCCCGTGGGGCACCTACACCACCCTGGAAGAGGGCAAGCGCTTCAAGATCAAGCGCATCGTCGTCAAGCCGAAGGCCTCGCTGTCGCTGCAGATGCATCACCACCGCAGCGAGCACTGGATCGTCGTCGAGGGCATGGCGGTGGTGGTCAACGATCAGCAGAAGCTGATGCTGAACACCAACGAATCGACCTTCATCCGCGCCGGCCACCAGCACCGTCTGGAGAACCCGGGCGTGATTCCGCTGGTGCTGATCGAAGTGCAGAGCGGCGATTACCTGGGCGAGGACGATATCGTCCGCTTCGAAGACAACTACGGCCGCGTCGACAAGTAACTGCGGGCCGGACGCCATAAGCCTGACCGGTGCATGTTCTGCCGGTCAGGCTTATTTGCATGTGTCGATCTTCGACACCCATCCATCCCGACGGCGCGCAGCGGATGTTCCCGGCGTGCCATCACCTGAATCCCGAGCAAGAGACCAGCATGCATACCCCTATCAAGACCCAGTGCTTCAAGGCTTACGACATTCGCGGCCAGGTGCCTTCGGACCTCAATGAAGAGGTCGCCTACCGGATCGGCCGGGCGATGGTCACTGAGCTTCAAGGCAAAAGCATTGTGCTGGGTCGGGACATGCGGCTCGAGAGCCCGATGCTGGCCGAGGCGATGACGCGGGGCCTGCTCGAAGCCGGCGCCGATGTGATCGACATCGGCCTGTGCGGCACCGAAGAGGTGTATTTCGCCACCAGCGCGTTCGGCGCCGACGGCGGCGTGATGATCACGGCCAGCCACAACCCCAAGGGCTACAACGGCATGAAGCTGGTCAAGTCGCAGTCGCGGCCGATCAGCGGCGACACCGGGCTCAACGCCATCCGCGACCGCGTCGACAGCGGTGACCTGGGCCCGTTGGCCGCCACGCCGGGCAGCGTCCGCGTCGAAGCGGACAAGGGCCGCTACATCGAGCACCTGCTGACCTACATCGACGTCGCCACGCTCAAGCCCCTGAAGGTGCTGGCCGACCCGGGCAACGGTGCCGCAGGCCCGGCGCTGCAGGCGCTGATCGACCGGCTGCCGTTCGAGTGGGTGGTCATCAACGCCGAGCCGGACGGCCATTTCCCCAACGGCGTGCCCAACCCGCTGCTGCCGGAAAACCGTGACCTGACCCGCCAGGCCTTGCTGGACAACGGCTGCGACATCGGCCTGGCCTGGGACGGCGATTTCGACCGTTGCTTCTTCTTCGACGGCAACGGGCGGTTCATCGAGGGTTACTACATCGTGGGCCTGCTGGCCGAGATGCTGCTCAAGCAGCACCCGGGCAGCAAGATCATCCACGACCCGCGCCTGACCTGGAACACCATCGACCAGGTCGAGCAGGCCGGCGGCGTCCCTGTGCTGTGCAAGACCGGGCACGCGTTCATCAAGGAGCGCATGCGCCTGGAAGATGCGATCTACGGCGGCGAAATGAGCGCCCACCACTACTTCCGCGACTTTGCCTACTGCGACAGCGGGATGATTCCGTGGCTGCTCGTGGCGGCCTTGATGTCCGCCACCGGCAAGACGCTGGCCCAGCTGGTCGACGAGCGGATTGCCGCTTACCCCTGCAGCGGCGAGGTCAACTACCGGGTGGCGGACGTGCCGGCGGTGCTGGAGAAGGTACTGGCGCATTACCTGCCGCACGGCCCGGAGCTCGACAAGACCGACGGCATCAGCCTGTCCTTCGGTGACTGGCGTTTCAACCTGCGCGGTTCCAACACCGAACCGCTGTTGCGGCTCAATGTCGAAGCGAAGGGCGACGAGGCGCTGATGCAGGAACGGTTCAAGGACGTCGAGGCGCTGATCACGGGCGCCTGAGGCGCCGGGTCTTTTGGCAGCCAACGGCGACCGCGCTTCTGTGAGCGAAGCGGTCAGGCGCGGTCGCCGGTCGCGAAGCATCAATTCTGAAGGTTCATAATTTGAAAACGGTTTTATTGCTGAGTACCTATCCGATCGCCAGTCCCCGGCACGGCGGGCAGGTGCGGGTGGCCAACATCGCCTCGACCTTCGAGCAAAGCGGCTGGAGCGTGACTCACCTGGCGGTCTATGAGCCGGAAGGTTATCCGCCGTCGACGCTGGGGCCGAACGACGTCAAGTTCCCGGCCGGCAGCGACTTCAGGAAGTACAAGGGCGCGTACGTGCCCTTGATCAATGACCTGCTTTCGGGGGAGTTCGCGGCCTCGGAGCAGGGCGGGTTCCCGGAGATCCTCAAGAAGCTGCCGCCGGCCATCGACGTCATCCATGTCGAGCAGCCGTGGCTGTGGCCGCTGGTGCTGAAGATCAAGCAGATGCCCCAGTACCGCAACGCCTGCCTGATCTACGGTTCGCAGAACATCGAAGCGCCGCTGAAGCAGGAGATCCTCGACAGCTACGGCATCAAGGGCGCAGCGCCGGTGATCGCCGACATCGAGGCGCTGGAGCGCAAGGCGGCGCTGGAGGCGGACATCGCCGTGGCCGTCACGCAGGCGGACTATGACATCCTCAAGGCCTGGGGCGCGGCGATGCCGCTGCTCGCACCCAACGGCATCGCGCCGTGGACCGCCAAGGCCGAGGTCCTCGAGACCTGGAAGGCGCGCCTGCCGGAATCGCCGTGGATCCTCTACGTCGCCAGCGCCCACCCGCCGAACTTCAAGGGGTTCAACGAGTGCCTGGGCAGTTCCCTGGCGTGCATCCCGCCGGACAGCAAGCTGGTGGTGGTCGGCAGCGTGTGCGAGCACCTGGAGGCGACGCTGCGCGACAGCCGTTGGGGTCAGTTGAACCTGTCGCGCCTGCAGTTGCTGTACATGCTGCCCGACGAAGACCTGGATGCCGTGAAGACCCTCGCCCATGCGTTCCTGTTGCCGATCCCCCATGGCGGCGGCTCGAACATCAAGACGGCGGAAGCCATCTATTCGGGCAAGTATGTGGTCGGCACCGAGTCGGCGTTCCGCGGGTTCGAGCAGCATCTGAGCCAGCCGGAAATCAGCGTCGCGCGTTCGCCTGCCGAGTTTCACGCTGCGATCCGTGGCCGTTTGACCGGGCCGGCGTCGACAGAGGGCAAGGGACCGGACAGAGCGTCCCGTGAGCCGTTGACCTGGGCCCGGAGCCTGGAACCGATTCCGCAAGCAGCGGCACAAGTCATTGAGAAGAAGGCGCAAGAGGCATGACCACCTGGTTTGATGTGACGACCATTCTGGGCTGGCGCCGGCCAGCGGTAGGCATTATCCGTACCGAAGCGGAAGCGGCCGCCCATGCGCTTGAGCTGATCGCTGCCGGCGAAGACGTGAAGTTCTGCGCCTACGACCATGCCGCCGGCTACGCGGCGGTCTCGGCCGGTGACGTCGCGGCCACGCTGAAGCGCATTTCCGGCGCCCACGCCGTGGCGCCAGGAAAGGTCGCCAGCGGCGCCGCGAACAAAAGCTCGATCGAAGCCCGGCTCAAGGATAAGGCCATCAAGGTGCTGAACCGGCTGCCGACGCGCCTGAGCGGGCGGATCTATCAGTTCTTCCAGCAGCGTCGGGTCTCGATCGTCGAGGCGGTGATCGGCGTGCGGCATTTGCGTTCGGCGGCCAAGGCCTTCCTGAAGCCGGCCAACCGCGGTTACGTGTTCGCGCCGGTTGCCCGCAAGGCCGGCATTGCCGGGCATCCCTTCTCCAAGGGCGACAGCTACATTTCCGTCGGCCTGGATTGGGACAACAAGGATCTGCCGTACCTGTACGAGCTCAAGAAGAAGGTCGGCCTGCGGGTCGTCCTTTGCTGCTACGACGTGATCCCTGTGCGCTTGCCGCACCTGTGCGTGGGTGACGTGGCGGCCAAGTTCGCCAACTACTTCACCGATGTCGCCTGGTGCGCGGACAAGATCCTGTGCATTTCGGAATGCACCCGCAAAGACCTGATTTCGCTGCTCGGCGAGTTGGGTGCGCCTGTTCCTGAGATGGCAGTGGTCAAGCTGGGTTGCCAGTTGTCCCATGAGTTGAGCGACGACATCAGCGCGGACGTGAAGGCCCTGCTGAAGGAGCGTTTCGTGCTGTTCGTGTCGACCATCGAGCGTCGCAAGAACCATGAGGTGCTGTACCGGGCCTACACGCGCCTGGTCGACAAAGGCGTGCAGGACCTGCCCAAGCTGGTGTTCGTCGGCATGCCGGGCTGGGGCGTGGGGGATCTGCTGATGGACATCAACCTTGATCCGCGCACGAAAGACCACATCCGCATCCTCAACAATGTCTCCGACTCGGATCTGATGCACCTGTATCGCCATTGCATGATGACGGCCTTCCCGTCGCTGTACGAAGGCTGGGGCCTGCCGGTGGCGGAAAGCCTGGCGGCGGGCAAGTACTGCCTGGCCTCCAGTGCGGCTTCGATTCCGGAGGTCGGTGGGGATCTGCTGGATTACCTGGAGCCGTGGGACGTCACGGTGTGGGCGGCGGAGCTGGAAAAGTACGCCTTCGACCCGGCGGCGTTGGCCGCCAAGGAAGAGGCGATCCGCCAGCGCTACCTGCCGGTGGCCTGGAAAGAGACCGCTCAGGTCGTTTTCGACAGTTCGAGATAGTCAGGCGTTGGCGCAGGCCCGGCGATCCGGGCCTGCGCCGCGAGACCTAGACGATGGTGTTGGTGTTGAACACGCTCAGCGGCGCCTGAATGTCCGCCGTCGCCAGCAGGGCAGGGTTGGCCGACCATTGTTCGATGATGCCTGAAAAGTGATCGACGGCCTTGAGCAGCACCTTCGCCCGAAGCGAAGCGCCGACCGCCAGCTCCAGCTTCTGTGCGTAGTTTTCGGCCGTGAACGTTTCCCGTGCCCACGCTTGTGCCCGCTGCCCGATGGCATTGGCCGATGTCCGGTCCTCGTGGAGCGAAAGGAAGATCCGTTTCAGGTCCTCCACTTCATTGTCCGCCGATATCTTCAGGACGCACGCGTCGGGCAGCTCACTGTAGAAGCCGGTGTCCGTGACGATCGTGGCCTTGCCGTAGAGCATCGCTTCGATGGCCGAGGCGGAGGCGGCCTCCAGGCTGGGCCAGCGCAGGCAACTGATGACATCCGCTTCGCGGATGGCTTCGGACAGCGCCGCGTCATCGACCTCGTTGGAGATGATCAGCTCGACGCCGCTGTCGAGCGCCAGCTCGGACAGTCGTTTTTCCGTTTCCGGAAGGATGGCGCCGACCAGCCGGTAACGGACGTTCGCCCGCAGTGAAGGGCTTTGGGCGATGGCCTGGATGCAGCGTTCGACCCGCTTGTTGGGGTTGACGTGGCCGATGGTCAGGACATTCAGACGGTCACCGCCGGTGTGCCCGTCGTTGCCTGTGGCGCCGGGGGCGTCGTAGGCCAGCGGCGTCACGTAGACCGGGCCGGCACAGGCCGCCAGCACGCGCTCGCAACCCCAATTGCTGTGGGTGATCACGGTGCTGGCCATTGAGCTGATCCACTCGGTGAGCGGGGCTTCGTTGAGGGTCTGGCTGATGAAGACCGAACCGTCATGGATCTGGAAGTACCCCTGCGCAACGGCGTTTCCATACCACTGCTCCAGGATCCTGACCGCCTCTTCGCGCCGGTTCTGCGACCAGCCGAAAAACAGATGCCCGAGAAAGAAGTCGTGCAGGCAGACGACGCCGGGAGCCTTGGTCAGCCAGGCGATGCCGCCTTCATGGAACTCGTAGCTGTTGCCGATCTGATAGACGCATTCGTCGGCCGCTTCGATTTCCCGGGCGACTTGGGCTTCGTCGGTCCATGGCAGCACGGTGCAGCCGAAGTCGTGCAGCTCGTCGACCGTGACGTGCTGGCTTTCGGTGCGGACCACCACGACCTGGTGTTGCTGGGCCAGGAGCTGGCGGACGACGAGCCGGGTCATCCGGCCGATGGCCGACGTCTTGACGGCCGGCGTGAACATGACAAGTTTCATTTGATCAGTGCCTCGACCGTCTCCGGCCAATTGATGCCCAGGCTGTTCCACAGCGTCTGTGCCCCTTCCCCGTACTGTCGGGTCCTGGCCCTGTTCTCGTAAGCGGCGTTCATCGCTTGCGCCAGGCTCTCCGCCGACGGCTCTGCCCGCCATCCGGTTTCGCCGGGCACCACCAGGCCGAGGATCCCGCCGCTGTCGGTGGTCGTGATCAATGCCTTGCGGGCGGTCGCCGCTTCCATGCTGACGTAACCCAACGAGTCTTCGTCGAACGGAATGTAGGCAACGGCCAGCGCACGGTTGACGTAGTCCACGTAGGTCGCGCGAGGCAGGAAGCGCAGGTCGAGCCTGACGCGGTCCTGCAGGCCGAACTGCTCGATGATCGCATGCAGTTGCTGTGTGTCGGCAGGCGTTTCGGGCGGGCCGGCAATGATCATTTTCACGCGCCGGTCGGCTTTGGCCAGGGCTTGCAGCAGCAGGTACTGGCGTTTCATGCCGTTGACCCGGCCGCCCGCGAAAATGTAGCCGTCGTCTTCGCCGCCGGTGAAGGCTTCCGGGTCGTTGACGGGCGGAAGCAGCACTTTGGAGTCGAAGCCGTTGTACTTGAGCAGGCGCTGTCGGGTGACTTCCGAGTTGGTATAGATGTGCCGGCTCTGTGCGAAGGTCTCGTTGTCGGCATGGGCGATGGCTTTGCGGATGTCCGCTCCGGTCTCGCCTGGGGGCAGGTTGGTCTGGCCCGCATCGTACAGGTCATAGGCTTGCCGGTACTGGTGCAGCAGCCACAGCGATTTGCGGTGGTGGCGCACCAGGTACGCCGGAAACTTCAGGGCGATGACATGATCGGTATTGGCGATCTCCAGCGTCCGCGCCAACAGCATCTGCGACGGGATGCGGGTGGCCGGCTCCCATTGGAAGGGGATCCGCAGGATTTCCGCGTCATGCCCGGCGACGGTCAGGTTCTTCTGCAGATTGACGGCCAGCTCTTCCGCGCCCCCCCAGATGAAGGGCGCCATGTTGTTCACGATCAATACTTTCATGCCAGAAGACGCTCCAGAACCTGTGTCCAGGAGATCTTCAGGTCGACCAGCCGCTGACTGGCATTCCTGCCCATGGTTTGGGTCACGTTCTTGTCCCGGTAGAGTTTGTCCATGGCGTCGGCCAGGGATTCGGGGGTCGGTTCGGCGACGTAGCCGTTGTGCCCGTCCTGGACCAGCTCCAGCACGCCGCCGGAGTCCGAGGTCGTGAGGATCGGCTTCTGCGCGTGGCTGGCTTCCAGGCTGGGGTATCCGTAGGAGTCTTCGTCCAGCGGCAGATAGGCGGCGGCCAGGCACTGCGACAGATGCTCCACCTTCTCCTCCTCGCTGATCCAGCGGTCTTCCAGCGTGACCCGGTCCGCGACGTTGCAGGTCTCGATCGCCTGCCGGAGGGCGTTGCCGTAGTCCGGGCTCGCGCCCGTTCCCAGGATGCGCAGGCGAACCGGCGTGGTGGTGTAGCTCAACGCCTCGATGAGCAGGTGCTGGCGCTTGTAGTGCTCCAGGCGGCAGATGTAGACGATCTCGTCGTTGTACCCGGCGCAGAAAAAGCGCTCCGGCTGAAAGACCGGCGGATACAGGACTTCGCTGTCGATGCCGTTGTAGGTCTTGAGGCGTTGGGAGACGACTTTCGAGTTGCTGAACACGGTCTTCGCTTCACCCATCGCCAGGGTGTCCACCTCCATCAGGGATTGGCGGATCGCCCGGTTCTCGGCGTTGTCGGGAAAGTCCCGGTACGGGGTGTCCCACAGGTCGTAGAAGGTGCGGATGTGGTGAATGAACCACAGAATCTTGTGCGGGTGCGGTATCAGGTGCGCCTGAGGGCGGAAGCAGATGACCCGGTCCGCCGCCTGCAGGTCCACCCAGCGCAACGCCATCATCTGCTGGAACAGGATGTCGGGCGGAGCGTCGTACTCCGGAAGGTACACGACCTCCACCTGATGTCCGGCTTCGATCAGGGTCGAAGCCAGCCAGTCGACGATGTTTCTTCCGCCGCCCTTGATGAAAGGGACGAATGAAGAGCAAAGGGCGATTTTCATCAGGCCGCCAAGACCTCACGCAAGCTGGCCGCGATCCTGATGATGTCTTCGCGGGTCAGGTCCTGGTGGGTCGGCAGGTTGATGCCGCGGCCGGACCACAGGTCCGCCACCGGATAGATGCCGTCTTCCTTGTAGGGCGGCAGGACGTGCATCGGGTAGAACACCGGCCGGGTCTCGATGCCCATCGCGTCCAGCTTCTGCATGACGGCGTCGCGTTTGTGCTCGTCGCCGTCAGCCAGGAAGATGTTGTACATCCAGAACACCTGCTTGGCCCAGGCCGCCTCGGTAGGCAGGACGATCTTGTCCTTGAGGTCGGCCAGCGCCTCGTCGTACCAGTTGGCGATCTGTTCGCGGTCTGCCAGCGAGGTGGCGATGCCTTCCATCTGGGCCAGGCCGATGGCGGCCTGGATGTTGGTCATGCGGTAGTTGTAGCCGATCACCGGGAACCAGTAGCGACGGTTCGGATCCATGCCCTGGCCGCGGAACAGGCGCAGCTTGGCGGCCAGCGCATCGTCGTTGGTGGTGACCATGCCGCCTTCGCCGGTGGTCACGATCTTGTTGCCGAAGAAGCTGAAGGTCGCGCACGTGCCGAGACTGCCGACCTTGCTGCCCTTGACCTCGGCGCCGTGGGCTTCGGCGGCGTCTTCGACGACCCACAGGTTGTGTTTGCGGGCGATGTCGTTGATCACGTCCATCTGCGCCGGATGGCCGTAGAGGTGCACCGGGATGATGCCCTTGGTCTTGGAGGTGATCTTGCTTTCGATGGTCTGTGGATCGATGTTCATCGTATCGGCGCACACATCCACCAGCACCGGTGTGGCGCCGCAGTAGCGGACGGCGTTCGCGGTCGCGATGTATGTCACGGTCGGAATGATGACTTCGTCGCCGGGCTGCAGGTCGAGCACGACCAGCGCCAGGTGCAGGGCGGTGGTGCCGTTGTTGGTCGCGATCGCGTGCTTGACCCCGCAGAAGGCCGCAAAGCTTTCTTCGAAGGCGGTGATGTACTTGCCGTTGGAGGAAATCCAGTTGGTGTCCAGGCAATCGAGTACGTACTTGCGCTCGTTTCCGGCAAGCTTCGGTTGTGCAACGGAAATACGTTTCATGTCTCTTCCTTCAAAATTTGTTTAAAGCTTTGGCCGGCACGCCCACAACCGTGACTGCCGAACCGACATTGGAAATGACGACGCTGCCGGCGCCTACCATGGAAGACTCGCCGATGCGAATCTCCGGAATGATCTTGCTGCCTACGCCGACGAAACTGAGGTCGCCGACCTGGACGTTGCCCGCCAGTGCGCACTGGGGAGCGATGTGGACGGCCTGGCCCAGGACGCAGTCATGGTCGATGGTGGCGCCGGTGTTGACGATGCAGAGGTCGGCTATCGTCGCCTCGGCATTGATCACGGCGCCCGCCATCACGGCGACCCCTGCGCCAAGCCGGGCCGAGGGCGAAACGGTGGCGGCCGGGCTGACGGCGTTGACCAGCGTGAAGCCCAGGGCGGTGGCCTTGGCGGCGAGCTTGTTTCGGACGGCGTTTGCGCCGATGGCGACGAACACCCGCCGATAGCCTTCATTGAAGAGCGCGGACAGGTGGTCGTCACTTTTCAGCACGGGGATGCCCACGCAGGTGTCCGGGCTGTCCGGATTGCCGACGCAGCAGGCGACGGTGTCGCCCTGGGCCTGCAGCAGTTCGATGCAGACCTTGGCGTGTCCGCCGGCGCCTATGACGATGACTTCGGTCTTCATGCTTGCGTCCTTGCGGCTTGCATTGATTCGGGGGAGGTGAAAAGCAGGTTGACGGACTCGGCCTGGGACAGCCGTTCGGCCGACCAGTCTTCGAGATCGCCGGTCTGGTCGTTGACGACGTTGAAGGCAAGCCCCAGGGCGGTGAAATGTCGCAGCCAGTCTTCGAGCGCGATCGAGTTCCGTTTCAGGTGGGACAGGCCAAGCTCGACGATGATGAACATGTGCGGGTTGGTCGAAAGCAGGCGTTTTGCGCCTTTGACGATATCGATCTCGGCCCCTTCCGCATCGAGCTTCAGCAGCCGCGCGGTCTGGAGTTCGGGCAGGAACTCATCCAGGGTGGTCGTTGAGATGTCGACCGATGCCGCAGACGAGAACGACGGGGTCTCGAGTTCGTAGAGCGAGTGGTGGCCGCTGGTGGCACCCAGGTGCAGCTTGTGGGTGCCCGTGGTGTCCGACAGGGCGTAGTGGGAAACTTCGCTGATCTCGGAGAAGCCGTTGAGCCACAGGTTCCTTTCGAGCATTTTGCGGGTGGGTTCGAACGGCTCGAAGGCGATGACCTTGCCGCGTCCCGCCATCGCCCGGGCCGCCGCGATCGAATGCATGCCGATATTGGCGCCGACATCGATGTAGGTGTCGCCCGGGCGGACGAGCCGTTCAATGAGCTTTCGGGTTCCGGGCTCCAGCTCCCCGGCTTCCATCAGGTTGGCCAGAAGGGCATGATCCTTGGCGCCGCACAGGACATAACCGACAGCCGATTTCACCAGGGTCTCGTCGGATCCGGAGTTGATGGCGACGCGGTTGACGTCGATGAGCGAGTAGTGCTCGATGCGGTCCAGCTGCGGTCCGGCCTTCTCCAGGGGGAGCTGCTCGGCAATGAGTTTGCGAGAGAGCGAGGTCTGAACATTGGCCGCATTCGCCAGGCGTTGGAGCTCCTGCATGATTTGCCGGGTTTGCTCTTGCTGATGTTCCTGCAGCCTGGCGAACTGCTGCTGCATTTCCTCGCGCAGGGCGCTGGTGAAATAGCTGCGTACACGAAAGAGCACCGGACGCGCGAAAGGCTTGGTCGCGCGATAGGCGCTGCGGGCCAGTCGTCGAAGCACTCGTTTGATCTGGTGTCGTAACATCGTGCTGATCCTCGTTCGGGCGCCGCCGGCGACATCGCCCACGCTGTGGACGGCTGCCTCGGCGATGTCGGCCGGTGCGGCTGCGACAGGCTGGACGACTGCAGCGATCCGCATGCGCCTGGACGCCGAAGTGAATGCCATTGCGATGTCAACGCCGTTGCGCTTGATGCTGTTCACTGGCTTCAGCCTCCGAAGTACGCAGCGGTGACGGTCGCCGGGTCGCCGTCCATCTTGATCTTGCCGTGCTCCAGCCACAGCACCCGGTTGCAGGTGTGCATGACCAGTTCGCGCGAGTGGCTGGCGATCACCAGGATGTTGGTCGACTTCACCAGTTCGTTCATGCGGATTTCGGCCTTGTGCTTGAAGCCTTCGTCGCCGACCGACAGCCATTCGTCCATCAGAAGGATTTCCGGCTTGATCGTGGTCGACACCGCGAACGCCAGCCGCAGGTGCATGCCCGAAGAATAGGTGCGGATCGGCATGTCGACGAAGTCGCCCAGCTCGGAGAACTCGATGATCTCGTCGAGCTTTTCGGTGATCTGCGCCTTGGTCATGCCGAGGATGGCGCCGCGCAGGTAGATGTTTTCCCGGCCGGTGGCTTCCGGGTCGGTGCCCAGGGAAATGTCGATCAGGGAGCCGATCTCGCCGTCGATCCGGGCGGTGCCGGAGGACGGTTCGTAGACGCTGCTGAGCAGGCGCAGCAGGGTACTCTTGCCGGCGCCGTTGTGGCCGAGCAGGCCGACCCGGTCGCCGTCGCGCAAGGTGAACGTGAGGTCTTCGAGGGCCCGGACGATGACGCGGCCCTGCTGGTCGGCGCCGAGTTGCCCGCCGGTGGCCACCTGGATCAGGCGTTTCTTCAGGGAACGGCCGTTGGCGTTGTAGATCGGGAAATCCACGCTGACGTTATTGAATTCGATCAAGGACATTGGGAGTTCTTCTCAGAGCCAGTAAGCGATGCGGCGCTTGTAGCGGCCATACACCATGAGGGCGACGATCCAGCCGATCACGGCCATGCTCACGGAGAACCACCAGTTGGTGGCGGTCGGCATCTGTCCGATCAGCGGGGAGCGGACCACGGAGATGACGTGGTAGACCGGGTTCAGGTCGAGCAGGTAAAGCCCGGCGCGCTGCGGCAGCAGGCTCGGCATCCACATGATCGGGGTGAGGTAGAACACCACTTGCAGCAGGCTGCCGACGATCTGCGGCAGGTCGCGGTAGCGGGCGCAGAGGATGCCCAGCAGCAAGGCGATCCAGGTCAGGTTGACCAATGCGAGGATGAAGCCCGGAATGCTGATCAGGGCGAGCCAGGTCAACGGCTTGCCGACGGCCAGCAGCACGAGCGGGAAAATGACGATGTTGTGCCCCAGGATCAGGATGTTGCGCCAGATCATGCGCAGGATGTGGGTGAACAGGGGAATGGGCAGTTGCTTGATGATGCCCTCGGCGGCGATGAAGCCGGTGCAGCCTTCGGTGACCACGGTCGACATGAAGCTCCAGAGGATCATGCCGATGGCCAGGAACGGAAGGAACTCCTGCATCGGGGAATTGAAGATCTGGCCGAACACCACGCCGATGGTGCCGATCATCACGCCCATGCTGATGGTCAGCCAGAAGGGGCCGAGCGCGGACCTCCTGTAGCGCTGTCGCACGTCTTGCCAGCCTAGCGTCCCTACCAAAGCGTACCGCCTTGTCGCGGCGATGATGTCCGACACGGCGATACTTACTGAACCATTGCGCATTAAGAGCACCAGATTATTGATCAAAAAAACACGCCATTTTAGGCTGGGGGGCGGGGAGTGTCACCTTTTCTACATCTTTTCTTTACAGTCGGCGGGGCAAGATCGGGGCCTTCGGTCGGAAACCCTCAAGTGATTGAATTTTCAAGGTAACGCCCGGCAGGCGAGAAAACCGAACGGACGCCTTGTGCAGCATCGGGCAATGGTTTCTCCGGCGGCGACGGGAAAGGACCGGACACGTATTGTCGGTCGGTTGGGTATCGTCGTTCCGGGCCGCATTCTGTATGATCTGCAAGAATTTGCGGCTCTGCCGACCGGAGCCCAATGGCGCACACGACACAACAGAGCCTGCTGACTAGGCGCTCAAATGGAGTTTAGAGGATTCGCATGAAAGCTATCGTTACCGGCATTACTGGGCAAGACGGCGCCTACCTGGCGGAACTGCTGCTGGAAAAGGGCTACACGGTGTATGGCACCTACCGCCGGACCAGTTCTGTCAACTTCTGGCGCATCGAGGAGCTTGGCATCGACAAGCACCCTGAGCTGCATCTGGTCGAGTACGACCTGACCGACCTGTCGGCCAGCATCCGTCTGCTCCAGACCACCGGCGCGACCGAGGTCTACAACCTCGCGGCCCAGAGTTTCGTAGGCGTGTCCTTTGACCAGCCCCTGACCACCGGCGACATCACCGGCATGGGCTGCGTGAACCTCCTGGAAGCCATCCGGATCGTCAACCCGAAAGTGCGCTTCTACCAGGCGTCGACCTCCGAGATGTTCGGCAAGGTCCAGGCGATCCCGCAGATCGAAAGCACGCCTTTCTATCCGCGCAGCCCGTACGGTGTGGCCAAGCTGTACGCCCACTGGATGACCATCAACTACCGCGAGTCCTACGGCATCTTCGCCACCAGCGGCATCCTGTTCAACCACGAGTCGCCGCTGCGCGGCCGTGAGTTCGTGACCCGCAAGATCACCGACTCCGTGGCCAAGATCAAGCTGGGCCTGCTGGACAAGCTGGAGCTGGGCAACCTCGACGCCAAGCGCGACTGGGGCTTCGCCAAGGAATACGTGGAAGGCATGTGGCGCATGCTGCAGGCCGACGAGCCGGACACCTTCGTGCTGGCCACCAACCGCACTGAAACCGTGCGCGACTTCGTCACCATGGCGTTCAAGGCCGTCGGCATCGACCTGGCCTGGAGCGGTTCGGCCGAAGACGAGCAGGGCACCGACGCCGCGACCGGCAAGGTGCTGGTGAGCATCAATCCTAAGTACTACCGTCCGGCGGAAGTCGAGCTGCTGATCGGCAACCCGGCCAAGGCCAAGGCCACCCTGGGCTGGGAACCGAAGACCACCCTGGAAGAGCTGTGCCGCATGATGGTCGAGGCTGACCTGCGTCGAAATGAGAAAGGATTTTCCTTCTGATGAGTATTGCCGGTAAACGAGCGCTGATTACAGGAGTTCAAGGTTTCACCGGGCGTTACATGGCCGCCGAGCTCAAGGCTGGCGGCTATGAAGTGTTCGGGCTGGGTACCCAGCCCTCCGACGAGCCCGGGTACTTTCAAGCCGATCTGGCGGATGGCTCCGCACTGCGCGAGTTGCTGGCAACCATTCAACCGGATGTCGTGATCCATCTGGCGGCGCTGGCCTTCGTCGGGCATGGCGCCGCCGACACGTTCTATCGGGTCAACCTGATCGGAACCCGTCACCTGCTGGAAGCGATCGCGGCCTGCGGCAAGGTGCCTGACTGCGTGCTGCTGGCCAGCAGCGCGAACGTCTACGGCAATGCCTCCACCGGCTTGCTCAGTGAAGCGACGCTTCCGGCGCCGGCCAACGATTACGCGGTCAGCAAGCTGGCGATGGAGTACATGGCCCGCCTCTGGTTCGACCGTCTTCCGATCGTGATCGCCAGGCCGTTCAACTACACGGGCGTCGGTCAGGCCGACAGTTTCCTGTTGCCCAAGATCGTCGCGCATTTCCGTCGGCGCGCCGACAAGATCGAACTGGGCAACCTCGACGTCTCCCGGGACTTCAGCGATGTCCGCGCGGTGGTCAAGGCCTACCGCGGCTTGATCGAAGCCAGGCCGTTGGGGCAGACCGTCAACGTCAGTTCGGGCAAGAGCCATTCCCTTCGCGAAGTCATCGATATGTGTTCGGCCTTCACCGGCCACAGCATCGAAGTCGAAGTGAACCCGGCCTTCGTCCGGGCCAATGAGGTGAAGATCCTGTGCGGCGACAACACCCGGCTCCGTGAACTGGTGAAGGGGTGGGAGACGCCGGCGCTGGATGAAACGTTGAGCTGGATGCTTTCGGCGGACTAAATGAAGCTAATCCTGTCTGTTGAGCCGATCCGCTTCCCGCTGACCGGCATCGGTCGCTATACCTACGAACTTGCGCTGAGGCTTCAGCAGAGTTCAGACATTTCAGACCTGCAGTTCTTTGCGGGTCGACGCTTTTTGCCAGAACTGCCCACGGCCGCCGACGAGTCCGGCAGCGGTTATGGCCTGAAGCGTGCGGTGCAGAAAAACTTCCTCGCCGTCGAGGCCTACCGGCTGCTGATGCCGATGCTGCGCAAGGCGGCGCTCAAGGGTCACGGCGATTTCCTGTACCACAGCCCCAATTACTATCTGCCGCCCTTCGCCGGGCGCAGCGTGGCGACGTTCCACGACCTGTCGCCCTTCACCTGGGCCCATTGCCACGCCCCGCAACTGGTGCGCTACCTGCAGAAAGAGCTGAAGGCCACGTTGACCAGGGCCGATGCGCTGATCACCGATTCGGAATTCACCCGCCGGGAGCTGGCCGAATATTTCAACTGGCCCATCGAGCGGATCCACACCGTGCCGCTGGCCAGTTCCCCTGAGTTCTACCCGAGGCCGCTGGCCGAACTTGAGCCGGCACTGGCCCGTTACGGCCTCAAGGCGAACGGCTACTCGCTGTTCGTCGGCACCATCGAACCGCGCAAGAACATCGAAACGCTGCTGGACGCCTACAGCCGTCTGCCGGTGGACGTGCGCACGCGTTGGCCGCTGATCCTCACGGGCTACCACGGCTGGCGCAGCGATGTGATTCACCAGAAGCTGGAAACCGCCCGGCGTGAAGGCTGGGCGCATTACCTCGGATTCGTGCCGAGCGAGGATCTTCCCCTGCTGTTCGCCGGCGCGCGTCTGTTCGCTTTCCCGTCGCACTATGAAGGGTTCGGCTTGCCGGTGCTCGAGGCCATGAGTTCCGGCGTGCCGGTGGTGTGCTCCAACAGTTCTTCGCTGCCGGAAGTGGCCGGCGACGCGGCGTTGATGTGCGCACCGATGGACATCGACGAGTTGACCCGGCTGCTGGAGCGGGGCCTGGTCGACGAAGCCTGGCGAGACATCGCGGTGGTCAAAGGCATGCAGCATGCGCAAGGGTTTTCCTGGGAGCGCTGCGCCCGGGAAACCCAACAGGTCTATCGAAGGGTCGTCGACGGAAAATGATCAAGGTTCTGCACTTCTTCAAGACCTACTACCCGGAAACGATGGGCGGGATCGAACAGGTCATTTTCCAGATCGCCCAGGGCGGCGCCGGCCACGGCTTTTCCTCCGAGGTGCTTTACCTGAGCGAGCGGGGGGCCGCCCGTGGCGAAACGGTGGGCAATCACATCACCCACCGTTCGAAGCTGGACCTGCACGTCGCGTCCACCGGGTTCTCGCTGTCGGCCTTCAAGGATTTTTCGCAGTTGGCGAAAGAGGCCGACGTGGTGCACTACCACTTTCCGTGGCCCTTCATGGACCTGGTGCATTTCGCGACCCGCCACGGCAAGCCGGCGGTGGTCAGTTACCACTCCGACATCGTCAAGCAGAAGACCCTGCTCAAGCTCTACCAGCCGCTGATGAACCGCTTCCTGTCCAGCGTCGACAGCATCGTCGCCTCTTCGCCGAACTATGCGCAGAGCAGCCCGGTGCTGTCCCGCTTCCGTGACAAGGTCGAAATCATTCCCTACGGGCTGGACCGGGCCACCTATCCGGCCGTTCCCGAGGCGAAGCTCGCCGAGTGGCGGCGAATGGTCGGCGAGAAGTTCTTTCTCTTTGTGGGGGCGTTGCGCTACTACAAAGGCCTGGACTACTTGCTGGAGGCGGCCAGGATCACCGGCTTGCCGGTGGTGATCCTCGGCGGCGGCCATGAGGAGGCCGAGCTGAAGGCGCAGGCGCAGCGCCTCGGGCTTTCCAATGTGCGCTTCCTGGGAGGGCTGGGCGACGAGGACAAGGCGGCGCTGCTCACGCTTTGCCACGCGTTCGTCTTCCCTTCGCACCTGCGTTCGGAGTCCTTCGGCATTTCCCTGCTGGAGGCTGCCATGTACGGCAAGCCGCTCATTTCGTGCGAAATGGGTTCCGGCACCACGTTCATCAACATCGCCGGTGAAACGGGGCTGGTGGTGCCTCCCCGCGACGCTCAGTCGCTGGCGGCGGCGATGAACACCCTGTGGCAAGACACCGAATTGGCCGAAGGCATGGGCAGACGCGCAATGCACCGCTACGAGTCCGTCTTTTCGGCCGACACGATGGTCGCCGCCTACGCGGCGCTCTATCGCAAGGTTTGCGAACGATAGCGCCGGCCCGGCCGCCGGTTGAACCGAAGGCGGCCAGGACAGCCAGACCGCTGCGGCGGAACAGTACCTCCCGACCCACGCCCGACAGGCGGGGCCGTCTACATCTCGGTCATACAGAAAATGTGCAATGACGAAGGTTGCCTCATGCGGGAGTCGGCATCGAGCGGTGATGCCTTCTATCTCGACATCGTTCATCTGACCCCTCGGGGGTCGGACTTCGTCGTGAGATCCATTGCGCGGGAATTGGGTGTCGAGGAGCGCTAGCTGCGCTGCGGGGATTGCCGACTGAAGCGCGCTGGCGGGCTTCGGTCGACAGGATCCGGCGTTGGCCGGCCGGCGCGCGTTTCAGCGGCCGGCGGGCAGGTTCCGTGGGGGTATCAGGGCTGCCGGGCGATATGGATGCCTTCGAGCCTTGCGGCAAGGCCGTAGTAGCTGTCGTCGGTCGGTGAGTCGAACTCCAGGAGGTTGTCGCCGTCTTTGAGCGCTCCCTGTGCGATCGTGGCCGAGAACGTGCCGTCCGCACTCCACTGCAGCGCCAGCGGCTGACCGTTGAGCGTAATCTTCATGCTGCTCCGGTCGGTTTTTCCGGCGAAGATCGTGAATCGGCCCTTGAGTTCGTAGGTGCGCTGGTCTTTGGGCTTGAACGGGAAGATGAGGCTTGAGTAGCGCTCGCTTTTCCAGGCCAATGCTTGGTGATGAAAGCTGTTGACTTCCCATTCCCCTTGGCGCCAGCCAGCGCCGTGGGTCGGTATCTCCATGCTCCACCATTTGCCGAACGTCCAGTCGTACCGGTCGGTCGTGACGGTGTCCTTGAAGCGGATGAAGCGTGTCTTCGCATTCATTGAGTCGATAAGGCTTTCGTAGCGCTTTTCGGCTACGCCTTTGGGGGCGGTCCGGATGTCCTGGGGCGTCTCGTCGGTCCTGCCGATCTCCACAGTGACGATCGATGCTTTCGGTATCACCAGGCTTGCAGGCTGGAGGCTGGTGGGGAAGCCCGGTCCGCTGACCGGGGTCGGATACTCGAATGTCCAGTCCTGTGCGCCTTCAACGCATCGCCCTTTGCGGCCCAGTTCGTCCGAACGCTGCCAATACTTGCTCGGCAGGTGGCAGACCTGGACGTTCGAAATCGGTTTGTCGTACAGGAACGACAACGCCCCCGTCAGGCTTGCATTGATGAACATCCAATTGTGGTTCAGCCGATTGCCGTGATCGAGGATCAGCAACGTCTTGTTTTCGGAGTTCCCGTCAAACTGACGGGTGATGTCGCTCAGTACGGCCGTCTGCGTCCGGGATATCTCGATGTAGTGATGGAACTGATAGAGCTGAAACGAAATGCCCGTGATGAAGAAAAAGCCGATGGCCGCACGGGTCAGCGCTTTGGAGAGGCTGAACCCGCCGTTCAGTATCGCCGCCAGCAGCAAGGCCGCGCCTGGTGTCGCGAACAGAAAAGTCCTCTGGCTGATCGCAAGGTGGGAATAGGAGGTCAGGAAAGGGAAGTAGCCGAGCAGGATCAGTGTCAGGCCGGTGAGGCCGAGTCTGATGTTGAAGGCCAGGGCGGACGTGTTCCGGGTGCCGGCCGGGTTTGCCTTGTCCTTTCGCAGGAGCGCCATGATGGCCACGGACAAGACAGCGCTCGCCGCGACGACGTACCCGTAGTTGGCGAACTCTTCGGCAGTGATCCTCAGGGCGTCGAACCACCCGCCCAGCGTGCTGCGCAGCAGACCGACGCTGAACAGTTTCGGATAGGTGAGCTTGAGCGTCGAGAGCAGGTCGGTGCCGACGACGCCGGCCTGATAGCTCTTGACCGCGGCGGATGTGCGCAGGGCGTAGATCACATAGGCGGCGGGGCCGGCGACCCAGATCGCGTGCTCCGCCAGCTTCGGCCTGATCTGGCGCAGCGTCGTCACCAGGCCGTCCCGGGCAAAGAGCATCAGGGCCGGGATGCAGGCGAGCAGCAGCGAGGCCTCGTACATGAAGCACGCGGAGGCGAACAAGGCGCTGGCCAGGGCGCTGAACAGGCAGGCGCGGAACTTGTGCTTGAGCGACAGTGCATGCAGGAAAATGGCGCTGCCCAGCAAGGCCAGGCTGAGTGCCCAGTTGATGTGCACGCCCCTGAAGGAGAGCTGCATCGTGTCGGCCGGGTAGATGATGACCAGCACACAGGCAATGACGCCCAGCTTCAGGCTGCCCGTCAGCTTCTCCATCAGGTAGCTGACGGAGGCGCCCTTGATCACCAGCGCGAGCATCAGCAGGACATGCCAGTAGAAGAAGGAGTTGCTGTCCAGCCAAAAGGCCAGGGCGTGGGGAAAGATCGTCAGCGGCCTCAAGGCGTGCGGCGCGAGCGGGCTGGAGGTGTCGGCGAAAAAGAAGACGCCATGTTTGATGAACAGGCCCAGGACGTCCCACTCTTCGATCAGTCCGGTCAGCGCGAAGCCGAACGGCAGCCACAGGATCAACACCACCAGCGCCGCAGGGACGATGTGCGCAAGCCAGCGCCTTGAGGCGGGCTGGGGATCCGACGCGGTGAGAGGGGCAGGGGG